>NZ_JBIVXA010000026.1:0-27027 GCF_044768965.1 Streptomyces sp. NPDC090798
TTCCAGGTTCCCGCTTTCGCGTTTCCCTTTCCGGCGGTTCCGACTCTATCAGATCCTTTCGGGCCTGATTCCCAGTCAGCGGGGCTTGTCTTCCCGGCCCTTGGGCCGTTCCGACGAGTGAGACTTTAGCGGATTCCTGGCTCCCGAGCTAATCGGGGTGGCGCCCTTTCGAACGCGGATTCCTCATTTCGCAAACACGCATGAAAACGAGCCGACGACGAGTCGTCGTTCGTTGAGTGTTTGTTGCGGAATGGCTGTCCGGGGACCGACCGGGGTCGGCGCTCACGTCGGACAACTCGGAGAACACTACGTACCGGGTAGGGGCGTGTCAACTCCGCTCCGGGATGCCCTCCGGAGGCGTACGCTCGGAGCCATGACTACACATACGTGCACCCAGCAGTGGTGGGCCGCCTGACGGGCGGCCGTACTCACGTATGTACTCAACGGCCGCCGCCTCGGCGGCCGTTTTTTGTGTCTCCCTCCTGGGGAGCCGGCCGGCGGGTGCGGCGGCCTCGACCAGGAGGTGGAGAGATGACACGGGTCTTCAGTGGGGTCAAGCCGACCGGGCATCTGACGCTGGGGAACTATCTCGGGGCCATCCGGCGGTGGGCCGATGTCGATCAGCACCAGGCCGACGCCCTGTTCTGCGTCGTCGATCTGCACGCGCTGACCGTGGACCACGATCCGGGGCGGGTGCGCAGGCTCAGCAGGCAGGCGGCGACGTTGTTGCTGGCCTCGGGGCTCGATCCGGAGCTGTGCACCGTCTTCGTACAGAGTCATGTGGACGAGCACGCGCGGCTGTCGTATCTGTTGGAGTGCGTCGCGACCGACGGGGAGATGCGGCGGATGATCCAGTACAAGGAGAAGGCCGCGCGCGAGCGGGAGCGGGGCGGGAGTGTGCGGCTGTCCCTGCTGACGTATCCCGTGCTGATGGCGGCGGACATCCTGGCGTACGGGACCGACGAGGTGCCGGTCGGGGACGACCAGACACAGCATGTGGAGCTGACCCGGGATCTCGCGGTGCGGTTCAACCAGCGCTACGGGCACACCTTCATGGTGCCCCGGGCCACGCGGCCGCAGGTCGCGGCGCGGGTCATGAATCTGCAGGAGCCGACGTCGAAGATGGGGAAGAGCGATGACGTGGGCCCCGGCGTCGTCTATCTGCTCGATGAGCCGGATGCCGTGCGCAGGAAGATCATGCGGGCCGTGACCGACAGCGGGCAGGACGTCCTGTACGACCCCGAGGGCCGGCCGGGTGTCTCGAACCTGCTGGAGATTCTCGCCGCCTGTGAAGGTGGGGATCCGGAGACCCTGGGCGGTGCCTACGAGTCGTACGGCGCTTTGAAGAAGGACACCGCCGAGGCCGTGATCGAACTCCTCAGGCCCGTACAGGAGAGGCACAAGCGGTTGTGCGCGGATGCCGCGTATGTGGAGGCGGTGTTGCGCGACGGCGCCGAGAAGGCCCGGAAGATGGCGCGTCCCCGGGTGGACGCGGCGTATCGGGCGATCGGGCTGCTGGCCGCCGGCTGAAGTCCCTGAGGGGAGAGAGGTTGTTGGCGGCGGGCCGGGGCGGCGGCCCCGGCCCCGCTGTCTCTAGCTGTTGCCGGAGGCCAGTTCGCGGCTGCGGTCGCGGGCTGCCTCCAGTGCGGCGATGAGGGCCGCGCGGACGCCGTGGTTCTCGAGTTCGCGGATCGCGTTGATCGTGGTGCCCGCGGGAGAGGTGACGGCCTCGCGGAGTTTCACGGGGTGCTCCCCGCTGTCGCGGAGCATCACGGCGGCGCCGATCGCGGACTGGACGATCAGGTCGTGGGCCTTGTCACGGGGCAGGCCGAGCAGGATGCCCGCGTCCGTCATGGCCTCGACCAGGTAGAAGAAGTACGCCGGTCCCGAGCCGGAGAGCGCGGTGCAGGCGTCCTGCTGGGACTCGGGGACGCGGAGCGTCTTGCCGACGGCGCCGAAGATCTCCTCGGCGTGGGCGAGGTGCGCTTCGGTGGCGTGGCTGCCGGCGGAGATGACGGACATCGCCTCGTCGACGAGGGCGGGGGTGTTCGTCATGACCCGGACGACCGGGGTGCCGGTGGCGAGGCGCTCCTCGAAGAAGGAGGTGGGGATGCCCGCCGCGCCGCTGATGATCAGGCGGTCGGCGGGGACGTGGGGGGCGAGTTCGTCGAGGAGGGTGCCCATGTCCTGCGGCTTGACCGTGAGGATCAGGGTGTCGGCGTTCTTGGCGGCCTCGGCGTTGGTGACGGCGGTGACGCCGTAGCGCTCCTGGAGTTCCCTGGCGCGCTCGGGGCGGCGGGCCGTGACCAGCAGATCGGCGGGGGCCCAGCCGGATCGGATCACTCCGCTGAGCAGCGCTTCGCCGATCTTGCCGGTGCCGAGGACTGCGACTTTCTGGGTCATGGTGCGGGTGCCCTCCGGGGGTTCGTCGTCCTGGGGTCATCCTCGCACTCGGGGGGTTGGGCGGGGTGGGGTGTCCGTTGGGCGGACGGGGGTGCTCTGCTGCCGTGGGGGTGTTCTCGCCCCCCCGCCGCCCCTACCCGTCCCGTCCGTACCTGGGGCTCCGCCCCCAGACCCCCGGGTGGGTTCTTCGTGCGGGTGAGTGGGGGCTTGGCGCGCAGTTCCCCGCGCCCCTGGGGCGGGGCTGCGCCCCTGCCCCTGTCGGCGTGGATGCGTCATGCGGTGCGGCGCCTCAGAGTTGCCGCGCCCAGGGCCAGGACCAGGAGGGCGCAGCCCGCCACGATGAACGCGTCGCGGACGAAGCCGGTCGTCATGTCGGTGTGCTTGAGGACTTCGTTCATGCCGTCGACGGCGTAGGACATGGGGAGGACGTCGGAGAGGGCTTCGAGGACCGGGTGCATGGTGGAGCGGGCCGTGAAGAGGCCGCAGAGGAGGAGCTGGGGGAAGATCACCGCCGGCATGAACTGGACCGCCTGGAATTCCGAGGCCGCGAAGGCCGAGACGAAGAGGCCGAGGGCGGTGCCCAGCAGGGCGTCGAGGAGGGCCACGAGCAGCAGGAGCCAGGGGGAGCCCGTGACGTCGAGGCCGAGGAACCAGACCGCGAGGCCCGTGGCCAGGGCCGACTGGACGACGGCGACGGCGCCGAAGGCCAGGGCGTAGCCGGCGATCAGGTCGCCCTTGCCGAGGGGCATAGCGAGGAGGCGTTCCAGGGTCCCCGAGGTGCGTTCGCGCAGGGTGGCGATGGAGGTGACCAGGAACATCGTGATCAGCGGGAAGATCCCGAGGAGTGAGGCCCCGATGGAGTCGAAGGTGCGCGGGCTGCCGTCGAAGACGTAGCGGAGCAGGACGAGCATCAGGCACGGGATGAGGATCATCAGCGCGATGGTGCGCGGGTCGTGGCGGAGCTGGCGCAGGACGCGGGTCGCGGTGGCGGTCGTACGGGAGTAGTTGATCGCGCTCGGGCGGGCGGGGGCCGTCGTGTCCGGGCCCGTGTGGGTGGTGGCGGTCGTGGTCATCGGACGGTCTCCTTGCGGGCGTCGCCGGTCGCGGCCGCCTCGTCGACGAGGTGGAGGAAGGCGGCCTCGACGGTGTCGCGGCCGGTGCGTTCGCGCAGGGCGTCGGGCGTGTCGTCGGCGAGGATCTCGCCCTCGCGCATCAGGAGCAGGCGGTGGCAGCGCTCGGCCTCGTCCATGACGTGGGAGGAGACCAGCAGCGTCGCCTTCCGTTCCGTGGCGATGGCGTGGAAGAGGTTCCACAGGTCGCGGCGCAGGACCGGGTCCAGGCCGACGGTGGGCTCGTCGAGGACCAGGAGTTCGGGGGTGCCGAGCAGGGCGACCGCGAGAGAGACGCGGTTGCGCTGGCCGCCGGAGAGGTTGCCGGCGAGGGAGTCGGCGTGGGTGGTGAGGTCGACATCGGCGATGGCCTGGGTGACATGGGCGTCGCGGCGGTCGGCGGCGGCGCGGCCGGGGTCGAGGATCGCGGCGAAGTAGTCGAGGTTCTGGCGGATGGTCAGGTCGTCGTAGACCGAGGGGGCCTGGGTGACGTATCCGACGCGGGAGCGCAGTGCGGCGTCGCCGGCGGGGCGGCCGAGGACTTCGAGGGTGCCGGTGACTTTGGCCTGGGTGCCGACGACGGTGCGCATGAGGGTGGACTTGCCGCAGCCGGAGGGGCCGAGGAGTCCGGTGATCTGGCCGCGGGGTACGGCGAAGTCGAGGCCGCGCAGGACGGTGCGGGGGCCGCGTACGACGGTGAGGCCTTCGGCGCGGATGGCGGTGGCCGTGGCCTGGGGGCTGGTGGCCGCAGGGCGGTCGGGGGGCCGGGGGAAGAAATTCATCATGCGATGAATATTGCGCGGGAGGGATGGCCTCGTCAAGCCCGGTCGCATCCGACGGCGCAGGCGCGCGGGGGCGTGATCGGAAGGGGGCGCTCCGGCGTGCGGTGAGGTGGTGCGCTTCCGTGTTCACTCGGCGGTTACACGGAAGGGCTGCGCGATCAACTCCCGTTACCGACAATGGATTTCAGTGCGCGGTCATATGCCCACCGGCCTTGGTGCCGCGCCGTTGGATCCGCCGTGCCCTCCCCCGGCTCGGCACCCACGCATCTTCCGCTCTCAACCGGAGGTGCTGCCGCATGCGTAAAGCCGATCTGTGTCGAGCCGATCTGTCCGCGTCTCTCGTCGTGTTTCTCGTCGCGTTGCCGTTGTGTGTAGGGGTCGCCATCGCCTCGGGCGTGCCGGCCGAGTTGGGTCTGGTGACCGGGATAGTCGGCGGGCTGGTCGCCGGGGTGCTGCCCGGGAGCAGCCTTCAGGTGAGCGGGCCCGCGGCCGGGCTGACCGTGCTGGTGTACGAGGCGGTGCAGACGTACGGGCTGCGGGCCCTGGGTGTGCTGGTGCTCGGCGCCGGGCTGGTGCAGCTCACGCTGGGGGCGCTGCGGCTCGGGCGGTGGTTCCGGGCCGTGTCCGTCGCGGTGGTGCAGGGGATGCTCGCCGGGATCGGGCTGGTGCTGATCGCGGGTCAGGTCTACGCGATGGGTGACGTGGCCGCGCCCGCGAGCGGGTTCGGGAAGATCGCCGGGCTGGTGTCGCTGCCCGGGGACGCGGACCCGGTGGCCCTCGCGGTCGGGGGCGCCACCGTGGTCGTACTGCTGCTGTGGCCGCGTTGGCGGCGCGGGGCGCGGGTGGTGCCGGCGCCATTGCTGGCGGTGGCGCTCGCGGCGGGTGCGACCGGGGTGTTCGACCTGTCCGTGCGGCGGGTCGAGGTGCGCGGGCTGCTCGGTGCCGTACAGCCGCCGTCCTTGGCGGACCTGGGGCGGCTCACGGAAGTGGGCATGCTCGGGACGGTGGTCGCCTTCGCGCTGATCGCCTCCGCCGAGTCGCTGTTCAGCGCGGCGGCGGTGGACCGGCTGCACAAGGGGCCGCGGACCGACTACGACCGTGAGCTCATCGCGCAGGGTGCGGGGAACACCGTGTGCGGGGCGCTCGGGGCGCTGCCGATGACCGCGGTGATCGTGCGGAGCGCGGCGAATGTGCAGGCCGGGGCGCGGACCAAGGTCTCGCGCGTACTGCACGGGGTGTGGCTGCTGGTCTTCACGGTGGTGGTGCCCGGGGTCCTCGGGATCATTCCGGTGGCGGCGCTGGCGGGGTTGCTGGTGCACGCGGGCTGCAAGTTGGTGCCGGTGCGGGAGGTGCGGGTGCTGTGGCGCGGGCATCGTGGGGAGGTGGTCGTGCTGGGCGTGACGGCGGTGGCGATCGTGGCGGGGAATCTGTTCGAAGGGGTGCTGGTCGGGCTTGCGCTCGCCGTCGCCAAGACCGCGTGGGACATCAGCCATGTGCATGTGGAGACGGAGGACCGGGGGGCCGCGGGGATGGTCGTACGGGTGATGGGGAACGCCACGTTCCTGCGGCTGCCGAAGCTGCTGGACGCCTTGGAGGCGTTGCCGCACGACCGTGACGTACGGCTGGAGTTGGGCGGGTTGCGGCATGTGGACCACGCGTGTGCGGCGGCCCTGGAACGGTGGGCCGCCACGCGTGATCACGAGCGGGTGGCCACGATCACCAGTACCTCGTAGACCTCCTCGACCCTGCCGTCCGGGAAGGTCTCCAGGAGGCGGGTGCGCTCCTCGGCGAGGAAGGCGTCGGTGCCCTCCTGGCCGAGGATCAAGAAGGCCGAGTGGCTTCCGATGTTGGCGAGGTGGGTGTCCACGGGGACGTGGCGGCTCCAGCGGACGATGCGGTGGGTGTGGGGCGGGGGTTCGGGGGCGCCTTTGAAGGCGCGTTCGGTGAGGGTGCCTGCGGCTCGCTGGTGGGATTCGGTGTCTTTCCGGGGCTTGGTGGCGGTGTCTTCTTCGGTCTTGGTGGCGGTGTCTTCTTCGGTGGGGTGAGCGTGCTCGAAGTACTGATCGATGCGCTGGGCCTGGGCGGCGATCCAGGGGACGTCGAGGGCGACCGTGTTCCACCAGAGCGCGAGGGCGCCGCCGGGGCGCAGGACGCGGAAGGCCTCCGGGAGGGAGTGGGCCGGGCCGTCCAGTGCCAGGACTGGGCGTAGGTGAGGAAGTCGGCGGAGGCGGTGGCGAGGGGGAGGGCGTCGCCTGTGCCCCGGACGAGGGGGATGCCGGGGTGGGCGCGGCGGAACTCCGCGGCCATGCCCTCGCCGGGTTCCACGGCGATGACGTCCGCGCCTCGGGCGTGCAGGAGGGTGGTGGCGATGCCGGTGCCCGCGCCCACGTCGATGACCTTCGCGCCCTTGAGGGGGCGGGCGGCCAGGTCTTCGAGGGTGGTGAAGAGGGCGGGCGGGTAGGAGGGGCGGTTCGCGGCGTACTGGGCTGCGGCCGTGTTGAAGGAGTGGGCTCGGGTGGTGTGGGAGAAGCGCGGGTGGGTCGTCATAAGGGAATGGTGGTGCGGGTCGGGGGTGGAGAACAGCGGTTTTCGCCCCCGCCGCCCCTACCCGTCCCCTCCGTACCTGGGGCTCCGCCCCCAGACCCCCGGGTGGGTTCTTCGTGCGGGTGAGTGGGGGCTTGGCGCGCAGTTCCCCGCGCCCCTGGGGCGGGGCTGCGCCCCTGCCCGCCGGGCTGGCTGGAGGTCTCAGGGGCGGCGGCGTTTTTTGGAGGGGTTGCGGGAGCGGCGCTCGTACTGGCGGCGTGCCTCCTCGTACTCCTCGCGGGCGAGCTTCTCGCCCGGGGCCTCGGTGAGGGTGCGGAAGGCGTAGGCGAGGAGGGAGCCGATGAAGCCGATGGCCAGGAGGCCACGGAGGGAGGCCTGGCGGTCGGGGTCGGGGCGCCTGGAGAAGGCGTCCCAGGTGTGGCGGAACGCGAGCGCGGTGCACACCGCGAACATCACCACGACCAGGAGGGTCACCGGTTTGCCGACGTCCGCGATCGCCAGGCCCTGGTAGGCGAAGCGGAGCACGAAACAGGCGGCGACCGCGGCGGCGAGCGAGCCGACGGCCACGGCGATGCGGCGGACCGTGTAGCCGCCGTCCTGGGCCACCCAGGTCGTCCCGAAGAAACGGAGGGGCTCGGGCTGGGGTCCCGCGGGGGTACCGGACTGGTTCTCGTCACTCACTCGACGATTATCGCTCCGGTCGGCCGCGGGGCCCCAGGCCTCGTTCGGGCCCTGGCCTCGTTCGGGCCCTGGCCTCGTTCGGGCCCTGGCCTCGTTCGGGCCCTGGCCTCGTTCGGTCAGGCGCAGCGCGGCGCGACGTAACCGTCGCTGCCCGTCTTCACGTAGGCGTCGGACACGAACTGGCCGTTGGCGATGTTGTCCCAGACGTTCGTCGTCCCGTAGTAGCCGCTGACGGACTCCCCCGGGCACTGGCAGTAGATCGGGACGCTCGAGCCCGCCGGCAGGGTGCGGACGACGCTGTAGTGCGTGCCCGGGCCGCTACGGACGTTGACGGTGTATCCCGGCGCGAGGGGATACGTGCGGGTTGACTCCGCGCTCAGCGGCTCGGCCGCCACCGTCTCCCCCGCGCCTGCGATCTGTATGTCTTCCGTGGCCATCCTGGCCTCCCCCGTTGAATGCCTGTCTGAAACGCTTGCCGTGAATGGTTCACGCCAAAATCGCGTCGGGCGTCGAGGCTAGCAAGCCGCCGATGGTTCGCACGAAGCATCGACTAGGCTCTGCGCGTCGCGCATGCGGACGGACCCACGGGGGTGAGTAATGCCGCCAGAGCGCAGCGCCGGTACAGACCCGGAAGCGGAACTTCCGCGATTCGCCGGGCAGTACCAGCTGGAGGCGCAGCTCGGCTCCGGTGGCATGGGCATCGTGCATCTGGCGCGGTCCGCCTCCGGGTTGCGGCTCGCCGTCAAGGTCGTACATGCCGGATTCGCACAAGACCCCGAGTTCCGGGGGCGGTTCAAACAGGAGGTCGCGGCCGCTCGGCGGGTGAGCGGTGCCTTCACCGCGCCCGTGGTGGACGCCGATCCCGAGGCCGAACACCCGTGGATGGCCACGCTGTTCATCCCCGGGCCGACGCTCGCCGAGCATGTGAAGCGGAATGGGGCGCTGCCTCCGGCCCGGCTGCGCCACCTGATGGCCGGCCTCGCCGAGGCGCTGCGCGACATTCACCGGGCCGGTGTCGTACATCGCGATCTCAAGCCCAGCAATGTCCTCCTGGCCGACGACGGCCCCAAAGTCATCGACTTCGGCATTTCGCGGCCTTCCGACAGTGAACTGCGGACAGAGACAGGCAAATTGATCGGCACGCCGCCGTTCATGGCGCCGGAGCAATTCCGCAGGCCGCGGGAGGTCGGACCGGCCGCCGACGTCTTCGCGCTGGGCTCGGTGATCGTGCACGCGGCCACCGGGAGCGGCCCCTTCGACTCCGACAGCCCGTATCTCGTGGCCTATCAAGTCGTCCATGACGAGCCGGACTTGACAGGTGTCCCGGAGGAGCTGGCCGGCCTTGTCGCGCGCTGCCTCGCCAAGGAGCCCGAAGACCGGCCCACACCGGACGAGCTGATGACGGCGCTGAAGTCGGTGTCGGCCTCGTACGCCACACAGGCGTTCATTCCTGAGCAGCGTGGATCGGGCATTGCCGGGCAGCGCAGCTCGGGCATCCCTGAACAGCGTGGGTCGAGCGGGCAGTCGGCGCCCTCCGTGCGGGGCAAACCCTCCATGCCGAAGAGGCCCGAGGACTCCAGGAAACTCAAGGGGGTCCTCGCAAGGCGTTGGCGGCTCGCGGTCGCCGTTACCGCGGCCGTGGTCACCGCCGTGGTCGTCGGCGCCTTCGCCCTCCTCGACAGCTCCGACGTCAAGACGCCGAAGAAGAGCGCGGGGCAGCGGTCGCAGAGCGGCTTCCAGCCGTGGGACATCGGCCTGAGCGCCCGCGGCGCCAAGGCCGAGGGCCTGCCCCGATGCACCTACGCACCGCACGAGTTGTACTGCGTCCGTCCCGGCGTCCTGGCCGCCGCGGTCGACCCGGCCGACGGACACATCCTGTGGTCCCGCGGCGACACGGACCAGGGAAGCCACTACTCGACGACGGCGCCGCCCGTGCTGTCCGGCGGGCTTGTGCAGGTCGTCAGCGGGGACGGACGACGGCTGACAGCGCTGGACCCCGCCACCGGCACCACCCGGTGGAGCCGTGACACCGCGCGCTACCAGGGTCGTATCGCCCACGTCGGCGGCGTCGTCCTGCTCACCGGGCCGGACGGCAAGGTCACCGCGCTCGATGCCGCGACGGGCGAGGAGAAGTGGCACCGCTCGATCCCCGGCCAGCCGTCGCCGAGTTTCTTCTCGTACGGGGACGCCGTCGCCTACACCGTGACGGGGACCGGGAACGGGACACGGGTGACAGCCGTGGACCCGCAGACCGGCGCCACGCGCTGGCAGCGGAGTCTGGACGGGACGCTGACCATCGTGGGAGCCCATGACGGAGTGGTCTGGTTCACCTCGAGCGCGACCGACCAGTACACGGATGCCGTCGTGCGGTACGACACGGCCGACCGGTCGGTCCGCCGCATCCCGCTGACCATTCCGCTGCCGTCGTCACAGGCCGCCGTACAGGGCGACACGGTGTACCTGATGGCCGGCGGAGGGGCACTGGTCGCCGTGGACACCGGGACGTCGGCCCAGCTCTGGCGGGTGGAGACCTCCGTCAGCACGGCCTCGGCTCCGGTCGTGTCCGGGCGACGGCTCTACCTGACCGCGGTGGACGGACGGCTCCTGGCCGTGGACACCGCACGCGGCACCCTGCTCGGTCAGACGAAGTCGCGGCTCGGCGACGACCGGGGCTCGCTCGTCGGCGCGATCCCGGCGCCGCTCGCGGCCGACGGGAGGGTCTACTCGGCCGCTCCGGACGGATCGCTCTTCGCGGTCGACGGGCGTGATCCCTCCGCCTGGTGAAGCGCGGAAGGGGCCGCTCCGTGCGGAGCGGCCCCTTCCGATCAGCTTCTGGGGTTGGATTTCCGGGGTCGGATCAGCCCAGCTTGGAGACGTCTCGTACCGCGCCCTTGTCCGCGCTCGTTGCCATCGCGGCGTAGGCGCGGAGGGCGGCGGAGACCTTGCGGTCGCGGTTCGCGGGGGCGTAGACGCCGCCCAGGGCGTTGCGGCGCGCGGTGAGTTCCTCGTCGGAGACGAGGAGTTCGATGGTGCGGTTCGGGATGTCGATGCGGATGCGGTCCCCGTCCTGGACCAGGGCGATGGTGCCGCCGGAGGCCGCCTCGGGGGAAGCGTGGCCGATGGACAGGCCCGAGGTGCCGCCGGAGAAGCGGCCGTCGGTGATCAGGGCGCAGGTCTTGCCGAGGCCGCGGCCCTTGAGGAAGGACGTCGGGTAGAGCATCTCCTGCATGCCGGGGCCGCCCTTGGGGCCCTCGTAGCGGATGACGACGACGTCGCCGTGCGTGATCTCCTTGCGGAGGATCTTGTCGACGGCCTCTTCCTGCGACTCGCAGACGACCGCGGGGCCCTCGAAGGTCCAGATGGACTCGTCGACGCCCGCCGTCTTCACGACGCAGCCGTCGACCGCCAGGTTGCCCTTGAGGACCGCCAGGCCGCCGTCCTTGGAGTAGGCGTGCTCGGCGGAGCGGATGCAGCCGCCCTCGGCGTCCTCGTCCAGGGCCTCCCAGCGCTCCGACTGGGAGAAGGCCTCGGAGGAGCGGACGCAGCCGGGGGCCGCGTGCCACAGTTCGATCGCCTCGGGGGACGGGGAGCCGGCGCGCACGTCCCAGGTCTTCAGCCAGTCGGAGAGGGACGGGCTGTGGACCGAGTGCACGTCCTCGTTCAGGAGGCCCGCGCGGTGCAGTTCGCCCAGCAGGGCGGGGATGCCGCCGGCGCGGTGCACGTCCTCCATGTAGTACGTGCGGTCCTTGGCGACGTTCGGGGCGACCTTGGCGAGGCACGGCACGCGGCGCGAGACCTCGTTGATCTCGTCCAGGCCGAACGGGACGCCCGCCTCCTGGGCGGCGGCCAGCAGGTGCAGGATCGTGTTGGTGGAGCCGCCCATGGCGATGTCGAGGGCCATGGCGTTCTCGAACGCCGCGTGCGTGGCGATGTTGCGCGGCAGGACCGACTCGTCGTCCTCGTCGTAGTACCGGCGCGTGATGTCGACCACCGTGCGGGCCGCGTCCTCGTACAGCCCCTTGCGGGCCGTGTGGGTGGCCAGCACCGAGCCGTTGCCGGGGAGGGACAGACCGATGGCCTCGGTCAGGCAGTTCATCGAGTTGGCGGTGAACATGCCGGAGCAGGAGCCGCAGGTCGGACAGGCGTTCTCCTCGATACGGAGGATGTCCTCGTCCGAGATCTTGTCGTTCACGGCGTCGGAGATCGCGTCGACCAGGTCGAGCGTACGGACCGTGCCGTCGACCAGGGTGGCGCGCCCGGACTCCATGGGGCCGCCGGAGACGAAGACCGTCGGGATGTTCAGGCGCAGGGCCGCCATGAGCATGCCGGGGGTGATCTTGTCGCAGTTCGAGATGCAGATCAGGGCGTCGGCGCAGTGCGCCTCGACCATGTACTCGACCGAGTCCGCGATCAGGTCGCGGGAGGGCAGGGAGTACAGCATGCCGCCGTGGCCCATCGCGATGCCGTCGTCGACCGCGATCGTGTTGAACTCGCGCGCGATGCCCCCGGCCGCGGTGATCGCCTCGCTGACGATGCGGCCGACGGGCTGGAGGTGGGTGTGACCCGGCACGAACTCCGTGAAGGAGTTGGCGACCGCGATGATCGGCTTCCGTCCGATGTCCGCGCCCGGTACACCGGAGGCGCGCATAAGGGCGCGTGCGCCCGCCATATTGCGGCCGTGGGTGACTGTGCGGGACCTCAGCTCGGGCATCGTCGCTCGCTCCTTCGGAGAGTAATGACTGAGGTCGAGCCTACGCCGGTGCGCCAGGATTCGGACGGGGCGTCCGGAATGCGGGATGCGCGTCTCGGAGGGCGAGTGCCCGGAGTTGTTCAGGGAGCGCTCGGCTCACGGGGCTGTCAAGTGACCCTGCACCACCGGGGCCACCCGCTCGACGATGCGTTCCACGTCCGCCGAGGCCAGCGGCTCGACCTTGATGACATAGCGGAGCATCGCCACCCCCACCAGCTGGGCCGCCGCCAGTTCCGCGCGCAGTTCCGCGTCGGGAAGGTCGAGGCGGCCCGCGATGCGGCGCAGCAGCTGGGCGGCGACCAGGCGGCGGAAGACGGCGGCCGCGGTCTCGTTGTTCACGGCGGAACGGACGATGGCGAGCAGCGGGGTCCGAGTGGTGGGGTTCTCCCAGATGCTGAGGAGGAAGCGGGTCAGGCGCTCGCCGACCGTGTCGAGCGGGCCGTCCTCGACCGCGGTCGGCGCGGCCAGGGCGGGCGCGAACGCGACCTCGATGGCCGCCTCGAAGACCTGCTCCTTGGTGCCGAAGTAGTGGTGCACGAGGGCGGAGTCCACCCCGGCGGCCTTGGCGATGCCGCGCACCGACGTCTTCTCGTAGCCGCGCTCGGAGAACTCCTCGCGGGCCGCGTCCAGGATGCGGTCGCGGGTGGCGGGGGCCGCATCCGTCTCCGTACGGGAAGGCCGTCCCCTGCGACGGGGGGTGGCGGCGTCCGTCACCGGCGGGGCACCTTCACCGCGGAGGCCAGATGCAGGCGGGTGAAGGCCAGCGCCTCCGCCAGGTCCGCCTCGCGTTCGGCGCTGGACATGGCGCGGCGGGTGTTGACCTCGATGACGACGTGGCCGTCGAAGCCGGAGAGGGCGAGGCGCTCCAGCAGTTCGGCGCAGGGCTGGGTGCCGCGGCCCGGGACCAGGTGCTCGTCCTTGTTGGAGCCGTTGCCGTCCGCGAGGTGGACGTGGCCGAGGCGGTCGC
Source organism: Streptomyces sp. NPDC090798 (assembly GCF_044768965.1). Lineage (NCBI taxonomy): Bacteria > Bacillati > Actinomycetota > Actinomycetes > Kitasatosporales > Streptomycetaceae > Streptomyces > Streptomyces sp. NPDC090798. The sequence continues at coordinate 13,237 of NZ_JBIVXA010000026.1, forward strand.
CCATGCGGTCGATCATCTGCAGGGCGTCGCTGCGGGCCGTCGAGGTGTGACTGAGGTCGATCGTGAAGTGGCGGTAGTCGTCCTTCGTCACGTCCCAGTCGGGGGCGTACGCGAGCATCTCGCGGTCGCGGTAGCGCCAGGGGTACATGTTTTCGACGGCGAACCGTACGTCCGTCTCGTTCGCCATGCGCCACATCCCCGTGACGAAGTCGCGCGCGTACTGGCGCTGCCAGCGGAACGGGGGGTGTACGACGACCGTCGACGCGCCCAGCTTCTCCGCCGCCGCCTGGGCGCGCTGGAGCTTGACCCAGGGGTCGGTGGACCAGACGCGCTGGGTGATCAGCAGGCAGGGGGCGTGAACGGCGAGGATCGGGATCTGGTGGTAGTCGCTGAGGCGGCGGAGGGCTTCGATGTCCTGGCTGACCGGGTCGGTCCAGACCATCACCTCCACGCCGTCGTAACCGAGGCGCGCGGCGATCTCGAAGGCCGTCGCCGTCGACTCCGGATACACGGACGCCGTGGACAGCGCGACCTTCGCATCCGGGATGCGCACGACTGGTTCTGCCACGAGGGACAGCGTAAGCCTCCGGCGGTTGGGCGGGGGGTGGTGGGGGTTGGGTGGGGGGTCGGCGTTGGATGGGGGGCGGGTGGGCGTTGGGTGGGCGTTGGGTGGGTGCCTTATCGCCGTTGTGGGGTTCTCGGTGGGCGGGTGCGGGTGGTGTTCGGCTGGGCGCGCAGGTCCCCGCGCCCCCGGTGGGGCGGGCCTCCGTGAGCGGGTGCGGGTCGTGTTCGGCTGGGCGCGCAGCTCCCCGCGCCCCCGGTGGGGCCCTGTCGCGTCGGTTACTCCGTCACTCTGATGCCATCTGGTCCAGGCGGCGGAGGATGACGCCCTCTCGTAGGGCCCAGGGGCAGATTTCCAGGGTTTCCACGGCGAAGAGGTCCATGGCGCCCTCGGCGACGAGGGCGCCGGCGAGGAGTTGGCCGGAGCGGCCGGGGGAGACGCCGGGGAGTTCGGCGCGTTCGTCGGCGGTCATGGAGGCCAGGCGGGGGACCCAGTCCTCCAGGGAGCGGCGCTTGAGTTCGCGCTGGACGTAGAGGCCGTCGGTGGAGCGGGCGGCGCCGGCCAGGCGGGCGAGCTGCTTGAAGGTCTTGGAGGTGGCGACCACGTGGTCGGGGGCGCCGAAGCGGCTGAATTCGCCGACGGTACGGGCGATCTCGGTCCGGACGTGGCGGCGCAGGGCCTTGACGTCCGCCGGGTCGGCGGGGTCGGTGGGCAGCCAGCCCGCGGTCAGCCGTCCGGCGCCGAGTGGCAGCGACGCCGCCGCGTCCGGCTCCTCGTCCATGCCGTACGCGATCTCCAGCGAGCCTCCGCCGATGTCGAGGACCAGCAGTTTTCCCGACGACCAGCCGAACCAGCGGCGGGCCGCCAGAAAGGTCAGCCGGGCCTCTTCCGCCCCGGTCAGGACCTGGAGCTCGACACCGGTCTCGGCCTGCACCCTGGCCAGTACGTCGTCGGCGTTGCTGGCCTCGCGCACGGCGGAGGTCGCGAACGGCAATATGGCCTCGACGCCCTTGTCCTCGGCGGCCTCAAGCGCGTCCCGGACCGTCGCGACCAGTTTTCCGACACCGTCGGGGCCGATCGCCCCGCTCTCGTCGAGCAGTTGGGCGAGCCGCAATTCGGCCTTGTGCGAGTGCGCGGGCAGCGGGCGTGCGCCCGGGTGTGCATCCACCACCAGCAGGTGCACCGTGTTCGAACCCACGTCGAGGACACCGAGTCTCATATACGGAACGCTACTGCGCGTACGGCGGTCGACCGTCCCCGGAGCGGGCTGAAGCGACTTACCCTGGACGGGTGCCAAAGACGAAAAAGGCGAACCCCGACAAATCGACCAAGGGTTCTTCGCAGGCGAAGGCCTCCGCGTCCAAGAAGTCCCCGACGAAGTCCCCGAAGAAGGCCACCGTGTCCGACGAGAAAGGGCTCGACTTCGCTCGGGCATGGGTGGAGTTTCCTGATCCCGCCGACGACGAGCAGGTCTTCCGGTGCGATCTGACATGGCTGACCTCTCGCTGGAACTGCATCTTCGGAAGTGGCTGTCAGGGCATCCAGGCCGGTCGCGCCGACGACGGCTGCTGCACGCTCGGGGCCCACTTCTCCGACGAGGACGACGAGAAGCGGGTGGCGGCGCACGTGGCACGGCTCACGCCGGACCTCTGGCAGAACCATGACGTGGGGCTGAAGACCGGCTGGGTCTCCGAGGACGAGGACGGCGACCGCCAGACCCGCCCCTACCAGGGCTCGTGCATCTTCCAGAACCGGCCCGGCTTCGCCGGCGGCGCGGGCTGCTCGCTGCACATCCTGGCGATCAAGGAGGGCCGCGAGCCTCTGGAGACCAAGCCGGACGTCTGCTGGCAGCTGCCCGTGCGCCGGACATACGAGTGGATCGACCGGCCCGACGACACCCGCGTGCTCCAGGTCTCCATCGGCGAGTACGACCGCCGGGGCTGGGGTCCGGGCGGTCACGACCTGCACTGGTGGTGCACGTCGGCGACCTCGGCACACGGCGCGGGCGACCCGGTGTACGTCTCGTACCGACCGGAGCTGATCGAACTGATGGGCAAGGCGGGGTACGACCGGCTGGTCGAGCTCTGCGAGGAGCGGCTGGCCTCGCAGCTGCCGTTGCTGGCGCCGCATCCCGCGGATCCGGTCGCCTGAGACCCGGTCCCTCGTCTTCGCGCCCCTTCCCGCCCCGCGAGCGTCATGAGGACGGGGTCGGGGCGGAGCTGTCGCTGGGCGGCTGCGTCGAACCGCCCGGGTCCGACGGGTCCGAGGGGTCCGACGAAGGGGGCGGGGACGACGGGTCCGTGGGCGTCGGCTGAGGGTCGCTGGGCGTCGGTGGCGGGTCCGAGGCGGGCGGGGTCGGGCCGGGGGCGGACGGGGTGGGACGGCCGGGCGTCGGGCCGGAGCTGCCCGGGGCGGACGGACCCGCTGTTCCGTACCCCCCGATCGTGACCACCGCTCCCGCCGGTGCGATCGCCACCCGCGCGCCCCAGGGGCCCACCGGCTCGCGAAGATGGTCGACGTACACCTTGATCGTGAACGTTTCTCCAGGAGTCAGCGTTCCCGACGACTGGCTGAAGTAGAGCCAGGACGCTCCCGTTTCGGCGGACCAGTGGACCGGTGAGTTCCCGGAGGCGGAGAGCGTGACGAGGGTCGTGTCGCCGCTGCCCGAGGCCCGGACCGAGAGGTGTCCGGCGCCGCTGCCCGCGCTGGGGGCGCTGATGACCTCCACGGAGACGTCGGGCGAGTGGTTCCCCTTGGCGAAACGGGCGTCGGGTCTGGCGCTGGCGTTGCCGGCGTTCTCGTAGCCGCTCGCCTCCTCACCGGTGATGCCGTCGGGCCCGTGCGCCTCGCTCGCGGTGATCGAGCGGCCGTCGGCGCCCTCGCCGGTGAGGGGCGCGCCGCGGTAGGCCGCCCAGAGAGCGAGGACGGGTGCGGCGACGACGGTGGCGACGACGGTCGTCGTGACGGCACGCGCGCGTAGCCGGTCCCTTCGGGCGGCGTGGTCCTTGGGGTCCACGGGGAAACCGCGCCGGTCGAAGCGTGGAGCCGCGCCCCGAGCGCGCGGGACGTGTGCCATAGCGATGTGCAGGGCCGCGCGCGGGGCCTCAAGGACGGGGAGCGCGGCGGGCGTGACGCTGGTGCCGGGCCAGGCACCGGGCGCGGCGCGCTCGGCGGTACGGCGACAGCGCGGACAGTCGTCGACGTGGCGGACCAGTTCCCGGCGCAGGGTGGTGCTCAGGACGAGCTGGCTGTCGCCGGTGAGGCGGGCGACGCTCGGACAGGTGCCGGTCTCCACGACGGCGAGGGCGGCGCGGGTGCGTTCGACCTCGCAGGCGGCGGTGGCGAGCAGTTCGCGGGCCTTGACGAGGTCCAGGCCGAGGACGGCGGCGACCTCGGCGGCGGCGAGCTGGTGGCGCACGGCGAGCTCGAGCGCCTCGCGCTGCTCGGGGGTGGTGCCGGCCGCCTCCGGCCAGGCCAGCAGGGCGAGTTCGTGCCGACGCCGGTCCTGCGCCTCCTCGGAGACGGAGGCGCTCAGTGCCTCGGCCGCACTCCGGTCGGCGGCTTCCTTGTGCCCCTTGAAGAGGCCCTTGTGGCCCTTGGCGGGCGCACGCCGACCGGAGGCGTGGGCCGCCTGGCGCCTGCGCCGGGCCTCGGTGAGCTTGCGCAGACAGGACCAGCGGGCGAGGGCGTACAGCCAGGCCCTGCGGTCGTCCGCGGACGCCGGGCCGCGCTGGCCACGGCGCTCGGCCAGCGCGAGGGCGTCCCCGAGGGCGGCGGTGGCCTCGTCGTGGTCGCACAGCACGGACAGGCAGTAGGTGAAAAGGCCGTCCAAGTAGGGCTCGTAGCGCGCGGGAGGGCGCTGAGCCAGGGTGCGGGTGTGCGCGCCACGGGGCGCGGTCACCCGCTTGCGTGCGTCTCCGTGCGCCCGGTGTGCGCCGGTGGTGTGCGTGGAGGTCTCCGGACTGCTGCTCATCACCCGTGCGACCGTAGGTGCCCCAGGGTGGCCCCTTCTTCCCCCTTGAGCACATTTAATCCGTACGGGTGAAACGATCCCTCAAAAGGGGACAGGAGCCTCCGATTCCGTGGCCCACACCGTCACAGGCGGCAACGGCAGGCCATGGCAGATGCCCCGCCGAGCGGGCCCGCCCGTGCTGTCAGTCCTCTCGGCTACGGTTCCGTCATGGCTGCCCGTACGAAAACCGCGAAGGACCGGCCGTCCTACCGCTGCACCGAGTGCGGATGGCAGACGGCCAAGTGGCTCGGCCGCTGCCCCGAGTGCCAGGCGTGGGGCACGGTCGAGGAGTACGGCGCGCCCGCGGTCCGTACGACGACACCGGGCCGCGTCACCACCTCCGCGGTGCCGATCGGGCAGGTCGACGGCCGGCAGGCCACGGCCCGCTCCACCGGCGTGCCCGAGTTAGACCGCGTCCTCGGCGGCGGTCTCGTGCCCGGCGCGGTCGTCCTGATCGCGGGCGAGCCCGGTGTGGGCAAGTCCACGCTCCTGCTGGACGTGGCGGCGAAGGCGGCGAGCGACGAGCACCGCACTCTGTACGTGACGGGTGAGGAGTCCGCCAGCCAGGTCCGTCTGCGCGCCGACCGCATCAAGGCGATCGACGACCACCTGTATCTGGCGGCGGAGACCGACCTCGCCGCCGTGCTCGGCCACCTCGACGCCGTGAAGCCCTCGCTCCTCATCCTGGACTCGGTCCAGACCGTCGCCTCTCCGGAGATCGACGGGGCGCCCGGCGGCATGGCCCAGGTCCGTGAGGTCGCCGGGGCGCTCATCCGTGCCTCCAAGGAGCGCGGCATGTCCACGCTCCTTGTGGGCCATGTCACCAAGGACGGCGCGATCGCGGGCCCCCGCCTGCTCGAACACCTCGTGGACGTCGTCCTGAGCTTCGAGGGCGACCGCCACGCGCGCCTGCGTCTCGTCCGAGGGGTCAAGAACCGGTACGGGACGACGGACGAGGTCGGCTGCTTCGAGCTGCACGACGAGGGCATCACGGGCCTCGCGGACCCCTCCGGCCTCTTCCTCACCCGCCGTGCCGAGCCCGTCCCCGGCACCTGCCTGACGGTCACCCTGGAGGGCCGCCGCCCGCTGGTGGCCGAGGTGCAGGCCCTCACCGTCGACTCCCAGATCCCCTCCCCCCGTCGTACGACGTCCGGCCTGGAGACCTCCCGGGTCTCGATGATGCTGGCGGTCCTGGAGCAGCGGGGCCGGATCAGCGCCCTCGGGAAGCGGGACATCTACTCGGCGACGGTGGGCGGCGTGAAGCTCTCCGAGCCCGCCGCGGACCTCGCGATCGCCCTCGCGCTCGCGTCGGCCGCGAGTGACACCCCACTCCCCAAGAACCTCGTGGCGATCGGCGAGGTAGGGCTCGCGGGCGAGGTCAGACGGGTCACGGGAGTGCAGCGGCGGCTCGCCGAAGCCCACCGCCTGGGCTTCACGCACGCCCTCGTTCCGAGCGATCCGGGCAAGATCCCCGCCGGTATGAAGGTCCTGGAAGTCGCCGACATGGGCGACGCGCTGCGGGTCCTTCCACGCTCCCGTCGCAGAGAGGCCCCACGGGACGAGGAGCAGCGCCGGTAGACTTTGCCCTGGTCTCGCCCGTCCGTACGAACCCTGGACGAATCTTGGGCGACCGGAAACCCGCGACCGGAGGAGTGCAGTGGCAGCCAACGACCGGGCAGCAGCTCCCGGAAAGTCCGGTGGGAGCTCCGGTGCCGATGGCCTGATGCGCGCCTCTTTGAGCGCCGTGGCACCTGGCACGGCCCTGCGCGACGGGCTCGAGCGAATCCTCCGCGGCAACACCGGCGGACTCATCGTGCTCGGCTGGGACAAGACCGTCGAGTCGATGTGCACGGGCGGCTTCGTCCTGGACGTCGACTTCACGGCGACCCGGTTGCGCGAGCTGTGCAAGCTCGACGGCGGCATCGTCGTCGACAAGGACATCACCAAGATCCTGCGGGCGGGCGTCCAGCTCGTTCCCGACCCGACGATCCCGACGGAGGAGACCGGCACCCGGCACCGCACGGCGGACCGGGTGAGCAAGCAGGTCGGTTTCCCCGTCGTCTCGGTCTCCCAGTCGATGCGTCTGATCGCGCTGTACGTCGACGGCCAGCGCCGCGTCCTGGAGGACTCCGCCGCGATCCTCTCCCGCGCCAACCAGGCCCTCGCGACCCTGGAGCGCTACAAGCTCCGCCTCGACGAGGTCGCGGGCACGCTCTCCGCGCTGGAGATCGAGGACCTGGTCACCGTCCGGGACGTGTCGGCGGTGGCGCAGCGCCTGGAGATGGTGCGACGCATCGCCACGGAGATCGCCGAGTACGTCGTGGAGTTGGGCACGGACGGACGTCTGCTCGCCCTCCAGCTGGACGAGTTGATCGCGGGCGTGGAGCCCGAGCGGGAGCTGGTGGTCCGGGACTACGTGCCGGAGCCGACCGCGAAGCGCTCCCGCACGGTCGACGAGGCCCTCTCCGACCTGAACGCCCTGGCCCACTCCGAGCTGCTCGAACTGCCCACGGTGGCGAGAGCCTTGGGCTACACCGGCTCCCCCGAGACGCTCGACTCCGCGGTCTCCCCGCGCGGCTTCCGCCTCCTCGCCAAGGTTCCGCGTCTGCCCGGCGCGATCATCGACCGCCTCGTGGAGCACTTCGGCGGTCTGCAGAAGCTCCTCGCCGCGAGCGTCGACGACCTTCAGGCGGTCGACGGGGTGGGCGAGGCGCGGGCGCGCAGCGTCCGTGAGGGGCTGTCGCGGCTGGCGGAGTCGTCGATTCTGGAGCGCTACGTCTGACGTGCCACGTCTGACGCGCTACGGCTGACGCGGTGTGTCCGACGCGCTACGGCTGACGCGGTATGTCCGACGCGCTACGTCTCACGGGGCCGGGCGCGCTTCAACCCGCCCCCGCTCAGTCCTGGGAGGGCCTCAGTCCTGGGACAGCACGAACGACGTCGTCGCCTTCGCCAGGCCCGGTGCCTTCGCCTCCACCAGATAGGTGCCCGCGGTCGCGGAACCCGCCGGGGGTGTCGCGCACTGGGCGGCGCTGGCCGTGCGGTCCCAGTCGACCGTGTAGGTCACCTGGTCGCCGGCCGGAACGCGGAAGAAGAGACTGGCGGCGTCCTTGGGGCAGTCGCTCGAGGACCAGAAGCTCTTGTCGCCGCCGGCCTGAGTGATCGTCAGTACCGCGCTCTTCGGGCCGAGATCGACCTTGCAGTCCCTGGCGGAGGAGTTCTTCGCGATCAGCTCGATCGAGGGCTTGTCGCCGGGGGCGTACGTGTTGTGCGCGCTGCGCAGGACCAACTTGACGTCTCCCGCAGTGCAGTTGGGGAGGGTGGAGCCGGCCGGGACCTGATCCGCGGAGCCCGCGCCGCCGCCGGAACCGCTGCTTGAGCCACCGCCGCCCGCGCTGCCGGTCCCGCCCGACCCGTCTCCACTGCCACTGCCACTGCCACTGCCGCCAGTGCCGCCGCCGCTTGCCGTACCGGTACTCGCGCCGGGGCTGGACTCGTCGCGGCCGCCCGGGTGTTGACTGATCGCGGGTCCGGAACCGGAGGGGCCCGGGGTGATCGTCTGCACGGGGTTCTTCCCGTTGGACCCGTCCGCGTTCTTCTTGCCGCCTCCGCCGCCGCTGCTGACGACCCAGACGATCAGCAGCGCCAACAGCGCTACCAGGGACAGCAGAACGGCCCTCCGACGCCAGTAGATCGTGGAGGGAAGTGGTCCGACCGGATTGCGCATAGATCCCACGGCGCAAACTGTACGAGAGATCCACGCCGGCGCTCGCCCCACCCGCCGCCCAGAGCGCCAACTTTTCCGGATCATCATTCCGGCACACCGGTCGAGTTGCCCCACACCGACCTTTCACCCCCGCCGCCCCTACCCATTCCCCTCCCTGGGGGCTCCGCCCCCAGACCCCCATATCGGCGTGAACGGCCTCGTCCTCAAACGCCGGACGGGCTGAGTGATGCGGGCCGGAGTGCAGGCCTTCGGGGGCGCGGGGAACTGCGCGACCAGCCCCCACCGCCCCGCAGGCAAAGGAGCCCGTGTGGGGCCGGGGCGAAAAGCCACTCCTCCGCGCCTCGGCGGAAACCGCATAGCCCCACCCCCACATGGCAGGATCGGAACCGCCATGACTGCACCCACCATGCCCACACCCAGCCCCCAGCCCGACGCCCCCGGCAAGACCCTGCACGAACCGGTCATCACCTGGTTCGACGAGCACGCCCGTGACCTCCCCTGGCGCCGCCCCGACGCCGGCCCCTGGGGCGTGATGGTCAGTGAGTTCATGTTGCAGCAGACCCCGGTCAGCCGTGTCCTGCCCGTGTACGAGCAGTGGGTCGCCCGCTGGCCCCGCCCCGCCGACCTGGCCAAGGAGGCCCCGGGCGAAGCCGTCCGCGCCTGGGGCCGGCTCGGCTACCCCCGCCGCGCGCTCCGGCTGCACGGCGCCGCGGTCGCCATAACGGAACGACACGGCGGCGACGTACCCACGGAACACGCTCAGCTGCTCGCGCTGCCCGGTATCGGGGAGTACACGGCCGCCGCCGTCGCCTCGTTCGCGTACGGGCAGCGGCATGCCGTGCTGGACACGAACGTCCGAAGGGTGTTCGCACGGGCTGTCACCGGCGTGCAGTACCCGCCGAACGCCACCACCGCCGCCGAGCGCAAGCTCGCCCGTGCCCTGCTGCCCGAGAACGAGGGCACCGCCTCCCACTGGGCCGCCGCCTCCATGGAGCTCGGCGCACTGATCTGCACGGCGAAGAACGAGGCCTGCCACCGCTGCCCGATCGCCGCGCAGTGCGCCTGGCGGCTGGCGGGCAAGCCGGCGCACGACGGTCCGCCGCGGCGCGGCCAGACGTACGCGGGCACGGACCGCCAGGTGCGCGGCAAACTCCTCGCCGTACTGAGGGAGGCCGTCGAGGGCCCGGTCCCGCAGTCCGTACTGGATCGCGTGTGGGACGAGCCCGTGCAGCGGGCCCGCGCCCTCGACGGGCTCGTCGCCGACGGACTCGTGGAGCCGCTCCCGGGGGGTTTGTATCGGCTGCCCTTGACCTAGTCACGTCCCCACGACACCCGCCGCGCCCGCAAAACCACCCCAACCGGGACTTGTAACCACACCGCCTTACCCACCTCATACATCCGTTACACAACCGACGTACAGCCGAGCGCTCACCGCAGGCTGCCTCGGACAACCCCGTGACAACGCCTCCGTAGCTTCATTTCCGTACCGCACACAGCAGAACGACAGCGGGACACAGGAAACGGACAACCGGCAGCGGGCGCGAGCCAGGCACGTCGGAAACGGGGATGGAGGCGGTTGATCATGGCGCACGGCGAGGTGCTCGAATTCGAGGAGTACGTCCGCACTCGGCAGGACGCGCTGCTGCGCAGTGCCCGTCGCCTGGTTCCCGACCCCGTCGACGCCCAGGACCTCCTGCAGACCGCGCTCGTGCGGACGTACGGCCGCTGGGACGGCATCGCGGACAAGCGGCTCGCGGACGCCTACCTGCGCCGCGTCATGATCAACACGCGGACCGAGTGGTGGCGGGCGCGCAAACTCGAAGAGGTGCCCACCGAGCAGCTCCCGGACGCCTGCGTCGACGACTCGACCGAGCAGCACGCGGACCGGGCGCTCCTTATGGACATCATGAAGGTTCTCGCTCCCAAGCAACGCAGCGTCGTGGTGCTGCGACACTGGGAGCAGATGTCCACGGAGGAGACGGCCGCCGCCCTCGGCATGTCGGCCGGAACGGTCAAGAGCACGCTGCACCGGGCGCTCGCCCGGCTCCGCGAGGAGCTGGAGAGCCGCGACCTGGACGCACGCGCGCTCGAACGTGAGGAGCGGGAGCGTTGCGCGGCCTAGGAACTCGGGCCAGGCAGGTCCTGAAGGCGGGGAGCGTGGCAACGGCCGTGCTCACCGCCCTCGGCGTTTTCCTGACCGCCTGCGCCACGGGTGGCACGGGCGCCCGCGACGAGGGCCCGGCGAGCAGTGAGGCGGTGGCCAAGGGGGCCCCGAGCCCCTCGCCCTCCGCTTCCCCGTCCAAGGCGCCCAAGCGCGTGGACGCGGTCAAGCTCGTCAAGGACGACCCAGAGGTCAGCGAATCGGTCAAGAGCGCGCTGACGAAACCGTGTGTCGCCGACGAGTACCCGGTCGACGTGTCGTACGGGGATCTGACCGGAGGAACCACGGACGACGTCGTGGTCAACGTCATGACCTGCGGGGATGCCGTCGGGATCGGCTCGTACGTCTACCGCGAGGAAAGCGGCAGGTACGAGAATGTCTTCAAGGCCGAGGAGCCGCCGGTCTACGCGGAGATCGACCGGGGCGACCTGGTGATCACCCAGCAGTTGTACAAGAAGGGCGATCCGGTGGAGTACCCCTCCAGTGAAGAAGTGATCACCTACGGGTGGGCCACGACCCACTTCACCGAGAGGTCCCGGACGCACAACGACTACAGCAACGCGGTGGGCGGCGTGGACACGCCCGCTCCCGCGAACTGAGCGCGGACGGAGCAGCCGGATGGCAGAGCAGACCCACGTCCTGTTCGTCGAGGACGACGACGTCATCCGCGAGGCCACGCAGCTCGCTCTCGAGCGCGACGGCTTCGCGGTGACGGCCATGCCCGACGGGCTGTCGGGCCTGGAGGCGTTCCGCGCCGACCGTCCCGACATCGCCCTGCTGGACGTGATGGTCCCCGGACTCGACGGCGTCTCGCTGTGCCGCCGCATCCGTGACGAGTCCACCGTCCCCGTGATCATGCTGTCCGCACGCGCCGACTCGATCGACGTCGTGCTGGGCCTGGAGGCGGGCGCCGACGACTACGTGACCAAGCCCTTCGACGGGGCCGTGCTGGTCGCCCGGATCCGCGCGGTGCTGCGCCGTTTCGGACACGCGAGCGGTCCGAACGGAGCCCCCGAAGAAGCCTCGTCCGTCGACGGCGGGTTGCTCTCCTTCGGCGACCTGGAGATCGACACCGAGGGCATGGAGGTCCACAAGGGCGGTACGCCGGTGGCCCTGACGCCCACCGAGATGCGGCTGCTGCTGGAGTTCTCCTCCGCGCCGGGTACGGTGCTGAGCCGCGACAAGCTGCTCGAACGCGTGTGGGACTACGGCTGGGGCGGGGACACCCGCGTCGTCGACGTCCACGTACAGCGGCTGCGGACGAAGATCGGCCAGGACCGGATCGAGACGGTCCGCGGCTTCGGCTACAAGTTGAAGGCCTGAGCAGGGGTATGCGGGGGATATTTCGGCGCCGGACTCCGGCGGGCGGCGACGGCCCGACCGGCCGCGACAGACCGGCCGACGGGCGCGACAGGGGCGACGGGCGCGGGCCGGTCAACGGGTATGGCCCGGCCGACGGGTACGGCCCGGTGACGGGGAGCGGTCCGGCGCCCGGGAGCAGTCGGACCAGCTGGAACACACCTGCCGGCCGGGACACACCCGTAGGCCGGAGCACACCCGTAGGCCGGAGCACACCCGTAGGCCGGAGCACACCCGTCGGTCGCGGCACACCCGTCGGCCGGGGCCCGTCTGCCGGCCGCGGCGCGCCTGTGGGCATGCGCATGGCGGCCGTCGCCGGGAACTCCGGCATTCGCACGGGCATCCGGTGGAAGCTCAGCGCGGCGATCGCCATGGTCGGCGCGCTGGTCGCGGTCGCGCTCAGCCTCGTCGTGCACAACGCGGCGCGCGTCTCGATGCTCGACAACTCGCGCGACCTGGCGGACGAACGCATCACGGTCGCCGAGCGCATGTACGAGTCCGGGCGGACCCAGGCCTTCGGGGTCAAGGTCGACGACCCGGCCATCCCGAAGGACCTGCTGGCGAAGGTCATGCAGGGGCGGCGGGCCACCTTCGTGGCCGACCGTCCGAACGGGGTCCCGGACATCTGGGCGGCCGTACCCCTCAAGGACGGCCGTGTCCTCTCGCTCCACACCGGTTTCACGGACCGCAACACCGACGTCATGAAGGACCTCGACCAGGCGCTGATCATCGGCTCGATCGCGGTCGTCTTCGGCGGCAGCGCGCTCGGCGTGCTGATCGGCGGCCAGCTCTCGCGCCGGCTGCGCAAGGCCGCCGCCGCGGCGAACCAGGTCGCCAAGGGTGAGACCGACGTACGGGTCCGGGAAGCGATCGGCGGGGTCGTACGGGACGAGACCGACGACCTCGCGCGCGCGGTGGACGCCATGGCGGACGCGCTCCAGCAGCGCATCGAGGCCGAGCGCCGGGTGACCGCCGACATCGCCCACGAACTGCGCACGCCGGTGACCGGCCTGCTGACGGCCGCGGAGCTCCTTCCCCCCGGCCGCCCCACGGAACTCGTCCGCGACCGTGCCCAGGCCATGCGGACCCTCGTCGAGGACGTCCTCGAAGTGGCGCGGCTGGACGGCGCCTCCGAGCGGGCCGAACTCCAGGACATCCTGCTCGGCGAGTTCGTGTCGCGGCGGGTGGCCGCGAAGGAAGCCGACGTCGACGTACGCGTCATCCACGAGTCGGAGGTCACGACGGATCCGCGTCGTCTGGAGCGCGTGCTGTTCAATCTGCTGGCCAACGCGGCACGGCACGGCAAGCCGCCGATCGAGGTCTCGGTCGAGGGCCGGGTCATCCGGGTCCGCGACCACGGTCCCGGCTTCCCCGAGGAACTCCTCGCCGAGGGGCCCAGCCGCTTCCGCACCGGCAGCAGCGACCGTTCGGGCCACGGTCACGGTCTCGGTCTCACCATCGCGGCCGGTCAGGCCCGGGTGCTCGGTGCCCGGCTGACCTTCCGCAACGTCCGGCCCGCGGGGGCCCCGGAGCACGTACCCGCGGAGGGGGCGGTCGCGGTGCTGTGGCTGCCGGAACACGCGCCGACGAACACGGGCAGCTATCCGATGCTGCCGACCTGATGCCGGTGAGCGAGTACCGGTTGCCGTTGCCGTAGGCCGGCCACGGCTCGACCCGTTCCTCCCCACCCACCCGATTCGTCCGGCTGCGGGCCGGTGGGGGCTGGGCGCGCAGTTCCCCGCGCCCCTAAAAGCCTCGACTCGACCGCGTTTCGAGGCCAAGGCCGAAGACCGACCCACACCCTTCAGCCCGTCCGGCGCTTGAGGACAAGGCCGAAGGCCGCTACCCCCCCCCCCCCCCCCCCCCCCCCCCCCCCCCCCCCCCCCCGGGGGGGCCCCCCCCCCCCCCCCGGCCCGGGCCTGATCCGAACGACAGGCCCCAGGGGTGTTCCGCGGCCGCGGGTGATTCGC
>NZ_JBIVXA010000026.1:27036-155130 GCF_044768965.1 Streptomyces sp. NPDC090798
CCCGATCACCCACCCACCCCGGCCCGCATCGCTCAGCCCGTCCGGCGTTTGAGGACAAGGCCGAAGGCCGCTACCCCACCCACCCCGATCACCCACCCACCCCGGCCCGCATCGCTCAGCCCGTCCGGCGTTTGAGGACGAGGCCGTTCAGGCCGAAGCGGGGGTCCGGGGGCGGCAGCCCCTGGGGATGGGACGGGTAGGGGCGGCGGGGGCGAGGAAACTCGGGTCGCACCAGACGCGTACAGGAGAAGACCCCCGGGGCGGACACTCCGGGGGTCTTCGGATCAAGCGGGGTTGGATCGGGCGAGGTCGGTTCGGACGAGGTCAGACGGTCTCGGCGAGAGTCGGCTTCGGCGCCGAGTCACTCACCGCACCCTCGGCCGAGCCCTCCGGCTCCGTCGCCCCCGCCCCCGCCCCCCGCAGCGGAACCTCCTTCACGAACACCGCGGCCACCAGCGCCCCCAACGACACCACCGCACCCAGCAGGAACGCGGAGTGCGTTCCGGAGGACACCGCGTACTGGTACGCCTCCCGCGCCGCGGCCGGCAGCTTCGCCAGGCTCGCCGCGTCCAGCTGCGCCGACTGCTCGGTGACCTTGGACCCCAGCGCCCCGGCCCGCTCGGTCATCACGTCCTGGACCCGCTGGTTGAACAGCGCACCCATGATCGCGACGCCGAAGGACGAACCGAGCGTACGGAAGAGGGTGGTGGACGAGGACGCGACGCCCATGTCCTTCATCTCGACGCTGTTCTGCGCGACCAGCATGGTGATCTGCATCAGGCAGCCCATGCCGAGGCCGAGCACGGCCATGTACAGCCCGGAGGTGAACCGGGTCGTACCGGTGTCCATCTGGGAAAGCAGGAACAGGCCGACCGCCATGAGGACCCCGCCGACGATCGGGAAGGCCTTGTAGCGCCCGGTGCCGGTGGTGACCCGACCGGCGACCATCGAGGTCACCAGCATCGCGCCGAGCATCGGCAGCAGGAGCAGCCCGGAGTTGGTCGCGGACGCACCCTGCACGGACTGCTGGTACAGCGGCAGGAAGAGCGTGGCGCCGAACATCACGAAGCCGGTGATGAAGCCGATGATCGACATCAGCGTGAAGTTGCGGCTGCGGAAGATGTGCAGCGGCATGATCGGCGCGGCGGCCTTGGTCTGCACGAAGACGAAGCCGACCAGCGCGGCGACACCGATGCCGATGAGCTCCATGATCCTGGCCGAACCCCAGGCGTACTCGCTGCCGCCCCAGGTGGTGACCAGCACGATGGACGAGATACCGAGGGCCAGCAGTCCGGCACCGAGGTAGTCGATCTTCGCCTGGACGCGCTTCTTCGGCAGGTGCAGCACGGCACTGATGGCGATGAGCGCGACGATGCCGAGCGGCAGGTTGATGTAGAAGGACCAGCGCCAGCCCCAGTGGTCGGTGATGGTGCCGCCGATGAGCGGTCCGCCGATCATGGCGAGCGCCATGATGCCGGCCATCATGCCCTGGTACTTTCCGCGCTCCCGCGGCGGAATCAGGTCACCGATGATCGCCATGACGCCGACCATCAGACCACCGGCGCCCAGGCCCTGAACGGCACGGAAGCCGATGAGCTGCCCCATGTCCTGGGCCATACCGCTGAGCGCGGAGCCGACCAGGAAGATCACGATCGAGGTCATGAAGGCGCCCTTGCGCCCGTACATGTCGCCGAGCTTGCCCCAGATGGGGGTCGAGGCGGCGGTCGCGAGGGTGTACGCGGTGACGACCCATGACAGGTGCTGGAGGCCGCCCAGCTCGCCCACGATCGTCGGCATTGCCGTGCCCACGATCATGTTGTCGAGCATGGCCAGCATCATTGTGATCATGAGCGCGAGCAGCACGACGCGTACGCTGCGCGGTTGTTTCTCGGTCTCTATGACCGCTTCCTTGTTGTCCGCCACGGTTCCACTCCCCTGGGTACTTACTTGCCGCCCGGCAAGTTGACTACACTGAGGGAAGTTAGACCGGTAACTAGCCGGGCGTCAAGTAAGTTTTCCTGGATTTGCCAGTCGGACGACACGTACGTTTCAGGGAGTGCGAGGAGTACAGGGATGGGCGGCGACACCATGGACGGCACCAAGCGACAGCGCCGCGGGGACACCCGCCAGCGCATCCAGGACGTCGCCCTCGAACTCTTCTCCGAGCACGGCTACGAGAAGACCTCGCTGCGCGAGATCGCCGAGCACCTCGACGTCACGAAGGCGGCGCTCTACTACCACTTCAAGACCAAGGAAGACATCCTCATCAGCCTCTTCCAGGACCTGTCCCGGCCCATGGACGAGCTGATCGAGTGGGCGCGGCAGCAGCCTCGCACCCTGGCGACGAAGCAGGAGATCCTGCGCCGCTACAGCAACGCCCTCGCCGAGGCGGCCCCGCTCTTCCGTTTCATGCAGGAGAACCAGGCGGCCGTCCGCGAACTGCGCACGGGCGAGGACTTCAAGGACCGCATGATCCGGATGGTCGGCCTGCTCAAGGAGCCGGACGCCGATCTGACGGACCAGGTGCGCTGCATCAGCGCGCTGTTCTCGATGCACGCCGGGATGTTCCTGCTCAAGGACGTCGAAGGCGACCCCGAGGAGAAGCGCAAGGCCGTCCTGGAGGTCGCGATCGACTTGGTGACGCAGGCGCACGGCGGCGCCGTCGTCACCCCTCAAGCGTCTTAGACGGTCACGCCCTTGCCACGCAGGAAGACGACCGGGTTGACCGCGGAACCGTAGTTCGGGGTCGTACGGATCTCGAAGTGCAGGTGCGGGCCGGTGGAGTTGCCGGTGCTGCCGGACAGCGCGATGTGCTGGCCGGTCGCGACGACCTGCCCGATCCGCACGTCTATCCGGGACAGGTGGGCGTACTGCGAGTAGGTCCCGTTGCCGTGCTTGACGACGACGGCGTTGCCGTACGCGGGACCGTCACCGGCGCCGTTGCCGCCGGCCTTGACGACGGTGCCACCGTGCGCGGCGACGACCTCGGTGCCGGTGGGCACGGCGAAGTCCTGCCCGGAGTGGTTGTGCTGCCACAGGTTGCCGGCCTGGTTGAAGCCCGCGGAGAGCGTGTACTTCTTCACCGGGTCGACCCAGGCGGCGGACGCCTTGGTGGCGACCGTCTTCACGGCGGCCTGCGGGGCCGCCTCGGTGGCGGCGGCCGCGACCCCGGCGCCCAGTACGGCCGTGGCACCCACGCCGACGGCCAGGACGGCCGCCCTGGAGCGGAGCAGGGGCATACGGGAGTGGCGGGACGTGACGCGCTTCGACATGCGGAACCTCGTGGGAACGGAGACGGGGGTCAGATCCACCCGACGGACAAGCTGTCGCCGTGTGGGCCATCCCTTGGTAACCCGAGTCCTGGCCGACACACAAAGTCCCCATCTACGACGCCAGATCGTAGTTCACCCTGAAATTTCCACCTTCTTGACAGACGCCCCATCCCGTATCGAATACGCCCGATTTTTCAGAGTAGAGACGTTTAACCCCACTTACGGGCGTTGCGTTCCAGTGCCATACAGCCCCGCCGCACCGCCGACCGCGACGCCGCACACCCCATGGGGGTTCCGCACCGTTACGTCCGTTTTGCCCGTTCGCTGCTCGCTACTATCCGCCTTCGTAAGGGACAAATCACCTGTGCGTCATGTCACCGCAAAGGCGGGTCGGAAGACTGTGCGGGACCCTCCCGACCGCCCGCGCTCTGCCATTCCGGGCGTGGATCGCCGCCTCCGGCCCTGTCCCTGTCCCTGTCCCTGTCCCTGTCCCTGTCCTCCGCCACGGCCACGGCTACGGGGTGCGGATCTGGAACGGTGCCGTGGCCCACCCGCCGGCGCTGGTCGTGCGCTGCGGGACCGTGGGCTGGCCGTCGGCCTCTCAGTGATGCGGCGGGTCTTTCGGTGGACCCCCGGCACCCCACGGGCTCTGCGCCGCCACCGGCACCGTCGGCGCGGTCGGCCTCGCCCCCAAACGCCACCACGACCCGCACACGATCTTCTCCGCGATGCCACTCCCGACCTGTGCCAGGCCCTAGTGTGATCTGAGCAGCCGTCACCGTGCCGTCCGGGGGAGCGACATGGAACCAGCAGCCATAGGCGCCAAGTTGGCCTCGAGCGTGGTCGCGCCGCTCGTCAAGAGGCTGTTCGTGGCGGACGGGCCGGGCGCCGGACTGGTCGAGAAGCCGGTGCGCATCTCCGGGTTCGTCTCCTTCAGGGGAGAGAAGCGGACCCTCGGGGAGAAGGAGCTGACCACGCTGGCCGCCGAGCTGGTCGCACGAGCCCTGCGCACCGGGGAACGCCCGCTGGCCGCCGACGAGGAGCAGGCCGTCGTCCACGCCCTCGCCGACACCCTGCACGCCCTCGGCGACCTCGCCATGACCGACGTACAGGCCGTGGAACTCGGTCACGAGGCGCTCGCGCTGCGGCTGCGCGCCGCGAGCGGCGACCCCGAGCGGGACCTCTCCTTCGACGCGACCCTGTTCTACGAGCGGATCCTGAGCACGGCCTGCCTGCACATCCTGCACTTCTTCACCCAGCGCTCGGCCTTCGTGGCCCGCACGCTGGTGGAGCAGAGCCGCAGGCAGAGCGAACTCATCGCCAAGATGGACGAGTTGATCGCGCGGACTCCCCCGCCCGGCGGCACGGATCCCGCCTTCGAGCAGCGATACCTCGCGTACGTCGCGACCAGGCACAGCCGGCTCACCATCTACGGCATCGATCTCGTCCACTCCCCCGAGCGCTGGCCCCTCGACGCCGCCTACCTCAGCCTGCAGGCCGTGCGGGCCACCGAGGACGCGGAGGCGACCGGCCCGAACGGGACGCACATCGCGGCCGCCGGCAGCACCCTCCCCGCCGAGCAGGCCCTCGCCGAACAGGACCTGGTGCTGCTGCGCGGAGTGGCCGGGTCCGGCAAGACCACCCTCGTACAGTGGCTGGCCGTGATCGCGGCCCGGGGCGAGCGCGGCGACCGGATCCCGTTCGTCCTGCCCCTGCGCACCCTCGTCCGCCGCCCCGGCGGACTCCCGGCGCCCGACGGCTTCCTCGCCGCCGCCCGCGTGCCCTTCCACGCCACCCAGCCGGACGGCTGGAGCGACCGTGTCCTCGGCGCCGGACGCGGGCTGCTCCTCGTCGACGGCATCGACGAGATCCCCGAACGCGACCGCGAGCGCACCCGCCGCTGGCTGCGCGAGCTCCTTGACGTCTATCCCGGCAACCAGTGGCTGGTGACCTCCCGTCCCTCGGCCGTCCGCGAGAACTGGCTCACCCCCGACGGCTTCACCGAGCTCGCCCTCACCCCCATGAGCCGCGACGACGTCACCGCCTTCATCCGCCGCTGGCACACGGCGGCCCGGCTCGACGCCCCGGACACCGACCGCCTCGACGGCTACGAAGGCTCCCTCCTCACCGCCGTCGGCACCAAGCCCGACCTCGGCCGGCTCGCCACCAACCCGCTGATGTGCGGGCTGATCTGCGCGCTGCACCGCGACCGGCGGGGCTATCTGCCGCACGGTCGGCAGGAGCTGTACGACGCCGCCCTGTCCATGCTGCTGTCGCGCCGCGACGAGGAGCGCGACATGTTCGCGCCCGACCGCGCCGGCGACATCCACCTCATGGAACTCCCGCAGGTCCAGCTCCTCCAGCGACTGGCCTACTGGCTCATCCGCAACAGCCGGTCCGAGATGGACCACGACCGCGCCGAACGCATCGTCGCCGACGTCCTGCCGTCCCTCCCGTCCGCCGCCGCGCAGGGCGACGCCCCGGCGATCCTGCGCCACCTCCTCGTCCGCAGCGGCCTGCTCCGCGAACCCACCCTCGGCACCGTCGAGTTCGTCCACCGCACCTTTCAGGACTACCTGGGCGCGCGGGCGGCGGTGGAGGACGGGGACTTCGGGCTGCTGGTCCGCAACGCCTTCGACTCCCAGTGGTCGGACGTCATCCGGATGGCGGTCGCCCACGCCCGCCCCCGCGAACGGGCCACCCTCCTGGCCGGCTTGGCCAAGTCCGCCGAGGAGACGTCCGGAGCGGCGGGTACGCATATACGACTACTCGCCCTGGCCGCGCTGGAACACGCCACGGAACTCGACCCCCACGTCCGCGCGGCCGTGGAGCGCAACGCCGCCTCGCTCATCCCGCCCCGTACGACCGAGGAGGCCCGCACCCTCGCCGACGCGGGCCCGCTCGTCCTGGAGCTGCTGCCCGGCCCCGAGGGGCTCACCGACGACGAGGCCAGGGCCGTGGTCATCACCGCGTCACTCATCGGCACGGACGCGGCGCTCCCGGTCCTGTCCCGCTTCCGGTCGCATCCGTCGCTGGCCGTACGGGCCCAACTCACCTGGACCGCCCACCGGTTCGACACCCGGCGCTACACGGCCGACGTCATCGCCCATCTGGCACCGGACGACCTGTACTTCTGCGCGCACTCCGCCGACCAGCTACGCGCCCTGCGCGACCTCGGCGGCCGCCCCATGCTCCAGGTCGTCGGGGACATCGACTCGGACGACATACGCGAGGGCCTGCTGCCGGGCCGGCTGTCCAAACTCGTCGTACGCGACAACCGCATCCTGCGTGATCTGAGCTTCCTGTCGGATCAGGGGAAACTCGTGCATCTGGACGTCAGCGGCGGCAGCCCGTACGTCGACGACCTCACCCCGCTCGCCGAGCTGCCCCTGAAATGGCTTTTGCTCGCCGGCCTGCCCGGACTCGAGAATCCGGACGCGCTGGCACCGCTCTCGGCATCCCGCACTCTGCGCCTGCTCGACATCGGCATCCCGTTGCACGGGGACTCCCTCGACGAGGTACTCCCCCGGAATCTGCCACTGACGTATCTGCGGTTCACCAGGAACTCTCTGCGGCACACGGGATTGCGCGGCCTGAGGCATATGCACTCGCTGAAGCAGCTGAGTCTGGCCACACTCCCCGAAAACCTCACCCCCGAGGACTTCGAGGAGATCACCCGGCTTCCCGCTCTACAAGAACTTCGTGTGAACTGGAATGCCGTCGGATGGAGCGCGGGTCCGGTACTGCCGAACGTGACGAGGCTGCGGCTCAACAAGTTCACAGGAAACGAAGACCTCTCAAATGTCCCGATTCTCTTTCCCGGCCTGCGCAGGGTCACGTTCCATCTCGCCCCGGACGTGACCGACGTACCGGAACATCTCCTGGCGTTCCTCCCGGACACCACCGTCGTCACCATCGAGAAAACGGACAGCGTGGTGTGAAAAAAGGGGCTGCCCCGGGACCGAAGTCCCGGGGCAGCCCCTTCGTCCAGGCGAGCGCCGAGCGCTACGCCTCCTTGCTCAGGTTGGGCCCTGCCCCACCCGCGGCCTGCTCGATCGGCGGGACGTCGGGCAGCGCCGACTTCTCCTCACCACGGAAGGTGAAGGTCTTGGTGTCGCCCTCGCCCTCCGTGTCGACGACCACGATGTGACCGGGGCGCAGCTCGCCGAAGAGGATCTTCTCCGAGAGCGTGTCCTCGATCTCGCGCTGGATCGTGCGACGCAGCGGCCGCGCGCCCAGAACGGGGTCGTAACCCTTCTTGGACAGCAGTTCCTTGGCGGACTGGGAGAGCTCGATGCCCATGTCCCGGTCCTTGAGGCGCTCGTCCACCTTGCCGACCATCAGGTCGACGATCTTGAGGATGTCCTCCTGCGTCAGCTGCGGGAAGACCACCACGTCGTCGACGCGGTTGAGGAACTCGGGGCGGAAGTGCTGCTTGAGCTCGTCCGAGACCTTGTTCTTCATGCGCTCGTAGTTCGACTTCGTGTCACCCGTGGCCGCGAAGCCCAGGTTGAAGCCCTTCGAGATGTCCCGCGTGCCGAGGTTGGTCGTCATGATGATGACCGTGTTCTTGAAGTCCACGACCCGGCCCTGGGAGTCGGTCAGGCGACCGTCCTCCAGGATCTGCAGCAGCGAGTTGAAGATGTCCGGGTGGGCCTTCTCGACCTCGTCGAAGAGGACCACCGAGAACGGCTTGCGCCGCACCTTCTCCGTCAGCTGGCCGCCCTCTTCGTAGCCCACGTATCCGGGGGGCGAACCGAAGAGACGCGACACCGTGTGCTTCTCGCTGAACTCCGACATGTCGAGGGAGATCAGCGCGTCCTCGTCACCGAAGAGGAACTCGGCGAGGGCCTTGGACAGCTCGGTCTTACCGACACCGGACGGGCCCGCGAAGATGAACGAACCACCCGGACGCTTCGGGTCCTTCAGACCGGCCCGCGTACGACGGATCGCCTTCGAGAGCGCCTTGACGGCGTCCTTCTGGCCGATGACCCGCTTGTGGAGCTCGTCCTCCATGCGCAGCAGACGCGAGGACTCCTCCTCGGTCAGCTTGAAGACCGGGATGCCGGTCGCGGTCGCGAGGACCTCGGCGATCAGCTCGCCGTCGACCTCGGCGACGACGTCCATGTCGCCGGCCTTCCACTCCTTCTCGCGCTTGGCCTTCGCCGCCAGCAGCTGCTTCTCCTTGTCGCGGAGAGAGGCCGCCTTCTCGAAGTCCTGGGAGTCGATGGCCGACTCCTTGTCGCGGCGGACGCCCGCGATCTTCTCGTCGAACTCGCGGAGGTCCGGCGGCGCGGTCATCCGGCGGATGCGCATCCGGGAACCGGCCTCGTCGATGAGGTCGATCGCCTTGTCCGGCAGGAAGCGGTCCGAGATGTACCGGTCAGCCAGGGTGGCGGCCTGGACCAGCGCCTCGTCCGTGATGGAGACCCGGTGGTGCGCCTCGTAACGGTCGCGCAGGCCCTTGAGGATCTCGATCGTGTGGGGGAGGGAAGGCTCCGCCACCTGGATCGGCTGGAAGCGGCGCTCGAGGGCCGCGTCCTTCTCGAGGTGCTTGCGGTACTCGTCCAGGGTCGTCGCACCGATGGTCTGGAGCTCACCGCGCGCCAGCATCGGCTTCAGGATCGACGCCGCGTCGATGGCGCCCTCGGCGGCACCCGCACCCACGAGCGTGTGCAGCTCGTCGATGAACAGGATGATGTCGCCGCGGGTGCGGATCTCCTTGAGGACCTTCTTCAGCCGCTCCTCGAAGTCACCGCGGTAGCGGGAACCGGCGACCAGCGCGCCCAGGTCGAGGGTGTAGAGGTGCTTGTCCTTGAGGGTCTCGGGCACCTCGCCCTTGACGATGGCCTGCGCCAGGCCCTCGACGACGGCGGTCTTGCCGACGCCGGGCTCGCCGATGAGGACCGGGTTGTTCTTGGTCCGGCGGGACAGCACCTGCATGACCCGCTCGATCTCCTTCTCGCGCCCGATGACCGGGTCGAGCTTGGACTCACGAGCGGCCTGGGTGAGGTTCCGGCCGAACTGATCGAGGACCAGGGACGTGGAGGGGGTGCCCTCGGCAGGACCGCCGGCGGTGGCGGTCTCCTTGCCCTGGTAGCCGGAGAGCAGCTGGATGACCTGCTGCCGCACCCGGTTGAGGTCTGCGCCCAGCTTGACCAGGACCTGGGCGGCGACGCCCTCGCCCTCTCGGATCAGGCCGAGCAGGATGTGCTCCGTGCCGATGTAGTTGTGGCCCAGCTGAAGGGCCTCGCGGAGCGACAGCTCCAGGACCTTCTTGGCACGGGGGGTGAAGGGGATGTGCCCGGACGGGGCCTGCTGCCCCTGCCCGATGATCTCCTCCACCTGCTGGCGGACCGCCTCGAGCGAAATCCCGAGGCTCTCCAGGGCCTTAGCGGCGACACCCTCACCCTCGTGGATCAGGCCCAGGAGGATGTGCTCGGTGCCGATGTAGTTGTGGTTGAGCATCCGGGCTTCTTCCTGAGCCAGGACGACAACCCGCCGCGCGCGGTCGGTGAACCTCTCGAACATCGTTAATCGCTCCTCAGAGCGGTCAGGCAGTAAGGGGACGCTCCCCTCCCTGTCCTTCCGCAGCTTAGTCCCGCAAGCGGGGACCGCTCATTCCAACTGCCGACACCGTCCTTGGCCTCCTGACCCCGAACGCCGACATCTGCTCCAACCTGATGGTGCGAGACGATGTTCCCGCAGGCCAGGCAGATACCCGCACCAGCTGTACGCCGATGGCGAACGTGAGATGCCCGAGCCATGCGTGTCGCCCCTCTCACTAGGGATGTCTTACCCGTACGCACTGGCACTCCATGCCGCGCGCACCGGTTCCCTCCGCTATGGGCGAACATCCTTGCGCCACCGATCGCCCCCGGACGCCGCTTCTTTCGATACTCAGCGCACATGATGAAACACCCAGCGTAACTCTGGAGCCCTTCCGACGGTTGCTCCTGACATGCTTCCCACTGTCCCCCTCCCTCGCCGCCCGCTCCACCCGAGCGACCCGGTGCGGCAGTGGTACGAGAACGAACTCGGCTGGGCGACAGTGCCCGGCTCGCCGCTACGACTGGCCGCCGGCCTGCGCTTCGACGTCCTGGACGTCCCTGCGGAGGCGGGTGTCAGAGCCCTGCGACACCTGGGGCCGGCCTCTCCGGTGGCACTGCGCACAAGGCGCTCGGCACCGCGCGAGGATCCGGCGGCTCGGCGTGAGAAGTGGCCGGCTCGGCACGGGACGCGCATGTGGCTGCTGGTGGCGGCGGGAAGCGCGGAGGAGCTGCCGGGGCTGCTCGACTGGCTGGAGTGGGGCGCTCTCGCGCTCGATCTCACGGCGATCGGCGCGGGCGGGAGCATCGAGGCTCCGCTGCCGCCGGGGGTGCCCGAGGGGCCACTCACCACGGACGGGGCCGGGACGGACGGGCTCGGCGGGTCAGGTCCGCAGGGGGCCGCTGTCTGGCTGCGGCCCCCCGAGCCGGGGTGTGAGGTGGAACCCTCGTTGCCGACTCTGTCGGCCGTGGGGGGCGGTGGGGGCGCCCCCGATCTCGTACGACTCGTGGACACGGTGGCGACACAGTGCCACCGGGTCCGGCTGCGATACGCGTGCGCCCAGCCGCCGGCCTACTCGTAGACCTTGGCTGGGCAGCTGGGCCATGGGCCTCGGCTCAGCCGTTGGCCTTCTCGTAGGCCTCGCGAATGGACGCGGGAACGCGGCCACGGTCGTTGACCTCGTAACCGTTCTCCTTCGCCCACGCGCGGATCTGTGCGGTGTCCTGGCTGCCACCGGAAGCGACACGCGCCTTTCCACGCCCCCCCGAAGCGCGACCTCCAGTACGACGACCACCCTTCACGTAGGGCTCGAGAAGGCCACGGAGCTTGTCCGCATTGGCGGTCGTGAGATCGATTTCGTACGTCTTGCCGTCCAACGCGAACGTCACGGTCTCGTCCGCCTCGCCACCGTCGAGGTCGTCGACAAGAAGGACCTGAACCTTCTGTGCCACCGGATTTCCTTTCATCGATAACTTGAGGGTCGAGGGCCTGCGGCGTCTGCCGCTGTTTCACGTCCCCTGTTATATGCAGTACTGCAGTACGTCGGAAAGCAAACCGCTTTTGCTGGAAAAACACAAACCCCCGGGTGAGACTCGGGGACCGCTGGAAGACCGGAAACGTGCGCGTTTCGGACATAGGGAACGCGGGCAAGGCGGTCGGGCGGAATAGTCGCCGGCGATCACAGATGCAGAAGCATCCGGCTGTTGCCCAAGGTGTTCGGTTTCACTCGTTCGAGACCGAGGAACTCTGCCACGCCCTCGTCATAGGAACGCAGCAGCTCGGCGTAGACATCCCGGTCGACGGGCGTCTCACCGATCTCCACGAAGCCGTGCTTCGCGAAGAAGTCGACTTCGAAGGTCAGGCAGAAAACCCGGCGAACGCCGAGCCAGCGGGCGGTCTGCAGCAACTTCTCCAGCAACTGATGACCGACGCCGCCACCCTTGACCGTGGGGTTCACCGCGAGAGTGCGGACTTCCGCGAGGTCTTCCCACATGACGTGCAGCGCACCGCAGCCGACCACCTCGGCGTTGTCGTCGCGTTCCGCGACCCAGAACTCCTGGATGTCCTCGTAAAGCGTCACCGTCGCTTTGTCGAGCAGGATGCTACGGCGGACGTTCGCGTCGAGGAGTCGGCGCACGGCCGGGACATCACTGGTCCTGGCCCGCCGGACGGTGACGGCTTTTGCGGGGTCATCGGGACGCGGTGCTGGATGCTCTGCTGGCATGGGCGGACGCTATCGCCCGGTGCCGCCCGGGCCGGAGTCGGGGTTCTGGCCCGGCTTCTCACCCTGCTTCTCACCCGACGCCTCAACGGGCTTCTCGACGGGCTTCTCGACGGGCTTCTCGACCTGCTTCTCGTCGGCGGCTACCGGGGTTACACGTGTTTCGCCGCCGTCCCCGCCTCGTTCGGGGCCTTCTTCAGGCCCTTGCACGATGCGTACGGCATCCCGCAGCGCGCGCCGCTGTTCCTCGCTCATCATGCCGAAGAAGGCGACGAGAGCGGCGGCGGGGTTGTCGCTGTGGGACCACGCGTCGTTCATCAGTGCGGCCGAGTAGGCGGCACGCGTGGAGACCGCCTCATATCGATAGGCCCGGCCTTCCGCCTCCCTGCGCACCCAGCCCTTCTGATGGAGATTGTCCAAAACGGTCATCACCGTGGTGTACGCGATGGACCGTTCCTGCTGAAGGTCTTCCAGGACTTCTCGAACGGTCACCGGGCGGTTCCACTTCCACACCCGCGTCATGACCGCGTCTTCGAGTTCTCCCAATGGGCGAGGCACAACTCAGAACAATACTGGGAGATCAGCGACAAAAAGGGCGTACGACTCGAAAAGCGTATGAGAACGTATGAGTCGTACGCCGATGAGCGCCCCGGCGGGGACGCGGGTCGCGTCGGCCGGGGCATGTGGCCCTGCTGTTGTCTCAGGCCTTGGTGTCGGGGGAGGCCTGGCGGGCGCTCTCCGCTCGCGCGAGGGCGGCGTCGACGACCGCGTCCTCCTTGGACTTGTTGGCCCCGCCCTGGGTCTTCACGATCGTCACGATCAACCCGATGAAGAACACGGCCATCACTACGGGGGGCACCAGCGCGGAGACATAGTCCATGCCTCCAGAGTAGCTAGCCCGCGGCGAGCTGCTGCGGCGGGTTCGCCGGTGGCGGCGCGGGCTTTCGCTTCGGCGGGAAGACCTCGCCCGGGGTCGGGATCGGGCGGTCCGGGCGCGGGCTCCTGTCCGGGGACTGCGGCCGCGGTTCGGCGGCGGGGCTGCCCGCGGGCTTCTTCGCGGGTTCCTGCGCGGCCGAGGTCGCGGCCAGGCCGCCGGGCAGGGCCGTCAGGCGGGTACGGGAGGCGGGGACCGTGGGCGTGGCGCCGCGGCCCGCGAGGCGGGTGCGGACGTCCTGCTCGGTGAGGGTGCGGCAGAGGTCCAGGAGGGCGGCGGCCGTGGGGTTGCCGCGCAGTGCCCGGAGCGCGGCGAGGTCGTCCGGGTTGGGACGGTAGCCCGAGCCGAGAGCCTCTTCCAGGAGGACGAGATAGCCCGCGGCGGTGCCGGGCAGGGCGGCCCGGTAGCGGGCGAGGTCGGCCAGCAGGAAGGCCCTGAGCCTGGCTCCCTCGCGGGCCGCCTCGTCGACGGACTCGGCGAGACGGAGGCAGTCCTGGACGTCTTCGGCCGAGGCGGGGGTGGGGTGGAGGGCGAGGGCGAGAGCGCGACGGAGCACACGCAGCTCCTGTGCTCCGAACGCCATGCCGCCGCGGGATCCGTAGGGCGTGGGCATGCGGCGACGATACGCGCTAATCAGACAAAATCCGCATAGCGCCTGCGCGTGTCCCTCCGGGGGTCGGCGGGGGGTTCCTGCGCGGGTGAGTGTCCCCGCCGGCCCCCGCCGGGGCTCCGCCCCGAACCCCGATCCACCCGATCCGTTCGCCTGCGGCACGGTGGGGGTTGCCAGCGCAGTTCCCCGCGCCCCTGACGGGGCGCTGCCCGCGCGGGGCTCTTCGACTGCGGGACAGTGGGGGCTTGGCGCGCAGTTCCCCGCGCCCCTGACGGGGCGCCGGCCGCGCGGGTTTTGCGGCTGCGGGCCTCGGCTCGATCGGCGTATGAAGGTGAGGTCGAAGCCCGCATCGCGGACCGGTCCCCACCCACCCCGGCCCGCGCCCCTCAGCCCGTCCAACGACTGAGGACGAGGCCGGAGGCCGATGCCCCACCCCCCGGGTCCACCCACCCCTGCCCGTATCACTCAGCCCGTCCGGCGTTTGAGGACGAGGCCGGAGGCCGGGGCGATGCGGGGGTCCAGGGGGCGCAGCGCCCCTGGCGGGGGCTGGGGCGGAGCCCCAGAGGGATGGGACGGGTAGGGGCGGCGGGGGCGAGGGACTCAGGTGCGGGACACGTTGCGTTCGTAGACCAGGCGCAGACCGATCAGCGTGAGCC
Source organism: Streptomyces sp. NPDC090798 (assembly GCF_044768965.1). Lineage (NCBI taxonomy): Bacteria > Bacillati > Actinomycetota > Actinomycetes > Kitasatosporales > Streptomycetaceae > Streptomyces > Streptomyces sp. NPDC090798. The sequence continues at coordinate 41,279 of NZ_JBIVXA010000026.1, forward strand.
ACGGCTCGTGCTCGTCGATGACGGAGGACTCGCCGAGAACCATCGGCGCCAGCCCACCCGTAGCGATGACGGTGACGTCGTCAGGGTCTTCCGCCAGCTCGCGCACCATCCGGTTGACGACCCCGTCGACCTGCCCCGCGAACCCGTAGATGATCCCGGACTGCATCGCCTCGACGGTGTTCTTGCCGATGACCGCCCGAGGCCGAGCCACCTCGATCTTGCGCAGCTGCGCCCCCTTGACGCCGAGCGCGTCCACGGAGATCTCGATACCGGGCGCGATGACACCGCCGACGTACTCACCCCGCGCACTCACCGCGTCGAACGTGGTCGCCGTACCGAAGTCGACGACGATCGCCGGCCCCCCGTAGAGCTCGACGGCGGCGACCGAGTTGATGATGCGGTCCGCGCCGACCTCCTTGGGGTTGTCCGTGAGGATCGGCACGCCGGTCTTGACGCCGGGCTCGACCAGCACGGCGGGAACGTCGCCGTAGTAGCGGCGGGTCACCTCGCGCAGTTCGTGCAGCACGGACGGGACGGTGGCGCAGATCGCGATGCCGTCGATGCCGTCGCCCAGTTCCTCGCCGAGCAGCGGATGCATGCCCATCAGGCCCTGGAGGAGCACGGCGAGCTCGTCGGCGGTGCGTCGGGCGTCCGTGGAGATGCGCCAGTGCTCGACGATCTCCTGGCCGTCGAAGAGTCCGAGGACGGTGTGCGTGTTGCCGACGTCGATGGTGAGCAGCATGGGTACTACTCCGCCTCGTCCGTCGAGGCCTGGTCCGTGGACGCCTCGCGCAGGTCGAGGCCGATGTCCAGGATCGGCGAGGAGTGGGTCAGCGCGCCCACGGCCAGGAAGTCGACGCCGGTCTTCGCGTACACCCCGGCGCCCGCGAGCGTGAGCCGCCCCGAGGCTTCGAGGAGCGCCCGGCCCTCCACGAGGGCCACCGCCTCCTCGCACTCGACGGGCGTGAAGTTGTCGAGAAGGATCAGGTCGGCGCCCGCGTCCACGACCTCGCGCAGCTGGTGCAGCGTGTCGACCTCGACCTCGATCGGCACCTCCGGGAAGGCCTCGCGGACGGCCTCGAAGGCCTGGGCGACGCCGCCGGCGGCGACCACGTGGTTGTCCTTGACCAGCGCCGCGTCCGACAACGACATGCGGTGGTTGACGCCACCGCCCATACGCACGGCGAACTTCTCCAGGGCGCGCAGGCCCGGCGTCGTCTTGCGGGTGTCGCGCACGCGGGTGCTGGTGCCCTCCAGGGCGTCCGCCCACGCGCGCGTGGCGGTCGCGATGCCGGACAGCCGGCACAGCAGGTTCAGCGCGCTGCGCTCGGCGGTGAGGAGGTCGCGGGTGCGGGTGGTGACGCTGAGGAGCTTCTGGCCCTCCTCGACCCGGTCGCCGTCCTCGACGTGCCGCTCCACCTCGAACTCGTCGGTGCAGACCACCGAGATGACCGCCTCGGCCACCCGCAGGCCCGCGACGACGCCCGCGTCACGGGCGACGAAGTCGGCGGTGGAGACGGCGTCCTCGGGGATGGTCGCGACGGTCGTCACGTCCACGCCGTGGTCGAGGTCCTCCTGGATGGCGACGTTCGCGATGTCCTCGACCTCCAGCGGGTCGAGCCCGGCGTCGGCCAGGAGCTGGGCGAGCGCGGGGTCGAGGCCGCACTCCATGTACGCGTCGTCGTCCGCTTCGGCGCCGCAGCCGCAGCCGTCGCCGCAGCCGCCGCTCTGGACGAGGGGAAGGTCGGGGGTGCTCACTGCTGTCACTGCTCCTGAAGGCGCTGGGGCACGGGGGTCCCCCCTGGTCGGGGGGAGCCGGGGGTCTGCGGGAGGGTCGGGGGGAAGTCTGCGGTGTCCGTGGTGTGTACGGCCAGCGTGCGGTCGGGATTCAGCCGTACGACGATGTGGCGGCGCCAGTCGGCGTCGTCGCGGTCGGCGTGGTCCTCGCGCCAGTGGCAGCCACGAGTCTCCTCGCGCAGGCGCGCGGCCGCGACCAGGACCCTAGCCACGCACAGGAGGTTGGTGGCCTCCCAGGTGTCGACGCCGGGCTCGGACGTCTTGCCGTTCTCGTCGAGGGCGTCACGGGCGTCGGTGTGGAGCTGCTGGAGCCGGCCGGTGGCGGTCGCGAGGGACTCGGCGGAGCGCAGCACACCGGCGCCCTCCGTCATGATCCGCTGGATCGCGAACCGGGCCTCGGGGGCGAGCAGGGGGTGGGCGGGCTTCTCGGGGTGCGGGACCGGTACGGGCACGCGCGCGTGGAGGCCGTTTTCCGAGCGGCTCCGCGCGATGTCCGCGGCGATGCGCTCGGCGTAGACGAGGCCTTCCAGGAGGGAGTTGGAGGCGAGCCGGTTGGCGCCGTGGACGCCGGTGCAGGCGACCTCGCCGCAGGCGTAGAGGCCGGGCACCGTGGTGCGGCCGCGGGCGTCCGTGCGGACACCTCCGGAGGCGTAGTGGGCGGCCGGGGCGACCGGGACGGGCTCGGTGACCGGGTCGATGCCGTGGGCGCGGCAGGCGGCGAGGATGGTCGGGAAGCGGTGCTCCCACATGTCGGCGCCGAAGTGCCGGGCGTCGAGGTACATGTGCTCGGCGTCCTGCTCCTGCATGCGCCGCATGATGCCCTTGGCGACGATGTCCCGGGGCGCCAGTTCGGCCAGCTCGTGCCGGCCGACCATGAAGCGGACGCCGTCCGCGTCGACCAGGTGGGCGCCCTCGCCACGTACCGCCTCCGACACCAGCGGCTGCTGGCCCTCGGCGTCCGGGCCGAGGAAGAGCACGGTCGGGTGGAACTGGACGAATTCGAGGTCGGAGACCTCGGCGCCCGCGCGCAGGGCGAGCGCCACGCCGTCGCCCGTGGAGACCGACGGGTTCGTGGTCGCGGAGAAGACCTGGCCCATGCCGCCGGTGGCGAGGACCACGGCGGGGGCGTGGACGGCTCCCACGCCGTCGTGCTGGCCCTCTCCCATGACGTGGAGGGTCACACCCGCGGTGCGGCCGTCGGAGTCCGTGAGGAGGTCCAGGACGAGCGCGTTCTCGACCGTGCGCAGGCCGCGCGCGCGTACCGCCTCGACGAGGGCCCGGGAGATCTCGGCGCCGGTCGCGTCGCCGCCCGCGTGTGCGATGCGGCGGCGGTGGTGGCCGCCCTCACGGGTGAGTTCCAGGCGGCCTTCGGAGGACTCGTCGAAGTGGGCGCCGGTCTCGATCAGGCGGTGCACGGCGTCAGGCCCCTCGGTGACGAGGATGCGCACGGCGTCCTCGTCGCACATGCCCGCGCCCGCGACGAGGGTGTCCTCGAGGTGCTGTTCCGGGGTGTCGCCGTCGCCGAGGGCCGCGGCGATGCCGCCCTGCGCCCAGCGCGTGGAGCCGTCGTCGAGGCGGGCCTTGGTGACGACGACGGTCCTCAGGCCCGCGGCCTCGCAGCGCAGCGCCGCGGTGAGGCCCGCGACGCCGGAGCCGACGACCACCACGTCCGCGGTGAGGGCCCAGCCGGGGGCGGGCGCGTGCAGTCGTATGCCAGTACCCGTAGGTGTACCTGTGCCTGTGGCGGTCACGAGGCGGCTCCGAAGGTGAGGGGGAGGTTGTCGATGAGGCGGGTCGTGCCGACCCGGGCGGCGACGGCGAGGACCGCCTCGCCGGTGAAGTCGTCCTCGATCTCGGTGAAGTCGGACGGGTCGACCAGCGCCAGGTAGTCCAGGACCAGCGGCGGCTGGAGGCGGGCGGCCTCGTCCAGGACGAGGCGGGCGGCGGCGCGGACGGCGGCGGGGCCGCCGGGTACGGCCTTGGCGACCGCGTGCGCGTCGGCGGCGGCGCGGGATTCACCGATCGCGCTGAGCGCCTCGGCACGCGCGTGTGTGGCGGGCACTTCGCGGGCCCGGGCGCGCAGGGCCTCCTGGGCGGCGTGCCGGTCGCGGCCCGCGAAGAGTGCCTGGGAGAGGGCGAGCGCGGTGCGCCGCTCCTCGGGCGAGAGGTAGCGGTTGCGGCTGGAGAGGGCGAGCCCGTCCTCCTCGCGCACGGTGGGCACGCCGACGATCTCCACGCCGAAGTTCAGGTCGCGCACCATGCGGCGGATCAGGGCGAGCTGCTGGGCGTCCTTCTGCCCGAACAGCGCCGCGTCGGGCCGGGTGAGATGCAGCAGCTTGGCGACGACGGTGAGCATGCCGTCGAAGTGGCCGGGGCGCACGGCACCCTCCAGGCGCTCGCCCATGGGGCCCGCGGAGAGGCGGACCTGGGGGTCGCCGCCGGGGTAGACCTCGTCCACGAAGGGGGCGAACACGGCGTCCGCGCCCGCCTCCTCGGCGATTTTGAGGTCGGCGTCGAGGGTGCGCGGGTAGCGGTCGAGGTCCTCGCCCGCGCCGAACTGGAGCGGGTTCACGAAGACCGTGACGACGACTTCGCCCTCGGGCCCGGCGATCTCGCGGGCGGCGCGGATCAGCGTGGCGTGGCCCTCGTGCAGGGCGCCCATGGTCATCACGACGGCCCGGCTGCCGCGGCGTACGCGCGCGTGCAGCTCGTCGGCGGTGCGCAGCAGGGTGGTGGTCATCGGTCGCTCCCGTCGTCGGGCAGGGTCGCGCCGTCGGCGAGTACCCCGAGGAGGTCCTCGGCGAGTTCCGGCTTCAGCAGTCCGTGGGCCAGCGCCCGGTCGGCGGTCGCGCGGGCCATCGCGAGATAGCCGGCGACGGTCCCCGGTGCGTGCTTGCGCAGTTCGGCGACGTGCGCGGCGACCGTGCCCGCGTCCCCGCGCGCGACGGGTCCGGTGAGGGCGGCGTCGCCCGACCTGAGGGCGTTGTCGAGGGCGGCGCCGAGCAGCGGGCCGAGCATCCGGTCCGGGGCCTCCACGCCGGCGGTGCGCAGCAGTTCCATGGACTCGGCGACCAGGGTCACCAGGTGGTTGGCGCCGAGCGCGAGGGCCGCGTGGTAGAGCGGGCGGGACTCCTCGGCGATCCACTCGGGCTCGCCGCCCATCTCGATCACCAGGGCCTCGGCGGCCAGGCGCAGCTGTTCGGGAGCGGTGACCCCGAAGGAGCATCCGGCGAGCCGCTGCACGTCCACGGGGGTGCCGGTGAACGTCATGGCGGGGTGCAGCGCGAGCGGCAGGGCGCCCGCCCTGAGCGCCGGGTCGAGCACCCGCGCGCCGTACCGCCCGGAGGTGTGCACGAGCAGCTGTCCGGGCCGGATGGCGCCCGTTTCGGCGAGCCCCTCGACGAGCCCGGGCAGAGCGTCGTCCGGGACGGTCAGCAGGACAAGGTCGGAGCGCTCCAGGACCTGCGCCGGGGAGAGCAGCGGCACGTCGGGCAGGAGCAGCGCGGCGCGCCGCCTGGAGGCGTCGGAGACCCCGGAGACGGCCACGGGGCGGTGCCCGGCGAGCTGGAGCGCCGCGGCGAGGGCGGGGCCGACCCGGCCCGCGCCGACAACGCCGACGGTGAGCCGCGCGGGGCGGTCCTTGGGGTCTGGCTGGGGGAATGTACTCACTCGACGGCGGCCTTCCGTTCCAGTCCGCTCCGGGTACCGGACGATTTCTCGTCATGTTAACGCGATTGGTTCGAGCGCCGTTTTCGTTGTCCACAGGCTGTGGGTTTCCGCAGGTCGCGGGGGGTGTGGAAAACGAGGATGCCGAGGCGGGGCTGCGCGCGACATCATCCGGGGATGAGCGATACGGCGGAAGCGACGGCGGGGCAGGACCCGGAGAGTGCGGGTCAGGACCTGGAGACGGCGGGCCAGGACCCGCAGGAGACGGCCGAGCGGCTTCGGGAACGGCGGGGTGCCGCGCTGCGGGCGGCCCGGCGCATACTGTGGCGGCCCAGCCACCTCCACACGGTCAGGACACGGCTGGCCTGGCTGAACGACGGCGCCGAGGGCGTGTACGACCTCGACCGGCCCGTCGACATGTACGGCGGGCAGATCGTCGAGACCCTGGAGGAGCGGGTCGCGGGCCTGCTCGGCAAGGAGGCGGCCGCCTTCTTCCCCACCGGCACCATGGCCCAGCAGGTCGCGCTGCGCTGCTGGGCGGGCCGTACCGGGAACCCGACCGTCGCGCTCCATGCGCTCGGCCACCCCGAGGTCCATGAACGGCAGGCGTTCAGCCAGGTCAGCGGCTTGCGCCCGGTGCGGGTGACCGACGAGCCCCGGCTGCCCACGGCCCAGGAGATACGGGACTTCGAGGAGCCCTTCGGGGCGCTGCTGCTCGAACTGCCGCTCAGGGACGCCGGTTTTGTGCTGCCCTCCTGGGAGGAACTCTCCGAGGTCGTGGAGGCCGCCCGGGATCGTGACGCGGTGGTCCACTTCGACGGGGCCCGCCTGTGGGAGTGCACCTCGCACTTCGGCCGCCCGCTGGACGAGATCGCGGGCCTCGCGGACAGCGTCTACGTGTCGTTCTACAAGTCGCTCGGAGGCTTCGGCGGGGCGGCGATCGCGGGCCCGAAGACGCTGATCGACGAGGCGAAGACCTGGCGGCACCGGTACGGCGGCATGATCCTCCAGCAGTTCCCCACGGTGCTCGCCGCGCTCATCGGCCTGGACCGGGAGCTGCCCCGGCTGCCGGAGTACGTGGCCCACGCGCGCGTGATCGCCGCCGCCCTGCGCGAGGGTTTCACGGAGGCCAAGGTCCCCTGGGTGCGCGTCCACCCGGAAGAGCCGCACACCCACCAGTTCCAGGTCTGGCTGCCGTACGACCCGGACGTCCTCACGGACGCGGCGCTGCGGCAGACCGAGGAGACGAGGACCTCGCTCTTCTCCCAGAGCTGGATGCGGGGCGGTCCGGGGCTCGCGCTCACCGAGGTCACGGTGGCGGAACCCGGTCTGGAGTGGACGGCGCAGGACGTACGGGCGGCCGTGCGGGAGTTCGTCGAGCGACTGCCCGGCTGACCGCAAACCGAGTCCGGCGCCCGGCCGACCCCGCACGCACGCCGGCGGTCGGCCACCCGGCACGGAGGTCAGCAGCCCGGGTGCGGCCGCCGTCCGCGCAGCCAGCGGCCCAGGGCCTGGCGCATCCGCCCCTGGGCCGGGCGGCCCGCCACGACCGCCCAAAACCGCCGGAGGTCGCGTAGCTCGCGGGCGACCTGCCAGTCGTGCGCGCCGGGCGCCGGAGGGACCGGCTCGCCGTGCCGGCGGGCCCGGTAGGTGTCGAGAAGGTACTGCTGGGTGATGCTCATGGCTCATCGCCTCTCGGGGACGGAAATCGCGCGACGGGAGAGAAATCCGAAGGCCCGCGGTTGCCCCGGTCGTCCCAGATTGCGCCCGTCCTCGGTGGCTGTCGCCCCGATTGACGGTCGCCGTCAATCGACGACGGCGTTGTCAGTGGCGGGGTGCACCATGAGGTCATGAGCGTGCACATCGACGTCACCGGGCTGCGGCAGGAGCGGATCTCCGTCGTGCCGTCTCCCCTGGCCGAGCTCGGCATGGCGCTGCACGCGCTGTCCGAGCCGGGTCACCACCCCGGGCTTCAGGGCTGGGCGACCGGCGTGACCGCCCGGCTCGACTCGCATCTCGCGGACCGGATGTGCGAGGCCGACTTCCTGTGGCGGACGACGTTCTCGGACCTGTTCCTGCCGTACGCGGGGATTCCCGGCAGGACCACGCTCCCGGGCGCCACGCTCGCCGAGGAGCTGGACCTGCTGGACAAGCTGACCGACGAGCAGTTCGTGGACGCCGCCCTGGAGTTCACCTGCGCGCTTCCGTACGCGGCGCCGGGCCGGGACACGCTCTCCGACCCCGAGCTGCAGCAGCGCGCGCTGGAGCTGGCCGCCGCGCGCGGACCCCAGCAGGTGCGGTTCAGCAAGCGGCTGCTGGACGATCCGCCGCAGATCCGGGCATGGCTGCGGCAGTTCCTGGAGGACTGCGACGAGGCCTTCTTCGCCGAGACCTGGTCCCGGCTGCGCCACCAGCTCGCGGCGGACGCCCGCCACAAGACCGACCTCCTGCGGCACAAGGGCCTGGCCGAGGCCGTGGCCTCGGTGTCCCCGGCGGTGACGCTCGGCGAGGCCGGCCGGACGATCACGGTCGACAAGCTGGGCCAGGGCCAGACGGCCACCGGTGAGGGCGGGCTCCTCCTCGTGCCGACCAGTCTCGGCTGGCCGCACCTGATGGTGCTGCACCGCTACGACTGGCAGCCGGTGCTGCACTACCCCGTCGGTTCCCCGGAGCTCGCGGCACCGTTCTCGCTGGAACAGCTGACCCTGCGGATGACCGCCCTGTCCCATCCGGTCCGGATGCGGATCTGCCGCAGTCTGGCCCGCAGCGCGTTCACCACGGGCGAGCTGGCACAGGTGAACGGGATGACAGCCCCGGAGATATCCCGGCACCTGGGCGTGCTGAAGAAGGCGGGCCTGATCACGACGAGGCGCCGCGGGAGGTATGTGCTGCACCAGCTGGACGTCAGCGTCGTGGCCCGGCTGGGCAGCGACTTCCTTGAGGGCATCCTGCGCTGAGCCCGGCAGCACCACGCCGAACCCGACGGCCCCGTGTCCGGCGCTCCAAAGGCTCAGTCGAACCGGATGTGCTTGGCGCCGGTCCACGCCCGCCGCAGCCGCCCCCGCACCACCCCGTCCTTGTTCGGCGCCAGCGTCAGTCCCGCGAGCACGGCGATCCGGTCGGCCGTCTTGGCGACCGTCGTGTGATCGGTCCACAGGTGCTCCGCGAACTCCGGCTCGCGCAGCCGCTCCAGGCAGTCGTCGAGCTGCCGCACGGCCCAGCTCTCGTGCCGCGGCGGGGTGTCCTTCCCGGCGACGTACTGAAGGAGGTGTCCGAAGCCGCGCTCGCGCAGCCGCTTCAGCACCGTCTCGCGCTCGGCGAGGAGCGCGAAGTGCCGTACGTCGTGGCCCAATTCGGTCAGTCGCCCGACCGTCTCCTCGAAATAGCGGGCGTTGGTGACCGTCATGGGGGCGATGACCACGCCGTCGTGTCTGCCGAGGGCGAGGTCGAGCACCTCGACCACACCCTGCCGCCAGGACGTCAAGTCCTGGAAGTCCCCGCGCAGTTCGGGCGGCAGCATGCGGCGCAGACCGAAGCCGGCGTGTTCCGGGTCGCAGACGACGCTGCCGGGCAGCCGTCGCTGGATCTCGTGTGCGGTCTGTGTCTTGCCGCCCCCGAAGGGGCCGTTGATCCACAGGAGCATGCGCAGACCCTAGTGGGCCCTGGTTACGCCCCGGTCACGCACCCGCGCATCACCGGCCCACACCCCGTGGCGCCCCGTCCGGCCCGTCGGGCCCGTCCGGCCCGTCCGGCCGGGATCAGCGCTGCCCGCCCGCCCGTACGAGCCCCGTCTCGTAGGCGAGCACCACGACCTGCACCCGGTCCCGCAGCCCCAGCTTGGTCAGGATGCGTCCCACATGTGTCTTCACGGTGGCCTCGGACAGCACGAGACGTGCCGCGATCTCGCCGTTCGACAGACCCTGCGCGACCAGCACCATCACCTCGCGCTCACGGTCGGTGAGCCGCTCCAGCTCCTTGTGCTGGGGCTCCTTGCCGGCGTGGGGCAGCATCGGCGCGAACCGGTCGAGCAGGCGCCGGGTGGTGGAGGGCGCGACCACGGCGTCACCGCTGTGCACGGAGCGGATGGCGGTGAGCAGCTCGCCGGGCGGCACGTCCTTGAGCATGAAGCCGGAGGCGCCCGCCTTCAGCCCGGAGAAGGCGTACTCGTCGAGGTCGAAGGTGGTGAGGATCAGCACCTTCGGAGGGTTGGGATCCGAGCAGATGCGGCGGGTGGTCTCCACACCGTCCAGCTTCGGCATGCGTACATCCATCAGCACCACGTCGACCGCCGTCGACCGCAGGACCTGGAGGGCCTCGACGCCGTCGCCCGCCTCGGCCACGACCTCCATGTCCGGCTGGGCATCGAGCACCATCCGGAAGCCGGTGCGCAGCAGCACCTGGTCGTCGACGAGCATCACGCGGATCGCCATCGGGGTCTCTTCCCTCTCCATCAACGGTCAAAAAGCCTTAGAACTGACCAAAAGGTGTCGTTACAGGTGTCAGTGAGCCGACTTGAGCGGCAGCAGGGCGCTGATGCGGAAGCCTCCACCGGGGCGCGGCCCCGCGTCCAGAGTGCCGCCGACCATACCGACACGCTCGCGCATCCCGATCAGGCCGTGCCCCTGGCCGTCGGCGCCGCCCTCCTCGTACAGCTCGTGGGGCGCGCCCTTGCCGTCGTCCTCGACGAGCAACCCGAGCCCGTCGTCGAAGTAGACCAGGCGCACGCTCGCGCCCGCGTTCGGGCCACCGTGCTTGCGCGTGTTGGTGAGCGCCTCCTGGACGATGCGGTACGCCGTGAGCTCCACCCCGCTGGGCAGCGGGCGCGGGGTGCCCTCGACCTTGAAGTCGACGGGCAGGCCCGAGGTGCGGCACTGCTCGATGAGGTCGTCGAGCTGCTCGACGTCGGGCTGCGGCACGTACTCACCGCTCTCCTGGTGCTCGCCGGTGCGCAGCACGCCGAGCAGGCGGCGCATCTCGGCGAGGGCCTGGCGGCCGGTCCCGGAGATGGTCTCGAGGGCCTTCCTGGCCTGCTCGGGGGCGGCGTCCATGACGTACGCGGCACCGTCGGCCTGGACCACCATCACCGAGACGTTGTGCGCGACCACGTCGTGCAGTTCACGGGCGATCCGGGCGCGCTCGGCGGCGACGGCCACCTTGGCCTGCGCCTCGCGCTCCTTCTCCAGCCGGGCGGCACGCTCCTCCAGCTGGGCGAGGTAGGCGCGGCGGGTGCGGATGGAGTCCCCGAGCACCCAGGCGAGCGCGAAGGGAACCGTCTGGAAGACCGCTATCAGCACGTTGCTCACGGAGCCCGAGTCCACCTGGGGCCAGCGGATCTGCGCGAGGGGGGCCGCGCACAGGCCGCCGATCAGCGCGAAGCGGGAGGCCCAGCGGGCGCCGTCCGCGGCGACGGTGTAGATGATCACCAGCATCGCGAAGTCCGCCGGCACCACTTCGACGTCCAGGCCGAGCTGGGCGAAGCCCATGGCTGCGGCCAGGACCAGCATCTTCTCGGGCATACGGCGGCGCAGCGCGACGACCAGACTCAGTACGACGGCGATCGGGAACGCCGCGGCGAGCGGCCCGTGCCGGTCGGAGGCGCCGTTGACACTGATGAGGCTCACGCCGGAGATCCCGAGCAGGACGACGGCCCAGAAGCTGTCGACCCACGTCGGGTGCCTGCGGAGAAAGTCATAGAGGCGCTGCACGTAACCCAGCGTAGGGAAGCATGCAGTGTGCAGGGGTCAACCGGAGGGCCGATCCGCAAGAGGCGCTCGTACTCCCCAAGGTGGATGTTCCCCCGTCCGAGACGGCTAGGGGCTTGTCTTTCAGCAGGGCCTAGCCTGGCCCGGTGAGGCGTGTGGTGACGGGTACGTGGCGAGGTTGGCGCGAGGCGACGGAGGAGGCCCTGTACGGGCCCTCCGGCTTCTATCGCGGGCCCGAGGGGCCGGCCGGCCACTTCCGTACGTCGGTGCACGCGTCCCCGCTGTTCGCCGCGGCCGTGGCCCGGCTGCTGTGCCGGGTGGACGAGGTCCTCGGTCGCCCTGCCGAGCTCGCCTTCGTCGACATGGCGGCGGGCCGCGGTGAGCTGGTGACCGGTGTCCTCGCCGCACTCCCCGCCGAGGTGGCCTCCCGCGCGCGCGGGTACGCCGTCGAACGCGCCGACCGCCCCGCCGGTCTCGATCACCGGATCGAGTGGCTCACCCAGCCCCCGAAGGGGATCACCGGGCTGCTGTTCGCCAACGAGTGGCTGGACAACGTGCCGGTGGAGGTGGCGGAGGTGGACGCGACGGGCGTACCCCGGCTGGTTCTCGTACGGGACGACGACGGGGCCGAGCGCCTGGGTGAGCCCGTGGCCGGGGCTGAGGCGCAGTGGCTGCGGAGGTGGTGGCCACTGGCCTCCGAAGAGGTGCCTTTCGCAGGGGCGCCCTCCGAAGAGGTGCATTCCGATGACGTGCCCTCCGAAGGGGCGCCCTTCGAGGGGGCCCGCGCCGAGATCGGCCTCCCTAGAGATACCGCTTGGGCCGGTGCGGTCGCTTCCCTGGACCGGGGTCTCGCCGTCGCCGTCGACTACGCGCACGTCGCCGCCGCGCGACCGCCTTTCGGGACACTCACCGGCTTCCGCGAGGGCAGGGAGACGGCGCCCGTGCCGGACGGTTCGTGCGACATCACGGCTCATGTGGCGCTGGACGCGTGCGCGCTGCCCGGAGGGCGCGTGGTGACCCAGCGGGCGGCCCTGCGCGCGCTGGGCGTGAGTGGCGCCCGGCCGGCGCTCTCGCTCGCCGCCACGGACCCCACCGCCTACGTACGCGCTCTGGCGGGCGCGGGGGAAGCCGCCGAACTCACCGCGACCGGCGGCCTGGGCGACTTCGGCTGGCTTCTCCAGCCGGTTGGAATTCCAAACCCAATGGGCGACGGCCTACTTGCCGACGATCCACGGGCCGACGCCCTACTTGTCGATGTCCCCGACCACGAAGAACAGTGACCCCAGGATCGCCACCATGTCCGCGACCAGCGTCCCGGGCAGCAACTCCACCAGCGCCTGGATGTTGTTGAACGAGGCCGAGCGCAGCTTCAGCCGGTACGGGGTCTTCTCGCCCTTGCTGACCAGGTAGTAGCCGTTGATCCCGAGGGGGTTCTCGGTCCACGCGTAGGTGTGCCCCTCGGGCGCCTTCAGGACCTTCGGGAGCCGCTGGTTGATCGGCCCGGGCGGAAGGTCCGCGAGCCGGTCGAGACAGGCGTCCGCGAGGTCGAGCGCGTTGTGCGTCTGCCCCAGGAGGCACTCGAAGCGGGCCAGGCAGTCGCCCTCCTGACGGGTGACGACCTTCAGGGTGTCCTGAAGGTCCCCGTAGGCGAGGTACGGCTCGTCCCGGCGCAGGTCGAAGTCGACGCCCGAGGCGCGCGCGATCGGCCCGCTCACTCCGTAGGCGTGCACGGTCTCCGGCGCGAGAGCGCCCACGCCCCGCGTACGCCCCCGGAAGATCTCGTTGCCGAGCACCAGGTCGTCGTACACGCCCATCCGCGAGCGCAGGGCCGTGACAGCGGCACGGGCGCGGGTGGTCCAGCCGGCCGGGAGGTCCTCCTTGAGACCGCCGACGCGGTTGAACATGTAGTGCATGCGCCCGCCGGAGATCTCCTCCATGACGTGCTGGAGTTCCTCGCGCTCCGTGAAGGCGTAGAAGATCGGGGTGATGCCGCCCAGCTCCAGGGGGTACGAGCCCAGGAACATCAAGTGGTTCAGGACCCGGTTGAGCTCCGCGAGGAGGGTGCGCATCCACACCGCGCGCTCGGGGACCTCCATGCCGAGCATCCGCTCCACGGCGAGGACCACGCCCAGCTCGTTCGAGAAGGCGGAGAGCCAGTCGTGGCGGTTGGCGAGCATGACGATCTGGCGGTAGTCGCGGGCCTCGAAGAGCTTCTCCGCGCCGCGGTGCATATAGCCGATCACCGGCTCCACCTGCTGGATCCGCTCACCGTCCAAGACCAGCTTCAGCCGCAGCACCCCGTGCGTGGACGGGTGCTGGGGCCCGATGTTGAGCACCATGTCGGTGCTCTCCGCGGCGCCGCCGATACCGACCATGGTCTCCGTCGTAGGAGTCATGGGGACAGTCTGTCGTACGTACCCTTGCGGCATGGATACGGGGAGCGCGGAGACCGCGGGAGACACCGTGGGAATTACGGCGACGGAGCCGGTCTGGACCGGGCTGCCGCCGGGGCTGCTGCGGATGCGCAGGCTGCTGCTGGTGGTGTGGCTGGGGCTGCTGACGATCGTCCTCGGGCTGCTTCTCGCGGTGTTCGCGGGCGCCGTCTGGGCGGCCTTCGCACTGCTGCCGTTCGCCCTGCTGGTGTGGGGCTGGGGGATGCTGGGGCGCAACTGGCGCTCCTGGCGGTACGCCGAGCGCGCGGACGACCTGCTGATCAGCCGGGGTGTGCTGTTCCGCGAGGAGACCGTGGTGCCGTACGGGCGGATGCAGCTGGTCGAGGTGACCTCCGGGCCCGTGGAGCGGCACTTCGGGCTGGCGAGCGTGCAGCTGCACACGGCGGCCGCCGCGACGGACGCGTGCATCCCGGGCCTGGACCCGGCCGAGGCCGAGCGGCTGCGTGACCGGCTGACCGAGCTCGGCGAGGCCCGATCGGCGGGGCTGTGAGTACGCCGGCGTCCGGCGCGGAGGACGCCATACGGGAGGAGAAGCCGCTGGTGGAGCGGCGGCTGCACCCCGTGACACCGTTCCGGCGCGCCTGGGCGCCGGTCGCCGTGGTCGCCGGATGGGCCGTGCACGACCCCAACCAGGCGCAGGAGCAGCTGACCAGGCTGACGACGACCGCGCTGCTCATCGGGCTCGCCGTCATCGTCCCGGCGGCCGCCCTCTACGGCTTTCTGAGCTGGTGGTTCACGCACTTCGCGGTGACCGAGACCGAACTGCGCATCCGTACCGGCCTGTTGTTCCGGCGCACCGCGCACATCCGGCTCGACCGGCTGCAGGCCGTCGACGTCACCCAGCCGCTGCTGGCCCGCGTCGCGGGCGTCACCAAGCTCAAACTCGACGTCATAGGAACGGACAAGAAGGACGAACTCGCCTTCCTCGGCGAGGACGAGGCCCGCGCCCTGCGCGCCGAACTCCTCGCCCGCGCCGCCGGTTTCGCCCCCGAGACGGCTCAGGAGGTCGGCGAGGCGCCGGTGCGGCAGCTGCTGCACGTGCCGGCGGGCTTCCTGGCCGTCTCCCTCGTCCTCACCGGCGCCACCTGGGGTTCCCTGGCCGCCGCGGTCGTCGTGCCCCCGTTCCTGTGGTTCGCCACCCACAGTGTGTGGACGGTCCTCGCCACCGGGGTGCCACTGCTCGGCGCCGCGGGCGCGAGCAGCGTGGGGCGGTTCGTCGCCGAGTACGACTGGACGGTGGGCGAGTCGCCGGACGGGCTGCGCATCGACCACGGTCTCCTCGACCGTACGCACGAGACGGTGCCGCCCGGACGTGTGCAGACCGTACGGATCGTCGAACCGCTGCTGTGGCGGCGACGCGGCTGGGTACGGGTGGAACTCGACGTGGCGGGGTCCTCGAACTCCGTCCTCGTGCCCGTCGCACCGCGCGAGATCGCCGAGTCGGTGATCGCGGGGGTGCTGCCCGGGGTGACGGTGCCGTCCGGCCTGTCCCGGCCGCCGCGCCGGGCCTGGTGGTGCGCGCCGCTGTGGTGGCGCGGATACGGGCTCGCCGTCACCGACACCGTCTTCGCGGCGCGTCACGGGCTGCTGCGGCGCCGCCTCTCGCTAGTGCCGCACGCGAAGGTGCAGAGCGTACGGCTGACGCAGGGGCCCTGGGAGCGCTTCAGGGGCGTCGCCGACGTCCATGTGGACACGGGGGCCAACCAGACGGTGACGGCGCGGCTGCGGGACGCCTCGGAGGCCGCGGAGCTGCTTCAGTCGCAGGCCGACCGGTCACGGACGGGGCGGCGCGAGGCCCGGCCGGACCGGTGGATGGCGTAAGACGGCGCAAGACGGCGTGGCATGACGTGGGCCGACGTAAGCCGGCGTGCGGGCTGAGACGCCGTGAGGGCAGTGGCCCGAGCCACTGCCCTCATGTGCGTGCGCCACGTACAGGCGGCCTCAGGAAGCCGCGGTCCGCAGCTCCGCCAGGTCGATCTGCTCGGTCTCGTCGTGCGCGGTCAGGTCGATGACCTGACCGACACCGCGGGACCCCTCGTCGACGGGCTTGAAACCGGACTCGGCCTCGGCCTTGTGCAGGGCGAGCGCCTCCTGCCCGACCACGTCCGCGAGGTCCTCGTTCTGCACGGCCTCCATGGCCGCCGAGGACGCCCCCTTCTGCGTACCGAAGAAGTCGAACCCGCCCTCGACCGAGGGGCGCCGCACGGGCGCGGCCGGGGCGACGGCCACCGCGGTCGGCACGGTGAAGTGCCCGGAGGCACGGGCGGGCTTCGTCGGCTTCACCGGGTGGGCCGCCGGGGCGGCCGGCTCCGCCTCGACGGACGCCGCGCGTGCGGCGGGGACGGGCAGCGCCGCCGTCTTGGCTTCGGTCAGGGGCCGGTTGCCCTTCGGAGGGCCGTCCGTCGGGGGTTCTCCCTTATCGGACTCTCCTTTGGCGGGCTCTCCTTTGGCGGACTCGCGCTCGTCGGAACCGGAGGCGGCGGCAGCGGCATCGGAATCCGAGGCGGCAGCGGTTTCGACCTCGGCTTCGGAGTCGGCTTCGGCGCCAGGCTTCGCATCGTCGTCCGGATCGGTGTCCGGGTCGGTGTCCGGTTCAGTGTCCGCGTCGGAGACGTCGGTCGCCGCATCGCCGGTCGTGATCCGGCTCAGCGCGGCGTCGGCGCGCAGGAAGAGCGAGGACCCGGCCGGGGAGAAGACCTGGGGAGACGCGGGCGCGTCCGTCGGCTCCTCGGGGGCGTTCTCCGCCTCTACGGTGGTCACGTCCTCGGCGGTGACACCGTCGTCGGTGTCCTCGCCCCTGTCCTCGCCCGCACCCTCGTTCCTGTCCTCGTCCGTGGCAGTCACGCCCTCGGGAGCCTCCGGCACCGCCGAGTCCACGGCGTCCACCGCGTCCACGGATGCGGCGGATTCGGCGGTCTCCGTCGCGGCGGCGGGCAGGGCGCGAGCGGGAGCCACCGTCTCTATCTCGAGCAGCCGGCGACCCTCGAGGGCGCTCGCCCGCTCCGTCTCCGCCGTGGCGTACCGCCGCAGCAGCGCCGCGTGTTCGTTGCGCAGGCCCGCCAGCTCCGCCCGCTTCGCGCGCAGCTTGTGTTCGAGCTTGGTGCGCAGCTCGCGCGACTCATCAAGGTCGGTCTCGAGCTCGGCGACGCGCTCCTCGTGACGCCACTCGTCACTCGCCCGCGCGCGCGTGAGGTCCGCGACGCGCTTGCCCGCCGCCGTGTCCCAGCGGCGCATGACGACGCCGCCCACGACGGCGGTCACCGCGGCGGCCGCGGCCAAGGAGCGGAGCACCGTTGGTTCCGTGAACAGCCAGGGCCCCACGGCGCAGACGAGCGAGACGCCTGCGATCGCCGAAGGAGGCAGCAGCCGGTGCAGAGGTGGGGAATGGCGGTGACGTCCACGTGGCATGGCCAGAAACTTACCGCGCGTAGGCGAATCTTGGAGCCCCGCCCGGTAAAAACACGGCCACCCCACGGGCTTCACACCGCCTCAGCCGCCTATAAGGGCAACTCCTTGTCCCACAAGGGCTCCCGCTTGCCCCGCAATGCGGCTACTTGTTGATCAATTCCCTTGAGTTCGCGTGATTCGAGAGATTCGAGGGACTCCAGGAATTCCAGGAGGCTCGGCGCGCATCACGAGGGCCCCCACGTATTCGGGGAGGCCGGTCAGCGGTCGCTCAGCCGCCCGCTGAGCCACTGAAGCGTCGCCGGGATCTCCCGCCGCCACGTGTTGAAGTTGTGGCCGCCGCTGTCGAGGATTATCGACGCGATCCGGGTGCGGTGCTTGGACTGCACGAGGCTGATGAACTTGAGGGTCTCCTTGTAGTTGTGCTCGCCCACCTTGCTGCTGGTGACCAGCAGCGATGTGTCGGCGGCGGGCTTGTGCTGCATGAACCAGCGCAGGTCCGCGCTGTTGCGCAGCTCCTTGTTCCCGTGGAAGAGGTCGCCCGTCGTGGGGTCGATCGGTGCCTTGTAGTACGGCGACAGACCCGCCGCGGCGGCGTACGACTCGGGGTGGTGCAGCGCCAGCTTCAGCGCGCAGTAGCCGCCCGTGGAGTCGCCTACGATGCCCCAGCTTCCGGGCTTTTTGCCCACCCTGTAGTGAGCCGACACGGCATCGGGGAGATCCTTGGCGAAGAACTTCTCGGTCTGCGGACCGCCCGGGATGTCCACGCACTCCGTGTCCCGCGGGGGCGCGACCGTCGGCCTCATCATGACGAGGATCATCGGCTGCATCTGCCCGTTCTTGGACAACTCGTGGGCCGTCTGCGGATAGTGCAGACCCTTGATGAGCGCCGCGGCGGTGCCCGGGTAGCCGGTGAGGATCGTGGCCGCCGGGAAAGTCCGGGTGCGGTAGCGCGGCTGGAAGTACTCGGGGGGGAGGTAGACGAACGCGGGCGTGGCGATGTGCGTCGTACGGCCGACGATGTCGACCTTCTGGATCTGGCCGCCGATCTGCGGCCGGGTCCCGCCCGACACGCTCACCGGCTGGGTGTCGACCACTTGGAGAGGCCCGCCACCGGGTCCGCCCCGGCCGCCGTGGTAGACGACCACGCCCTGGCCGTTCTCCTGACCGAAGAGGTCCGCCCAGCTCGCGTAGAACCCGAACGCCTGGTTGGCGAACAGGCCGATCGAAGCGAAGATCGCCACCTGGGTGACCAGAAGCAGTCCGACCCGTCCGCTGACGGCCCGCCAGTTGCGCCGCGCCAGCCGCGGCCACCACCACACCGTGCCGACGAACAGCAGCACGGCGAACAGAACCGCCAGCACCAGCACCTTGTTGCTCGTGAGACCCATGAGCTGTCCTGCCTGCGCTTTCCGTCCCGGGCCGACCTGCTCCTTCGCGAGGCCTTGCCCTGGACTTTCCTTGCCTTTTGAACCGACTTTCCGCTGGGGAGTGAACCTGACTCCCCAAGACACCGTCCTAGAGGGCGCAATGTCGCCGGATGCCGGAATGGCGCCGGATTCAAGGTCTCTCGCAGAACTACGGGATGCGATGTCTGTCAGGATAGATGGGGAAATGTCGGGTGAGGTTCCAGACCGCACGGGCAGGACGCGACGCATACTCCGTGGTCCGCGCCCAGAGGTCGTTCCCGCCCTCGTCGCCAGGGCCTGCACACTCGTAGGGCTCCTGGACATCGCCGCGGGGGTCTTCCCGCGCTTCCGGCGCAGCCGTATGCACGCCATGGCCGAGGTGCTGCCCGGCTCGTTCGGCCCCTTCGCCGCGGCGCTGTCGCTCAGCGCGGGCGTACTCCTGCTGCTGCTCGCTCATGGGCTGCGGCGCCGCAAGCGCCGGGCGTGGCGGGCCGCCGTGGTCCTGCTGCCGGCGGGTGCCGTCGCCCAGTTCGCGTACCGCCATTCGATCATCGGCGTCGTCATCTCCCTCGCGCTGCTCGCGCCGCTGCTGCGCCACCGGAGCGAGTTCGCCGCCCTGCCCGATCCGCGCAGCCGCTGGCGCGCGCTCGCCAACTTCGTCCTCATGGGCGCCGGTTCCCTCGTCCTCGGACTGGTCATCGTCAGCGCCCACCAGAACCGGATGGTCGGCGACCCGAGCCTGGCCGACCGCATCACGCACGTCCTGTACGGCCTGGTCGGCTTCGAAGGCCCCGTCGACTACGCCGGAGCCACGTCCTGGACGGTCGCCTTCTCGCTCGGCGCGCTCGGCTGGCTGACCGCCGTCACGACGATCTACCTGGCCTTCCGCCCCGAGCACCCCGCCGCCCGCCTCACGGAGGACGACGAGACCCGGCTGCGGGCCCTGCTGGACAAGCACGGCGGCCGCGACTCGCTCGGCCACTTCGCGCTCCGCCGCGACAAGGCCGTCGTCTTCTCCCCCAGCGGCAAGGCGGCCGTCACCTACCGCGTCGTCTCCGGCGTGATGCTCGCCAGCGGCGACCCCATCGGCGACGTCGAGGCCTGGCCCGGCGCCATCGAACGCTTCATGGACGAGGCCAAGGCCCACTCCTGGACCCCCGCCGTCATGGGCTGCTCGGAGACGGGCGGCGAGGTGTGGACCCGCGAGACCGGCCTCGACGCCCTCGAACTGGGCGACGAGGCGGTGGTGGACGTCGCGGATTTCTCCCTGTCCGGACGCGCGATGCGCAACGTGCGTCAAATGGTGAAGCGCATCGAACGAGCTGGCTACGAGACCCGGGTGCGGCGCATCCGTGACCTCAGCGAGGGCGAGCTGGAGCGGATACGGCGGGCGGCGGAGGCCTGGCGCGGCACGGACACCGAGCGCGGCTTCTCCATGGCGCTCGGCCGCATCGGCGACCCGTCCGACGGCGACTGCCTGGTCGCCACCGCCCACAAAGCGGACGACGCGCTCGGCCCGTACGGCGATCTGAAGGCCGTCCTGCACTTCGTCCCCTGGGGCACGGACGGGGTCTCCCTCGACCTCATGCGCCGCGACCGCTCGGCCGACCCCGGCATGAACGAACTGCTCATCGTGGCGGCGCTCGAGGCGTCCCCGCGTCTGGACATCAAGCGGATCTCGCTCAACTTCGCGATGTTCCGCTCGGCGCTGGCTCGTGGCGAGAAGATCGGCGCGGGGCCGGTGCTGCGGGCCTGGCGGGGCCTGCTCGTCTTCCTCTCGCGCTGGTTCCAGATCGAGTCCCTGTACAAGTTCAACGCGAAGTTCCGCCCCCGCTGGGAGCCCCGCTTCGTCGTCTACCGCTCCTCCCGCGACCTTCCGCGCATCGGCTTCGCCGCCATGCAGGCCGAGGGCTTCGTGAACCTGGCCCTCCCGAGCCTGCTGCGCCGCCGCGCACCGGCTCCGCGGCCGTGCGCCCATGGCGTGGCGGAGCGCGGGGTCAGGGCGGCGTAGCCCCCTTGAACAGGCCCGAGCGAGGGCCCCTACCCCAGCCCTGGGAGCCCTCGCTCGGGCCGCGGCGTCCTTTGGTCCGATATCAACGCTTCCGCCCTTTTCGGGGTGACCGCTTGGCCGAACGAGTCGGTTGGGCGGAGGGGAAACAGGCCGTGAAGCGGCCGATGGACCCCCGCCGGAGCGAACCCGCAGACGATTCGGCCCCCCTCCGGAGGCCTAGGCTGGACGTATGAACTCCGAGCGCCGCCGCGGCCACGTCGCGGGACTGCCGACCTGGGACCGCTGCGCGGTCATGGGGGTCGTCAACGTGACCCCCGACTCCTTCTCCGACGGCGGCCGCTGGTTCGACACGACGGCCGCCGTCAAACACGGCCTCCACCTGGTCACCGAGGGCGCCGACCTGGTGGACGTCGGCGGCGAGTCAACCCGCCCCGGCGCGACCCGCGTCGACGAGGCGGAAGAGCTCAAGCGCGTCATCCCGGTCGTCCGCGGCCTCGCCTCCGAGGGCGTCACCGTCTCCGTCGACACCATGCGCGCATCCGTCGCCGAGCAGTCGCTCGCCGCGGGCGCCGCCCTCGTCAACGACGTGAGCGGCGGTCTCGCCGACCCCGCGATGATCCCCGCCGTCGCCGCGACCGGCGCACCATTCGTGGTCATGCACTGGCGCGGCTTTCTTGAGGGCGGCAACGTGAGGGGGACGTACGCGGACGTCGTCTCCGAAGTCGTCGACGAGCTGCACGCACGCGTGGAGGCCGTTCTGGCGGGCGGCATCGCCCCCGACCGCATCGTCGTCGACCCCGGCCTCGGCTTCTCCAAGGACTCCGAGCACGACCTGTCGCTGCTCGCCCACCTCGACCGGCTGAGCGAACTCGGCCACCCCCTGCTCGTCGCCGCCTCCCGCAAGCGGTTCCTGGGCCGCGTACTGGCGGGCCCTGAGGGCGCCCCGCCGCCGGCCCGCGAACGGGACGCCGCCACCGCCGCCGTCTCCGCGCTCGCCGCCCACCAGGGCGCCTGGGCGGTCCGTGTCCACGAGGTACGGGCCACCGCCGACGCCGTACGAGTCGCCCGGGCCGTAGAGGGAGCCCAGTGAGCGCACCCCGCACCGACATCGAGCAGGTCGAACTCGCCAACACCGCCTTCTACGAGGCACTCGAGCGGGGTGACTTCGAAGAACTGTCGTCGCTGTGGCTGGCTCCCCTGGACACCGCCGACGACGACATCGAGGGCGACGGCGCGGTGATCTCCTGCGTCCACCCCGGCTGGCCGGTCCTCAACGGCCGCGGCGAGGTCCTGCGCTCGTACGCGCTGATCATGGCGAACACGGAGTACATCCAGTTCATCCTCACGGACGTGCACGTCTCCGTCACCGGTGACACCGCGCTGGTGACCTGCACCGAGAACATCCTCAGCGGCGGCCCCGCCCCCGAGGACAGCGACGAGCTCGGCCCGCTCGTCGGCCAGCTGGTCGTCGCCACGAACGTGTTCCGCCGCACGGGCGACGGCTGGAAGCTCTGGTCGCACCACGCCTCACCCGTACTCGCCGAATCGGGCGAGGAGGAGGACGAGGACACCCCCGGCTGAGGACGAGAACACCCTCGCCGAGCCCCGGGACACCCCCGGTCGGGTGGGCGGGCGGTCCACGGGCACCAAGAAGTGGTTGGAATCACGAACCGCTGGGTAGGGGCGGCTACCAACCCGTGAGCCGCCGTGTTCCCCAGGGGAAACGCCCGATGAAGCCTCGTGACCATCATGTGGGCGCGTGTCCCCGTGGGCGAGCTCTGTCAGTGCCCGCAGGTAGATTCGTTTGAGGCCGGTGCGCCGACCGCACTCGGTGGACATCGGCCGCTTCCGACGATTGCAGGAGTGATTCGCGTGGATCGTGTCGCGCTGCGCGGCCTCAAGGCCCGCGGGCACCACGGTGTCTTCCAGAAGGAACGCGAGGAAGGCCAGACCTTCATCGTGGACCTGACACTGGGCCTGGACACCCGACCGGCCGCGGCCGAGGACGACCTGTCGAAGACCGTGCACTACGGCATCGTGGCGGAGGAGGTCGTGGCCGTCGTCGAGGGCGAGCCCGTCGACCTCATCGAGACCCTCGCCGAGCGCATCGCCCAGACCTGTCTGAAGCACGACGGGGTCCAGGAGGTCGAGGTCTGCGTGCACAAACCGGACGCGCCGATCACGGTCCCCTTCGACGACGTGACCGTCACGATCACCCGGAGCCGAGTATGACCGCCTACTTCATCGAGGGTCAGAGCGACCCGACCGTACAGCCGGTGCCCGCCTCCGTGGTCGAGCGGGTGGACGCCGCCGACACAACCCTGCAGAACCCGAAACGGGCGGTGCTCTCCCTCGGCTCGAACCTGGGCAACCGCCTGGAGACCCTCCAGGGCGCCATCGACGCCCTGGAGGACACCCCCGGCCTCCGCGTCAAGGCGGTCTCCCCCGTCTACGAGACGGAGCCCTGGGGCGTCGAACCGGGCAGCCAGCCGACGTACTTCAACGCGGTCGTGGTCCTCAAGACCACCCTCCCGCCGTCCTCGCTCCTGGAGCGGGCACACGCGATCGAGGAGGCCTTCCACCGTGTACGGGACGAGCGCTGGGGCCCGCGCACGATCGACGTGGACATCGTGGCGTACGCCGATGTCGTCTCCGGCGATCCGGTCCTGACCCTCCCTCACCCGCACGCCCACGAACGGGCCTTCGTGCTGGCCCCCTGGCACGACGTGGAGCCCGAGGCCCAGCTGCCCGGCCGCGGCCCCGTGGCCCACCTGCTCACCGCCGTCACCCGGGAAGGCGTCCTGCCCCGGCCCGACCTGGAACTCCGGCTGCCCGAGTAGTCGTTAAGGTCAGGACGACCAAGACGGGCTTACAAGAGGGGCAAAGGGACAACAACGTGAAACAGCTGCGCATCAGGACGCTGGCAGCCGTGTTCGTCGTGGCCGGTGTGCTGTCCTGGGCGGGCGCGCGCCTGTGGAGCGCGGTGGGGACCCTCCCACGGGTCCCGCTGGCCGCCCCCATCGTCCTGGCCCTGATCGCCGTCGTCCTGCTGTCCACGGCGCTCTCGCTGCGCGCCCGCCTCAAGGCCCAGCGTGAACGCCGCCCCGGCGCCAAGGGCGTCGATCCCCTGATGGCGGCCCGCGCGGTCGTCTTCGGCCAGGCGAGCGCCCTGGTCGCCGCCCTGGTGTCGGGCATGTACGGCGGTGCGGGCGCGTTCCTGCTCGAGTCCCTGGACATCCCCGCCCGTCGCGACCAGGCCATCTACGCCGGTTTCTCGGTCCTCGCCGGCATCGCCGTGATAGCGGCCGCCTTCTTCCTGGAGCGCGTCTGCAAGCTCCCGGAGGACGACGACAACGAACACGGCGGCGCGGCCCCCGTCGCCTGACGGACGGGCCACACAGCGGGCGTACGGGCCGGGGCGCTAACGCGCCATGATCAGACTCATCGCCTCGTTACGGGTGGCGGGATCGCGCAGCTGGCCGCGCACGGCCGAGGTGATGGTCTTCGCGCCGGGCTTGCGCACCCCGCGCATCGACATGCACATGTGCTCGCACTCCACGACGACGATCACACCGCGCGGCTCCAGGATCTCCATCAGGGAGTCGGCGATCTGCGTGGTGAGCCGTTCCTGCACCTGTGGCCGCCGGGCGTAGACGTCCACGAGCCGGGCCAGCTTCGACAGACCCGTGATCTTGCCGTCCGTGGACGGGATGTAGCCGACATGGGCCACGCCGACGAACGGCACCAGGTGATGCTCACAGCTGCTGAGGACCTCGATGTCCTTCACGAGCACCATCTCGTCGTGTCCGAGGTCGAATGTGGTCGTCAGCACATCCTCGGGCTTCTGCCACAGCCCCGCGAATATCTCCCTGTACGCCCTGGCGACCCGCCCGGGCGTCTCGCGCAGTCCCTCGCGGTCCGGGTCCTCGCCGACCGCGATGAGAAGCTCCCGTACGGCGTTCTCGGCGCGCTTCTCGTCGAACTCGCCGATCACACCTTCGCCGTCCAGCGTCACGGGGTCGGTCATGTGGTCCTCGTTCCTGTGGATCTTGCGCGTGCTGGTCGACGCGTCCAAAACGTGCGGTCGTGCGAAAATGCCGCGCCCCCCAGGCTAGAACCTGGGGGGCGCGGCATCCATTCCGGGCCTGGTGGGGCCACCGGGAGCCGGATCAGCTCTCGGGACGGTCCTCCGGAGCCACTTCCTTCGCCGGGACGGACTCCGTCACATTGGCGATGGCCGGCGTCGATCCGTTCGCCCCGTTCGTCAGCGACAGCTCCTTGGGGGAGAGCACCGGCGGGCGGGTGGACGGGGTGCGCCGGGAGGAGCCGGTCCACGCGGGGCGGGCCGGGCGCTTGTGGATCGGAGCGAAGATCTCGGCGATCTGCTCCTTGCTCAGCGTCTCCTTCTCCAGCAGCTGGAGCACCAGCGCGTCGAGGACGTCGCGGTTCTCGACCAGGATTTCCCAGGCCTCGTTGTGCGCGTTCTCGATGAGCTTCTTGACCTCTTCGTCGACGAGCGCGGCGACCTCTTCCGAGTAGTCGCGCGGGTGCGACATCTCCCGGCCCAGGAAGGGCTCGGTGTTGTCGCCGCCGAACTTGATCGCGCCCAGACGCTCGGTCATGCCGTACTGCGTGACCATCGCGCGGGCCGTTGCGGTGGCCTTCTCGATGTCGTTCGCAGCGCCCGTGGTGGGGTCGTGGAAGACGAGCTCCTCGGCCGCGCGGCCGCCCAGCATGTACGCCAGCTGGTCCAGCATCTCGTTGCGCGTCGTGGAGTACTTGTCCTCGTCCGGCAGGACCATCGTGTAGCCGAGGGCACGGCCACGCGACAGGATCGTGATCTTGTGGACCGGGTCGGAGTTCGGAGACGCCGCCGCGACCAGGGCGTGGCCGCCCTCGTGGTACGCGGTGATCTTCTTCTCCTTGTCCGACATGATCCGGGTCCGCTTCTGCGGGCCCGCGACCACGCGGTCGATCGCCTCGTCCAGCATGGAGTTGTCGATCAGCTTCATGTCGCTGCGGGCCGTCAGAAGCGCGGCCTCGTTCAGCACGTTGGCGAGATCGGCACCCGTGAAGCCGGGGGTGCGGCGGGCGACGGCCGAGAGGTCGACGTCCTGCGCGACCGGCTTGCCCTTCTGGTGAACCTTGAGGATCTCCAGACGGCCCTGCATGTCCGGGCGGTCGACCGCGATCTGGCGGTCGAAGCGGCCGGGACGCAGCAGCGCCGGGTCGAGGATGTCGGGCCGGTTCGTGGCGGCGATGAGGATCACACCGCCCTTCACGTCGAAGCCGTCCATCTCGACGAGCAGCTGGTTCAGCGTCTGCTCGCGCTCGTCGTGACCACCGCCGAGGCCGGCGCCGCGATGGCGGCCGACCGCGTCGATCTCGTCGACGAAGACGATCGCCGGAGCGTTCGCCTTGGCCTGCTCGAACAGGTCACGGACTCGGGAGGCACCGACACCGACGAACATCTCGACGAAGTCGGAACCCGAGATCGAGTAGAAGGGGACGCCTGCCTCGCCCGCGACGGCACGTGCGAGCAGCGTCTTGCCGGTTCCAGGAGGCCCGTACAGGAGCACACCCTTGGGGATCTTCGCCCCGACGGCCTGGAACTTCGCCGGCTCCTGGAGGAACTCCTTGATCTCCTGGAGCTCCTCGACCGCCTCGTCCGAGCCCGCGACGTCCGAGAACGTCGTCTTCGGGGTGTCCTTGGTGATGAGCTTCGCCTTGGACTTCCCGAAGTTCATGACCCGGGAGCCGCCGCCCTGCATCTGATTCATCAGGAACAGGAAGACGACGACGATGAGGACGAAGGGAAGCAGGGACAGCAGGATGCCGAGGAACGGGTTCTGCTTGGACGGCGAGACCGTGTAGCCGTCCGGAATCTGCTTGTTCTGGAACTTGTCCTGGAGTGTGTTGGCGAGGTTGACGCCCTGGTCGCCGATGTAGCTCGCCTGGATCTTGGAGCTGCCGGAGACCTTCTGGCCATCCTTGAGCTGCACCTTGATGACCTGTTCGTCACCGGTGGTCAGCTTGGCCTCTTGGACCTTGTTGTCATTGATCGCCTGGACGACCTGGCCGGTGTCCACTGTCTTGTAGCCGCCGGACGAGCCGACGACCTGCATCAACACGACCACGGCAAGGACGGCCAGCACGATCCACATGACCGGCCCACGGAAGTATCGCTTCACGTCCATCCATACGGAGCGGTGCCGCCCCGTCCCTCCTGCCATAGTGAGTTTGATAAAGACTTATAAAGACTGTTCTTCGGACGGTACCCCAGCATTGTCACCCGAAGCTGCAGGGGACGACTGGCAATCCCGCCCACGCATGCTCCAACGGCGCGAAAGCCGCTGGGGTTCCCGATCGTCTTACGAGGACTGGGACCCGGGGGTTCAGCCGCCGTAGACGTGAGGCGCGAGCGTACCGACGAACGGGAGGTTGCGGTACTTCTCCGCGTAGTCGAGGCCGTAGCCGATCACGAACTCGTTCGGGATGTCGAAGCCGACCCACTCCACGTCGATCGCGACCTTGGCCGCCTCCGGCTTGCGCAGCAGCGTGCACACCTTGAGGGAGGCCGGCTCGCGGGAGCCGAGGTTGGAGATCAGCCAGGACAGGGTCAGCCCGGAGTCGATGATGTCCTCGACGATCAGGACGTGCTTGCCCTTGATGTCGGTGTCGAGGTCCTTGAGGATCCGCACCACACCCGAGGACTGGGTGCCCGCGCCGTAAGACGACACCGCCATCCAGTCCATGGTGACGGGGGTGGACAGCGCACGCGCGAGGTCCGCCATGACCATGACGGCGCCCTTGAGGACACCCACGATCAGCAGGTCCTTGCCCTCGTACTCCGCGTCGACCTTCGCGGCCAGCTCAGCCAGCTTGGCGTCGATCTCTTCCTTGGTGATGAGCACCGACTTGAGGTCGGTGCCCATGTCTTTCGCGTCCACCCGCATCACTTTCGGTCGTCCGTCCCACTTTTTTGGGCTCGCTCACCTACGGGGTGCCGATGTCGCTGTCGACGGTCGACCGTGCTCGGTCGCTCGTTCCTCACGACCTTCGCGCGCTCTCCCTTTCGACAACGACGCACCCCTTCGGCTCACTCGCGAGGCCGCCCGGACCGCCCGCGACCCGAGTGAGGGGTCCCGGAGAGCCGCGTGAGCGGTCCCGATGGAGGGTCCGGTTTCAGCCTTGCCGAATCACCAGTCTGCCACCCTGCCGCTGAGCGACGACTTTGCCCGGGAGATTGATGGCTCCCTGACCGCGCCAGCCGGTGATCAGCCGGTCGACTTCTTCGATGTGGCGGGCGAACAGCGAACCGGCCGGGGCGCCCGCCTCGATGGCGGCGCGGCGCAGGATGCGGCGGCGTACGGCGGGCGGCAGGGCGTAGAGCTTCGCGCACTCCAGGAGGCCCGCCGTGTCGCGTACGGAGGCCTCGGCCTGGCGGGCCCAGGCGTCGAGGGCGTCGGCGTCGTCGCGGGACAGCTGTGCCGTCCTGGCGAGGGCCTCGACGACTCCCTTGCCGAGCGCCTTCTCCAGGGCGGGCAGGCCCTCGTGGCGCAGCCGGGAGCGGGTGTAGGCCGGGTCGGCGTTGTGCGGGTCGTCCCAGACGGGCAGCGACTGGGCCATGCAGGCCTTGCGGGCGGTCTGCCGGTCCAGGTGCAGGAACGGTCGGCGGTAACGGCCGTCGGCCCCCGAGACCGCGGCCATGCCGGACAGGGAGCGGATGCCGGAGCCGCGGGCGAGGCCCAGCAGAACCGTCTCGGCCTGGTCGTCACGTGTGTGGCCGAGCAGGACGGCGGAGGCGCCGTGGCGCTCGGCGGCGGCGTCCAGGGCGGCGTACCGGGCGTCGCGGGCGGCGGCCTCGGGGCCGCCGCCGCGGCCGACGGTGACGGCGAGGGACTCGACGGGGGTCATGCCGAGCTCGACGAGGCGGGAGACGACGTCGTCGGCGCGCAGATCGGAGCCGGGCTGCAGACCGTGATCCACGGTGATGCCACCGGCGCGGATGCCGAGTTTGGGTGCTTCGAAAGCGAGAGCGGAGGCGAGCGCCATAGAGTCGGCGCCGCCGGAGCAGGCGACGAGGACGAGCGGGGAGGACTCGCCCGGGGGACGGGTGTGGTCGGTGAGGACGTCGTGGAGTACGCGGCGGACCGCCAGGCGTATCGCCGCGACCGCAGGATGGGGACCCATGTCCGGTTCCCTTCATGAAGTTTTCGGGGGGTGAGCCCGAGTCTGGTCACACAGAGTGTGTAGATGGTGACAGAAACGGGCCGTTCCCCGAGCATTGCACGCCTACCGTTGGCTCACGGTCCCTCGGACGGGTGATTGGAGGGGCGTTCACCTGCCGTCGGCCGGATTCGTTTCACGACCTTGCCGTAGGGTTCACGACTCCGCCTTGCGATGCACCCGCGCGACCCAGTCCGCCGGTTTGGCGATCTCCGTCTTGGTCGGGAGGGTGTTCGGGGAAGTCCACACACGGTTGAAGCCGTCCATGCCCACCTGATCGACGACCGCGCGCACGAACCGCTCACCATCCCTGTACTGCTTCAGTTTGGCATCCAAACCGAGCAGCTTGCGCAGGGCGAGGTCCAACCGCGAGGCCCCCTTGGCCCGGCGCTGCTGGAACTTCTCGCGGATCTCGCCCACCGACGGGACCACGTCCGGACCCACGCCGTCCATCACGAAGTCCGCGTGGCCCTCCAGGAGGGACATCACGGCGGTGAGGCGGCCGAGGATCTCCCGCTGGGCCGGCGTCTGCACGATCTCGACCAGGGACCGGCCCCCGTCGTCCTCCTCGCCCTCGGGGCGGCCGCCCGCGAGCGACTGGGCGGCCTCCCTGATGCGCTCCAGGACCGTCATGGGGTCGACCTCGGTCTCGCCCAAGAAAGACTGGATTTCGCCCTCCAGGTGGTCGCGCAGCCAGGGCACGGCCGTGAACTGCGTACGGTGCGTCTCCTCGTGCAGACACACCCAGAGGCGGAAGTCGTGGGGCTCCACGTCGAGTTCGCGCTCCACGTGGACGATGTTCGGCGCGACGAGAAGGAGCCTGCCGCCGCCGTTCTCACCCGCCGGGAGTTCCCTGGTCGCCGGGGCGAAGGTCTCGTACTGCCCGAGGACGCGCGACGACAGGAACGACAGGAGCATGCCCAGTTCCACGCCGGTGACCTTGCCGCCGACGGCGCCGAGGACCGCCCCGCCCGGGGTGCTCCCCCGCCGCTCCTGCATCTTGTCCAGCAGGGGTTTCAGGAGCTCCCGGAACCCCGCGACGTTCGCCCGGACCCAGCCCGGGCGGTCCACCACGAGGATGGGGGTGTCGTGGATGTCCTCCGTGCCCATACGAGTGAAGCCCCGGACGTGTTCCTCCGAGGCTTTCGCATGGCGGCGCAGCTCCGCCACGACCTCTCGGGCCTCGTCGCGGCTCACCTCGGGGCCAGGCCGCACAAGCCGTGTCGCGGTCGCCACCGCGAGATTCCAGTCGACCATCTCGGCACCACCGATGCTCGTCATGCGTCAACCGTACGTGAGCGGGTCCAAGTGCGGTGAGGGGTACGGCGCCGGATGCTTCCCGTGCTCCGGGGCGCACGGGGCTCGTGGTACGGGCGGTACCCAGGACCTGGCCGGTCGGCCCTAACGGCAGCCGCAGCCCGCCAGTGCCGAGGCCGTACGGTCCAGGGCCGACTGGGCCGCCGACGGGTCGGTCGTGCCGGAGGCCAGGAAGGCGAAGGCCAGCAGGCGGCCGTCGGCGTCGACGACCGTGCCCGCCAGGGTGTTCACCCCGGTCAGCGTGCCGGTCTTGGCGCGTACGAGGCCGGTGCCGGACGAGTCGTCGGCGTAGCGGTCGCTGAGGGTGCCCGTGAAGCCCGCGACCGGCAGGCCGGTCAGGATGGGCCGGAGTTCGGGGTGGGCGGGGTCACCGGCCTTGACCAGAAGGGCCGTGAGCAGGTCCGCCGTCAGCCTGTCGTCCCGGTTCAGACCGCTGCCGTCCGTGAAGTGCGCGCCGGACAGCGGGAGTCCGAGCTTCTTCAGCTCGGCGTCGATCGCCGCCGCGCCGCCCTCGAAATCGGCCGGTCGGCCGGTGGCGAGGGCGACTTGGCGGGCCATGGCCTCCGCGATGTCGTTGTCGCTGTTCGTCAGCATCCGCTCGATGAGGGCGGACAGGGGCGGCGAGGAGACCGAGGCGAGGGACTGCGAGCGGTTCGTCGCCCTGGAGGGGCCGGGGGTCGCCGTCTTGATGCCGTTGGCCTCCAGCAGTTCCGCGAACTTCCCGGCCGCGTCCGCCGCCGGGTCCGCGGCGCGGATGACCGGTCCGCCGGCCGAGTCGTCGGTGCGGGCCTCGTCGACCATCAGGGCGCTGACCGGCGCGAGGTTGGGGTTGGTGCCGATGGGGTGCAGGGCGGGACCGGTGTAGAGCGAGGTGTCGTACGAGAGCGTCACCTGGTTCAGATGACGGGCCTTCAGGGCGGTCGCCGTCTCGTCGGCCAGGGTGCGCAGGCTCGCCCAGCCCGCCGCCTCCTTGCGGGCGGTCAGCGTGGGGTCGCCGCCGCCGACGAGCACGACCTCCTTGGTGCCGGGCTCCAGGACCGCGCGGGTCTCGATGCGGTGGTCGGCGCCCGCCGCGGAGAGCGCGGCGACCGCGGTGGCGATCTTCGTGGTGGAGGCCGGGGTCTGCGCGTCGTCGGCGCCCTTGCCGTACAGCCGCTTGCCGGTCGCCACGTCGACGACCACGGCCGTGCGCCGCCCGCCGAGCGCGGAGTCGCCCAGAAGCCGGTCGAGGGTGCTCGTGAGGGCCTTCTGGGTGGGTGCGGGCACCGAGACGGTGGAGCCGCCGAGACCCATCAGCACGGAGGCGGCGCTGGGCGCGGGCTTCGGCGCCGTGGGGGACGTATCGGAACTACGTGCGTGATCTGCGCCACCCTCCCCTTCTCGCGATGCGGCCCAGTCACGCTCGGCCGTACGCTGACCGGAGGAGTCCCAGGGGCCGGCCAAGGCCACCGCCCCGGCCGCGAATGCCAGGCCCGCGGTGGCGGCGACGGCTGTGAGCTGCGGGGCCGTGAACTTCACGGAACGCGGCCGCACGGCTTGAGCAGCCCGCACCACATGCGGTCGCACGGACTGCGCAGCCCTCGTCACACGCGGCTGCACGGACTGCGCGACCCGCGTCAGATGCGGCCGCACGGTCCGCTTGATCCGCACCACATGCGGTCTCGCGGCCCGCCAAGCCCTCAGCTCTGGCACGACCACCAGCCCCTTTCGCGATCACACACCTGCGTGAGGGACACTTAACCACCAGAACTATGTGTTGATCATGGAGGAGCCACCGGTGGAGTTCGACGTCACGATCGAGATTCCGAAGGGTTCGCGGAACAAGTACGAGGTGGACCACGAGACCGGTCGGATCCGCTTGGACCGTCGACTCTTCACCTCGACCAGCTACCCGGCCGACTACGGCTTCGTCGAGAACACCCTCGGCGAGGACGGCGACCCGCTGGACGCGCTGGTCATCCTGGACGAGCCGACCTTCCCGGGCTGCCTCATCCAGTGCCGCGCGATCGGCATGTTCCGTATGACGGACGAGGCCGGCGGCGACGACAAGCTGCTGTGCGTCCCGGCGCACGACCCGCGCGTGGAGCACCTGCGGGACATCCACCACGTGTCGGAGTTCGACCGCCTGGAGATCCAGCACTTCTTCGAGGTCTACAAGGACCTCGAGCCCGGCAAGTCCGTCGAGGGCGCCAACTGGGTCGGCCGCGCGGAGGCCGAGGCCGAGATCGAGCGTTCCTACAAGCGCTTGAAGGAGCAGGGCGGTCACTGATCCCTCCTGAGCCCTGCGGGCCGCGTGACCCCTCCTGGGGTGGCGCGGCCCGTTCGCGTATCCGTGCGCATACTGGGGCGTACGGGAGGGGCACGGTCGGCAACAGCGGGAGTGGTGGGTGACGGAGGCGGAGGACCGCAAACCGCAGTCGGACGAGGCGAGGAGTGCGTTCGCACAGCCGGACGGCGTGGCACCGGCGGTCGAGGACGAATCGGGGACCACGTCGGAGTTCGCGGTCCCCGAGGGGCTCGTGCCGCCCGAGACGGCCGACGCCGAGTCCGAGGGGTCGGCGTTCAGCACCCCGCGCACCTACAGCGCGAAGCACGCCCCGCCCGCCTTCACACCGGCGACCGGCGTCCCCGTGGTCAGTCTGACCAAGGACGTGCCCTGGCAGGACCGGATGCGCACGATGCTGCGCATGCCGGTGGCCGAGCGTCCGGCGCCCGAGCTGCTGCACAAGGAGGACGAGGCCGGCCCGGCCGTCCCCCGCGTGCTCGACCTGACGCTGCGCATCGGCGAGTTGCTGCTCGCGGGCGGTGAGGGCGCCGAGGACGTGGAGACGGCGATGTTCGCCGTCTGCCGCTCCTTCGGCCTGGACCGCTGCGAGCCGAACGTCACCTTCACCCTGTTGTCGATCTCACACCAGCCGTCCCTGGTGGACGATCCCGTGACGGCCTCCCGGACCGTACGCCGCCGGGGTACCGACTACACGCGGCTCGCGGCCGTCTACCGGCTCGTCGACGACCTGAGCGACCCGGAGACCACGTTCTCCCTGGAGGAGGCCTACCGGCGCCTCGCGGAGATGCGGCGCAACCGCCACCCGTATCCCGGCTGGGTGCTGACCGGCTGCAGCGGGCTGCTGGCGGGTGCGGCCTCGGTACTCGTGGGCGGTGACGCGATCGTGTTCGTCGCCGCGGCGCTCGGCGCGATGCTGGGCGACCGGCTGGCCTGGCTCTGCGCGGGGCGCGGGTTGCCGGAGTTCTACCAGTTCACGGTGGCCGCGATGCCGCCGGCCGCGATAGGTGTCGCGCTCCAGCTCGCGCACGTCGACGCGAACTCGTCCGCGGTGATCACCGGTGGACTGTTCGCGCTGCTGCCCGGGCGAGCACTCGTCGCGGGCGTCCAGGACGGACTCACCGGCTTCTACATCACCGCGTCAGCGCGCCTCCTGGAGGTCATGTACCTGTTCGTGGGCATCATCGTCGGCGTCCTCATCGTGCTCTATTTCGGCGTGAAGTTCGGCGCCGCGCTCGATCCGGACCAGGCGCTCAGCATCTCCGAGCGGCCCCTGGTGCAGATCGCCGCCGCCATGCTGTTGTCGCTGACCTTCGCGGTCCTGCTCCAGCAGGAACGCTCCACCGTGCTCGCGGTGACCCTCAACGGAGGCGTCGCCTGGTCGGTGTACGGGGCGATGCACTACCCGGGCGGTATCTCGCCGGTCGCCTCCACTGCCGTCGCGGCGGGCCTGGTGGGCCTCTTCGGGCAGCTGCTGTCCCGCTACCGGTTCGCGTCCGCGCTGCCGTACACGACCGCCGCGATAGGGCCCCTGCTTCCAGGGTCGGCCACCTACTTCGGGCTGCTGTCGATCGCCCAGAGCAACGTCGACAAGGGCCTGGTCTCGCTCTCGAAGGCCGCGGCGCTCGCCATGGCCATCGCCATCGGTGTGAACCTGGGGTCCGAGATCTCGCGGCTGTTCCTGCGGGTGCCGGGGGGATCCACCGGGGGGCGCAGGGCCGCGAAGCGGACGCGGGGGTTCTGAGTGCCGGGTGCCTACGAGCTCGGTGCGTTGTACCGGGTGGCGGCTGCGGGATTTTGGTGGCTGATCGCGGCCGAGCCGCATGTGTCACAGCCTCGCGCCCCTTTCGGGGCGCTCAGTTGCCGTACGGGTACTGCTGGTAGCTCTGGTCCTGGTTGCCGTAGGGCTGCTGCTGCGGGTAGCCCTGCGCGGGCTGCTGGGGCGGGTAGGTCTGGCCCTGGTCGTAGTTCGGGTCGTAGTTCTGGCCGTAATTCTGGTCGTAGCCCTGGTAGTAGCCCTGGTCCTGGTTGCCGTACGGCTGCTGGGGCTGCTGCTGCGGGTATCCCTGGGCGTACTGGTCCTGCTGGTGCCGGTCCTGCTGGTACGGGTCCTGGCTCTGCTGCGGCTGGTGCATGCGCAGCGGGCGCGTCGCGTCGTCCATGACGGGGGCCGTGGGCTGCTGCTGGTACGCGGCCGGGCCCTGGGGGGCCGCCGGCTGCGGCGGGTTCTTCTTGGCCTTGGAGCGCGCCCGCAGGAACTCGATGGCGATCGGGATCACCGAGACGAGGACGATCAGAATCAGGATCGCCTCGATGTTGTTCTTGACGAAGTCGATCTTGCCGAGCCAGGAGCCGAGCAGCGTGACGCCGGCGCCCCACAGGACACCGCCGATGATGTTGAAGGTGACGAAGGAGCGGTACTTCATGCCGCTGACGCCCGCGATGATCGGCGTGAAGGTGCGCACGATGGGCACGAAGCGGGCGAGGACCAGGGACTTGGGCCCGTACTTCTCGAAGAACTCGTGGGCCTTGACCACGTTCTCCTGCTTGAAGAGGCGGGAGTCCGGGCGGGTGAAGAGCGAGGGGCCGACCTTCTTGCCGAACAGGTAACCCGCCTGGTCGCCGAGGACCGCGGCGACGCAGATCAGGGCGACGGCCGCCCACAGCGGGAAGTCCAGCTGGTTCGACGTGATCAGCAGACCGCAGGTGAACAGCAGCGAGTCACCCGGCAGGAAGAAACCGATCAGCAGGCCGGACTCGGCGAAGACGACGAGCAGCAGGCCCCAGATGCCGAAGTTGTCCAGGAGCGTGTTCGGATCCAGCCAGCTTGGACCAAGGGCAAGCGTCGTCACGGTTCCGGGCTCCTGAGGGGTGAGGAAGAGTACGGCGGTCCTGGGACGGCAGTACGGCAGTACATCAGTACTGTCGGCCAAAGCTATCAACGCACAGTGTCCGTGCCAGGTTCCACCAGTGCCCCCAGGATGCACTGTGTGCCCACTGGGACAAAGCTGTGGACCATGGGCATCGATGAATACGGAGGCGGCCAGGGACCCCAGTCGGACGTCCTGGTCGTGACGACGAACGACGCACCCGGATACCGCGTCCAGCAGGTCGTCGGCGAGGTCTTCGGCCTCACCGTGCGATCCCGGCACCTGGGCAGCCAGATCGGCGCGGGTCTGAAGTCGATGATCGGCGGCGAGCTCAAGGGGCTCACCAAGACCCTCGTCCAGACCCGCAACGAGGCCATGGAACGGCTCGTCGAGCAGGCACGCGTGCGGGGGGCGAACGGTGTGCTGATGATGCGGTTCGACGTGACCGAGGCGGCGGACGTGGGCACGGAGGTGTGTGCCTACGGCACCGCGGTGGTCCTGGCGAAGGAGTAGGGCACGGCCGCAGCGCCGGAAGACGGTAACCGGAAGATGTAAGGGGCACCCGCGATGGCGGGTGCCCCTTGCCGTCTTGCCGTCAGGCTTCCTGGGAGTGCCGGGCCGCGTTCGCCGTGATCGCGTCCCTGAGGTGCTCGGCGAGACCCGGGCGCATGGAGTCGTAGTACGCCTTGAAGCGTTCGTCGGACACGTACATCGCGCCGAGGCAGCCGTGGAGCTCGTACGAGCAGTCGTAGAACCACTTGCCGATGTGCTGCCGGTGTTCCTCGGCCATGTCCATGGCCCGCTCGCCGGTCGCGGGTTCGCCCGCTTCCATGAGGGCGTCGTAGCGCTCGCCCCAGGAGGCGACCTCGGCCTGGATGCGCTGCCAGTCGCCCTTGGTGTAACGGGCGGCGCGGCGCTGTGACTCGGCGTACGCCGCCGTGCCGCCCCACCGCCGTTCGGCCTCCTCCGCGTGCTCCTCGGGATCCTTGTCCCCGAATACCTCGAACTTCTCCTCGGGCGTGAGGTTGATGCCCATCGTGCGTGCCTCCATGGCGTGCTCCACGGCCGCGGCCATCTTCTGCAGCTTCTCGATCCGGGCGGTCAGCAGCTCGTGCTGGCGGCGCAGGTGCGCGCGCGGGTCCGCCTCCGGGTCGTCGAGCAGGGCCGCGACCTCGTCGAGCGGAAAGCCCAGCTCCCGGTAGAACAGGATCTGTTGCAGCCGGTCGAGGTCGGCGTCGCTGTAGCGCCGGTGCCCCGCGCGGTTGCGCTCGCTCGGCACGAGCAGGCCGATCTCGTCGTAGTGGTGCAGGGTGCGCACCGTGACCCCGGCGAAACCGGCGACCTGGCCCACTGAGTAGCCCACTTCCGCTCCTTCCTCGGTACGCGTCCCACCCTCGGCCCTCACGTCACGTGAGGTGCAAGCCGGAATTCCCGGGGTGCCGAAGCGAACCCTTCGGGATGTTGCGCGGCTTTCGCCCGCTTAGGGTGTGGCCGTGAGCACCGATGCGTCCACGGCGACCCCCTTACGGCGTCTGCTGCCGTTGATCGTGCCCTCCGTGGTGGTCGGTGTGGCCGCGGCGCTCGTCCTGCTGGGCGTCAGCCTGCTCGCCGCCCGGTTCAAGGACGTCCTGTGGGAGACCCTTCCGGACGCACTGGGCGTGGGCCGCTACTCCGTGCTGTGGATGGTCGTGATGCTCACGGCGACCGGCGTCGCGGTGGGTCTGGTGGTGTGGAAGGTGCCGGGGCACGCGGGGCCGGATCCGTCGACCACGGGCCTGGTCGACGCTCCCCTGCCGCCCCGCGTTCTGCCCGGGCTGCTCCTCGCCACCGTCCTGACACTGGCGGGCGGGGTGAGCCTGGGCCCCGAGAACCCGATCACGGCCGTCAACGTGGCCCTCGCCTACTGGCTCGGCACCCGGGTGATCCCGGGCTCCGCCGTGGGGCTGTGGGTGGGCCTGGCGGTCGCGGGCACGATCGGCGCCCTGTTCGGCACGCCGGTGGCCGCCGCGCTGATCTTCTCCGAGGTGCTGGCCGGGCAGCCGGGTCCCGGCGCCCTCTGGGACCGGCTGCTGCCGCCGCTGCTCGCGGGCGGCACGGGCGCGCTGACCATGATGCTGCTGGAGCACCCGAGCTTCGACCTCGCGCTGCCCGCCTACGTGGGCCCCCACTGGGGCGACCTGCTGAGCGCCCTGGTGGTCGCCTCGGCGGCCGCGGTGATCGGGATGACCGCGGTGTACGCCCTCCCGTACGTCCACGGCGCCTTCTCGCGGCTCGGACACCCCATGGTGGCGATCCCCGTGGGCGGTGTCCTCCTGGGACTGCTGGGGGCGCTGGGCGGGCCTCTGACGCTCTTCAAGGGCCTGGACGAGGTGAAGACCCTCGCCGCGAGCCCGGAGGGCTGGTCGGCGGGACGGTTCGCGCTGATGTTCGTGGTGAAGCTGGCCGCGCTGCTGGTCGCCACCGCGTGCGGGTTCCGGGGCGGCCGGATCTTTCCCTCCGTGTTCGCCGGGGTAGCTCTCGGGCTGTGCGCACACGCGTTGGTACCGCAGGTGAATCCCACACTCGCCGTGGTGTGCGCGGTCCTGGGGGTGCTCCTGGCCGTCACCCGGCAGGGCTGGATCAGTCTGTTCACGGCGGCCGTCCTGGTGGCCCAGCCGGCCGTGCTGCCCCTGCTGGTGCTGGCCTCGGTACCGGCCTGGCTGATCGTCACCGGACGCCCGCAGATGCAACTGCGTACCGACGGGAGCTCGATCCGGTGAACCGACAGGCCCCTCCGATCCGATGAACCAGTAGGACCCTCCGACCGCCGACTCGATGGGAGATCCCATGCCGCTCCACCAAGGTCCCGAGAAGCCCGACGAGCGACCCGTGTCCGTCAACCCCTTCTTCGGGGAGGCGAATCCGGTCGGGGGCATGACGGAGGCCCCGCCCAAACAACGGCTTCCCGACGGCCCGCTGCCGCCCAACACGGCGTATCAGGTCGTCCACGACGAACTGATGCTGGACGGGAACGCGCGGCTGAATCTCGCCACCTTCGTCACCACCTGGATGGAACCGCAGGCCGGGGTGCTGATGAGCGAGTGCCGGGACAAGAACATGATCGACAAGGACGAGTACCCGCGCACCGCCGAGCTGGAGCGGCGCTGCGTGGCGATGCTCGCGGATTTGTGGAACGCGCCGGATCCTGCGTCCACCGTCGGCTGTTCGACGACCGGATCGAGCGAGGCGTGCATGCTCGCCGGCATGGCGCTGAAGCGGCGCTGGATGCAGCGGAACGCGGACCGCTACCCCGGAGCACGCCCCAATCTCGTGATGGGGGTGAACGTCCAGGTGTGCTGGGAGAAGTTCTGCAACTTCTGGGAGGTCGAGGCACGCCAGGTGCCCATGGAGGGCGAGCGGTTCCACCTCGACCCCCAGGCGGCGGCCGAGCTGTGCGACGAGAACACCATCGGGGTCGTCGGCATCCTCGGCTCCACCTTCGACGGGTCGTACGAGCCGATCGCCGAGCTGTGCGCGGCCCTCGACCAGCTCCAGGAGCGTACGGGCCTGGACATCCCCGTCCATGTCGACGGCGCGTCCGGCGCGATGGTCGCCCCCTTCCTCGACCCGGACCTGGTCTGGGACTTCAGGTTGCCGCGTGTGTCCTCGATCAACACCTCGGGCCACAAGTACGGGCTGGTCTACCCGGGCGTCGGCTGGGCGTTGTGGCGGACCGCGGCCGAGCTGCCCGAGGAACTCGTCTTCCGGGTCAACTACTTGGGCGGCAACATGCCGACCTTCGCCCTCAACTTCTCCCGCCCTGGCGCGCAGGTCGTGGCGCAGTACTACACGTTCCTACGGCTGGGCCGGGAGGGCTTCCGGGCCGTTCAGCAGACGACCAGAGACCTGGCTCGCGGGCTCGCCGAGCGGATCGAGGCGCTGGAGGACTTCCGACTCCTCACCCGGGGCGACGAGTTGCCCGTCTTCGCCTTCACCACGGCACCGCATGTGACCGCGTACGACGTCTTCGACGTGTCCCGGCGCATGCGGGAGAGCGGCTGGCTGGTGCCCGCGTACACCTTCCCGGCCAACCGGGAGGACCTGTCCGTCCTGCGTGTGGTGTGCCGCAACGGCTTCTCGGTGGATCTCGCCGACATGTTCATCGAGGACCTGAGCCGGTTGGTGCCCCAACTGCGCAGGCTGCCGCATCCGCTGACCCAGGACAAGGAGGCGGCGACGGGCTTCCACCACTAGTGCCGCCTGTTGCGGCACCAGGTCCTGTCCGGCGGAGGGTGCGGCTACTCCTGGTCGCCGGGGTGCGGGGTTCTCGTCGCGTACGGATTCTCCTCGCCGTCCACCAGGACGCCGACGAAGGGTTCGCCCTCCCCGGCGAAGGTGTACGCGCCGCCCTGGATGCGCTCGATCAGGCCCCGGGTCCACTGTGCGCCGGAGTCGGCCGAGTGGACCCAGAAGTTCATGATCTCGCCGATGTGGCCGAGCTGTCCGGGGCCGTCCTCGGGGGTGTAGTACCCGGTGACGGACTTGCGCCACTCCTCGATGGCGCGCACCCGATCCTGGAGGAGTTCGAGGGTCTCCGCACGGCCGAGCTCGACCATGAAGCCGAGCGCGGCCGAGAGGATGTCCGGTTTCTGGTCGTACGCGGTCAGCGACCGGCGCAGCAGCGTGAAGTACTCCTCGGTGCCCTTGTCCGTGATCTCGTACTCGGTGCGCGGCGGGCCGCCCGCCGTCGACGGGGCGATCTCGTGGGCGTGCAGCAGTCCCTGTTTCGCCATCTGCTTGAGCGCGTGGTAGATCGAGCCGGGCTTGGCGTTGGACCACTCGTGCGCGCCCCAGTACTCGAGGTCGTTGCGCACCTGGTAGCCGTGGGCCCGCCCGTGCTGGCGGACGGCACCCAGCACCAGGAGACGGATCGCTGACATGGGGTCCAGGTTATGGGGCAGATGAGGGCGCGGAGGTCAACCCTCCTGCGCGCGGGCGACCAGCTCGAAGGCGGTGGCGCCGTCCAGGGACTCGCGGTCCGGTCACATCACGGTGCGGCCGATGCGCTCGATGTGGAGCGTGCGCGCTTCCGCATCGATCCGGTAGAGGATGCGCCAGGGACCGTGATGGAGGCGACGGTGGTCCACGCCCATGCGCGCGACCCCTCGGGCCTCTCGTCCTCGGCGAGGTGGTCAGTGGCCCGCAGGAGGGCATCGACGCCTTGGGGGTCGTCCTTGAGGTGCCCTGTGGCAGCGTTGAGGGCGGCCGGTTCCCAGAGAACGCGCCAGGTCACTCGCCCCTCCCCGCCGCTTCGAGCAGCGCCCGGCGGGCCTCTTCGTGGGGGACGGGAGCCTCGGTACGCCCAAGGGCGCGGTCGCGCTCCAGGCGGGCCAGGGCCAGAGCGTCCTCGAGGTCCTCCAACTCGGCGGGAGAGATGAGGACGGCCGCCGGGATGCCGCGATCTGTCAGGGTGATGCGCTCGTGCTGGGCGGCTCGGCGGGCGAGGTCGCCGAGCGTATCCCCTCGCCTCGGCGAGGGGATACGTAGCAGACATGCACCTGGTGTGCTCCTGGATGCATGTCCGCTACGCCGGAATCGGGCGCTCAGAACGGGAAGAAGCTCCGGCCGTGCTGGACCGAGATCCACTTCTGGGTGGTGAAGGCGTCGACGGTCGTCTCGCCGTTCAGGCGGCCGATGCCGGAGTGCTTCTCGCCGCCGAAGGGGACCAGCGGCTCGTCGTGGACGGTGCCGTCGTTGACGTGGAACATGCCGGTGTCGATCTGCTTGGCGAAGGCGACACCGCGCTCGACGTCGGCGGTGTGCACGGCGCCGCTGAGCCCGTACGGGGTGTCGTTGACGATGCGTACGGCCTCCTCCTCGCCGTCGAAGGTGACGAGGAGTGCGACCGGGCCGAAGATCTCCTGCCGGAGGATGGCAGAGTCGGCGGGCAGGTCCGTCAGGACGGTCGGCTCGACGAGGTTGCCGGTGGTGGCGCCGCGCACCAGGGCCGTGGCGCCCTCGGCGATCGCCTGGTCGACCGCGCCGGTGAGCGAGTCCGCCTGGGAGGAGTTGATGACCGGGCCGATGATCGTCTGGGGGTCGCTCGGGTCGCCGACCTTCAGCGTCCTGACCTTGGCGACGAACTTCTCGGTGAACTCGTCCGCGATCGAGCGGTCCACGAGAACGCGGTTGGCGGCCATGCAGACCTGGCCCTGATGGACGTACCGGCTGAAGACCGCCGCGTCGACGGCGTAGTCGATGTCCGCGTCGTCGAGGACCACCAGGGCGCTGTTGCCGCCGAGCTCCAGCACCGCGCTCTTGAAGTGCGAGGCGCAGACGGTGGCGACGTGGCGGCCGACCTTGTCGGAGCCGGTGAAGGAGATGACCTTCGGAACGGGGTGCTCGATGAAGGCGTCGCCGATCTCGGCGATGTCGGTGATGACGACGTTGAGCAGACCGCCGGGCAGGCCCGCGTCCTCGAAGATCTTCGCCACCAGGGAGCCGCCGACGATCGGGGTGTTCTGGTGCGGCTTGAGGACCACGCCGTTGCCGAGTGCCAGGGCCGGCGCGACGGACTTCAGGGAGAGCAGGAAGGGGAAGTTGAAGGGGCTGATCACGCCCACGACACCGACCGGGACGCGGTAGAGGCGGTTCTCCTTGCCGTCGATCGGCGAGGGGAGGATCTTGCCCTCGGGGCGCAGCGCCAGCTGGATCGACTCGCGCAGGAACTCCTTGGCGAGGTGGAGCTCGAAGCCCGCCTTGAGGTGGGTGCCGCCGAGCTCGGCGATGATCACCTCGGTGATCTCGGCCTCGCGCTCCTCGATGATGCGCAGGGCCTTCTCGAAGACGGCGCGACGCGCGTACGGGTTGGTCGCGGCCCATTCCTTCTGGGCGCGCCGGGCGGCGAGGTAGGCCTCGTCGACCTCGTCGACCGTGGCTATGGTGATCGACGCCAGCTTCTCGCCGTTGTACGGGTTGAAATCGATGATGTCCCAGGAGCCGGTGCCCTGGCGCCACTCGCCGTCGATGTACTGCTGGGCCAAGTCGGTGAAGTAGGACGACATGTGCTCCCTCAATCCCCTTGCTGCCGAGGCAGACATCCGAGTCTGAGTCAGCAGACACATCCGATCAACGTCTGATCAGACGTCATCGTACTTGCGTCCAAAGGGAGTTGGAGAGCGCCTCCGAAGAGTCCATGAAGACTCACAGGCGAACGGACTGTGAGGACTCGCCGGAGGCGGTGAGGGGAGGATCAGGAGAGCTGGAGCAGTCCCCGCAGCAGATCGCGGCTCTCGGAGGGCCCGGGGCTGTCCTGCTGCAACTGCTTGAGCGCGCCCTCGTACTGGGTGACGTCCTCGCGTTTGTCCAGGTACAGCGCGCTGGTGAGCTGCTCCAGATAGACGACGTCCGACAGGTCGGACTCGGGGAAGCTCAGAATGGTGAAGGAACCGCTCTCGCCCGAGTGGCCGCCGAAGCTGAACGGCATGACCTGAAGTCGTACGTTGGGACGCTCCGACACCTCGATCAGATGCTGGAGCTGCCCCCGCATCACCTCGCGGTCGCCGTACGGGCGGCGCAGCGCGGCCTCGTCGAGGACGATATGGAACTCCGGGGCCTTCTCGGAGACGAGGTACTTCTGCCGCTCCAGGCGCAGCGCGACGCGCCGCTCGATGTCGGCGGGGGAGGCGCCCCGCATGCCGCGCGCGACGACCGCGTGGGCATAGGCCTCCGTCTGCAACAGGCCGTGCACGAACTGGACTTCGTACGACCGGATCAGATGGGCCGCGCCCTCCAGGCCGACGTAGGTCGGAAACCAGCTGGGCAGGACGTCCGAGTAACTGTGCCACCAGCCGGCGACGTTGGCCTCCTTGGCGAGGGAGACGAGCGACGTCCGCTCGGCCTCGTCCGCGATGCCGTACAGCGTCAGCAGGTCCTCGACGTCGCGCGTCTTGAAGCTCACCCGTCCCAACTCCATGCGGCTGATCTTCGATTCGGAGGCACGGATCGAGTAACCGGCCGCTTCCCGGGTGATTCCGCGCGACTCCCGCAGGCGCCGCAGATGTGACCCGAGCAGCATGCGCCGCACCACCGAGCCGCTCGACTCACCAGCGCTCACGTTCGTCCGCCTCCCCAACCGTCTTCAAGGGCCGAAGTCTGCCACTAAAACACTTCAAGCAGTACTCGTTCAGTTACAGAAACGGAAAGACTCCAAAGGGGCCACACAGGAAAAGATCAGTAGAGGGTCAACAAGCGGGAAGAAGGTGACAGAAGAAATGACCAAGAAAGGGTAGAGGAAGGTCCAATTCGGGCGCGTGCACGTGCATCTGCCCTTGCATCTGCTGTACGCATTCGGAACCATGGTCCTCGCGCCACCGCTGCATCGCAACGACCGCGAACACCCGGGAGTGCCTCGCATGGGGACGAATGGATCGACCATGCTCGAGCCCTTACGGCAGGGACTTCCGCCGCTCGACCCCGCGGCCGTGTCCAGCGCCGCTTCCTGCGCCCTGCCGGCGCGCTACGAAGCCGTGCGCGAAGCCCGGCAGTTCACCCGCAGAACGCTGGACCAGTGGGACATCGGCGAGCGCTTCGACGACGTCTGCCTGGTGGTCTCCGAGCTCGTGACCAACGCGCTGCGGCACGCCCTCCCCTCGGACACGCCCCGTCCGGACGACCAAGGCCCGCCCGTGCGGCTGCACTTGATGCGGTGGACCTCACGTCTGGTGTGCGCGGTGCGCGACCCCAGTCACGACAGTCCGGTCGCGGGCGACTCGGAGGACTTCTCGGCGGAGTCGGGCCGGGGCCTGTTCCTGGTCGACTCGTTCGCCGACAGCTGGGGTTGGCACCCGCTCGCGGGCACGCTCAGCGGCAAGGTCGTGTGGGCGCTGTTCCGGCTTCCGCAGCCGGCCGTCGGCGGGGTTTCGACCGAATAGAGAACCGCGGCGCTTTTTGGCGCCGCGGTTCTACGCGCGTTACGCGCCGCGAGAAGGCTGTTGCCGTCAGTTATGCCGGTTGCCCCGCCCGCACGCGCTTCCACGTGTGCGGCGCCGACTCAAGTCAGCCGGCGATCAGGTGGTCGAACTCCCCGTCCTTGATGCCCAGGAGCATGGCTTCGATCTCGGCGCGGGTGTAGACGAGCGCGGGCCCTTCCGGGAACCGCGAGTTCCGCACCGCCACGTCACCTCCGGGCAGCCTCGCGAACTCCACGCAGGAGCCCTGCGAGTTGCTGTGCCTGCTCTTCTGCCAGGCCACCCCGGTCAGCTCGGTCGCAGCCATGCCGTTGTACACGTCATCCAGGTCATCCACGTCGTACACGTCGTGGTCCACAAGTCGCTCCCCGGTCGTGCAGTGGCCGATGTGGCCATTGATGCAGTGGCCAACTGTCCCGGATCATAGCTCTGTTCATGTGCAGATGCATGGGCAGATGCACGTGCACGGGGGGTGGTCCCACGGTTACAGCTTTTACCGCCATTTGACTACCGAGTGTTGACCGCCCGACTACTGTCTGGTACTTGCCGGGCTGCATCTGGTCCAGCGTCTGCCCCGGAGAACGCATGACATGCGATCTCCAGCCCCCGTGCATGATCTTCCGCGCCGTCATCCGTGCAGGGTCGTCCGGGTCGAATCCCTCATGCAATAAGAAGAGACGCGTACCGGGCCCTTCGAGTTTCAACGTTCACGTAATGGCCCAATCCAAAGGGTCGCAGGATCAGCGTCGGCCCACCGGACGCGCGGCATCCGTTCCGGCTCGTACGCGAGAATCCGCACGTCGACGGTGTCGGACAGGCGGTTCGTCCGCCGGAACGGGGGGCAGGTCTCTGTCCGGGACGGGGTTCATGACTTGCCACCGCCGAGTTCGGTCTC
The DNA here is from genome assembly GCF_044768965.1 of Streptomyces sp. NPDC090798. Classification (NCBI taxonomy): domain Bacteria; kingdom Bacillati; phylum Actinomycetota; class Actinomycetes; order Kitasatosporales; family Streptomycetaceae; genus Streptomyces; species Streptomyces sp. NPDC090798. Next base: position 86,265 of record NZ_JBIVXA010000026.1, read on the forward strand.
GGCCTCGGCCCCGGTTTCGGCCTCGGTGTCCATGTGGTCGAGGAGTTCACCGGGGCCCTTGAGGCGGTCGTGCCGGAAACGTTCAACGATGACCCCGCGCCCCCTCGCAACCATGACCCGGCGCCCGCCCGGAACCATGACCCGACAACGCCCTCAGAAGATTCGTAAGTTCTCCCGATGTCTCGCCCAGGGTGTTCGTGAGTCCGGCTGATAGCTTGCTGCGGTCGTTCCGGCGACCCCAGCGACACCATCACCCTTGGGGGCTTCAGTGACATCGGCGACTTCGGCGATCCTTCCGCGTCGGCGGACCCGGGGCGCGGCCATGGCCTTGGCCGCGGGTCTGGCGGGCACGCTCGCGCTGACCGGGTGCAGCAGTGGCTCGGGGTCCGGCTCCGGGGACGGGTCCGCGAGTCCCGGCGCGTCCGCCTCGGGGACGGCCGGCACGGGTGGCGACTCGGCCTCTCCGTCGACCGCCACCAGCAAGCTGGAGGGCAGCTGGGCGGCCACGACCGGCGGCAAGGCCGTGGCGCTGGTGATCACCGGCAAGCAGGCCGGGCTCTTCACGACGGGCGGCACCGTGTGCACCGGAACCGCCGGTGAAGAGGCGGGCATGCGGATGATCCACCTCAAGTGCACGGACGGGAACAAGGACCGCACGACGGGCATGGTCGACTCCGTGAACAGCACGACACTGAAGGTCACCTGGTCGGGGAACCTCGGCAAAGAGTCGTACACGAAGGCCGAGGGCGGTCAGCTCCCGTCGGGACTGCCGACGGCGAGCCTGGGCTCCTGACCGGCCGGACCCCTCCCTGACCTGCTCCGACCTGCCCCGCCCTGCTCTTGGCAGCGGGCCGCTGAGCCCCCTGGGACTCCGCGGCCCGTTCGCGTGTCCGTCGCTCATTCCATCGACGTAGGGCGGCTTTCGGGTCACATCCGGGATATATGGGGCACGGGAGTGGTGCGCGACAGGGGGGCCGCGCAACACGTCCCCACCGGTCTGCGTGATGATCCATGAGCACCTTCACGAACCCAGGGGGAAACCCATGCGCGCCCTTCCGATCGCCGTCGTCGCCGCCGCGGCGGCACTCACCCTGACCGCCTGCGACAGCGGCGGCAGCAGCAACAACAGTGACGACGGCAAGAAGGCCTCGACCGCCTCCTCCGCCGCCGCCTCCACGGCCTGCAAGATCGACCAGATCGGCATCCAGGTCGGCCCCGCCAACGCCGCCCCGGCCGCCGGCGACACCGGCAACGTGCCCGTCACGCTCACCAACAAGGGCGCCCAGTGCACCCTCCAGGGCTTCCCCGCCGTCAAGGTGCAGGACGGGGGCACGAGTACGGACGTACCCGACGAGAAGTCCGTGACTCCACCGAAGCAGGCGCTGGCGCCGAGCGGCACCGCCTCCTTCACGATCACCTACGTACGGGGCACGGCGGGCGACGGGAAGAGCCTCGCCGCGACCACGCTGAAGATCGGCCTGCCCGGCGCCGCCACCACCCAGAGCTTCAAGTGGTCGTACGGCCCCCTCGCGGGCAAGACCGGTCCGACCGACCCGAACGCCTCCGTGAGCTCGTTCCAGCCCGCGGGCGACTGAGCGGCTCCCGACGGAAGCCGGGAGGCACTCGGCAATCCGACGGAATGCCGGACGTCAGTGAAGCGGCGGACGTGCCCTGACCTGGGCGCGGTCCGCCGCCGCGGCCCCTTCCTGCCACCCGGCCGCGTCGTTGACCCCGCGCAGCCGGGTGGTGACGGTGTCCGGGAACATCCGCTCCATGTGGTCGTTGACCGCCACGTCACGGGCCGCCAGGACGGGCAGCAGCTCCCCCACCGGGGCCGCCGAGGCGACCTCCCCCTCGGCCCCATCGGCGGCGGTCGCCAGCCGGTCGCCGATCCGGTGCGCGTACGCGGCCAGGAACGACTGCCGGAAGCTCTTCGTACGCTTCCTTCCCCCGGCCCGCTGGGCCGCCTCCGCCTTCGTCATCGCGGCCGTGGCCTGCACGAGCAGCGAGGTGTAGAGGAGTTCGACGGCCTCCAGGTCGGGTTCGAAGCCGACGACGGTCGAGAAGCCGAGCGACTCGTTCCACACGGCACGACAGCGGTTCGTGTCGGCCACCGCGTCCAGCAGCACCGCCTTGGCCGTCTCGTACGGCGGCTCGACACCGATGCGGCAGGCGCCGGGCGCGTCCTTGGCGTGCGTACGGGCCGCGAGCAGCGCCTCGTCGATGCTGTGCCGGGCCATCAGCTCCTGGGCCTTGGCGCTCAGCGCCTCCGCCTCCTCCGGGAATCCGGTCGCCTCGGCCTTGGCGAGCAGCGCGCGGATACGGGTGAGCATGCGGGAGTCCTGCGGGGCGGCCTGGTGCCGCGCCGTGCCGTGCGACCCCTGCGCGTCGAGGGGCTCGAGGGTGGGGAGGCGGAGCAGCAGCCGGTACAGCTCCAGCGCGGCGGTGGCGAGCGAGAAGCGGTCGGTGCGCGGGGCGAGGGCGTCCAGCTCTTCGAGCTGCGCCGCCCAGCGTGGGCCCCGGGGCCGCCGGTCCCGGCCGGCCTCGGCGCGCACCAGCTCCGACACCAGCTGCAGGTGTACGTCGTCCAGTTCGCGCCGCACGATCCGTACGACGTCGGCGGGCTGCCAGCCGCGACGCCAGGCCGCGGCGACGAACTCCTCGCCGCGGCGGGCGAGTTCGGCGTCACAGGCGGGGTCGGCGGCGAGCAGCGAGGCGCCCGTGTCGAGGGCCGCGTCGCTGTCGGCGTAGAGCGCGGCCTCGAAGGCGCGCTCCACGGTGCTGGGCGTACTGCTCATGCGTCGATCGTGTCACGCCCGCCGAACCGGACCGTCCACACCCTGTGGACAGGGAACCGCGGACGGGAGGCTCGACGGGTGTCAACTTCGGGTTGACGCCCGTCGACTGTCAACTTACGGTTGACACATGACTTCGAACCCACCTGTCAAGGCATCCGTACGTCTCGACGACCTCATCGAGGCCATCAAGAAGGTCCACACCGACGCACTCGACCAGCTCCAGGACGCGGTGCTCGCGGCGGACCACCTCGGCGACGTGGCCGACCATCTGATCGGCCACTTCGTGGACCAGGCCCGGCGTTCGGGCGCGTCCTGGACGGACATCGGCAAGAGCATGGGAGTCACCCGGCAGGCGGCGCAGAAGCGGTTCGTCCCCAAGGCCGAGTCGGACCTCGACCCCAGCCAGGGCTTCGGCCGCTACACGCCCCGTGCCCGGAACGCGGTCATGGCCGCGCACAACGAGGCGAAGGCCGCGGGCAACGCGGAGGGACTCACCGAGCACCTCGTCCTCGGCCTCCTCTCCGAGCCCGAGGGGCTCGCCGCGAAGGCGATCACCGCACAGGGCGTGACCCTGGACGCCGTCCGCGAGGCCGCGACCGCGGCGCTCCCGCCGGCGGCCGACGAGGTCCCGGAGCTCATCCCGTACGGCCCCGCCGCCAAGAAGGCCCTGGAACTCACCTTCCGCGAGGCCCTCCGCCTCGGCCACAACTACATCGGCACCGAACACATCCTCCTGGCCCTCCTGGAGTACGAGAACGGCAACGGCGTCCTCAGTGGCCTCGGTATCGACAAGACGGCGGCGGAGGCCTACCTCGCGCGCGCGCTGGAGATCGTCGCGGTGGGGGGACAGCAGAAGGACCAGCAGGAGGACCGGCAGGAGGACCGGCAGGAGGACCGGCAGGAGGACCCGCGAAAGGATCAGTAGGGTCGCGTCACCGGCCGTTGTCAGACCCCCCTGCGAGACTCGGAACCATGAGCGACCGGTGGGCTCTCGGGCCGGCCGAGGACGGTGGTGCGGAGGTCGCCCCCCTCGGCTCCGACGGGCTGCCCGCGGGGCCGGTGCGCAGGGAGGCGGACCTGGTCGAGGCCGTGCGGGGGCGACCCGACGTGGTCCGGTGGGTCTGGCGGTCCACGGCCGAGGTCTATCCGCGTCTGCTCGCCGCGGGGGTGCGAGTGCAGCGGTGTTACGACATCGAGGCCGCCGAGACACTGCTGCTCGGCCACGAGGGCCGGCTCGGCGAACCCCGGTCGGCGGCCGCCGCGCTGGCAAGGCTGCGCGGCGGCCCCGTACCGCCGGATCCCCCGCAGCGCTCCGCCGAGCCCGGCTCGCAGTCGTCCCTCTTCGAACCGCGCCCGGTCCACGTACCCCTGGAAGACCTCCTGGCGGTGTACGCCGATCAGCGCCGCCGGCACGACACGACCGCGCACCCGGAGCGCATGCACCTGCTGACGACGGCCGAGTCCGCGGGCATGCTGGTGGCGGCCGAGATGAACGGCACCGGGCTGCCGTGGCGCGCGGACGTCCACCGCGAGGTGCTGCACGAACTGCTCGGCGAGCGGTACGCGGGCGGCGGCGAGCCCAGACGCCTCGCCGAGCTCACGGACGAGGTGTCGGCCGCCTTCGGCAGACGCGTCCGCCCCGACCTGCCCGCCGACGTCGTCAAGGCCTTCGCGCAGGCCGGGGTCAAGATCAAGTCCACCCGGCGATGGGAGATCGAGACCATCGAGCATCCTGCCGTGAAGCCGCTGCTCGAATACAAGAAGCTGTACCGGATCTGGGTGGCGCACGGCTGGTCCTGGCTCCAGGACTGGGTGCGCGACGGACGCTTCCGGCCCGAGTACCTGCCCGGCGGGACCGTCACCGGCCGCTGGGTGACCAACGGCGGGGGCGCCCTGCAGATCCCCAAGGTGATCCGGCGTGCCGTCGTCGCCGACCCGGGCTGGCGGCTCGTGGTGGCCGACGCCGACCAGATGGAGCCGCGGGTGCTGGCCGCGATCTCGCGCGACCCCGGCCTGATGGAGGTCGCGGGCCGGGAGAGCGACCTGTACCAGTCGGTGTCGGACCGGGCGTTCGCCGGCGACCGGGCACAGGCCAAACTCGCCGTGCTCGGCGCGGTGTACGGGCAGACGTCCGGCGACGGCCTGAAGAACCTGGCCGCCCTGAGAAGACGCTTCCCCCGGGCCGTCGCCTACGTGGACGACGCGGCGCGGGCCGGCGAGGAGGGCCGGCTCGTACGGACATGGCTGGGGCGGACGAGCCCCCCGGCGGCCGGCGCGTCCGACACCGCGTCGGAGGAAGCGGGCCTCCCCCAGGACGAACCCGGCGAGGCCCTCGGCGACCAGGGCTGGGTGCCGGGCTACGCCTCCTCCAACTCCCGCGCCCGCGGCCGCTTCGCACGCAACTTCGTCGTCCAGGGCAGCGCCGCCGACTGGGCGCTGCTGCTGCTCGCCGCCCTCCGGCGCACCTGCGCGGACCTCGCCGCCGAGCTGGTCTTCTTCCAGCACGACGAGGTGATCGTGCACTGTCCGGCCGAGGAGGCGGACGCGGTCGTGGCCTCGATCCGGGAGGCCGCGGAGCTGGCGGGACGGCTGACGTTCGGCGAGACCCCGGTCCGCTTCCCGTTCACGACGGCGGTGGTGGAGTGCTACGCGGACGCGAAATGACCCGGACGGTGACCTGCTCCTCCGCCGGCTGACGTACTCCTCCTCCCGGTGCTCTACTCCTCCCCCAGGAGCTCCTTCAGCTCCCCCACCACCGAGGTGTCCGTCCCGTCCAGCGCCGCGAGCGCCGACTTCCACAGCTCGTACGCCCCTGCGGCATCCCCCCGCGCGTGCAGCAGCAGCCCCAGCTGATGCCGGGCGAGCCCGCCGGTGTACCGGTCGGCGCGCTGGTCGGCGCGGCACAGCAGCAGATCGCACTCGCGCGCGGCCCGTTCGACATGCCCCACCCCGCGCAGCGCGCGCACCAGCCCGAGCCGCGTCTGCGACTCCCCGTGCCAGTCGCCGTGACCGCCGAGGATGCGCAGACTCTCCTCGAAGTGCGGTACGGCGGCGGCCGGTTCGCCGAGCGTCAGGTGGGCGTAGCCGATGTTGCAGTGCGCGGAGTGCCGGATGATCACGTCGTCCATCGCGTCGCCGATCGCCAGGCTGTGCTGGTGGTGGTCGATGGCGGCCCGGGCGTCCGTGTGCTCGTACAGATTGCCGAGGTGGCTGTAGGTGATGGCCTCGGTGTGCGGGTCGCCCAGTTCCCGGGAGAGTTCGAGGCTCTGCAGCAGCGCCTCGCTGGACTCGGCGTGGCGGCCCAGCCCCTCGAGGAGCATGCCGCGGTTGTTCAGCCCGCGCCGGATCCACGACAGCACCCCGAGCCGCCGCCAGATCGCCAGCGCCTCGTCGTTCAGCGTGAGCGCCTCGCCCGCGCGGCCCGTCATGAAGTGCAGCCCCGCGAGGTCCCCGAGCGCGTACGCCTGCGCGGCCTCGTCCCCGAGCCGCCGCGCCGCGCCCAGCGCCGCCCGCAGGAGCACCTCCGACTCCGGGACCCGGCCGCTGCGCTGGAGGTAGGGGTTGAGCAGCCGCACCAGCACGGGAACGTACGCGGACGTGTCCGCGTAGCGCTCCACCAGCGCCACCACGTTCTCCAGTTCCAGGTCGCCCCAGGCGAAGGCGTCCCTGGCGGTGCAGAACGGCGGCGTGGCGGCGGCGTCCACCGTGTGCGCGGCCGGCTGCGCGGCGGTCGGACGGCTGCGGTCCTCGCGGTCGAGGCCCGGCTCGACGATCGCTTCGAGGGAGCGGGCGGCGACACCGGCGTACCAGCGCAACGCCCGCTCGGACACGCAGATGTCCGCGCCCCCGTCGCCGGGTGCCCCGTCCGTCGCGCCCGCGATCTCCCGGGCGAAGTCGCGGACGAGGTCGTGGGGTGCGTAGCGGCCGTACGCCGTCTCCTCCAGGAGCGCGACGTCGACGAGGCGGTCGAGGGCGGCCTCGGCACGGAACTCGGCGATGCCGCAGAGCCGGGCGAGCAGGGGCGCCCCGTACACGGGGAGATGGAGCGCGCCGATGCCGCGCAGCACGACCGCCGCGTCCTGGTCGGCCTCCCGATCCGAGGCACGCAGCGCGTCGAGCGCGACGGCCAGGGACCTGCGGACGCTCAGGTCGTCGTACTCCAGATGATGCAACCGCCCCTCGGTGGCGGTCAGTTGACCGGCGAGGACGTCCGGCGTGAGCGCACGGCGCGCGGCGAGACGGGCCGCGACCACGCGCAGGGCGAGCGGGAGCCGGCCGGTGAGTTCGACGAGGGGGTGCGCGCCGTCGAGGCCGTCCACCCGCCCGGACACCGCGCGCAGCAGCGCCGCGCTGTCCTCGACCGAGAGCGGCGCGAGCGGGAAGCGCCGCGCGCCGTCCAGCGCGGTGAGCGGCGAACGGCTCGTCACGATCACCGCGCACCCCGTGCCCGCGGGCAGCAGCGGCCGTACCTGCGCGGCGTGCGCGGCGTCGTCGAGCACCATCAGGGTGCGCGTCGGAGCCAGCATCGAGCGGAGCAAGGCGGCGGCCGCGTCCGGGTGTTCGGGGATACGGCGCGGCTCGGCACCGAGGTCGCGCAGCAGCGCGGCGAGCGCCTGACCGGGGGTGAGGGGGGTCATTCCGGGCGTGGCCCCGTGCAGGTTGACGTACAGCTGGCCGTCGGGGAAACGTTCCCGCAGCCCGTGTGCCACATGCAGCGCCAGGGCGCTCTTGCCGACTCCGGCCATCCCGCTGATGACGACGACGGCCGGAGCGGCGGGCCCGGGGTGCCGGGCCGCGTCGAGGGCCACGTTCAGTTCCCGGCGCACTTCGAAGCGGCCGGTGAAGTGACCGGGCGGAGGCGGGAGTTGGGCGGGCCGGGGCGGGGCCGGTTCCGCCGGAGCGGCCCGCTCCGCACGGTTCCCGTCCCCGCCCCCGTTCCCGTTGCCGTCCCGGTCGTGTGCGGACTCGTCTCTCTCCCCCGCCCGCTCGCGCAGGATCTCCAGATGCGCCGCGCGCACCGCGGGCCCGGGCTCGACACCGAGTTCCTCGACCAGGCGGGCCCGTAGATCGCGGTGGACGGCCAGGGCCTCGGCCTGACGTCCGGTGCGGTGCAGTACGAGCATCAGCAGCCGGTGGAAGGCCTCGCGCAGCGGGTACTCGGCGACGAGTGCGGACAACTCGGGTGCGAGAGCGGCGAGTCGGGCGGGGCCGGGGGTACTGGAAGCGCCGGTGGTACCGGTGGCTTCCGTTGCTTTCACGTCGGCGGAGACCCCGATGTGCCCGATGCCCCCGGTGTCCCCGGTGTCCCCGGTGTCCCCGGTGTCCCCGAAGACCCAGCCGACCCCGGCGCCCTCGGCTCGCCCGACACCATCGGGACCCTCGCCCGCACCGCCGACACCGCGACCCTCGCCCGCACCACCGACACCGGCGCCCCCGGCCTCCGGCCCCGCAAGCCGCAGCTCGGCCTCGTACCGCCACTCCAGGACGAGCAGCCGTGCCTCCTCCAGGCGCTGGACGAGCGCGTGTCCGCCGAGTTCGGACGGGACCCCGCCGAGCGGTGTGCCGCGCCACAGCGCGAGCGCCGCCAGGGCCTCGCGCAGCGCCCGCTCCCAGTCGCGCCCGGCATGCGCGGCGCGCGCGGCCATGACGTGGGACTCGAAGACGCGCACGTCCAACTCGCCCTCGGCGACCCGCAGGAGATACCCGGGCGGCATGGCCCGCAGCCGCTCCGGATCGTCAAGCAGCCGCCGCAGCCGGGTGACGTGGTTCTGCAAAGAGGCCTGCGCGGAGGCGGGCGGCGCCCCGCCCCACAGCGCGTCCTTGAGCGCGTCCACCGAGACGACCCGGCCCGGCTCCAGGAGCAGCGCGACCAGCAGGGCACGCATCTTGCCGCCGCCGATCGAACGGACCTCGCCGTCGGCGTCGTACAACACCGGCGGCCCCAGCAGCCCGAACCGCAGCCCGTACCGCATAGCCCGCCCCACTGCCTTCCCGTGCGACCGACCCGACCGGTTCAGACCGGTACCGACCACACCCATGGCGACTTCGCGCCTTCTTGCGACGACTTCACGCCGACCGACTTCCGGTTTCCGGGTTTCCGGATGGAAACCCGTTGGCGACATGTTAGCGATCCGTTGGCGCGGGCTGATGGGATCACTCCATCGGATCTGGCCCGACGGTGCGCGCGTACGACGCGTAACTCGGGGGAGTGTCGCCGCCGTGGCCGGATCCGGGGACAGAGAGGGCCCCGGTCGTCGGAGGTGAGCGACCGGGGCCCTCGTCCGCCTCCTGCCGTCCCGCACGCGGGCGGAGGGGTACGACCCGCCCGCGTTCAGATGACGGGCGGCCCGTCCCGGCAACGGTCAGATGACGGGCGGCCGTCCCAGCCGCGTGAGCCGCCACACCGTCCGCCACCGCATCGGCCGCCGCTCGCCGCCCGACTGCCGCAGTCCTTCCGCGAAGCCGCCGAACCAGGCCCGCAGCCCGCCGAGCGACCGCGTCCGTACGAGCGTCAGCAGCATCCAGATTCCCAGGTGCACGGGGATGAGCGGGAGGGGCAGCCTGCGACGGGTGAGCCAGACCCGGTTGCGGGCGGTGACCCGGTAGTAGATGGCGTGCCGGGCGGGTGAGGTCTTGGGGTGCTGGAGCAGCAGTTCGGGCTCGTAGAGCACGGTCCACCCGTCGTCGATGGCCCGCCAGGCCATGTCCGTCTCCTCGTGCGCGAAGAAGAACTCGGCGGGCCAGTCCCCGATCCGGGCGAGCATCGGCATGGACAGCGCGTGTCCGCCGCCGAGGAAGCCGGTGACCGGGCCGCCCCGCATCGGGTCCTTGGCCCCGACCCGGGGCACATGCCGGCGCTGGGTCTCCCCGTTCTCGTCGGCGATGCGGAAGCCGACGACACCCAGGCGCGGATCGGCGCTGTACAGGTCCCGCACCTTGCGCAGCACATCCGCGTCGACCAGCAGCCCGTCGTCGTCCAGTTCGACGACGACGTCCACGTCCGCGAACTCCCTGAGCCGGGCGAGGCCCACGTTGCGCCCGCCCGGGCAGCCGAGGTTCTCGTCGACCTCGATGCCGGTCACCTCACCGGGCAGTCCCAGCCGCTCGGCGAACTCGGGCAGTGGACACCCGTTCCCCACGATCACGATCCGCGCGGGCGCGACGTCCTGCTTGGCCACCGAGGTGAGCAGTGCGTCGACCTCGTCGGGCCGGTTCCCCATGGTCACGACGGCAACGGCGATCCGAGGCCCCTCCGACACGACACCACTCCATCCCAGGCCGACAACTCTGCCCGCGATGCTAGCCGTTCACCCTGAGTATCCCTCCGGTACGCCGCGTTTCCCCGCGCTCTGCGCATTTACTCCCGCCGTACGAAGCTCTTTGCGCCGTACGAACGTCAGTCCGCGGGAGCCTTGGCGACCAGTACGGGACGTACTCACACCCGGCCCCTTTCCGCCCCTGCCTTCCGCGCGGTCAGGGGCGAACCCGCTCGGAACCCGCTCGGAACCTACTCGGCGCGGGGGCCACGGCCACGGGTGCGCGTCCGAAGTCGCGTCCACGCGCACCCGCGTGGCCTCAGGCGGCGTACGCTCCCCGCACCTCGAAACGCTCGGCGGACGGCGGGGCTGCCAGCCAGTCCCGCAGGCCCGCCTGGAACTCACGGAACTCCTGGATCGCGGAAAGCGGATTCTCGGTCCCGTCCGCGATCTCCAGTTCCGCGAGGTAGGTGACTCCGTCGGGGAGCCGGTACGAGGCGTAGCGCACACCCCCGGGCCGCGCGGCCTCGATCGCGGTGAACATCTTCCGCAGCGCCGCCTCGAGCTCGTCGACGCACTCGGGCCTCACCGAGGCACGCACCATCAGAACAGCCATGTCGTCATCTCCTTCTCGTCCCTGTCACACCTGTCACACCTGTCACACCACTACCGGCCACGTGGGTGGCGCCATCTCCCTGACGCGCCCGAAGGCGCAGGTGTGACGGGAACGAAGAAGGAATCCCCGACCGGTCAGGCGTCGGGGTCGAACGAGATGCCCGCCGGCATGGCCTTCGTGAGGTGCGCGGCGAAGCTGGCCTCCTCGAGGCCGAGGTTGGCGCTGCCGAAGTCGTAGGCGCTCAGCTTGTCGCGCAGACCCGCCGGGTAGCCGTTCCAGCTCGACAACACCAACGGCTACGCGCGCGAGAAGTGCGACAACGGCTGGTGCATGATCCACCACGGCTCGCCGCCGCGGCTCCCCTCGCACCGTTCTGGCCCGCACCGGGATGGGCCGGACAACCGGCCCGCCCGAGTCCCCCGCCCTCCCCCTCACCTGCTCAACCGCGCGGCCAGGGACGCCCGTCGAGACGCTCGATGTCGCGGTTGAAACGGCTGAGATAGGCGGCGAACTCGGCCACGTCCTCGGGATCCCAGTCGGTCATGATCTTCTCCAGACCGTCCAGGTTCTCGGCACGGTGGGCGTCCAGCCGGCGCTTGCCCTCCTCGGTGATGGCGAACTTGCGGGCGATGCCCCCCTCGGGGTCGGGCATGCGCTCGACGACCCCGGCCCGCAGCATCGCGGCGGTCTGCCGGTTGAGGGTGGACGCGTCCAGGCCGAAGGCCTCTCTGAGCTCACCGATGGACATCGGGCCTTGCACCTGAATGCGGCTGAGCAGGACGTACGCGCTGCGGTCCAGCCGCTCCTCACTCACCCCGCGCCCCCGCGGATTGATCATGTGCATGTGGCGCCCGAGCAGCATGGTCTCGAATTCCAGCAGGTCAAGTGGCTTGTCCACGCGAGGCTTCCTTCGGCTCCTGGCTCGCTTCCCTACAGGAAAGCTACCTCCCGCCAGGTATACCACCGCGATATGTATGATGCACTTAACATGCATGATGCATATCGCGTGCAGCATGCAACTCGCGTGCGCCCTTGCCCGCGACTCACACCGTGATCCGGAGACATAGACCCGGATGCGCAGCACAGGCACGGACGCACAGCCCAGGCACGGATACGCACCCCGGGCCCGGATACGCAGCCCAGGCCCGGATGCGCAGCCCGGCGACTAGCCCGGAAAGAGCAACAGGGAGTACCCGTGGACAGTTCCCAGCCCGCAGCCCGCTCCGGCGGTGTTGTCGGCATCCTCGCCTTCGGCGGCATCGTGGCCGCGATCACCCAGACACTGGTGGTGCCGCTGATCGGGGAGCTCCCGGCCCTCTTCGACACCACCGCCTCGAACGCCTCCTGGGTCATCACCGCCACGCTGCTCGCGGCGGCCGTGATCACCCCCGTCGCCGGCCGCCTCGGTGACATGTACGGCAAGAGGCGCATGCTGCTCGCCTCCCTGGTCCCACTGATCCTGGGCTCCGTGGTCTGCGCCCTGTCCTCCTCGGTCGTCCCGATGATCGCCGGACGCGGTCTGCAGGGCCTCGGCATGGGCGTGGTGCCCCTCGGCATCAGCCTGCTGCGTGACGTCGTACCGGCGGAGAAGCTCGGCTCGTCCATCGCGATGATGAGCGCGTCCATGGGTGTGGGCGGCGCGCTCGGTCTGCCGTTCTCCGCGGCGATCGCCGAGAACGCCAGCTGGCGCGTGCTGTTCTGGGTCGTCGCCGCGCTGACCCTCGCGGTCGCCACGCTGATCTGGTTCTTCGTGCCCGCGGGCCGGGAGAGCACCGCCTCGGGCAGCTTCGACCTGCTCGGCGCGATCGGCCTGGGCATCGCCCTGGTCTGCCTGCTTCTCGGCGTCTCCAAGGGCGCGGACTGGGGCTGGGGCAGCGGCACCACGCTCGGGCTGCTCGCCGCCGCGATCGTCCTGCTGCTGGCCTGGGGCTGGTGGGAGCTGCGCAGCGCCGAGCCGCTGGTCGACCTGCGCGTGACCGCCCGTCCGCAGGTGCTGATGACGAACGCCGCCTCGATCCTGGTCGGCTTCGCGATGTACTCCCAGTCCCTCGTGATCCCCCAGCTGTTGCAGCTGCCCAAGGAGACCGGCTACGGCCTCGGCGAGTCGATGCTGGCCATGGGTCTGTGGATGGCCCCGGCCGGCCTCATGATGATGATCATGTCCCCGATCGGCGCCAAGCTCTCCGCCGCCAAGGGCCCGCGCATCACCCTGACCGTCGGCGCCCTGATCATCGCTCTCGGCTACGGTCTGTCGCTGCCGCTCATCGGCAGCGGCTCCCCCTGGGGCCTGCTCGCGGTGACCATCGTCTGCAACACGGGCGTCGGTTTCGCCTACGGTGCGATGCCCGCGCTCATCATGGGCGCGGTGCCCCAGTCGGAGACCGCCTCGGCCAACAGCTTCAACACACTGATGCGTTCGATCGGCAGCTCCGTCTCGGCCGCCGTGATGGCCGTGGTCCTGGCCCAGATGACCACGAAGTTCGGCCCGGTCTCCCTGCCGTCCGAAAGCGGCTTCCGTGTCGCCATGCTGATCGGCTCCTGCGTCGGCGTCGCCGCCGCGATCGTCGCCTTCCTCATCCCGGTCCGCCCCACGACCGCCCGGCCGCAGGCCGACCCCACCCAGGACACGGCCCCCGAGGCGGTCGAGGCAAAGTCCTGACCCCACCCACGGGCCCGTGTCTCCGGCCGGGTGGGATGCCGCCCGGCGATACCGTGGCGTTGGCCAAGCCGGTCCGTCGTGCGCGGCCCCATGTTGATTCAATAATATACAAATTCCCTATGGCCAGAGTAATTCGACGCGGGCGACGGGCCGCAGCGGGCCGGGTGAGGAGTGCTTCCTCAGATCTTGCTCAAGGTGATTGGGCTTGATCAATACCGGCGGGTACGCTCGACTGCGGGTCTGATCAGCAGGCCGTCGAGTGGGAGCTCACAAGAGCTCCGCCGAGCACGGGGGACGTGTTGATTCGCAACGGGGACAGGATTTTTGGGGGCTGTGCGGGACCGTTCTCCCGCACAGCGGTATGCGTGGGGGTGGACCACCCCCGGCTCAAGTTCCGGCGCCCGTAAGGCGCGGAGCCCATCCCGTGCTGCGAACCGCGAGAAGGACTTGACCAAGGCTTCTCGTACTGGCACTTCATGCGTCCCGCGATATGGGGCTTGTTCCTCTTCGCTGGATGATCGGCAGGACCTTCATGGTCCGCCGGGTACGTCCCCCCGGTTCAAGAAACGGGGAACTTCTTCATGCACATACGCGGCTCCAGCCAGACGCGTGTAGGTAAGGAAAGCGACTACTCCACCCTTCTGAGACCGATTTTTAGAAGAATTGAGGGGAAATTCTCCCGGGCGGAACCCCGGGAGCATGCACTCGGTTATCTTCAAGGGCTCCTTGCGAGCTCGGAGCAGCAGAACACGCGGAAAGCCATCGTCCAGGCGAAGGACGCGAGTTCGGACGGGAAGCGGCGCCTGCTCACCACCTCCAGGTGGGACGAGGACGGGATCCGGGACGACGTAAGGGACTTCGTCGCCGAACGTCTGGCGAGCCCGCAGGGCATCCTGATCATCAGTGAGGACGGATTCGTCAAGAAAGGTGACCACTCCGTCGGCGTGGACAGGCAGTACTGCCCTGGTGAGAGGCGCGTCGAGAACTGTCAGCTGGGTGTCTTCCTGGTGTACGCGGACGGCCTCGGGGCCGCGGCGATCATCGACCGCGAGCTGTTCCTGCCCCGCAACTGGTGCGACGCACGCGACCGCCGCCGCAGTGCCGCGGTCCCCACGGATGTGCCCTTCCGTTCCAAGGACGAGCTGGCCAGGTCGATGGTCGAGAGATCGCTGGACGCGGGCGTCCAGGCCGGGTGGGTGGTGACCCAGCTCCGGTACGGCGGCAGCCACACCCTGCGCGCGGAACTTGAGCGCCGTGGGATGCCCTACGTCCTGGCGGTGGCTCCCGAGGACCTCCCGGCCGACCCCGAAGGTCACGGTTCCTCCACGGCGTCGACCGCACCGGCGGCGGCCACGGACGGCGGTTCGGCCCCGGACGCCACGCCCATACCCGCCGACGGAGAGACGGCCCTCGCGTGGTCCATGACTCCACTGGACGAACCGACGGCGTCCGGCTTCGAGCGCTGGTTGCTGCTGCGCCGGGCCGGTGCGGAGAACGGCGGGGATCAGCCCTACATCTGTTTCGTCCCCGCGGGAACCGAACCGTCCCGGCTGGCCCGTGCGCTGCGCTGTGCCGGAGAGGCCGGCCGCCATCTGCGGTCCGCTCGCGAAGAGGCGGGACTCGACCGGTACGAGGGGCGCGTCTGGCGTGCCTGGTACCGCCACATGACTCTGGCCATGGCAGCGCACGCCGGTCTCGTTGTCGCCAGAACCCGGACCGCCGGACGACGGCGGCCGGTGCGACAGGCCGGCGCTGCCGCTGAACGCCCGGTCCGGGCCTGCCCGCGTCCGCCGGCGGAGGCCGGCGGCAGCCGTTCCGTCGGTCCGCCCCTCAAGGCCGGTACTGCGCGGTAATTCTTCTTCCGCGCTTCGTTTGGGTGTTCGTTTGCGTGCTTGATAGACAGGCGTGGAGACACCGGACAGAAAAGCGACGGCAGTTCACCAAGCCCTCGCGCGATTTCTCCAATGCTGTGACGGGATGAGCCGTGCCGTCGGCAATTCGGGTGTCTCATATCCATTCAACGGTCTCCGGATGCTGGTCTCCAGGGACCCGTCGCCGCCTTCAAGGAGGACGGATCATGACGAACACTGTCGACGAGAACACCCGGGCGCAGGCCGAAGAGGTCACCATCGAGGACCTGACCGAGGTCAGCGGTGCGGGTTTCAGCTGCGTCGGAACCATCGCCTGCGCCGGATGCCCGAGCACGGCGAGCACGGTCGGTTCGCACTGAGCCGACCGTGACCGGGGTGACCGGGGGCCGGCGACCCTCGCCGTCGGCCCCCGGGAATTCATGACGGTAGTCGCGGGACATTCTTCTTCCGCACTTCGCTTGGATCGCACGGAAGCCCTTGTTACACATAATTACGACAGCTGGACCTCGGCTCTTCCGCAGGGCAGAGGCGAAATTTCCGTGCGGGAAATGCGGAATGTGGGGGTGCAATGGAGAAGAACTTCACCGGGGAGAACGCTCGGGACGTCGTCGAGGACGTCCCCGTCGAGGATCTCGGCGAGGTCGGTGGCGCGGGCCGCCTCGGCACCGCCTGCCGCCGGTAGGCCCGCGCGGCGACGCGCCACCCGGGGGACGCGCCATACCGGCGTCCCGCGGAATCTCGGTGGCTGGGCGGCGGTTGCCGCCCGCCCCGCGCCTGACGGATGCCGTATGGCCGGCACGCATGTGTCTGCGGCCCGGCAGCGGAACTTGCCACCCGTGGACAGGGGATGAATGACATGACCGAGCTCGCAGACGCGGCCTGGAAGTACTTGACCGACCCGCACTCGCGAGGTGCCGGTAACAGCGAGCTGTACCGGCGGTTGCCCGTCGAGGCGCCGGTGCTGCGATTCGGACCGGTCTGGATCGTCTCCCGCTTCGACCTGGTCACCGCATTGGCGAGCGATCCCCGGTGTGTGATCAAGCTGCCTGAGCAGTCGGAGGCCATGTGGGCCGCCAGCCCCGCGTTCGGGGAGGTCTTCAAGCGTTCCATGTCCGTCCGGCCTCCCGCGGACCACCGGCGCCTGCGGCGCCTGGTGTCCGCCGAGTTCGGCGCCAGGACGGTCCAGCAACTGCGCCCGCGCATCGACGGCATCGTGGACCGTCTGCTGGCCGGCCCGCTCGAGCGCGGCGTGTGCGAGTTCGTCTCCGAGATCGGCGTACCGCTCCCGGTGATGGCGACCGCCGCGATGCTCGACCTGCCGGAGCAGGATTGGCCGCGCATCCTGGACTGGGCGCAGATGCTCACCGCCCAGCTCGCCGGAGCGACCGGGGGGATGGAGCAGTCCGGTCCCGCACCGGCTGCCGAGGAGCAGCTGCAGGAAGCCCTGCGGTACGTGGAGGACCTGGTGGCCCGGCGCTCCGCCGACCCCGGCGACGATCTGATCTCACGGCTCGCCCGGCAGAGCGGCGACGAGGGCAGGCTCACCCACGACGAACTCGTCTCCATGGTGATCCTGCTCTTCATGACCGGGCTGGAGACCATGACCAGCGGTCTGGTGAACGCCATCCTGTGCCTGCTCCAGGACCCGGAGTCCTGGCAACGGGTGGTCGAGGAGCCGGAGTTGGCCGGTACCGCCTTCGCCGAAGGCATCCGAGTGCTGTCGCCGGTCCCGCTGGGGTCCCGCCTGGTCGAGGAGGACATCCAGCTGGGCGAGCACCGGATCAGGGCGGGTCACACCGTGATCTTGATGTACGGCGCCGCCAACCTGGATCCGGCTCAGTTCCCGGATCCCGAACGCTTCGACCTGGAACGCCGGTCGATCGGCCAGCTCGCCTTCGGCCACGGCCCGTACTTCTGTCTCGGCGCGGCGGTATCGCTGCTGGAGGGGGAGAGTGTGCTGCGGAAGCTCGCGGCGCTGGCGCCCGGCATGTCCCTGGCCGGGGACTCGCTGCGCTGGCGGGCCGATCTGGCCTTCAACAGCCTGGCCGAACTCCCGGTACGGCTGGCCGGCCGCGCGGACGCCGTCCAGAATCCCGACCACCATGAGGTACGGCTGTGACGGTGACCGCCGCCGGGCGGGCACCCGGCGCGTCCCCGGGGCGGGGGCGCCGGCCAGGTGCCGTACGGACCGCCCAGGTGCCGCAGATGGAGGAGTACGACTGCGGTGCCGCGTGCCTCGCCGTCGTCCTGTCCGCCCATGGACGGCATGTCCCACTGCACGAGTTGCGCGAGGTCTGCGGGGTGGGCCGGGACGGGGTCACGGCGGCCGCGATCGTCCGGGCGGCGGGCGAGTACGGGCTGCGGGGGGCCGGCCGCAGGGTCAGGTTGCAGACCGACGCCGGAGTCGACGTCCGCCCGCTGCGGGAGTTGCCGCTCCCGGCGGTGGCCTTCGTCAACGGCAATCACTTCGTGGTGCTGGAAGGTGTTACGCGTCGCGGAAAGGTGGCCGTCAACGACCCGGCCGGCGGTCGGAGCACCCTCGACCCGGCGGAGTTCGCACGGTCGTTCAGCGGGATCGTCCTGACCTTCACCACGTCCGAGGAGTTCCGCACCGGAGGACGGCGCGGCGGGCCCGGCCGGATGCTGGGCGGCTGGCTCAGGCCTCACCTTCCCCTGGTGACCTTCGCCATCGTGGCCGGCCTTCTGGCCACGGCACTCACACTCGCCGGGGCGTTGGTCGTACGGGCCGGAATGCTGCGCATCGCGGGTACCGGCGACGGCGATCCGAGCGGCACGGTGACGGGGCTGCTGGCTGTCGCCCTCGGCGCCGGGCTCGCGGTGTGGCTGCAGCAGCGTGCCCTGACCCGGATACTCACCCTGGTGGCGGCCCACCGGTCCCGCGCGTTCCTCACGTCTCTCCTGGCGCTGCCAGGTCTGTTCTTTCACCGCCGCTTCGCGGGCAGTCTGGCCGCTCGCGCGCAGCTCGCCGACACCACGGCGATGGAGCTGACGACCCGTCTGATCCCGGTCCTGGCCGGCGCCGCGGGCATGGTCCCGCTGCTGACCGTCATGAGCATGTTCTCCGGTGTGCTGACGGTCCTGGCCGCTGCCGGGGCATGCCTGAGCGCCTTCGTCTTCCGCCTGGCCGCACGCCGGGCGGCCCCCGAGGAGAAACGGCTGGCCGTCGGGCAGGCCGACCGTGACGGGGGTGTGCTGGCTGCCCTGGGGATGATCGAGACGCTCAAGGCGGAAGGCACCGCGTCGCGTTTCTTCGACGACTGGGCCGACTCGCACGCCCACGAGCTGGACATCCGGCACCGGCTTGCCGTGTCGACCCAGCGCTACACCGCGTTCGGCACCGGGCTGGATGCGCTGACCGGCCTGGCCGTACTGGTCTGCGGGGCCCTTCTGGTGCGTCAAGGGCACCTGCGCGTCGCCGACTTCATGGGCTTCATCTCCCTGTTGGGGGCGTTCCACGCCACCACCGGCCTGGTCGCTCGGTCCGGCCTCGACCTGGCCAGGCTCGGCGGCAGCCTCGCGAAACTCGACGACGTACTGCGGGCGGCGCCCGATGAGCGGTACACGCGCGATGCGGTCTACGACCCGACGGCGCCCAAGCTCATGGGAGGGGTGGAGCTGCGAGGTGTGACCTTCGGCTACGACCCCCACCGTGCGCCACTGATCAGCGACGTCACCGTACGGATCCAACCGGGTGAACGCGTGGCCGTCGTCGGCGCCACCGGCAGCGGCAAGTCCACGCTGGCACGGCTGGTCATCGGCGCGCTGGACCCGTGGCAGGGAGAGGTCCGGTTCGACGGCCGCCCCCTGGCCCGGATCTCCCGCGCCGAGCTGCTGCGCTCGCTGGCCTACGTCAGTCAGCGTCCGCTGCTGCTCGAAGGCACGGTGGCCGAGAACGTCACGCTGCACCAGTCCGCCATCTCCGACGCGAGGGTGCGGGCCGCCCTGGCCGACGCCTGCCTGGACGATCTGGTCGACCGGCGCGGAGGAGCTCACCATGCGCGGGTGAACGACGGCGGGAGCAACTTCAGCGGTGGAGAGCGGCAGCGGCTCGCTCTCGCGCGCGCCCTGTCCCGCGATCCGTCCGTGCTGGTGCTCGATGAGGCGACCAGTGCCATGGAATCGCCCCTGGAAGCAGCGGTGGACGCCAATCTGAGGCGGCGTGGGGTCACCACGATCGTGGTCGCGCACCGGCTCAGCACCGTTCGCTCGGCCGACCGGGTCCTCGTCGTCGACGGCGGACGTGTCGTCCAGCAGGGACACCACGACGAGCTCGTCGACGCCGACGGCCCGTACCGGCGGCTCGTGCGGGAGGCGGCGTGAGCGGCGTAAGCGGCGAGAGCGGCGCGAGAACGCATGAGCGGCAGGCGGCCGTCCCCACGGTGATGGGCTCTGCACAGGTCTGGCAGGCCCGCCGCACCGCGCTGAACCGTATCGCTGCCGCGCTCGGCGCCCTGCCCGAGGCCCCGGAGGCCGCCCCGCCCGGCCCCGATGCGGTCGCCGCCGCGGCCGCCGCCTGCGGACTGCGGGCGCGCCGGGTGCGTCTGGGCGACGAACTGACCCGCCGCCCCCGGCATCCGCTGCTGGCCGAACGGGCCGATGACGGCATGCCGGTGGTGCTGCTGCCCGGTCGTCGGCGCCGGCAAGCCGTCCCCGCTGGGGCCGGCCGTGCCGTTCCGCTGGAGGCGTCCACGCTGTCGGCCCTGGACCCCTTCGGCTGGCGCTTCCACCGAAGGCTGCCGTACGCGGCGCCGGAGGGCTGGAGCCTGGTGCGCTTCTGCGCCGCGGGGGCCTTCGGCCCGCTCGCGCTCGCCCTCTGCGCGGGACTGCTCGCCACCGTGCTGGGCTTCGGGGTGCCGCTGGGAGCGGTCCGGGTGATGCGGGCGGCCCTGTCGGACCAGGGGGACACGTTGCTGTGGACCTGCCTGTTCCTGGCGGCTGCGGTCGGCGGCTCGGTGCTGTGCACACGGGTGCGCGACCTAGCGGCGGTGCACTTCCAAAGTCACGTCCAGGCGACGATGGAACCCGCTGTCTGGGATCGGCTGCTCGGTCTCGACCTGCCGTTCTTCCGCCGTCAGTCCACCGCCCGGCTGCTCGGGCACGCAGGCGGGGTCACCCGGTTCCGTCAGCTGCTGGGCGATGGCGCCCTCGACGCCGTGCTGGGCGCGGTGTTCACCTCCTGTGCGCTCGGCCTGCTGCTCTTCCTCGATCCCTGGCTCGGCCTCGCCGGGATGGGCTCCGCCCTTCTGCTGGCCGTCCTGGTCGGCTGGCTCGGATGGTTCCAGCAGGCGCACGACCGACACGTGCACGACAGCGTCGACGATGCCCAGGCGCTGCTCTACCCGGCGCTGACCGGCATCGACGAGATCCATCTGTACGGGTGCGAGCGCGCCGTGTTCGACCGCTGGTGGCGGGTCTTCTCGCGGCAGAAGGAGGCCGACACGGCGGGACTGCGGTACGCCGAGGTGTCGAGCGCGCTGCTGACCGCGTCCCAGCCGTTGCTGCTCGCCGTACTGCTGTCGGTGGCCTGGTGGACCGGTCAGGGACTGGCCGGGTTCATCGCTGTCGGCTTCGCGGGCGCCCAGCTTGCGGTGGCGGTCGGCAGTCTCCACCACGCGCTGCAAACGGTGTTCGCGGTCGGCCCGGTGCACGCCCGGCTCAGGACGATCCTGCGCGCCGCGCCGGAGACCGCCCCCGGTACCCGGCTGCCCGGGGTGCTCCGCGGCGAGATCGAGCTGCAGGACGTGACGTTCTCCCACGCCGGGGCGCGCAGACCAACGCTGGAAGGCGTCGATCTGCGCATCCGCCCGGGGGAGTTCGTCGCGGTCGTCGGTCCGTCCGGCGCGGGCAAGTCCTCGTTGCTGAGGCTGCTGCTCGGCCTGGACACGCCCCAGAGCGGGCGGGTGCGGTACGACGGGCAGGCCCTTGCCGAGCTTGACCGCGAGGCGGTCCGCGCCCAGCTCGGGTACGTCCCGCAGGACTCGAAGGTGCTCCGCGGCGACCTGCGTTCGGTCATCCTCGGCGGCGTCGTGGCCGCGTCGGACGCGGACGCCTGGGAGGCCGCCGAGGCGGCGGGGATCGCCGAGGACATCAGACGGCTGCCCATGGGCCTGCGGACCCGGGTCTCCGACGGCGACTCAGGTTTCTCCGGCGGGCAGCTCCAGCGGCTGCTGCTCGCCCGGGCCCTGGCGAAACGGCCGCGGATACTCCTGCTCGACGAGGCGACCAGCGCACTGGACAACGCCACCCAGGACGAGGTGAGCCGCCGGGTGGCCCGGCTGGGGGTGACCCGGGTGGTGGTCGCCCACCGCCTGAGCACGATCCGCCAGGCCGACCGGGTCGTGGTGCTGGACGGCGGACGGGTCGTGGAGTGCGGGACCTACGACGAACTGGCCTGCCGTGGCGGAGCGCTGGCGCGGCTCGCGGCCACGCGGTGATGAGGGTGATGAGAGCGATGAAAACCGGCTCTGCGCAGGCAGGGCCTGTCAGCAGGACCCATCGGATGAGGAGAGAGATGCGCACGGTCATCAGGTTCAAGCGTTTCGTCCGTGCCGAGGTGGTGCCCGCAGACGGCGTGTACCTGATTTCCGAGCGGTCGGGGCAGACCAGGTTGCAGGGGGCGCTCATCGAGCGGATGGCCCCCCTGCTGTCCGGGAAGCACGACCGATCGCAGATCGTGGCGGCGCTGGCGGGCGACTTCCCCGGCGGCCGGGTGGAACGCGCCCTGGACATGCTGATGTCGGCCGGTCATGTGGTGGAGGTCGACTCCGCCGTCGAGCCACGGTCCGGCGGCTACTGGGAGCAGGCGGGCCTCGACGGTGACGCCGCGATGCTGGCCGTGCACGACCGGCCGGTGGAACTGATCACGCTGGGAGACGTCCGTCCGGAGTGGTTCGTCGACGCCGCCGCACCGCTCGGAATCCGCTTCGGCGGGGCGGACAGCCCGCTCGCCGTCGTGCTGACCGACGACTATCTGCACCCGGACCTGGCGGAGTTCAACCGCGTGGCGCTGGAGACCGGACGGGCCTGGCTGCTCGTCAAGCCGATCGGCAGCACGCTCTGGGTCGGTCCGGTGTTCGAGCCGGGGACCACGGGCTGCTGGAGCTGCGTGTCGAGCAGGCTGAGCGGCAACCGGATGGTCGCCTCGTACCTGAAGCAGCGTCAGGGCGGTGACCGGCCGCCGGTCACCGCGCTCGCGGACCTGCCGGCGACCGTGCAGACCGGGATGCGGCTCGGTGCGCTCCAGGCCGCCAAGTGGCTGGCGGGGGCGTTCGGCGGTCCGGCAGGCCACATTCCGGGCCCCCAGCAGGCGGAGGTCTTCACGCTCGACACCCTGACCATGGACTCCGAGCGCCATCCGGTGACCCGCCGCCCGCAGTGCCCGGCGTGCGGAAATCCCGCTCTGCAGGCCGAACTGCACCGGCGCCCGGTGGTGCCGGCCAGCCGCGGCAAGCGGATCACGTCGGACGGCGGCCATCGCGCGAAGGACCCGCAGGAGCTGCTCGACACCTACGGGTACCTGGTGAGCCCCGTGACAGGGCCGGTGACCAGCCTGGTCAAGGTGCCCACCGGGATCGACGGGCTGCACAGCTACACGGCGGGGCAGAATTTCGCGGTCGGCATGTCCGACATCGGTGATCTGCGGGCCGGCCTGCGCAGCATGAGCGCGGGCAAGGGCATGAGCGACGTGCAGGCCAGGGCCAGCGCCCTCGGTGAGGCCATCGAGCGCTACTCGGGGCTGTTCCAGGGCGACGAGGCGCGCATCACCGCGTCGTACGAGGATCTCGGCGGGCAGGCGATCGCCCCGAACGAGCTGCATCTGTACAGCGAGCAGCAGTACGCCGACCGGGCCGAGTGGAACCGGCGGGACTCGCACTTCCACCGCGTCTGCGATCCGTTCGACCCGGCCCGGCCCGTGGAGTGGACGCCGGTCTGGTCGCTCACCCGGCGCACTCACCGCTATCTGCCCACCGCGTCGCTCTTCTACGGCTACCGCGTGCCCCGGGGATACGTCTTCTCCGGTGCGGACTCCAACGGAAGCGCCGCGGGCACCAGTCTTGAGGACGCGGCACTGCAGGGCTTCATGGAGCTGGTGGAGCGCGACAGCGTGGCGATCTGGTGGTACAACCGCCTGCGCAGGCCCGCCATCGACCTCGACAGCTTCGACGAGCCGTACTTCGCACAGTGGCGGGAGATGTACCGGTCGGCGAACCGCGAGACGTGGGTACTGGACCTCACCAGCGATCTGGGCATCCCGGTGGCCGCCGCGGTCTCGCGCCGGGTGGACAAGCCGGTCGAGGACATCCTGATCTCCTTCGGAGCGCACTTCGACATCAAGGTCGCGGTGGCCAGGGCACTGACCGAGATGAATCAGTTCCTGCCGGCGGTGCTGCCGATCGGGGCGGACGGGTCGGGCGACTACGCCTTCCCCGACCCGGTCCAGCAGCACTGGTGGCGGACCGCGACCACCGCCAACCAGCCGTACCTGCTGCCCTCGGGCGAGGCGCCGCGACGGGCGGCCGATCACCACGATCCGTCGAGCAGCGACCTGCTCGACGACCTGCGGCTGGCACAGCGGATCGTCGAGGGGAAGGGCTTGGAGATGCTGATACTCGACCAGACCCGCCCGGACATCGGCCTCCCGGTGGTCAAGGTGATCGTGCCCGGTCTGCGCCACTTCTGGCCTCGTCACGGCGCGGGCCGGCTGTACGACGTGCCGGTGCGCATGGGCTGGCTGGACGCCCCCACCCCAGAGTCCGGCCTCAACCCGATCGGGATGTTCCTGTGACCACGACCGAAGACGTGAGCGCAGCCGTCGGCAGCGCCCCCACGGGCGACCAGCCCCGCCCCGACGAGTCGGCGGTCACCTTCCGCGAGGGGGTGCGGGTCACGTCGGAGGGCGACGGGGTGCGGGTGCAGAGCCCCTGGGCCGCGTTCGTGCTCGGCCGGCTCACGGACGGAACCCGCGCCGCCATCCACCGCCTCGCCGGGGAGCCCGTACCACCCGCCGTGCTGCTCGCCGGGTGCACTCCCGCCGAGCGCGTCCAGGTGCTGCGGATCATCGACCGTCTCGGTTTCCTGATCACCCGTTCCGTGCTGGCGGGGGGCCGGGCGCTGGTGCGTATCGAGGCGACCAGCCGCGCCGCCGCCTACCGGCCGGTGTCCGTGCCGGCCGAGGCGCCCTTGCGGCTGTCGAAATTCGCCTTCTGCCGCTCCCACTCCGGCGCTTTCGTCCTGGAGTCGCCGCTCACCCCCCACCGTGTGCTGCTGCTGGATCCGGCGAGCCGAGCGGTCGTGGGTGCGCTCGGCGACCGCGTGCGCGCGGCGGACCTCGCCTCGGCGGACCTGCCGGCGGAGTCGGTGACCGAGTTGCTTGAGCACCTGGCCGGTGCGGGTTTCGTGGACGTCGGCGAGTGGGCCGGCGGGCAGGCGCGATTCGGGGCCGATGAGGACGAGGTGCTGGAGCAGTGGGACTTCCACGATCTGCTGTTCCACTCCCGCAGCCGGGCCGGCCGCCACGACGAGCCCTTCGGCGGCATCTTCCCCTACGAGGGACGGATCGAGCCGCGCCCCGCGGTCAAGCAGCCGCCCGCCGGACCGTTCATCGAGCTCTACCGGCCTGCCCTCGATGACGTCCTGGCAGCGGATCCCGCTCTGACCACGGTGCTGGAGGGGCGCACATCGGTGCGTCAGTACGGCGAACAGCCGATGACGGTACGTCAGCTCGGCGAGTTCCTGTACCGGACCGCTCGGGTGCGGTCCGAGTACGGGCCGCGGCCGGACCAGAAGATGCCGTACGAGGCGACGTCCCGGCCGTACCCGTGCGGTGGCGCCGCCTATGAGCTGGAGCTGTATCTCACCGTGCGCCGCTGCGAGGGCCTCGCGGAGGGTGTCTACCACTACGACCCGGTCGGCCACCAGCTGCGCCTGGTCAACGGGAACGCCGAGGACCGGTCCGCGATGCTCTACCTGGCATCGGTCGCCACGGGCGGCATCGCCGTTCCCGACGTGCTGGTGACCATGACCTCCCGCTTCCAGCGCCTGTCGTGGAAGTACCGTGGCATCGCCTACGCGGTCACCTTGAAGCACGCGGGCGTCCTGTACCAGACCATGTACTTGGTGGCGACGGCGATGGGGCTGGCGCCGTGCGGACTGGGCAGCGGTGACGCGGACCTCGCCGCCCGGGTGCTGGGGCTCGACTACCTGCGGGAGTCGTCCGTCGGCGAGTTCATGCTCGGCAGCCTGCCCGCCGCCGAGCGGGCCGCCTCCGCCACCGTGCCACCGGCCGACTGGCGGGCGGCCAACGACCCGCAGTGGACGGACACCGCACGGGCACTCCTCCACCGCCTCGACGGCTGACGCATGGCCATGGACACGCCTTCCACGCCCGCGAACGCCGCGGTGTCCGGGCCGCGGATACCCGACTTCGGCACGATCCCGCCCGCCCCGGCGGGTCGCGGCACGGTCGCACCCGTGCTGATGGCGCGGGTCTGCGGACTGCCGGTCGGCGTGCTCGACGAATCGGCGACGCCGCGGTCCACCGGGCTCCTGAGGGACGCGCTGGACGCGGCGGACGCCGCCGGGGAACTGGCCGGCTCACTGGCTGACGCCATCTACCGGCTGGTGCCACGGCTCGACGGCGACCGCGCGGCCCGCCGGGCCGCCGTCGGGCTCCGCCGGGACATCCACAACGGCCGCCTCGCGCCGAGCACCGGCAGGGCCGCGGACCTGGTGTCGGCGCGTCTCGACCCCGGGCCGTCACACCGGCTGGAGGCCTGGCTGGAGGCGATGCGCCGGTACCAGGACGGGCTCGGCCAGGCGGAGGAGGTCTTCGCCACGGAGCTGCCCAAGGCCGGGGAGGCACTGTTCGGCCGCCTGCGGGAGCCGCGGGTGGCGTCCGGTCTCGCGCTGGCCAGCCCGCAGTTCGCCAGGCGCCTGCTGGCCCAGGACGGCCCGGCATCGGCCGGCCTTGACACGCGAGGTGCCCGCAGCGCGGCGGCCTATCTGTCCCGTATCGCCGTCAAGCCCAGTCCGTTCAGCACGTTGACCACCCTCGACGTGGCGTGGCTCGGCAGTGCTCCACCGGAGGTGGCGCGGCCGGCTCCCCGGCGGAGCGGTCAGGACGGGGCAGCCGGCGCGGTGACGTCGTCGCGCGGGCTGGCCGTCGCTCTGCTGCTCGCCTGCGCGGCCCATCCGGACCTGGCGCAGGCGCTGGACGTGGTGGCCAACTCCGGGCTGCGACGGGTAGGCGACCGCCTGCTCGCGGCGCTCCCGGTGTACGCCGCCGCGGACGGTTTCTTCTTCCGCGAGGACGAGGTGACCGACTGCGGGCTGTACGAGTGGGCGCTGGCTCTTCTGCCCTGTCGACCGACCCCCTTCACGGCGTTGGCGGCGCAGTTGGGGACCAACGGTCCGCAACTGGCCGCCCGCTGGGTGGAGATGGGGCTGCTGCAACCCGTCACCCCGTGGCGGCTGGCCGACGGAGGGCACCTGCGGGCGCTGTCCCGGGCGGTCCGGCACCGTACCGACGCCGATGCGTCACCGGCAGCGGCGGGCGTCCGGGCCGCCCTGGACACCCTGGGCGAGCTGGAGGCCACCGTCACCACCACGGTGGACGCGGCGGAGCGTGCCCAGGCGGTCGAACGCACCAGGGACGCGGCCAGGGCCACGTTCAAGGAGCTCGGCCGGCCCGTCCCGTCCTGGCTCGACGGCACTCCGCTCTTCCACGAGGCGGTCGCGAGCCCCGAAGGACCGGCCCGCGAGCTGCCCGGGCGCGTCGGCGACGACCTCGCGCACGCCGCCCGGTGGCTCGCCCCGCATGTGACACGCACCCCGCTCTACGACGGGTTGGTGGAACGCTTCGTACACCGGTACGGCGTCGGGGGCACCTGTTCCGATCTGCTCGGCTTCCTGTACGAAGTCCTCGCGCACGCCGACCCGTACGCCCTGGCGCGGCAGGACACGCTGCCACCGGCGGGGGATCCCCGCGGTGACGACATCCCCGCGCCCGGCCGGCTCCTCGGCCACGGCACCCTGGGCACCGCGAGCAACTCGCTCTTCTTCCAGGTCGCCGCCGAGGACGCCGCTCATGTCGCGGCCGGTGACTACACGCTCGTCGTCAACCTGGTGCAGAACGGGGTCGGCGGGCTGCTCAGCCGCTGGGCCTGCGTTCCGTCCCTGCACGACCGGATCGCGCCGGCCCTCGACGACTGGCTGCGCGGACTGCATCCGGGCTGCCGTGTCCTTCAGGTGTCGGCCTACCCCGACTGGTCCGAGATGCAGCGGCCCACGCTGAGTACGGTGCCCCGGCTCCGCTGGCCCGCGGACCTCCCGGACGGCGACCCCACCACCGTCGACATGGCGGGGCTGTCGCTCTGCCACGACCCGGACACCGGCACGCTGCAGGCGTACGACCATGACGGAAGCCCCGTGGCGTTCGCCTACCTGGGGACCACCCCCACCTACTTGCTCCGCGGAGCGGTCCGGCTGCTGTGCCTGCTCTCCGACCCCTGGATGACGCTCGGCAGGGCCGATCGCGAGGTCCGGGCGTTGGACCGGGTGACGACCGGTGAAGGGGCCCAGTACCTGCCACGTATCCAGCATGGACGGGTCGTCTGGGCCAGGGCCCGGTGGCGGCTGCCCGCAGCCCGCCTGCCGCGGCCGGACCCCGGCGTGTCGCCGGTGCGGTTCCTGGCCGACGTGGAGCGCTGGCGGCGTCAGCACGGACTGCCCGAGGAGGTGTTCCTGGTGCAGATCACGCGGGGACCGAGAGGCGTGCGCAAGGAGAAGCCGCAGTGGCTCGGCTTCGACAACCCCTATGTGGTGTGGGCCGCGCTGCGTCAGATCCGGTCCGACGCCCTGGCGGTGGATCTGGTCGAGGCGCTGCCGGGCCGGGGCGAGCACTGGAACCGGGACGCGGCCGGCGCGCCGGTCGCGACCGAGTTCTCGGGGCTGGTGCGGCATGGCTGACACGTTCGGGGAGGTGCGGGTGCCCACGCACGACTGGCTGTACTACCGGATCCATGTCGCCGATCCCGCCGGAATGCAGGAACTGCTCGAGCGCGTCGTGCGCCCGGCCCTTGCCCGGCTGCGGGACGAAGTCCCGGAGTTGCGTTGGTTCTTCCTGCAGTTCATGGATGTCTCCGGGCTGCATCTGCGCCTGCGTCTGAACGCGCGGCAGGCGTCGCTCATCCACGTCGAGAGCACCCTGGAGGGCCTGCTGCCGTCCGTGCGACACCGCGGTGTCACGAAGCACGTCTACGCACCGGAGACCCACAAGTTCGGCGAGGGCGAGGGCATGCGCCTGGCGGAACGGATCTTCGAGCACGGCAGCGAGGCCGCACTCGCCTGCCTCGGGCCCCGGCAGCGCTCCCTGCGCACGGCCTATGCGGCCACCCACATGACGCTGATGCTGGCTCCGCTCGAACCCCGGCTGCGCAGAACCTTTTTGCATCAGTACGCCTGGTACTGGAGCGGCGGCCCGCTGCTGCGTGGCCGGCTACCGCACGGCGGCGCCGCCATCCCGGACGCACCCGCCAGATCCGCACGGCTGCTGGCCCAGATCGAGTGGGTGCTCTCGGATCCCGGCGCCCGTTCCGTGCTCACCGGATACGCCGAGGCATGCCGGCGGGAACTGTGCTCGCGAACACGCATGCACATTCCTCGGACCGATTCCTTCCTGCTTTTCCACCATATTCACCTGATGAACAACCGGCTCAGTGTTGTACCTTCGGAGGAAGCGCAGTTGGCGCGCTTCCTCTGGCTCGCCGACGACGCATTGCCGAACGCGGCCGAAGTGACGGTATGACACTTGTCATCAGGGGTGTTCCGCGAACCTCACAGGAAAGTGGTGACACCGGTCTCTGCCGGGAACTGCGCCGCGCCGATAGCCTGGGATCATGCCTGAACAGCCAGTGATCGAGGTGTCGGACCTCCATCAAAAATACGGGGAATTCTCCGCAGTTCGCGGAATTTCGTTCGACGTGCAGCCCGGAGAAGTATTCGCGTTGCTCGGGACGAACGGCGCGGGAAAGACCACCACGATGGACATCCTGGAAGGGTTCCGGCCGGCCACCCGGGGAACCGCCCGTGTACTCGGGGTGGACCCCCATGCACACCGGCGGAAGATCGCGCACCGAGTCGGCATCATGCTCCAGGAGGCCGGGTTCTTCCAGGAACTGACCGCCGCCCAGACCGTCGACGCGTGGCGCCGGTTCATCGTCAAGGCGCGGCCCCGGGCCGAGGCGCTGGCGATGGTCGGGCTGGAGGACCGAGCGAAAACCCCGGTGGGCCGGATGTCGGGCGGTGAGAGGCGACGGCTCGACCTCGCCCTGGCGCTGCTCGGCCGACCGGAGGTCCTGTTCCTCGACGAACCCACCACCGGCCTGGATCCCGAGGCCCGCCGCGACACCTGGCAGCTCATCAGGGGCCTGGTCAACGAGGGTATGACCGTCCTGCTCACCACTCACTACATGGAGGAGGCGGAGTTTCTCGCCGACCGGGTGGCGATCATGGACCACGGCCGGATCGTCAGGTCGGGCACGCTCGGTGAGATGGTGCGGCAGTTCGCCGCACGGATCTCCTTCCGCCTGCCGGCGCAGTTCCGCGCCGCCGATCTGCCGGTCCTGGGCGGCACCGAGGTGCAGGAGGAGTCCGGACGGGCGGTGCTCCTGGCCCGCGATCCGCAGGACGTACTGAAGGCGCTGCTGCACTGGGCCGACGGCGCCGGCGCCTCGCTGCGTGAACTCGAGGTGCGCAGCGCCTCTTTGGAGGATGTCTTCCTCGACGTCGCCGAGAACGGTAGGAAAGCCCCGTGATGTGGTTCCGGTACACCTTCGCGCAGTTCCGACTGTCCCAGCAGGTCTACTGGAAGCAGTTCGGTTTCGCCTTGACCGCGGTGATCGTGCCGCTCGGGCTCGGCATCGCCTACCCGATGAGCATGCACGGCAAGAAGCTGATCGCCGGAATCGACGCCGGGCAGTACGCGCTGGTCGGCTTCATCGGCTTCGTCCTGCTCTGGATCGTCTACAACCTGATCAATTCGGCCGCGTCCCGGCGTGATGCCCTGATCTACAAGCGGTTGCGGGGAACCGCTCTCCCGGACACCTCCATATTCGCCGGGGAAGCGCTCAGCGGCAGCATGGTCAGCCTCGCGGAAGTCGTCGTTCTGATCGCCGCCGGATGTGCCCTCATGGGTTCTTCCGGACCCCAGAACATCCCGCTGTTCCTGACCGCCGTCCTGCTGGGCGCTGCCATGTTCGCGTTGGTGGCCATCGGCGTCTCCGGTCTGCTGCCCAATGCAGAGGTGTCCACCTGGATCGCCACCCCCTTCATGATGCTGATGATGCTGGGTTCCGGCGTCACCATGCCTCTGTCCAGCCTCCCGGAACTCCTGAGGACGCCGGCTCAGTACCTGCCGCTCACCCCGGTCGTGGAAATTCTGCGAACCGCCTATTTCGGCCGCGACTTCGCCACCGATTCGGCGGGCTCGGGAGTTCCGGATCACATCGGATTCCTCGACGCCTTCCAGGCCTGCTCAACTCAGGTCGGTATCATGTGCGCCTGGACCGCGATCGGACTCGCACTCGCTCAGAAGTACTTCCGCTGGGACCCGCGGCACGCCGGATGACCCGGCGGGCACCCGCCAAGGGCGGTGCCGCAGGCGGGGGTTCGACCGGACCGTGACATGGGGGAGACAGAGGCTCGTGCTGGGGCAGTCATCGGAGTCCGTTCCGCGTGCCGTCGGAGTCCTCATCATCGGGCTGTTCCTGTTCTACGTCGCTGAGCCGGCGTTCTACTGGGGCTCTTCCCGGCCGGGCGTGCCGTATGTGCTGGCCGCCGCCGTGGGCGTCCTGGCGTTCGGGGCGACGTTCATACGTATCGTGCGGGACAGCGTCCGGCACGGGCCCGGCACGAACTCACGTACCGTCGACCTGGCCGTGTGCGGGATCGTGGGCTTCGGTGTCTGCTTCACCTGCGGCCCGTACTGGATGGCGCTGCCAGCGTTCTTCGGCGGAGCGGCTCTGCTGTCCCTGTCGCTGTGGTCCGCCGTCACGGTCGGGGCGCTCGCGCTCGTCGGCGAGGCTCTGACCGGCCTGATGCTGGGCCTGAGCGGCTCCGGGACGGTGGAGGTGACCGTCCGGGCCGGCATCACCGCACTCGTGGTGTTCGCCCTTGGGCGGTTGGGTGTCCTCATCAGGGAAGTGCACCGGGCCCGGGCGGAATTGGCCCGGATGGCGGTGGTGCAGGAGCGGCTGCGGTTCTCCCGCGATCTGCACGATGTGCTCGGCCACACCCTCTCCGTCATCGCACTCAAGAGCGAGGTGGCGGTCCGGCTGGCTGCGCGGCGGCCCGAGCAGGCCCGGCAGGAGATGGAAGCGGTGGTGGACATCGCCCGCAGCGCCATCACCGATGTCCGTACGCTCGTCAGGGGTTACCGGCAGCCGTCCCTGTCGGCCGAGATCGACGGCATTCGCTCCGTGCTGGAGACAGCCGGGGTGACGTGCGAGGCCGACGCGATACCGCAGCAGCTTCCGACGGCGGTCCAGGACGTCCTCGGCTGGGTCGTCAGGGAAGGCGCGACCAACGTCCTGCGGCACAGCCGGGCGAGCTCGTGCCGGATCAAGGTCCGCATCAGCGGGGACACCGTGCTTCTCGAAATCCTCAACGACGGTGCGCAGCAGCAGGCGGAGGGACGGCCGCGGCGGGACGGTCACGGCCTGGTCGG
Organism: Streptomyces sp. NPDC090798; assembly: GCF_044768965.1. NCBI lineage: Bacteria > Bacillati > Actinomycetota > Actinomycetes > Kitasatosporales > Streptomycetaceae > Streptomyces > Streptomyces sp. NPDC090798. The sequence goes on from NZ_JBIVXA010000026.1 coordinate 118,209, forward strand.
CCTCTCCGAGCGGCTGGCGGCTCTGGACGGCCGGCTCGCCTTCGGCCCGGGTCCGGGCCGCACCTTCCGCCTGCGGGCCACCGTCCCGCGAGATCCGCCGAACAGCGAAGCCACCAGGGAGACAGCGCCATGATCAGAGTTCTCATAGCCGAGGACGAACGGCTCATCCGCGAGGCGCTGGCGGTTCTGCTCTCGCTGGAGGACGACATCGAGGTCGTCGCGCAGACCGGGACCGGCGACGAGGTCGTGGGGCTTGCTGCCGCGCACCGGTGCGACGTGGCGGTCCTCGACATCGACATGCCCGGTATCAACGGGCTCACCGCCGCCGAGCGTCTCCGGTCCGACCAGCCGGGATGCGCGGTCATCGTGCTCACCAGCCACGGCCGCCCCGGCTATCTGCGACGTGCGGTGCACGCCGGCGTCCGCGGGTTCCTGACCAAGGAGGTCGCCGGCGACCGGCTCGCGCAGATCGTGAGGGAAGTCCACGGTGGCGGGCGGTACATCGATCCGGTTCTGGCCTCCGACGCGATCGCCGTCGGGGAGAGCCCGTTGAGCAGGCGCGAGCTGGAGGTTCTCAGACTCGCGGAGGATGGCCGCCCGTTGCCCCGTATCGCCGAGGAGCTTTCGTTGAGCGAAGGGACCGTTCGCAACTATGTCTCGGCGGCGATCCAGAAGCTCGGCGCGTCCAGCAAGCTCCATGCGATCCGTATCGCGACTCAGGCCGGATGGCTGTAGCGGATCACCGTTGTGATCGGCCACAGCCATCCGGCCCTGGAGGACAGCCGGCCCGGACCGCCTAGGACCCGTCGGGGGGTGAGGCAGGGGGCGATGGCCGTCGGCTGAAGCGGGCGGCGATAACAGCCGGCCTCACGCGCGCGGGTCTACCAGCGGTCTACCAGCAGCCGGCGGTGCCGATGGTGGCCGGGCAACCGGCGGTGCCGGCGGTGCCGAGGCAGCCCGCGCCACTGACCTCGCCGAGGTCCTCGATGGTGACGTCCTCGACGACGTCCTGGGTGTTCTCCACGATGAAGGTGTTCTCCATGACCTTTTCTCCTTGACGAAGTGACACAGGCGGCCGGAACGGTCCGCCCCGGGCGGCCACGGAATGTGCGTGACCGGACAGGAAAGGCCCTCTCTTCCGCACGGAAGTTCGTCTCCGCCAAGCGGAAGAACGGGCCCGGCTGTCATAATTATTTTTAACAGGCACTCCCGCGCAGTCCCAAGCCAAGCGCGGAAGAAGACTATTTGCGCGAGGCCGCGCGGAGAATTCCAACGCAAAATTCCCGGCCATCCGACGGGATTACCGGGCAAATGCATGACGTGTGCGACATGGTGGCGGAGCCGTCCTTCGACGGACCCGTGAGGAGGGTGGTGCCGGCGGCCGCGGCCGCCGGCACCGTGACGCACCGGTCAGTGGGAGCCGAAGGTGCCGGCGCTGCTGGCGGGGCAGCCGGCGGTGCTCGCCGTGCCGAGGGTGCCCGCACCGCTGACCTCGGTGAGGTCCTCGATGGTGACCTCTTCGACGATGTTCTGGCCGTGCTCGGAGATGACGTTGTTCTCCATGATTCCTCCTTGATGGAAATATGGCGCGCCTGGGATCAGCCGCCGGGAATCACTGGACACGTTCGCGGAAAACGGGATCTCCGAAAGAGACCCCACTCCCCCGCGCCCGCATCCTTCCAGGAACCTGCGCAGACAGAATTGGGAATCGCGATGCACCCTTCCGTCAACCGCAGGAGGTTCCATGCCAGTGATCTGAAGTATTTCTAACAAGTGTCCGGGCCGGCTCCAAGCAAAGCGCGGAAGAAGAATTGAACCCACCTCGGCGCCGAGCACCCGCCGACCGGATCCACCCCTGGGCGTACGCCTCCCGAGACTGGACCCTGGCCAACCCCGAGGGCCTCCGCCTCATTCACGGCGCCCCTGCCCCCTGCTGACGCCAACCCGGCTACCGCCACCTCGACGCCGCGCACCGGGTCTGCACCGGCCTCACAGCCCTCGCGGCAGCCGCCTGGCCACACGTGGAACGCCGCTACTCGGGCAACGGCTTTCCAGTGGTCCGACGAGGACCCGGCCCAGCCCATCCCCTTCATCGATCGCCGTCTCGACTCCCTCGACTTGCGGAACCCGCCAACAGCGTTGCCACCGACAGCCCGAGGGGCTCAGCCCTCCCCCAATGCCTCCCAGGGAGAGGGATGTTCGCGGTTCCGGCGCGAACGCATCCCATCGGGGTCGCTGTTGGGGTACTGGTTGATCCAGCCGCGTACGCCTGCGGTGCTCGCGATCACCGCTTCGAGCCAGACGCCGTCATGCCGCAGCCTGAACCTGCGGCTGAGACCACAATTGAGACCACGGACAGCCGCACGGCGTGGCGCGTGCACGGCGCCGCCAACGTATCCGGAAAAAGCAAAAGCCCCAGGTCACGGCGAGTGAGAATCCTGGGGCTTCCACAGAGCCGCCTTCGGGATTCGAACCCGAGACCTACGCATTACGAGTGCGTTGCTCTGGCCATCTGAGCTAAGGCGGCGCGCTGTCCGCACTATGGTGCGATCAGCAACGTCGGTAAGTCTACACAGTTTCCGAGGGTGCTCCGTACACGCCCCGGGAGGACCGGTTCCGGGGCGTGCGGGAGGGCTATGAGCAGCGCTTTCCCTTCGCGGGAGGGGTGCCCTGGAGGAGGTAGCGGTCGATCGTGGAGTCGATGCAGACGCTGCCGCGACCGTACGCGGTGTGCCCGTCGCCGACGTAGGTGAGGAGGACGCCGGAGGAGAGCTGGGAGGCCAGGGACTTGGCCCAGGCGTAGGGGGTGGCCGGGTCACGGGTGGTGCCGACCACGAGGATCGGGCCCGCGCCCTTCGCCTCGATGCGGTGCGGCTCACCGGTGGGCCTCACGGGCCAGTACGCGCAGTTCAGGGAGGCCCAGGCCAGGCCGTCACCGAAGACGGGGGACGCCTTCTCGAAGGCGGGAAGTCCCTTCTCCACCTGGTCGGGCGTGGAGAAGGCGGCCGGGAGGTCGAGGCAGTTCACGGCCGCGTTGGCGAACATGAGGTTCGCGTACTTGCCGTCGGCGTCGCGCTCGTAATAGCTGTCGGAGAGGGCGAGCAGGCCCGCGCCGTCCTTGTCCTTCATCGCCGCGGTGAGCGCCTGGCGCAGCTGCGGCCACGCCGCCTGGTCGTACATCGCCGCGATCACGCCCGTCGTCGCGAGCGCCTCGCCGAGCTTGCGGCCGCCCGCGTCGCCTGTCGGGATCGGCTTCGCGTCGAGCTGCTTGAAGAAGGCGCTGAGGTTCTTGCCGACCTGGTCCGGGCTCGTGCCCGGGCCACCCAGTGGGCAGTCGCTCTGGCGCACGCAGTCCTTCGCGAAGGACTGGAACGCCGTCTCGAAGCCCGCCGTCTGGTCCTGGTTGAGCTTGCGCGCGGACAGGGACGGGTCCATCGCGCCGTCCAGGACCATGCGGCCCACCCGGTCCGGGAACAGGCCCGCGTACGTCGCCCCGAGGAACGTCCCGTACGACGCCCCCACATAGTTCAGCTTCTGATCGCCCAGGACCGCGCGCAGGATGTCCATGTCCCGGGCCGCCTCGACGGTGGACACGTGCCGCAGCAGGTTCGGCGAGTGCCGGCCGCAGCCCTCGGCGAACTTCTTGTACGCGTCGACCAGTTCACCCGTCTCCTTCTTGTCGTCCGGGGTGACGTCCGCCTCCGTGTACGTGTCCATCTGGTGGCCGGTGAGGCACTCGACGGGCTCACTGCGGGCCACCCCGCGCGGGTCGGCCGCGACCATGTCGTAACGGGCGCGGACCTCCGCCGGGTAGCCGATCCCCGCGTACGACTGCAGGTAGCCCACCGCCGAGCCGCCCGGGCCGCCCGGGTTGACCAGCAGCGAGCCGATGCGCTTGCCGGGGCCTGTCGCCTTCTTGCGGGCCACGGCCAGCTTGACGTCGCCCGAGGCCGGTTTCGCGTAGTCGAGCGGCGCCCTCATCGTGGCGCACTCGAAGCCGGAGGCGCCGCAGCTGCGCCAGGCCAGCTTCTGGTCGTAGTACGACGACAGCGCGGAGGGTGTGGCCCGGGGCAGTGCGGCAAGCACCGCGCCCGCCGACGTCGTGGCCGTCCTGGTCGAACTCCCCGTGGAGCAGGCGGAGACGAGCAGCGCGGTGGCGGCGAGCAGCGCGCCGCCCGCACGGACGGTACGCATCGCGCGGATCGCACCGAGGGGTCGGTTCGGCCGACGGGACCGGGGCGGCCGAGGGGTGCGCCTGAAGTACCTGGAGTACATCTCGCGAGCGTAACCCTGAGCGACGCGATGATCACCAACAGTCGTGCATGTGCCTCGTACGAGTGATGTCGTCAACACGGCGACTCAACTCCTGGTCCCCACACCTCGCCACACCTCGCCTCAGCTCCTCGCTCCTGCTCCCTCGGCACGGCCCGGCTGTCGGCTCGTCGCGGTCACTGTCGGCTGTTCGCCGGTCGCCGTTGGTTCCAGTTCCCCGGCTCGAGCGCGCCGTCGAGTCGCTCGGCTCAGCCCGCCCGCAGCGCCATCGTCATCGCCTCCACCGCCAGCAGCGGGGCCACATTGCGGTCCAGTGCCACGCGGCACGCGGCGATCGCGTCGATCCGGCGGAGGGTCGCCTCCGGCGAGCTGCCACGGGCGAGGCGCTCGAGTACATCCTCGGCCTCCGTGTTGGCGAGGGCCACCCGGGAGCCGAGCTGGAGCGCGAGGACGTCGCGGTAGAAGCCGGTGAGGTCGATGAGGGCCAGATCCAGGCTGTCGCGCTGCGTACGCGTTCTCCGGCGCTTCTGCCGGTCCTCCAGCTCCTTCATGACGCCCGCGGTGCCACGCGGCATACGGCCGCCCTGCGACGCGCCGAGGGCAGTCTTCAGGTCTTCGGTCTCCTTGACGTCGACTTCCTCGGCGAGCTGCTTCGCGTCCTCCGAGGCCGTGTCGATCAGCTCCTGGGCCGCCTTGAGACAGCCGCCGATGTCGTCGACCCGCAGCGGGAGCTTGAGGACGGCGGCCCGGCGCTCCCGGGCACGCTGGTCCGTGGCGAGACGGCGGGCGCGCCCGATGTGCCCCTGTGTCGCGCGGGCGGCGGCCGCCGCGACGGCGGGCTCGATGCCGTCACGGCGGACGAGGATGTCGGCGACCGCGTCCACCGGCGGGGTGCGCAGCGTGAGCAGGCGGCAGCGGGAGCGGATGGTGGGCAGGACGTCCTCGACGGAGGGCGCGCAGAGCAGCCAGACCGTACGGGGCGCCGGTTCCTCGACGGCCTTCAGAAGGACGTTGCCCGCGCCCTCCGTGAGACGGTCCGCGTCCTCCAGGACGATGACCTGCCAGCGGCCGGTCGCCGGGGACATCTGGGCGCGGCGGACCAGGTCGCGGGTCTCCTTCACACCGATGGAGAGGAGGTCGGTGCGGACGATCTGCACATCGGCGTGCGTCCCGATCAGGCTGGTGTGGCAGCCGTCACAGAAGCCGCAGCCGGGGACTCCACCCAGCGCGCGGTCGGGGCTCACGCACTGGAGCGCCGCCGCGAAGGCCCGCGCCGCGGTGGAACGCCCGGAACCGGGCGGGCCGGTGAACAGCCAGGCGTGCGTCATCTTGGACGCCTCGGGGAGCGGGGTGTCCGCGGCGACCGCCGAGACGAGGGCGTCGGCGTCCCGAGCGGCGGCGGCGAGCTGCTCGCTCACCTTGTCCTGGCCCACCAGGTCGTCCCATACAGGCACGGGGCACCGCCCTTTCGTCGCACTTTGCCTTGCCGCGTCCATTGTGCGGGTCGCCACTGACAACGGGTCCCTGGACCGCTCCACGAACCACGAGCCACGGTCAGGCAGCGGTGCCGCCGTTCTCGGCAGCGGCGGCTCTCAGCAGCGGCCCTCAGCTACGGCGGCGACCGCCCCGTCCCTCGCGCCCGTCGTCCTGCTCGTCGTCGTCACGCGGGCCCAGCAGTTCGTCCGCCAGGGTCGGGAGATCGTCGAGCGGGGTTTCCTCCGCCCAGTCGGAACGGGGGCGGCGCCGCGGTGCGCCCTCGGCATTGATCTGGGGCAGCTCGCGCGTACGGTCAACGGCCCTCTCGGGCCGGGACTCGGGCCGCTCGTCCCGGAAGAAGCCCGGAGGCACCCGGTTCGCGGGATCACCCGCACCGGCATCCGGGGCGGCACCCGCGCCCCCGTCGCGTACCGGAGGAAGCACCGCCGTCTCGTCGGCCGCGCCCGGCGCCACCGGCGGCAGCACGGCGGTCTCGTCCGCGGCCCCCGGAACCACCGGCGGGAGCACGGCCGTCTTCTCGGCCGCCGCCTCCTCGGGTACGGGCGGCTTCGGCAGCTTGGCCGTCTCCTCCGAGTCGGAACGGGAACCCTCGCGGCTCTCTCCGGAGCGCACGGGCCGCAGCACCGTCGTCTCGTCCACCGAGCCGCGCGAGGTGTTCGGGGGCGTCACGACCGGCGTGGGCACCGTCGTCTCGTTGTCGGCCACGGGACCCGAGGCCGCCGGCTCACCAGAACCCACAGGCGCCGAAGCGGAAGCAGGAGCCGACGTAGGAGTTGAAGCGGAAGCCGCAGTCGAAGCAGACGCGGACGTCGAAGCCGCCGTGGCTGCGGCCGCCGCCGCTGCCGCTGCCGCCGTCTCCGTCGCGGCCCGTCGCGCCTCCTCGGCCCGCAGCAGCGACTCCTCGGCCTTGCGCTGCTTCTCCAGGCGGCGCTCCTCGGCCTCGGCCCGCAGCCGTGCCTGCTCCTCGGCCAGCCTGCGCAGCCGGTCCTGCTCGGCGGCCTGGGCCTGCTCCTCGGCCAGCAGCCGCGCCCGCTCCTCCTCGGCCCGGCGGCGGGCCTCCTCGGCGCGCTGTCGGGCCTCCTCCGCCTGGCGCTCGGCCTCGCGCCGCTGGGCCTCCTCCAGCTCGCGCTGCTTGCGCTCCTCTTCCTCCGCACGCAGCCGGGCGAGCTGCTCCTGGCGCTCGCGCTCCAGTCGCTCCTCCTCGGCCTTGCGGGCGGCCTCTTCCTCGGCCTTGCGCCGGGCCTCCTCCTCGGCCGCCCTGCGTGCCTCCTCCTGGGCCTTCACCTCGGCCTCGGAGAGGGGCAGCATCACGTCGAGCCGGTGCCGGACGACGGTGGTGACCGCCTCCGGCTCCTGGGCTGCGTCGACGACCAGGTACCGGCCCGGGTCGGCGGCGGCCAGCGTCAGGAAACCGGACCGCACGCGCGTGTGGAACTCGACGGGCTCCGACTCCAGCCGGTCGGGCGCCTCCGTGAAGCGCTCGCGCGCCGCCTCCGGGGAGACGTCGAGGAGCACCGTCAGATGCGGGACCAGTCCGTTGGTCGCCCACCGGTTGATGCGGGCGATCTCGGTCGGGGACAGGTCCCGGCCGGCGCCCTGGTAGGCCACCGACGAGTCGATGTAGCGGTCGGAGATGACGACGGCACCCCGCTCCAGCGCCGGCCGCACCACCGTGTCCACGTGCTCGGCGCGGTCGGCGGCGTACAGCAGCGCCTCCGCGCGGTGCGACAGACCCGCCGACGACACGTCCAGCAGGATCGACCGCAGCCGCTTGCCGACCGGCGTGGCGCCCGGCTCGCGGGTCACCACGACCTCGTGGCCCTTCGCGCGGATCCACTCCGCGAGCGCTTCCGCCTGCGTCGACTTCCCGGCCCCGTCGCCGCCCTCCAGGGCGATGAAGAACCCGTTCGCGGTGGGATTCTCCACCGGGTCGTCGCCGCCGCGCAGCGCGTCCAGCAGGTCGTGCCGCAGCGGCACCCCGGAGCGGTCGTCGACCTTGGCGAGCACCAGGGCGGCGACCGGCAGCAGCAGGGCGCCCACCAGCATCAGTGTGAAGGCGGCGCCTCCGTGCGCGAACACGAACTTGCCGTTCTCGAGGCGGTGCGGGCCGATCGCCGCGGCCACCACGGGCGCCAGCAGGGCGCCGAGTGCCACGGAGACCCGTACGACCGCGTGCAGGTGTTCCGTCGTACGCGCCCGCCGGTATTCCTCGGTCTCCTGGTCGAGCAGCGCGTGCCCGGTGTTCGCGGCGACGCCCGCGCCGACGCCGGCCAGGGCGGCGATCAGCACCACCGTGGTGACGTCCGGGACCAGACCGGCGGCCAGCAGCGCGATCCCGGTGAAGGCGATCGCCAGCGAGAGCAGCCTGCGCCGCGACAGCGACGGCAGCACGGAGGGGGCCGTCCGGATGCCGATGACGACACCCCCGGTCAGCGCCAGCACCAGCAGGCCGTACGTGACCGGTCCGCCGCCCAGGTCCTTGGCCTGCAGCACGGAGACGGCGACGGCGGCCGCGACCGCCGCGGCGACGGCCGCGCAGGCGAGCACCAGGAGCGGGATCGCGCCGGTACGACCCTTGTCGACGCCCGTGCCCGTCTTGGGGCGGCGCAGGCCCTCCAGGGGCGAGCGGGCACGCGGGGTGCGGGTGTCGGGCAGTTCGAGGAACGTGAGCACGGAGAGCGAGGCGGCGAACAGTCCGGCGGCGACGTACGAGGCGAGCGCCCCCTGGTGCTGGTCGAACCAGGCGATCCCGGCACCCAGCAGATTGCTGACGAGCGACACCACGACGAGCGTGGCTGCCGCGATCGGCACCGCCACGAAGGCCGTACGCAGTGACAGGCGCCGCAGCGCGTCCAGGTGGTCCGGCAGCGGGCGTACGGTGGCGCCCTCCAGCGGCGGCGCGGGCAGCAGCGCGGGCGCCGCGCTCTCCCGGCACACCGTCCAGAAGCGCTCGGCGACGCCGGTCACGAAAGCGAGGACGAGGAGGGCGGCGAGCGCGTTGTCCGGGGTCCAGTCGATCCACAGGGGCGCGAGGAGCATGAGCACGGCGCGCAGTCCGTCGGCTCCGACCATGGTCCAGCGCCGGTCGAGCGGCCCCTCCTGGGACGTCAGCGAGGTGAGCGGCCCGAGGAGTACGGCTCCGAAGAGCAGCGTGGCCAGAACGCGTGCCCCGAAGACGGCCGCCACGGCCAGTGCGGCCCCGCGGTAGCCACCGCCGAAGGAGCCCTCCGCGATCGCCGCCTGAAGGACGAGGATGACCAGCACGAACAGGGCCAGGGCATCGCCGACACCGCCCACCAGGTGGGCGCTCCACAACCGTTTCAGCTGGGGTCGGCGCAGCAGCGCGCGGACGGCGCGCTCGCGGGAATCTGCGACCAGGGCGTCGTCGGGGGCCGGAGTGTGGGCCGTTGGCTGCTCGGCTCGCGTCATTCTGCAAGCCTATCCGGCCCCACTGACTGCCCGTAGGGGTGCCCGAACATGTGGACGCCCCCACACCGAAAGGTGTAGGGGCGTCCACATCTGACAGAGATCGCGAGACCTGACAGAGACCGTGAGACCTGACAGAGGCAGCCAGACCTGGCAGAGGCCTCGAGCCCGGACCTCAGTTCTCCGAAGCCGCCGTCTTCTTGGCAACGGCCTTCTTGGCCGGAGCCTTCTTGGCAGCCGTCTTCGAAGTCGTCGTCTTCTTTGCGGCCGTCTTCTTGGCAGGGGCCTTCTTGGTCGCCGTCTTCTTGGCGGCGGCCTTCTTCGCGGTCTTCTTGGCGGGAGCCTTGGCGCGCTTCTCCGCCAGCAGCTCGTAACCGCGCTCCGGAGTGATCTCTTCGACGCTGTCGGCGGAGCGCAGGGTCGCGTTGGTCTCGCCGTCGGTCACGTACGGCCCGAAACGGCCGTCCTTGACCACGACGGGCTTCCCGCTGACCGGGTCCTCGCCCAGCTCCTTGAGCGGCGGTTTGGCGGCCGCGCGCCCGCGCTGCTTGGGCTGGGAGTAGATCTCCAGCGCCTCTTCGAGGGTGATGGTGAAGAGCTGGTCCTCGGACTGCAGGGAGCGCGAGTCCGTGCCCTTCTTCAGGTACGGCCCGTAGCGTCCGTTCTGCGCGGTGATCTCCACGCCCTCGGCGTCCTTGCCGACGACGCGCGGCAGGGACATCAGCTTGAGGGCGTCGCCGAGCGTCACCGTGTCGAGCGTCATCGACTTGAAGAGTGAGGCGGTACGCGGCTTGACGGCGTTCTTGCCCGTCTTCGGGGTGCCCTCGGGGAGCACCTCGGTGACGTACGGGCCGTAGCGGCCGTCCCTGGCGATGATCTGGCGGCCCGACTCCGGGTCCGTACCGAGCTCGAAGTCGCCGCTCGGCTTGGCGAGCAGCTCCTCCGCGAGCTCGATGCTCAGCTCGTCCGGGGCCAGGTCCTCGGGCACGTCCGCACGCTGGTGGTTCTCGGAGTCCTTCTCGCCGCGCTCGATGTACGGGCCGTAGCGGCCCACACGCAGCACGATGCCTTCGCCGACCGGGAAGGACGACACCTCGCGGGCGTCGATGGCGCCCAGGTCGGTGACGAGCTCCTTGAGGCCGCCCAGGTGGTCCCCGTCGCCGTTGCCGGCCTCGGCGGCACCCGCGGCGTCGCCCTCGCCGAAGTAGAACCGCTTGAGCCACGGCACGGCCTGTGCCTCGCCCCGCGCGATGCGGTCGAGGTCGTCCTCCATCTTGGCCGTGAAGTCGTAGTCGACGAGCCGCCCGAAGTGCTTTTCCAGGAGGTTGACCACGGCGAAGGACAGGAAGGACGGCACGAGTGCCGTGCCCTTCTTGAACACGTATCCGCGGTCGAGGATCGTGCCGATGATCGACGCGTACGTCGACGGGCGGCCGATCTCGCGCTCTTCGAGCTCCTTGACCAGCGACGCCTCGGTGTAGCGGGCCGGGGGCTTGGTGGCGTGCCCGTCGACCGTGATCTCCTCGGCGGACAGCGGGTCGCCCTCGTTGACCTGCGGGAGACGGCGCTCGCGGTCGTCGAGCTCGGCGTTCGGGTCGTCCGCGCCCTCGACGTACGCCTTCAGGAAGCCGTGGAAGGTGATCGTCTTGCCGGACGCGCTGAACTCGGCGTCGCGGCCGTCGGAGGCGGTGCCCGCGATCTTCACGGTGACGGAGTTGCCGACCGCGTCCTTCATCTGGGAGGCGACGGTTCGCTTCCAGATCAGCTCGTACAGCTTGAACTGGTCACCGGTCAGGCCCGTCTCGGCCGGGGTGCGGAAACGATCACCCGAGGGACGGATCGCCTCGTGCGCCTCCTGCGCGTTCTTGACCTTCCCGGCGTACGTCCGCGGCTGGGCCGGCAGGTAGTCGGCGCCGTAGAGCTGCGTGACCTGAGCGCGGGCGGCGGAGATCGCCGTTTCCGAGAGGGTCGTGGAGTCCGTACGCATGTACGTGATGAAGCCGTTCTCGTACAGCTTCTGGGCCACCTGCATGGTGGCCTTCGCGCCGAAGCCGAGCTTGCGCGAGGCCTCCTGCTGGAGGGTCGTCGTGCGGAACGGCGCGTACGGCGAGCGGCGGTACGGCTTGGATTCGACCGAGCGGACCGCGAAGTTCGTGTTCTCCAGGGCGGCGGCGAGCGCACGGGCGTTCGTCTCGTCCAGGTGGAGCGTGTTCGCGCCCTTGATCTGGCCCAGCGAGTCGAAGTCGCGACCCTGAGCGATGCGCTTTCCGTCGACCGCGGTCAGACGGGCGACCAGGTTGGACGGGTCGCTGGCGTCACCGGCGCGGCCGGTGCCGAAGGTGCCAGTCAGGTCCCAGTACTCGGCGGAGCGGAAGGCGATGCGCTCGCGCTCCCGCTCGACGACGAGCCGGGTCGCCACGGACTGCACACGGCCCGCCGACAGCCGCGGCATGACCTTCTTCCACAGGACCGGCGAGACCTCGTAGCCGTAGAGGCGGTCGAGGATGCGGCGCGTCTCCTGGGCGTCGACGAGCTTCTGGTTGAGCTCGCGCGGGTTGGCGACCGCGGCCTGGATCGCGGCCTTGGTGATCTCGTGGAAGACCATCCGCTTGACCGGGACCTTAGGCTTGAGCACTTCCTGGAGGTGCCACGCGATGGCCTCGCCCTCGCGGTCCTCATCGGTGGCGAGGAAGAGTTCGTCCGAGTCGCGCAGCAGGTCCTTGAGCTTCTTGACCTGGGCCTTCTTGTCGGCGTTGACGACATAGATGGGCTGGAAGTCGTGCTCGACGTCCACGCCGAGGCGGCGCACCTCGCCGGTGTACTCCTCGGGCACCTCCGCGGCGCCGTTGGGGAGGTCGCGGATGTGCCCGACGCTCGCTTCGACGACATAGCCGGGGCCGAGATAGCCCTTGATCGTCTTCGCCTTGGCAGGCGACTCGACGATGACGAGTCGGCGGCCGCCGTGTGCGGTGTCGCTGGTCGGGGACAACTTCGCTCTTCTCTCCGGTCGACGCAGGGGGTCTCCCCAGGCCTTGGTCCCGGGGGTCGGGTCATGCTGACGCTGCGGAGTGTGACGGTACATCCCGCCCCCGTGTCAAACGGGAAAAGCCCGCAACGGCCACTCGAACGGTAACCCGACTACCGCCATTCCTGCCGCCCGGAGTGTCCAGCGGCCCTTTCGGGCCTATCCGGAGCGTGACCTCTCAGTTACCGGAGAGCCGCCTCTCACGCGCGCGTAAGACACCACATCCCGAGCGCCAGCGCACCCGCTCCGGCGACTCCGGCGAGCGTCGCCGATGCGACGCGGTTCACACCGACGGCGACGGGCTCGCCGTGCCGCACCCGCACCGCGGTCCAGACCAGCAGTCCGCCCCCGAACAGGGCGAACACCGTCCCCACGAAGATCGCTGGTCCGCTTTCCATTGATATGTCCTTCCACCCCGTAGCCCCAGGGTGGGGAGGCTGCCACTCCCCGGAAGCCGACGTGCGAACCTGCGGTGAACGCCGGGAAGACGGCGCCCCATGGACCGCTCAGACCGCGGCCGGGTCGGGTATCCGCTCGCCCGTCCGCGTGCGGTGACCCGTCTCACGGTGCACACGACTTTGCTGAAACCTTGATTCCACTCCTCCTCACTGGCCAGCCAACCGGAGACGGTGTGCTCCGTGTCGGACGCCCGACTCGACGCGAACTTGTTGGTACAGAGCTTGCCTCCCTGGGCGAGGGCCTTCTTGCAGTCCATGCCCGCCGCGGCCCGCGCGGTGCCGATCACCTGGTCGGTGTGCGGCTCACCGCAGTCCGCCAGGCGAGCATCGAAGCTCTTGCCCTTCTCCGCGTAGTTCCAGCAGTCCCCGGTGCCCATCTGAGTGGGCCACAGATTCACGCCCGCGTCCCGGAACCGCCCCACTTCGCCGCCTATCGCGACATGACGTCCGAGCACGAGACATGCCGTACCGCCCTTGGCCGCGCCGAACCCGTCCTTCGCCGGTACGACGGCGTAGACACCCGCGTCGGACAGGGCGTCGGCCGTCGCCGTGCTCTGGGCGGTGCAGCGCTGCGCGCCATGGGCGAGGGCGTCGGCGTAGTCGTCGGCCGTGTCACCGGCCACGACCTGGCCGTCCGGCCAGTCCTTGGCGCCGTTCACGACGCCCAGGTTGAGCGCCGACTTGAAGGCGGCCCCCGACCAGACCGCCTTCACGCAGTCGCCCGCCTGCAACGGCTTGGTGAGGCCCACCTGTTCGCCGTACGGATACACCGGCCCCGTCGGTCCCGACGACGGACTCCCTGTCGGACTCTTCTTCGCGGTCGTGTCCTTCGTGCTCTTCGTGTCCTTCATGCGCCGGTCGTCGCCGGTGAGTGGGACGGCGGCCCAGGTGCCGCCGACGGCCACCAGGAGGACGCCCGCGACGAGGGCGACGACGGGGACCATGGGGCCTCTTGCGGCGCTCGGGCGGCCGGGCGGGCGGGCCGTGGACCGGGTGGGCGCGTCGGTCCCGGCGTACGGATTCCACTCGTACGCGCCACTGGGAGTGGACGGCCGCCAAGGGCCGTACGGAGGCGGGGTACCGGAGACCGGCCCGAGCAGGCCACCGGGGGTGGCTGGGCAGCCGGGTGGAGTGTTGGGGGTGTGCGGGGTGTTCGGGTTGTGCGGGGCGTTCGGGGCCGGGGGCGCGCCTGAGGTCTGCGGGACGCCGGGGGTCTGCGGAACGCCGGGGATCTGCGGAACGCCGGGGGTCTGCGGAACGCCAGGGATCTGCGAGACATCTGGAGACTGCGGGACACCGGGGATCTGTGGGGCCCCCGGAGGCGAGCCCGTGACATACCCGGGGGGTGCCCCGGCGAAGAACCCGGGCGGTGCCCCGGCGGCATACCCGGGCGACGGCCCGGCGGCAGATCCGGGCGACGCCCCCGCGGCAGATCCGGGCGACGCCCCCGCGACGTGCCCGGGCGACGGCCCCGCGACGTACCCCGGCGGTGGCCCGAACACCCACCCCGCCCTCCGCCGCCTGCACCACCCGCTCAAGGCCGCGCGCGACCGCCTCCGGCGACGACCGCCGCAATGAGTCCTTGACGAGCAGTCCGTGCAGCACGGAGGTCAGTTCACCGGCGCGGACGGGCGGGGTGGGTTCCTCGCCGAGCAGGGCCGTCAAGGTCGCGTACTGACCTGGCCGGTCGAAGGGACCGCGGCCCTCGACGGCGGCGTACAGCGTGGCGCCGAGGGAGAAGAGGTCCGCGGCCGGGGTGGGCGGCTCGCCGCGGGCGCGCTCGGGGGAGAGATAACCGGGCGTGCCGAGGATGCCGGCGGTGGCGGTGAGCCGGGGCTCACGGGACTCGGGCTGGAGCGCGATCCCGTAGTCGGTGAGCAGTACGCGCGCGTAGGGATCGCCCGAAGAGTCGGGCGCCAGGAGGATGTTGGCCGGTTTCACATCCCTGTGGAGGATCCCGATCCGGTGTCCGGCGGAGAGCGCGTCGAGGACGGCGAGCCCGACCCGGGCGGCCCGAGCGGGCGACAGCGGCCCCGACTGCCGTACGACCGCCTGCAGATCGACCGCGTCCGGCACGTACTCCATGACGATCCACGGCAGTCCCTCGTGCACCACCACGTCGTGCACGGTGGCCACATGAGAATGCCCGCGCGGCCGCGCCGCGTGCCGGGCCTCACTGCGCGCCCGGGCGGCACGCTGTCCATGCTCCGCCGCGTCCATCGGCACGTCCGGCAGCGTGATCTCCTTCACGGAGACCACGCAGGCCAACTCCGCGTCGTACGCGAGCCACACCCTGCCCATGCCGCCCGTGCCGAGCGTCCGCAGCAGCCGGTACCGGCCGCCGATGATCCTGCCCTCGCCCTGATCCGGCGTCTCCCCCGCCTTGGCGCCTCCCCCGAGACAGCGCGCCTCCCCCGAGGACGCATGGAGCCTGTCTCTTGAAGGTAGCTTCGCACGCACCACTGACAGGAGCCCTTTTACGGACCAATCCATATCAATGTTGCCCAATCCCGTCAGAACAGGCACATGCGACTCAGCCCTTCACTCCGCGGGCTCGAGGAACCCCTGCTCCACCAGCAGCCGGATCTGCGCGGGCGTCCGGTCACGCAGCAACACCGGGTCCTCGCCGACCAATTGGGCGATGGCGTCCAGGATCCGCCCGGCGCTCAGCGTGCCGTCGCACACGCCCGCGAAGCCCGCCCCGACCGTGTCCACCTTCGTGGCCCGGCGCATCCCGCGGTGCTGGCGCAGCACCACGTGCTCCGGGTCCTCGGCGCCGGGCAGCCCGACCTGCTCCTGGACGACCTCGGCCACGAGCCTGAAGTGCCCGGCGAGCAGGGCCGCGTCGTCGCTCGCCCGCAGGTAGTCGACGCGGTCGAAGTGCGCGCGCACGGTCTCGCCGAGCGGCTGCTCGATGGAGTGCGGCCACTCCTCGACCGTGATCGAGGGCTCGGCGGCCGCCGTCCTGCGCAGCGTGATCCATCCGAAGCCGACG
This sequence comes from Streptomyces sp. NPDC090798, assembly GCF_044768965.1. Taxonomy (NCBI): domain Bacteria; kingdom Bacillati; phylum Actinomycetota; class Actinomycetes; order Kitasatosporales; family Streptomycetaceae; genus Streptomyces; species Streptomyces sp. NPDC090798. The sequence goes on from NZ_JBIVXA010000026.1 coordinate 133,882, forward strand.
GCCTTGACCTTGCGGGCCTCGAACTCGTCCAGCCAGGCGTCGTAACGGGCCTGGTACTCGGCGGGGTCGTCGCGGTGGTCGCCCGCGTCGCGCAGCCACAACTCCGCGTACTGCGTGACGTCCTGCACCTCGCGCTGCACGATCCAGGCGTCACAGCCGCGCGGCACCCAGGAGCGCAGCCGGTCCTGCCACTCCTCGCCCTCCACGTGCTGCCAGTTGGCCAGGAACTGCGCGTACCCGCCGTCGTTGAGCCGGTCCCCTGCCTGCTGAACGAGCGTGCGGCACAGATCGTCCCCGCCCATCCCGCCGTCGCGGTAGGTGAGCCGGGCGCCGGGCGAGATCACGAAGGGCGGGTTCGAGACGATCAGGTCGTACGTCTCGTCGTCCGCGACCGGTTCGAAGAGGGAGCCCTCGCGCAGATCGGCCGCCGGGGCACCGGAGAGCGCGAGGGTGAGCGCGGTGATGTGCAGGGCGCGCGGGTTGAGGTCGATCGCGGTCACGCGCGTGGCGTGCTGCGCGGCGTGCAGGGCCTGGATCCCGGAGCCGGTGCCGAGGTCGAGCGCGGAGGAGACGGGCGTACGGACGGTGATGCCGGCCAGGGTCGTGGACGCGCCGCCCACACCCAGGACGACGCCCTCTTCGCGGCTGCCGATGCCGCCCGCGCCGCCGACTGCGCACCCCAGGTCGGACACGATGAACCAGTCCTCGCCGCCGGGCCCGCCGTACGGCCGGATGTCCACGGTCGCGGCGATCTCGTCCGCGCCCACCCGGGTCAGCCAGCCGCTCTCCAGGCCGTCCTCCACCGGCAGCACGTCCGCCACGCGTGCGTGCGGCACGGGCTGCTGGAGCAGGAACAGCCGTACGAGCGTCTCCAGCGGTGTGTCCCCGCGGGTCGCCCGGAGCGCGGGCACGGTCTCGCTGCGCGCCAGCGCCGCGTACGCGGGGGCGCCGAGCAGGTCGAGCAGGCCGTCGGCGGTGAAGGAGGCGCCGAGCAGGGCGTCGCGCAGCCGAGCGGCGACGTCGACGCGGTCGGAGGAGGGCAACGGTGACAGGCTGGTGTGACTCACGTCCCCCATTGTGTCCGTTCCCGCCGAAAGGGACGTACACCTGTGGACAGAGTGCGTGCCAATGTGGACAAGCCCGCACGAGGAGTCGTGAGGGCTTGCACCGGGAGCCGGGGGCCATGCGTCGTCGCGGGAGTCGTGGGCATGCGCTGGGAGCCATAGGGCATGCGCCGGGAGCCGTAGGGCATGCGCTGGGAGCCGTAGGGCCCACTGGGAGCCGCAGGCATGCGCCACGGGCCCGGTACGCGCGCGTACCGGGCGCCTTACCCGGTGACGGGACGGACCCCGCCCTGCGGTCGCTCTGCGGTCGTTCCCCGGGGGGTCAGCCCTGGGTGGTCGCCGGCGAGGCGGACGCGGAGGCGGACTTGCAGCTCGCCTGCTTGGCCATCGCCTTGCCGACGTCGCCCGCTTCAAGCTCCTTCAGGGCGTCGGTCCCGGTCTTGCTGAGCTTCTCCAACTGCTTGGCGACACCGTCGAGACCGTCCGCGAACTTCGCCTGGTCCTTCGTGTTCAGCGCGTCGGACTGCTTCCCCAGATCGGCGTAGGAGGCGGAGAGGGCGTTGAGCTCCTTGACCGCGTTCTCCTGCTTGGTCTTGCCGCTGTCCACGTCCGGCGGGCCGGCCTTCTCGATGGCGGCCGCCATCGCCTTGTAGGCGTCGGAGATGTCCTGGAAGCCCTTGGAGTCGGCCTTCTGCACGTCCGCCGGTGCGCTCTGGTCCGTGGTCTCCTTCTGGATCGCGGTGTTGGCGGCCGCGATCTTCTGGACCTGGGGCTGCACCGCGTCGCAGACCTGCTTGGCCCAGGGGTCCAGTTTGTCGTCCTTGCTACTACCGCTGCTGCATGCCGACAGCGCCAGCACCAGTACCGCACCGCCGGACAGTGCGGCCGCGAGCTTCTTGTTCACCGGATTGGTCCCTTCCGTGGCTCTCGGCCCCGGAACTTACACGCCACATGGGTGCCACCCCCATGGCGAATTTCCGATTTAGTCGCTATTGCAGCCATTTGCTCCATGAGAGAGAAGGCTCACGACTCGGGTGTGAACACACACAAACGACGGGCGGGCGACACGTCGCTGCGTGCCGCCCGCCCGTGGGGACCTGCCCAAAGACCCGAACGCTACGAAACCACCGCGGCGTCGTGAGACTTGGACACTCGTTCCGCGTTGCCTTCGTCACCCACGGCGATCCCGCGCCGCTTGGAGATGTACACCGCGCCCACGATCACGAGGATCGAGAGCACCGCGATCAGGATGCGCATGCCGAGGTTCTTGTCGTCGCCGTACGAGAACTTCACGACCGCGGGTGCGATCAGCAGCGCCACCAGGTTCATCACCTTGAGGAGCGGGTTGATCGCGGGGCCCGCGGTGTCCTTGAAGGGGTCGCCGACGGTGTCGCCGATCACCGTGGCGGCATGGGCCTCGCTGCCCTTGCCGCCGTGGTGGCCGTCCTCGACGAGTTTCTTCGCGTTGTCCCACGCACCGCCGGAGTTGGCGAGGAAGACCGCCATCAGCGTGCCGGTGCCGATCGCGCCCGCCAGATACGAACCGAGCGCGCCGACGCCGAGCGTGAAGCCGATGGCGATGGGCGCCAGGACGGCGAGCAGACCCGGAGTGGCCAGCTCCCGCAGGGCGTCCTTGGTGCAGATGTCGACGACGCGCCCGTACTCCGGCTTCTCCGTGTAGTCCATGATCCCGGGGTGCTCTCGGAACTGCCGCCGCACCTCGTAGACCACGGCCCCCGCGGACCGGGACACCGCGTTGATCGCGAGGCCCGAGAACAGGAAGACGACCGCCGCGCCGGCGATCAGGCCCACCAGGTTGTTGGGCTGCGAGATGTCCATCATCAGGTTCAGCGGCGCGCCGGGCCCCGAGACCTTCTCGCCCACGTCGTTCGCGGCCGTGAGGATCGCGTCCCGGTACGAGCCGAAGAGCGCCGAGGCCGCGAGGACGGCCGTGGCGATGGCGATGCCCTTGGTGATGGCCTTGGTGGTGTTGCCCACCGCGTCCAGGTCGGTGAGCACCTGGGCACCCGCGCCCGTGACGTCGCCGGACATCTCGGCGATGCCCTGCGCGTTGTCGGAGACCGGACCGAAGGTGTCCATGGCGACGATGACGCCGACCGTGGTGAGCAAACCGGTTCCGGCGAGCGCCACCGCGAACAGCGCGAGGATGATCGACGTACCGCCGAGCAGGAAGGCCCCGTAGACGCCGAGGCCGATCAGCAGGGCGGTGTAGACGGCCGATTCCAGACCGATGGAGATACCGGCGAGGACGACGGTGGCCGCGCCGGTGAGCGAGCTCTTGCCGATGTCCCGTACGGGACGACGGGTGGTCTCGGTGAAGTAGCCGGTCAACTGCTGGATGAGGGCGGCGAGCACGATGCCGATGGCCACCGCGACGACCGCGAGGATCCGCGGATCGCCGTCCTTGGCCCTGATCGCCGCGTCCGTGACGCCGTCGAGGTCGGCGTACTTCCCCGGCAGGTAGATGAAGACGGCCGCCGCCACCAGCATCAGCGAGATCACCGCGGAGATGAAGAAGCCGCGGTTGATCGCGGACATGCCGCTGCGGTCGGAGCGCCGGGGTGCCACCGCGAAGATGCCGACCATCGCGGTGAGGACGCCGATCGCGGGCACGATCAGCGGGAAGGCGAGCCCGGCGTCGCCGAACGCCGCCTTGCCGAGGATCAGCGCGGCGACGAGCGTGACGGCGTACGACTCGAAGAGGTCCGCTGCCATGCCGGCGCAGTCGCCGACGTTGTCGCCCACGTTGTCGGCGATGGTCGCGGCATTGCGCGGATCGTCCTCCGGAATGCCCTGCTCGACCTTGCCGACCAGGTCGGCGCCGACGTCGGCGGCCTTGGTGAAGATGCCGCCGCCGACACGCATGAACATGGCGATCAGCGCCGCGCCGAGACCGAAGCCCTCCAGGACCTTCGGCGCGTCGGCCGCGTACACCAGCACCACACAGGAGGCGCCCAGCAGACCGAGCCCCACCGTGAACATGCCGACGACGCCGCCGGTACGGAAAGCGATCTTCATGGCTTTGTGCGAGACGGCGGTGAGATCCTTTTCGGGTTCGCCCTTGGCCGGAGTCGCTTCCCTTGCCGCGGCGGCCACGCGGACGTTGCTGCGTACGGCGAGCCACATACCGATATAACCGGTGGTCGCCGAGAACGCCGCGCCGATCAGGAAGAAGATCGATCGTCCGGCGCGCTGATTCCAGTCGTCCGCGGGCAGCAGCATGAGCAGGAAGAACACCACGACGGCGAATACACCGAGGGTGCGCATCTGCCGTCCCAGGTAGGCGTTCGCGCCTTCCTGGATGGCCGTCGCGATCTTCTTCATGCTGTCGGTGCCCTCGCCGGCCGCGAGCACTTGCCGTACCAGCACCCCGGCGACCGCCAGGGCCGCCAGGGCCACGGCACCGATGACCATCACGATCAAGCGATTGTCATTGGTCAGTACTGCGGATGCGAAGGTTGTGGGATGGTCAAACTGATGAGGGGTAGAAAGCCCCGCCATTCGTCCTCCTTGACGCCTGTGCTGAGCTCAAGATGTGGACGGATTGTAGGTACCGGAACCTGATCAAAACAGTGCCCGGTAAGCGGAATTCGCCTTCACATGCCCATCAGCAAATGATCGACGGCCATCCATGGAACCCAAAAGAAGTAATGCCCTAAAAGCGTTGACGCTTGATCCAATAATCGCGTGATTGATCGTGAATGAATTCACGAAAAGGCGGAGGGCGGGTCGGCCGGTACCGGGCATACAAAAAGGGCCCTGCTCAGCAGGGCCCTTCGAGTGTGTTGCGGGGGTGCGATCAGGGAACGAGCGCGGCCGGCGGCGTGGTCGGCCAGCTCATCTTGATCAGTCCACCGTGCTCACCGGCGGTGACTTCGACATCGTCGACGAGGCCACTGATGACCGCAAGGCCCATCTCGTCCTCCTCGGCATCCATGTCCGGATCACCCGAGGCACCGGGTGCCGTCTCACCGGGCGCCGAACGCGGCGCCTCGTCACCGACCTCGATGGAGAACTGTTTCTCCTCCTCGGTCAGCGTCACCCGCACCGGCGCCGAGATGCCGCTGCTCTGGTGCAGTCCGACGGCACGAGTACAGGCCTCGCCGACGGCGAGTCTGACCTCGTCGAGGACGGCCTCGTCCACTCCGGCCCTGCGCGCCACCGCTGCCGCCACCAGTCGGGCGGTCCTGACGTGCTCGGGCAGCGCGCTGAAGCGGAGTTCAACGGTGGCCATGCATCCCCCTCAACTACGGGCGTGCTGTCAGGGGGCCGGGCCGCCGAGGCCCGGTCCCCCGTCCATTGCTTCTACCGTCTCGGACACCACATCACTCGTGAGGCCCGGGGACGGGGTCAGTCGGTGGCCGCTACCGCTTCCTCGACCGAGGTGTGGATGGGGAACACCTTGGTGAGACCGGTGATGCGGAAGATCTTCAGAATGCGCTCCTGGTTGCAGACCAGTCGCAGCGAGCCCTCATGGGCACGCACACGCTTCAGGCCGCCCACCAGCACGCCGAGCCCGGTGGAGTCGAGGAAGTCCACGCCCTCCATGTCGACGACAAGATGAAAATTGCCGTCGTTCACCAGCTCGACCAGCTGCTCGCGCAGCTTGGGCGCGGTATATACATCGATTTCGCCACCGACCTCGACGACCGTACGATCGCCGACGGTACGGGTCGACAGGGACAGGTCCACGGATCCTCCAGCACCTTGCTATCGAGCGGTCATCCCAAGGGACACCTCGGCAGAGCCCCCGGGACGGTTCGCCAGCCGCGATGGCATTCAATCACTTACCGGCAGGCGTGCACGACGCCTTGGGCCCATTGTCCGTCACGCCAGTGACACACTCGGTGCCGATGGCCAAGAATCACCGATCCGATCGACCCTCGACGGACACCGCTTCCCGCCCCGATCCGGGCACGGTCCTGGACCGGCTCGCCTCGGGGCCAAGTCGGGCTTCGCGCATCACTCATACGGAGCACTTGCCCCCGCGGGCGGGTCGCCATGCCGTGTGGCCCGACCGGATCCGTCCGGAGGTCATCGCCGCGGTGCAGGCCGCGGGCATCGAGCACCCCTGGGCCCACCAGGCACTGGCCGCCGAGCACGCCCTGGACGGCGACTCCGTGATCGTCGCCACCGGCACCGCCTCGGGAAAGTCCCTGGCGTACCTCACGCCGGTCCTGACGGCCCTTCTGGACGGCTCCGAGGCTCCGAACGGCCGGGGGGCCACCGCGCTCTATCTGGCCCCCACAAAGGCCCTCGCAGCCGATCAGCGCCGTTCGGTGAAGGAACTTTCACAACCTTTGGGCAATGCGGTTCGCCCAGCCGTGTACGACGGCGATACTCCGTTCGAGGAACGCGAGTGGGTACGGCAGTACGCCAACTACGTCCTGACCAACCCCGACATGCTGCACCGCGGGATATTGCCCGCCCACCCCCGCTGGTCCTCCTTCCTCCGCGCCCTGAAGTACGTCGTCATCGACGAGGTCCACACCTACCGCGGTGTCTTCGGCTCCCACGTGGCCCAGGTACTGCGCAGGCTGCGCCGTCTGTGCGCCCGCTACGGCTCCTCCCCCGTCTTCCTGCTGGCCTCCGCGACCGCCGCGGAGCCCTCGGTCGCCGCCCGTCGGCTGACCGGCCTCCCGGTCGTCGAGATCGCCGACGACGCCTCCCCCCGCGGCGAACTCGTGTTCGCCCTCTGGGAGCCCCCGCTCACCGAGCTGCACGGCGAGAAGGGAGCACCCGTTCGGCGTACCGCCACCGCCGAGACGGCCGACCTCCTCACCGACCTGACCCTCCAGGGCGTGCGCTCCGTCGCCTTCGTACGGTCCCGCCGCGGCGCCGAGCTGATCGCGGTGATCGCCCAGGAGCGCCTCGCCGAGATCGACCGCTCACTGGCCCGGCGTGTGGCCGCCTACCGCGGCGGCTATCTCCCCGAGGAACGCCGCGCCCTGGAGCGCGCCCTGCACTCCGGCGAACTCCTCGGCCTCGCCGCCACCACCGCCCTCGAACTCGGCGTCGACGTCTCCGGCCTGGACGCCGTCGTCATCGCGGGCTACCCGGGAACCCGGGCCTCCCTGTGGCAGCAGGCGGGCCGCGCCGGCCGCTCGGGGCAGGGCGCACTCGCCATCCTCGTCGCCCGCGACGACCCGCTGGACACGTTCCTCGTGCACCACCCCGAGGCCCTGTTCGACCAGCCGGTGGAATCCACCGTCCTCGACCCCGACAACCCGTACGTCCTCGCCCCGCACCTGTGCGCCGCCGCCTCCGAGATCCCCCTCACCGAAGAGGATCTGGAGCTCTTCGGCCCGGCCGCCGCGGATCTGCTGCCGCAGCTGGAGGCCGCGAAGCTGCTGCGCCGACGGACGTCGGCGTGGCACTGGACCCGTCGGGAGCGGGCCGCCGACCTGACCGACATCCGCGGCGAGGGCGGCAGTCCGGTACAGATCGTCGAGGCCGGGACCGGGCGGCTGCTCGGCACGGTCGACGCGGGCTCCGCGCACACCACGGTCCACGAGGGCGCGGTCCACCTCCACCAGGGCCGTACGTACCTGGTGAAGCACCTGGACCTGGAGGACTCCGTCGCCCTGGTCGAGGAGTCCAACCCGCCGTATTCGACGGTCGCCCGGGACACGACGTCCATCTCCGTCCTGGAGACGGACACCGAAGTCCCCTGGGGCGAGGGCCGGTTGTGCTACGGCTCCGTCGAAGTCACCAACCAGGTCGTCTCCTTCCTGCGTCGTCGTGTCATCACCGGTGAAGTGCTGGGCGAGTCGAAACTCGACCTCCCTCCTCGTACACTCCGCACGCGCGCCGTGTGGTGGACGGTCACCGAGGACCAACTGGACGCGGCCCGGATCAGCCCGGAGATCCTCGGCGGCGCCCTGCACGCCGCCGAGCACGCGTCGATCGGCATGCTCCCGCTGTTCGCCACCTGCGACCGCTGGGACATCGGCGGCGTGTCCATCCCGCTGCACCCGGACACGCTCCTGCCGACGGTCTTCGTCTACGACGGCCACCCGGGCGGCGCGGGCTTCGCGGAACGCGCCTTCCACACCGCCCGCGCCTGGCTCACCGCCACCCGCCAGGCCATCGCGTCCTGCGAGTGCGAGGCCGGCTGCCCCTCCTGCATCCAGTCCCCCAAGTGCGGCAACGGGAACGAGCCGCTGCACAAACGAGGCGCTGTGCGGCTGCTCACGGAGCTGCTGCGGGGGGCGCCGGAGGGCTAGACCCCGGCTCCTGTGGTCTCGCGGGACCGGCTCTGGACCTGACCTCCACGTCGAAGGGTCCGGCGCCCGACGCGGCGGTGACGTCCGAGATCTCGCCCTCCACGGCGCACCGCACCAGCCGGGCACGCTGGGCCCGCGCCACCCGGTCCGCCCAGGCGCAGGCCGCCGTGCCACCGTCCGCCCAGTGGTCCGCCGCGGCGAGCGCGGCCAGGTCGGCCGCCCCCGCCGCGCGGTGCCGGACCACGACCGCCTGCCCCATGGCCAGGACGGCCCCGAACACGACGCACAACACGGCGATCGCCCCGACGGTCCAGACGGTGGCCGATCCTCTGTCCGAGCAACGGGTCCGGTAGGTGTGCCGTCTCTTCCGAGCGGCCGTCCGCGCGCCGTGACCGCGGCTTCGGACCCTCATCCCCTCACCACCCCCACCGTCTCCTCCGCCAACGCCACGGCCTCGTCGCTCAGCTCCAGCGACAGTCCGTCCGGTCCCGGCGCGCTCGCCCTGACCGTGACCCGGACGAGGTCGCCCTCCCTGGTCACCGTGACCCTGGCGCCGCGCGGTGCCGCCCGGCGGGTCGTCGCCACCACCGTGTCCGGTGAGTCCTGACGGGCCGCCGCGCGGGCGCCCGCCCTGGCCGCGTCCACGCACTGGATCTGCGCCGATGCGGCGAGCAGGGCCCAGACCAGCGCCATTCCGACGAGCACCAGCGAGGGCAGCACCACGGCGGCCTCGGCGGTCACGAATCCCCGGTCCCGTCTCCGATCCCGGTACCGGTACCGGTACCGACCCGCCGTCCCGCGTTCACATCGGCGCATTGAGTGCCCGCCCCACGATGTCCTGCAACTCCGCGCCGACCTGGCCGCTCGTCACCACCTTGTAGAGCACCGCCGCGAAGGCCACCGCCGCGAGGACACCCACCGCGTACTCGGAGGTGACCATTCCCGCGTCCCTACGCGCCGCCAGACCCAGCAGCCACGCCCGCATCCGTACGCTCACCGTCTTGCACATCTCAACCCCCGTAAGGTTCGAACCTGTTGTTCGTTCGTCGTCCAGCTGATCGTCCGTTGTTCAACCCACGCCGTCGCCCGTCATCCGCCACCCCCTCCCAACAGCCCGTCCGCCAGCCCGATCACCACGGGCAGGACGCCCATCGCGAGGAACGCGGGAAGAAAGCACAGCCCCACGGGCGCGGTGACCATGACGGCCGCCCGACGCGCCCGCGCCGTCGCGGTGCGGCCCCGCTCGGCGCGGGCCTCCATGGCGAGCCGCCCGACCGGCACGGCCGCCGGTACGCCCGACTCGCCCGCCCGTTCCAGCAGCCGCGCCAGCGCCCCCGCGCCCGGGAGCGACGCCACCCTCCGCCATGCCTCGACCGGTTCACCCCCGAGCCGTACCTCCGCCGCGCCCCGCGCGAGCCGCTCCCCCACCGGGCCGCCCAGGGCCTCGCCCACCGCCTGCGCCGCGGCCACGGGGTCCGCCCCCGCCGCGATACAGGCCGCGACCAGGTCAGCCGCCAGGGGGAGTTGCCGGGCAGCCAATGCCGCGTCGTACTCCTCCACCGGCCCCGGTCTACGTCGCTGCCGCCACCGCCAGGCCCCGAACCCGGCCAGCAGCCCCACCACAACCCCGGCAAGACCGCCGACGAGCACCCAGCCGGCGCACACCGCGGCCGCCACCGGCAGCCACCGCCGCACTACGTCCCCGACCGCGAAGTGCCGCTTGCCGGGTGCCCTCTCCAGGGCCAGCAGGTCGGTCAGCCTTCTGCGCGCCCGTCGCTCACGCCGCGCCGCACCGAGCGCTCGCGGCAGCCAGCCCAGCGCCAGCACCCCGCACACGAGCGCCCCCAGCCTGTGGACAACTTCCGTGCTCATGCCGCCTCCGCTCCTCTCACGATGCGCAGCGCCCACCACAGCCCCACGCCCTCCAGCACCCCTCCGACCAGCAGACAGCCCAGGCCCGGCCCGCTGTGCAGCAGCACGTGCAGCGGATCGGCGCCCAGCGCGGTGCCGAGCAGAAGGCCCAGAACGGGCAGTCCCGCGAGCATCACCGCCGTGGACCGCGATCCCGCCAATTGGGCGCGCAGATCGGCCCGTTGGTCCCGCTCCGCGCACAGGGCCCCTTCCAGGCGGTCGAGTCCCGCCGCCAGGCCCGCGCCCCGGTCCACCGCCACCCGCCAACACGCGGCGAGCCCCACCAGCCCGTCGGCCCCCGGCTGCCGTGCCGCGTCGGTGAGCGCGCCCGGCACATCACCGCCGAACCGCGCCGCCGCCAGCACCACCGCCTGCGCCTCGCCGAGCCCGCCCGAGTCGCGCGCGGCTCTCCGCAACGCCTCGCCCGGCTGATGCCCGGCCCGCACCTCGCCGGCCAGCGCCCCGCACAGGGCGATCACCGCCGCACCCCGACGCTCCCCCGCGCGCCGCGCCTCCCCTGCCCGCCGTACTCGACGGAGCAGCGGCATCCCGGCCGCCCCGAGGAACAGCGGCACCACGGACGCGCCCAGTACCGCGATCACCAACCCGGCGACCAGCGACCACCCTTCGGGACGCAGCCGCCCACGCAGTCGCCGCCACTCGGCCCGTGCCCGCTCCCACGCCGGCGGTCCGGTGGCCACCACCCCGCCGCCCGCGCACAGCAGCCGCGCCCTGCGCGCCCCCGCGTCCCATCCGCCCATCAACCAGGCCGCCGCCCCGGCACACGCCATGGCCGCTCCCACCGAGATGTCACCGACCCCCGTCATCACAGCCCACTCCCCTCGGTCCCGTCCCGGAGCAGCCCCCGCAGCCGCTCCCACCCCCGCTCGTACGCGAACGCCTCGGCACCCCACCGCAGCGCGGGCACCGTCACCACCAACCCGGTCGCGTCGCGCTCCAGGACATGCACCTCGGCGATCCGCCGCCGCCCGGCCCGGTCGCGTACGAGATGCAGGACCACGGACAGTGCCGCCGCCAACTGACTGTGCAGCGCGGCCCTGTCGAGCCCTGCCGCCGTGCCCAGGGCCTCCAGACGGGCCGGTACCTGCGCCGCCGCGTTCGCGTGCACCGTGCCGCAGCCGCCCTCGTGCCCGGTGTTGAGCGCCGCCAGGAGCGACACGACCTCCGGTCCGCGCACCTCGCCGACGACCAGCCGGTCCGGTCGCATGCGCAGGGCCTGACGGACCAGGTCCTGCAGCGCCACGAGTCCGACGCCCTCCTGGTTGGCGGGCCGCCCCTCCAGGCGCACCACATGGGGGTGGTCGGGCCGCAGCTCCGCCGAGTCCTCGGCCAGCACGATCCGCTCCCCGGGACCGACCAACCCCAGCAGCGCGCTCAGCAGGGTCGTCTTGCCGCTTCCGGTGCCGCCGCTGATCAGGAACGACTGCCGGGCGTCCAGCAGGGCTCTGAGCACCCGGTCCCCGCCGGGCGGGACTGTCCCCGCCGCCACCAACTCGTCGAGGGTGAACGCGCGCGGCCGTACGACCCGCAGCGACAGGCAGGTGGAACCGACGGCCACCGGGGGCAGCACCGCGTGCAGGCGGGTGCCGTCCGGAAGCCGGGCGTCGACCCAGGGACGGGCGTCGTCGAGCCTTCGCCCGGCCACGGCCGCGAGGCGCTGCGCGAGGCGTCGTACGGCCGCCGCGTCCACAAAGGAGACGCTCGTCAGTTCCAGGCCACCGCCCCGGTCCACCCACACCCGGTCCGGCGCGGACACCAGGACGTCGGTCACCGACGGGTCGGCGAGCAGCGGCTCCAGCGGCCCACTGCCGACCAGCTCGGAGCGCAACCGCTCGGCGGCGCCGAGGACTTCGGCGTCTCCGAGCACTCGCCCCTGCTCACGCAGGGCCTGCGCCACGCGCGCGGGAGTCGGCTCCGACCCGCTCTCGGCGAGCCACTGCCGTACGCCGTCCAGCAGTCCCGTGCCGGTCCCCGCGCCCGTGCCCGCCTCCCAGCTCATACGCCCCCGCCTTCCACCGGAACCCGCTCCCAGAAGGCCGTGCAGAACCGGGCGAGCGGCCCCCGCGCCGCTCCCCCGGGTGGCACGCCGGTGTCCAGCGGCGTGGCTTCCGCGGGCACTTCGCCGACCAGCGGCAGGCCGAGCAGGCGGGCCACTTCCCGGTCGTCGAGGCCCGGCGCGTAGGGGCCGCGAACCGCGACGCGCAGATCGCGCAGGACCATGCCGACCACGGACGCCACCCGTTTGGCCGCCGCGACGGCGCGCAGATCGGCGGGGACTACCAGCAGCCCGAGATCGAGCTGGGCGAGGGCTTCCGCGACGCCTTCGTCGACGCGGCGGGGCAGGTCGACGACGACGGTGCCGCCGCGCCGTCTGGCGGCGGCCAGGACCGCGCGGACGGCCTGCGCCGGGATGATGACGGAGTCACCGCGGTCCCAGCTGAGGACGCGCAACGCGTGCAGTTCGGGAAGGGACTCCTCCAGGGCGCCGCCGCCGACCCTGCCGCGGGAAGCGGCGAACGCCGGCCAGCGCAGGCCTTCGGCTGCTTCTCCGCCCAGGAGTACGTCGAGTCCGCCACCCAGGGGATCCGCGTCCACGAGCAGGGTGCGACGTCCCTCGCGCGCAGAGGTGACGGCGAGCGCGCAGGCCAGCGTGGAGGCTCCGGCCCCGCCGCGGCCTCCGATCACGCCGACGGTGAGCGCGGGGCGGCCGACTCCCTCGGCCACGTCGGCGATGCGGTCGACGAGCCACTGCTCGCCGTCCGGAAGCATCAGGACGTGGTCGGCTCCGATCTCGACAGCCCGCTTCCAGACGCCGGAGTCGTCCTGGTCCCGGCCGACCAGCACGACTCCGCGTCGGCGCGCTGCTCCGCGCACGCGCCGCGCCGCGTCGTCGCCGACCAGGACGAGCGGTGCCGCCTCCCAGCTGCCGCGACCCTCAGGCACCCCGTGGTGGACCTCCGGCCTCGCGCCCGCCGCGGCGCACAGGCGCAGCAGGTCGTCGAGGAGTTCGGCGTCCTCCGTGACGATCAATGGTCCGCCCTGCCGCCCGTCGGCGGCGGGCGGCAAGTCGTGTGTGATGGCTCCCGCCACGATCTCCAGCCCCCTTCGCTGCTCCTTGCGCGGAGCTCGCAAGGTCCCCTGCGGACCCGCGATTCCCGCCCGTGTGAAGAACCGGCAAGCGGCCTCCATATGAACGGCCGATACGAACCGGCCAAACGCGTCCGACAAACGGAACCGGCCATGAACTTGCCGCGAGGAACTCGCCGCGAGCGGGACGCGCTGGAATCACGGTGCAGCGATCCAGAAAATCGTGTGGATCTTGGTCGATAACTGTGGACAACTCAGGGGTTGTGAATATCGCCTTCACCCATACCGGTGAGCCGCATGTGACTTCCAGAGAGCAGCCTCACGGATACACAGAGTGACGAATCATGGACATGCGAAAGGGGCGGCCACAGCGGTGACAACGGGGTCCCGGGGCCGCGCGAAAGAGGGGAAAAACCCATCCGGACATGCGACGACCCCCGCCGGGGGGGAGAGCGGGGGTCGTCCCCACGGCCGACTCGGGGGGGGAGGAGTCGGACCGGGTTAGCACGGTCGCGAACGATCCGTGACTTCCATGGTGTACCCGAGAGCCCTCTCAGGCAAACCCACGCGCCCCACACTAGCCCGAATGGTGGGCGCATATGCTCGGGCCCGTGGAAAACCACTCCTTGCCTCGCACGGCAGCCTTCTTTGACCTGGACAAGACGGTCATTGCGAAGTCGAGCACGCTCACGTTCAGCAAGTCGTTCTACCAAGGCGGGCTGATCAACCGAAGGGCCGTGTTGCGCACCGCATATGCCCAGTTCGTGTTCATGGCGGGCGGCGCGGACCACGACCAGATGGAGCGGATGCGCGCGTACCTGTCCGCGCTGTGCCGCGGCTGGAACGTCCAGCAGGTCAAGGAGATCGTCGCTGAGACGCTGCACGACCTGATCGACCCGATCATTTACGACGAGGCCGCCTCCCTCATCGAGGAACACCACACCGCCGGGCGCGACGTCGTGATCGTCTCCACCTCCGGGGCGGAGGTGGTCGAGCCGATCGGAGAGCTGCTCGGCGCGGACCGGGTGGTGGCCACACGCATGGTCGTCGGCGAGGACGGCTGCTTCACCGGAGAGGTGGAGTACTACGCGTACGGGCCGACGAAGGCCGAGGCGGTCAAGGAGCTGGCCGCGTCCGAGGGGTACGACCTCGCGCGCTGCTACGCCTACAGCGACTCCGCGACCGACGTTCCGATGCTGGAGGCCGTCGGTCATCCCCATGCGGTGAATCCGGACCGTGCGCTGCGACGCGAGGCGCTTGCCCGCTCGTGGCCGATTCTGGACTTCCACCGGCCGGTCCGACTCAAGCAGCGGCTGCCCGCACTGTCGGTGCCGCCGCGTCCGGCGCTCGTCGCGGCGGCCGCGATAGGAGCGGCGGCGGCCACGGCGGGACTCGTCTGGTACGCGAGCAAGCGGCGCGCGACGGTGGTGTGAGCGCGTCACGCGTGCGCATGCGGGACATGTGCGTCCGATTTATCCCATTTGAACCTAAAAGTAAAGAAGTGCAGTCAGGGGTTCCGCTTCCTCTGGACCAGGAGTAGAAAGGGGTTAACGGCCCGCGAGACCAAGGACATCCGAAAGGATCACCTTCAAACGCAACCGTGGCCCCACGGACCGCGCATGGACATCGAGCACCCACGCGACGTCGACCCGTCGATTACGGGCCAGCCGCACCAGGTGACGGGCAGGAGCTCCCGACCTGATGGGCATATATCGAGGACGCTTGGTAACCCGGTGAGCATGCCAGCGGCGGTACGAAAACTCGTACCGCCGCAACCCTGTCCGGAGACTTACGCCGCGCCGCGCTGAAGCGCCTCGCAGACGGCTGTCGACTCCCTGGCTCCCAGTTCGATCGCCCTGCCGCAGTGGGCGATCCAGGCCGCCATGCCCTGCGGGGTGCCGGAGACATAGCCTTCCAGGGCCGCCAGATAGGCCGCGCGGCCCAGCTCCGCGTGACCGACCTCCGCCGGGCAGACGGATTTGGGGTCGAGGCCGCTGCCGACCAGGACGATGCGCTCGGCCGCGCGTGCGACCAGGCCGTTGTGGGTGCCGAAGGGGCGCAGGGCGAGCAGTTCGCCGTGCACGACGGCGGCCGTCACCAGGGCCGGGGCCGAACCACCCGCGATGATCAGCTGCGAGAGCCCTTCGAGTCGGCCGGCCACCTCGGTCGCGTCCGGCAGGGGCAGCTCGACGAGCGGCTCGTCGACCGGTTCGCCGTCCTGGCGGGGCCTGCCGACAGTGTCCCCCTGATCCGCGGCCGCGACGAGGTGCAGCCGGGCCAGCACCCGGAGAGGCGACTGTCGCCAGATGGACAGGAGTTGGCCCGCCTCGGCGGTCAGCCGCAGGGCCGCGCCGACCGTCTGGGCCTCGTCGTCACCGCTGAAGTCGGTGCGGCGACGCACCTCTTCGAGGGCCCAGTCGGCGCCGGACAGCGCCGCGGAACCACGGGCGCCCCGCAGCGCGGCCTCGGAAGTGATCTCGTTGCTGCGGCGCCGCATGATCCGGTGCCCGTAGACCCGGTCCACCGCCTTGCGGACGGACTCGACGGATTCGGCCACGCCGGGCAGCGAACCCAGGGCCGCGAGCGGATCGGCGGTCGCGCCTGTCGTACTCATGAGTACGACCCTACGCACCCCGGCGGCCCACCCCACGAAGGAGTGGTCTTCTTCACGTCACCGGGGCACTGTACGCAATCACACCACTACCCTTGGTGAACATGAAAATTGCTTTCGTGGGGAAGGGTGGCAGCGGCAAGACGACCCTGTCCTCCCTCTTCATCCGCCACCTCGCGGCCTCGGGATCGCCGGTCGTCGCGGTGGACGCCGACATCAACCAACACCTGGGGGCCGCCCTCGGCCTCGACGAGGCGGTGGCCGCCGGGCTGCCCGCCATGGGCCCGCGGCTACAGCTGATCAAGGACTACCTGCGCGGTTCGAATCCGCGGATCACGTCCGCCGAGACGATGATCAAGACGACCCCGCCCGGTGAAGGGTCCCGACTGCTGCGGGTGCACGAGAACAATCCGGTGTACGACGCCTGTGCGCGGCCGGTGGAACTCGACGGCGGCGCCGTCCGTTTGATGGTCACCGGCCCGTTCAGCGAGGCCGATTTGGGAGTGGCCTGCTACCACTCCAAGACCGGTGCAGTGGAGCTCTGCCTGAACCATCTCGTCGACGGCCAGAGCGAGTACGTCGTCGTCGACATGACGGCGGGCTCCGACTCCTTCGCGTCCGGCATGTTCACCCGCTTCGACATCACGTTCCTCGTCGCCGAGCCGACCCGGAAGGGAGTCTCCGTCTATCGGCAGTACAAGGAGTACGCCCGCGACTTCGGAGTCATCCTGAAGGTCGTCGGCAACAAGGTGCAGGGCCAGGACGACATCGACTTCCTCCGCGCCGAGGTCGGTGACGACCTCCTGGTCACAGTCGGGCACTCGGACTGGGTGCGCGCCATGGAGAAGGGCCGCCCACCCCGGTTCGAGCTCCTGGAGGACGCCAACCGCCGCTGCCTGCGCACCTTGCAGACCGCCGCCGACGCCACGTACGAACTGCGGGACTGGGAGCGCTACACGCGCCAGATGGTGCACTTCCACCTGAAGAACGCGGGCAGCTGGGGCAACGAGAGGACCGGGGCCGACCTGGCGGCGCAGGTCGACCCCGGCTTCGTACTGGGAGAGGGACTGGTGGCTACGGCTTGAGGGCCGGCGCCCCGGGGATGCCCTTCGGGGCCGGGGCGGGGCGGCCCGACAGGAAGGACGCCCAGCCCTGCTTCGGGGCCTCTCCGACGGTGAGACCGCGCAGCCTGTCCAGCGTGGTCGGGTCCTGGGCGTCGAGCCAGTCGGCGAGTTGCCGGAAGGAGACGCAGCGGACGTCGGGCTTGTTGCAGACGTTCTCCACGACCTGGTCGATGGCACGCATGTAGGTGCCGCCGTTCCAGGACTCGAAGTGGTTGCCGATGATCAGCGGCGCGCGGTTGCCGTCGTAGGCGCGGTCGAAGCCCTTGAGCAGGCCGTCACGCATCTGGTTGCCCCAGTACTCGTGCTTGTCGGGGTCGCCCTGGGTCTGTGTGCCCGACTGGTTGACCATGAAGTTGTAGTCCATGGTGAGCTGCTCGTAGGTGTGCCCGGGGAAGGGGACCAACTGCATCGACAGATCCCACAGACCGTTCTTCTTCTTGGGCCAGACCTGGTTGTTGACGCCGCTGGTGTCATAGCGGAAGCCCAGCTGCCGGGCCGCCTTCATGAAGTTCTTCTGGCCCTCCAGGCAGGGCGTGCGGGCGCCGATGAGCTCCTTGTCGTAGTCGAAGGGCAGCGGAGCCGCGTTCTTCATGCCCGCGTTGGTCTTCCAGGACTTCACGAACGCCTTCGCCTGGGCGATCTCGCTCTTCCACTCCGCGACCGACCACTCGCCGACACCGCCTTCCGCACCGCAGAAGTGGCCATTGAAGTGCGTGCCGATCTCGTTGCCCTCGAGCCACGCACCGCGTAGCTGCTCGACGGTGTTCTTGATGCCCTTCTCGTCGTTGAAGCCGATCTCCGAGCTGCCCGGCGAGTGCTCCGGCGGCTTGTACAGCTCGCGCTTGTCCTCCGGCAGCATGTACACGCCGCTCAGGAAGTAGGTCATCGTCGCCCCGTTGGCCTTGGCGACCTTACGGAAGTGTGAGAAGAGCTTCTGGCTGTCCTCGCCGGCGCCGTCCCACGAGAAGACCACGAACTGCGGGGGCTTCTGACCGGGCTTCAGCCGCTCGGGCTTGGGCAGATGCGGCTGCGCTCCGGTGTACGCGGTGGAGCCGTCGCCGATCAGGCGGACCGCGCTCTGGGGCGCCGGGGCCCCAGCCGCCTCGTTCGCGCCGTGCGCGCCTTCCTTGGAACCGGTGGTGCCGGTGGCGCAACCGGCGAGCGCCGTGGCGCAGGCCGCGGCGACTGCTACGCCCGCGGCGATCCTCTGGGTGGCGGCCATGTCCGCCCACCTTCTTCCTTCTGTCAGAGCAACGCCGCTTTGGGCGTTCTAGGGTGTTGTGCGGCGAAATGCCGACAGCGTCGTCAAGGTCGCACGAGGCCGAGGTCGAATAAATACGACAAGCCGATAAAAAGCCCGGTTCACCCACGAGGGTGATTTACTGCCCCATTTGCCACTAAAGGCCGCATACGAGCTTTACTCTGGATTACGATCTATTTACCGAGCGTTGAAAGTCCCGCCGCTGCAAGCCGTGACCCACGGCCGCGATCTGCCCCCGTCCTCCCTGGACGGGGACCACCTGTTCCGCGACCGCGCTGCCCCGGAGGAGACGGGAAATGTCTGCCTGCGTCCCCACCCGCGCCGCCGACTCGACTCGGCCCAGGCGCATCCACCAACCCCACAGCCCCCCGCCGACCCCGCCCCGCCGATTCCGTATCGCGGGCGCCGATCTGTCGGCCTCGATCGCGGTCTTCCTGATCGCCCTGCCCCTGTCCCTCGGCATCGCCCTCGCCACCGGCGCGCCGCTCCAGTCGGGCCTCGTCGCCGCCGCCGTGGGCGGACTCGTCGCCGCGCGCCTCGGCGGCTCACCGCTCCAGGTGAGCGGGCCCGCCGCCGGGCTCACGGTCGTCACCGCCGAGCTCATCCACCGCTACGGATGGCGTACGACCTGCGCCATCACCGTCCTCGCCGGGGTCGCCCAGCTGGGCCTGGGATGCCTGCGCGTGGCCCGCACGGCGCTCGCCGTCAGCCCCGCGATCGTGCACGGCATGCTCGCCGGTATCGGTGTGACCATCGCCATCGCCCAGCTGCACATCGTGCTGGGCGGCACCCCGCAGAGCTCCGTGCTCGACAACCTGCGCGCCCTACCCGCCCAGTTGGCGCACGTTCACCCCGGGGCGGTCTCGATGAGCGCGCTGACACTGACGCTCCTCTTCGCCTGGCCACGGATTCCCGGACGGGTCGGACACGTCCTGCGCACCGTGCCGGCCGCGCTCGTCGCCGTCGCAGGTGCCACCCTGACCGCCTCACTCACCGGGTTGGTCCTGCCCAAGGTCGACCTGCCGTCCTGGAGCAGCCACGCCCTGGCCGGGCTGCCGGAAGGGCCGGTGCTAGGGATCGCCGCCGCCGTCCTCACCGTCACGCTGGTGTGCAGTGTGCAGTCGCTGCTCGGCGCCGTGGCCGTGGACAAGCTGGTGGCGAGGCGGCCCGCGCAGCAAACACGGGTGGGCCGCTCCGACCTGAACCGGGAGTTGCTCGGTCAGGGCGCGGCCAATGTCGTCTCCGGCGCGCTCGGCGGACTGCCTGTCGCCGGGGTCGCCGTCCGCAGTTCGGCGAATGTGCAAGCCGGTGCCGTGAGCCGGAACTCCTCGATGCTGCACGGCGTTTTCGTAGTAGTTGCCGCGCTGCTGATGGTCCCCATCCTGGAGCTGATCCCCCTCGCATCGCTCGCCGCCCTGGTGATGGCCGTCGGCATCCAGATGGTGTCCCTGCACCACATCCGCACGGTCACCCGCCACCGCGAAGTACTGGTGTACGTCGTCACCACGCTCGGCGTCGTGTGTCTCGGTGTTCTCGAGGGCGTGGTGCTGGGGGTCTCCGTGGCCGTCGCCGTCGCCCTGCACCGCCTCACCCGCACACGCATCACTCATGACGAGAGAGGAGGAGTCCATTACGTACGCGTACGAGGTCAGTTGACGTTCCTTGCGGTGCCTCGGCTCACCCGCGCCCTGCACCTGGTACCTCAAGGGGCGCACGTGGTCGTGGAGTTGGACGGGTCGTTCATGGACCACGCGGCGTACGAGTCCCTGCAGGACTGGCAGAACGCGCATGTCGCACGAGGCGGCACGGTCGAGTTGACCGGTCGGACCGGCACCCGGATCGCCGAGCCCCCGGGCCCCTCCCACTGCCGGTGCCGCCCCTGGACGCCATGGCGCAACCACCACTGCGAACCCTCCGCCGGTCCGCAGCCCGCATCCGCCGACGACCGGTCGGGTGGGGCGGGCCCGGCAGACGGGTCGGAGGGGCCGGACGGTGCGGCCGGTTCCGCCGGGCGCGATGGCCGCAGCGGGCAGAGCGGGCATCAACTGGCGCGCGGGATCAGCGCGTTCCAGCGCAACACCGCGCCCCTGGTGCGGGGTGAGCTGGCGCGGTTGGCGCGGGAAGGGCAGCGGCCGTCGCAGCTGTTCCTGACGTGCGCCGACTCGCGGCTTGTCACGTCGATGATCACCTCCAGTGGTCCGGGCGACCTGTTCGTCGTACGCAACGTGGGCAACCTCGTGCCGAGGCCCGGAGAGGAGAGCGGGGACGATTCGGTGGCCGCGGCGATCGAGTACGCGGTGGACGTGCTGCATGTGCGATCCATCACGGTGTGCGGGCACTCCGGGTGCGGGGCCATGCAGGCCCTGTTGAACGCGGAGCCGGGCGGGGCGCAGACCCCACTCAAGCGGTGGCTGCGGCACGGGCTGCCGAGTCTGGAGCGGATGGCCGCCAAGAACCGCCCCTGGGCCCGGCTCGCCGGGCGGGCGCCGGCCGACGCGGTGGAGCAGTTGTGTCTGACCAACGTGGTGCAGCAGTTGGAGCATCTGCGGGCGCACGAGTCCGTGGCGCGGGCCCTGCGGGAGGGTGCGCTCGAGCTGCACGGGATGTACTTCCACGTCGGGGAGGCGCAGGCGTATCTGCTGGTCGAACGCGACGACGGCGAGTTGTTCGATCATGTGGGGGCGGCGGAGGATCTGCGGCACCCCGCCTGACCTCGCCACCCGTGTGACCTCGGCGTGGGGGGGGGGGGGGGGGGGGGGGGGGGGGGGGGGGCCCCCCCCCCCGGGGGGGGGGGGGGGGGCGCGGCGCCCCCCCCCCCCCGGCCCCCGGGGGGGGGGCGGGGGGGGGGGGGGGGGGGGGGGGCCCCCCCCCCCGCTTGGGGGGCGCGGGGACTGCGCGATCAGGCCCCACGGGCCCGCGGGCA
>NZ_JBIVXA010000027.1:0-134661 GCF_044768965.1 Streptomyces sp. NPDC090798
GGAGCCGGTCCACTTCCCCCAACCTCACTCCGGGAAGCTGCCCACGATCAGCCGAGATCACTCAACGTAACGAAGCACTACTAGGTCCTGTCCGGCGGATCAGGCGGGAAGGTGACGACAGGGCCCAGGACCGGGCCGGGAAGTCACCCCGGCCGGTGGCCCTGGCCGACAGTGACTCCCGGGCGGATGTCAGGGTGACGTCATGACCCTCTCCCCCGCCGCCCCCTCCGCTTCCGGCGCACGCCCCTTCGACGCGGTGCTCTGTGACGTCGACAACGTGATCCGCGTCTACGAACCGGCCCATCTGTACGCGCTGGAGCGCGCCGCCGGGCTGGCCGAGGGCACCACCATGAAGGTGGCCTTCGCACCGGAGACGGCGCTTCCGCTGGTGCTGGGCCGGATCACACCGGACGAGTGGGCGGGGTCGATCCTGCGGGGCCTGACCGGGCTGGTGCCCGACGGGACGGCGGTGGAGCTGAGCACGGCGCTCGTACGCTCGCCGTTCCACGCCGACGAGACGGTGGTGGCGCTGCTGCGCCGGGCCCGCGCCCGCATGCCCGTGGTCCTCGTCACCAACACCTCGGTCCAGCTGGAGGAGGACCTGGAGTCCCTGGGGCTGACGGACCTCGCCGACCACGTGGTCAGCAGCGCGCGGGTGGGCATCGCCAAGCCCGACCGGCGCATCTACGACATCGCCGTCGAGCGGGCGGGCGTACCGGCGGAGCGCTGCCTGTTCGTGGACGACACCCTGGAGAACGTGGAAGCGGCGGCCGCGCTCGGCATGCGGACCGTCCACTACCGCACGCCGGAGGATCTGCGGGGCGCGCTGAACGGCCTGTGAGGCCGAGAACGGCATCGTGCTGCCGGGACAAGAACGAGGGGCACCCTGGCGGGTGCCCCTCAAGTCCCTGGCGCCGAGGGTGGGTTACGGCAGGTTGCGCGCCATCACGATGCGCTGGACCTGGTTCGTGCCTTCGTAAATCTGCGTGATCTTGGCATCGCGCATCATGCGCTCGACCGGGTAGTCGCGCGTGTAGCCGTAGCCGCCGAGGAGCTGGACGGCGTCCGTGGTGACCTCCATCGCCACGTCCGACGCGAAGCACTTGGCCGCGGCGCCCTGGAAGGTGAGGTCCTTGTCGCCGCGCTGCGACTTGGCCGCCGCCGCGTACGTCAGCTGGCGGGCGGCCTCGATCTTCATGGCCATGTCGGCGAGCATGAACTGGATGCCCTGGAAGTCGGCGATCGGCTTGCCGAACTGCTTGCGCTCCTGGACATAGCCCTTGGCGTAGTCGAGGGCGCCCTGCGCGATGCCGAGCGCCTGCGCGGCGATCGTGATGCGGGTGTGGTCCAGGGTCTTCATGGCCGTGGCGAAGCCGGTGCCCTCCTCGCCGATCATGCGGTCGGCCGGGATGCGGACGTTGTCGAGGTAGACCTCGCGCGTCGGGGAGCCCTTGATGCCGAGCTTCTTCTCGGGGGCACCGAAGGAGACGCCCTCGTCCGACTTCTCGACGACGAAGGCCGAGATGCCCTTCGAGCGCTTGGTGGGGTCGGTGACCGCCATCACCGTGTAGTACTCCGACTCGCCCGCGTTGGTGATCCAGCGCTTCACACCGTTGAGGACGTAGTCGTCGCCGTCACGGACGGCCTTCGTCTTCATGCCCGCCGCGTCCGAGCCCGCGTCCGGCTCCGAGAGGCAGTACGAGAACATCCCGTCGCCCTTGGCGAGAGGGGTCAGGTACTTCCGCTTCAGGGCCTCGGAACCGGAGAGGATCACCGGGAGCGAGCCCAGCTTGTTCACGGCCGGAATCAGGGAGGAGCTGGCACAGACACGCGCCACCTCCTCGATCACGATCACTGTGGCGAGCGCGTCGGCGCCCGCGCCGCCGTACGACTCCGGCACGTGCACGGCGTGCAGGTCGGAGGAGACCAGGGCGTCCAGGGCCTCCTGCGGGAAACGGGCTTCCTCGTCCACCACGGCCGCGTACGGCGCGATCTTCGCCTCGGCCAGCGAGCGGATCGCGTCACGGAGCATGTCGTGCTCCTCGGACGGGCGGTACAGGTCGAAATCAGCCGATCCGGCCAAGGTCTCTCACGCTCCAAGCACGCTAATTACCGTTAAGTAACCCAAATTTTAGGGGTCCGCCCACGGGAGGGATACGTGAGCTTGGCGACAGGGGGGAACCTGCCCGATGAGGGGCCCGAACATGCCCCGACTATGCTCGGGCAGCGCACTGAAGCCATACATCCCAGGAGCATCCATGGCCCTCAAGATCACCGTGATCGGCACCGGCTATCTCGGCGCCACCCACGCCGCGGCCATGGCCGAGCTCGGGTTCGAGGTACTGGGTCTCGATGTCGTCCCCGAGAAGATCGAGATGCTGCAGCGGGGTGAGGTCCCGATGTACGAGCCGGGGCTCGAGGAGCTGCTGCGCAAGCACGTGGCGGGGATCGAGGGATCCACCGGCCGACTGCGCTTCACCATGGACTGGGCCGAGGTCGGGGAGTTCGGCGACGTCCACTTCGTCTGCGTGAACACGCCGCAGAAGCACGGGGAGTACGCCTGCGACATGTCGTACGTCGACGCCGCCTTCGAGGCGCTCGCCCCGCACCTGAAGGGGCCCGCCCTCGTCGTCGGCAAGTCCACCGTGCCGGTGGGCTCCGCGGAGCGGCTGGCGCGCACGCTCGCCGAGCTCTCCCCCGCCGGTGAGGACGCCGAGCTCGCCTGGAACCCGGAGTTCCTGCGCGAGGGCTTCGCCGTCCAGGACACGCTGCACCCCGACCGTCTTGTGGCCGGCGTGCGCAGCGAGCGGGCCGAGAAGATCCTGCGCGAGGTGTACGCGACGCCGGTCTCCGAGGGCTCGCCCTTCGTCGTCACCGACTTCCCGACCGCCGAGCTGGTGAAGACCTCCGCGAACTCCTTCCTCGCGACCAAGATCTCCTTCATCAACGCCATGGCCGAGGTCTGCGAGGCCGCCGGCGGCGATGTCGCCCTGCTGGCCGAGGCCATCGGGCACGACGAGCGGATCGGACGGAAGTTCCTGCGGGCGGGGATCGGATTCGGCGGCGGCTGTCTGCCGAAGGACATCCGCGCCTTCATGGCCCGGGCCGGTGAGCTCGGCGCGGACCAGGCGCTGACCTTCCTGCGCGAGATCGACTCCATCAACATGCGCCGTCGCGGCCAGATGGTGGAGATGGCCCGGGAGGCGCTGGGCGGTGGATCCTTCCTCGGCAAGCGGGTCGCCGTGCTCGGCGCGACCTTCAAGCCCGACTCGGACGACGTCCGGGACTCGCCCGCGCTGAACGTCGCCGGGCAGATCCACCTCCAGGGCGGCCAGGTGACCGTCTACGACCCGAAGGGCATGGCGAACGCCAAGCGGCTCTTCCCCACGCTCGGGTACGCCGACTCCGCGGTCGAGGCCGTGCGTGGCGCCGACGTCGTCCTGCACCTGACCGAGTGGCGGGAGTTCCGCGAGCTGGACCCGGCGGTGCTGGGCGAGGCCGCCTCGGCCCGGGTGCTCCTGGACGGCCGCAACGCGCTCGACCCCGAGGTGTGGCGCCGGGCCGGATGGACGTACCGGGCGATGGGTCGGCCGACCGCCTAGGTCCTGTCGGTGCTTCGCGGGTGATCCGGTAGTGCTGCGCAGGTGACGGCGGTCCGGCCGAGGCTCAGTCGGCCGGACCGCCGTCGGCACATATTCTCCACCCTCCCGGCGACCGGTGTGGCCGGTTGTCCCACTTCGCGCCCACGGACGGGCTACTTCGCGCGGTAACGGCGCATCTTCGCGCGCGCCCCGCAGACCGACATCGAGCACCAGCGGCCGCGGCCGGCCGGGGAGCGGTCGTAGTACGCCCAGTGGCAGGTCGGTGCCTCGCAGGCCTTCAGCCGCAGCCAGGTGCCCTCGACGAGCGCCTCCGCGAGGGCCGCCGCGACGCGCGACGCGAGTGAGGCGGCCGCGGGGACGAGCCGCGCCGCGCCGTCGTGCTCGTCGACCGTCACGTGCAGCGGGGCCCGGGCCAGCAGCTCGCCGAGGGGGGGCACCGCGCGGTGCGCCGGGTGGCCCGCGTGCGCCAGGCAGGCCGCGCGCAACGACTCGCGCAGCTCGCGGGCCGTCTCCGCCTCGCCCTCCGCGAGGCCGAAGGGCGCCCGGCCCTCGGCGGTGTCCAGCGAGTCCGCGCCCGACTCGATGTCCAGGGTGTTCACCAGCGACTGGATCAGAGCCAGACCGCCGGGTGCGGGCGCACGGTCATTCATGGTTGCGACGTTACCTCCTATGCGGGAGCATGCAGTAACCGTTACCTCTTGAAGAGGCATAGAGGTAACTCGTCGGTGTCGTTGGTAACCCATCGGAGGAAGTCATGGCTCTCGCCAAGCTGGGTGTCGTCGTCCTGGACTGTCCCGACCCGCGCGCCCTCGCCGGGTTCTACGCGCAGGTGCTCGGCGGCAGCGTGGAGGAGGACCCCGGGGACAGCTCATGGGTGGACCTGAAGGTGCCGGACGGTCAGGCGCTCGCCTTCCAGCAGGCGCCCGACTTCGTCCCGCCGCGGTGGCCCGCGCCGGACGGCTCGCAGCAGTTCCACCTGGACCTGGTGGTGGAGGATCTGGACGCGGTCGAGAAGGAGGTGCTGGGGCTGGGCGCGAAGCCCCTGGACACCGAGGACCGTTCACGCACCTGGCGGGTGTACGCCGACCCGGCGGGGCACCCCTTCTGTCTCTGCGCCTGCTGAGGACGAGGAGGAGAAGCGGGCGAGGCCGATGCCAAGGGGGCCTACGTACGTCGGTCAGGCGTCCCCGGCCGCGTCGATCACCTCGTCCAGC
Source organism: Streptomyces sp. NPDC090798 (assembly GCF_044768965.1). Lineage (NCBI taxonomy): Bacteria > Bacillati > Actinomycetota > Actinomycetes > Kitasatosporales > Streptomycetaceae > Streptomyces > Streptomyces sp. NPDC090798. The sequence goes on from NZ_JBIVXA010000027.1 coordinate 4,817, forward strand.
GTCTCCCGGGAGCGCACCAGGTCGGCGATCACACGGTCGATGCGGTCGCGTTCCGCGGTGAGGTCGGCGACCAGCCGCGGGGTGGCGGTCGCGGAGGGCCCGCCGTCCTGGTCGCGCATGCACGGCAGCAACTGCCGGATCTTCGGGCTGTGCAGCCCCGCCGCGTACAGCTCCTGGATCCGTACCACCCGGTCGACGGCCGCCTCCGCGTAGTCGCGGTGTCCGCCGGGCGTGCGCTCGGACGCCAGCAGCCCCTGGGTCTCGTAGTAGCGCAGCGACCGCTCGCTCACGCCCGTGCGCCGGGCGAGTTCACCGATCCGCATTCCGCCTCCGCCGTCCGGGACTTGAATCTGACACCCGTGTCAGGTTCTAGCGTACGGCCATGACACGGACGACGGACTTCCTGGCCCCGGCCCGGCTCGGCCGGCTCGGGCTCCCCCACCACCTCGTGATGGCCCCGCTCACCCGCAACCGCGCGGAGGCGGACGGCACCCCGGGCCCCCTCATGGTCACCCACTACGCCCAGCGCGCCACGGCCGGTCTGCTCATCGGTGAGGCGTCGACGCCGAACGCGGTCGGCCAGACGTACCCGAACATCACCGCGATCCACACCGACCGGCACGAGGCCGGGTGGCGGCGGGTCACCGAGGCGGTGCGGGCGGCGGGCGGGCACATGTTCCTGCAGCTCCAGCACGGTGGGCGGGTCAGCCATCCGGCGACCACCGGCCTGACCCCGGTCGCGCCCTCCCCCGTGCCGCTGCCGGAGACGATCTTCACTCCGCGGGGGCACCGGCCCGCCGTCGTACCCCGGGAGATGACCCGCGACGACATCCGCGCCACCGCCGCCGACTTCGCCGCGGCCGCCCGCCGCGCCGTCGCGGCGGGGTTCGAGGGCGTCGAGGTGCACTCGGCCAACGGGCATCTGCTGCACCAGTTCCTCGCCGGAAACACCAACCGCAGGACGGACGGGTACGGCGGCCCGGCCGGGCGACGGGTGCGGTTCACAGCGGAGGTCACCGAGGCGGTGGCCGACGCGATCGGCGCCGACCGGGTGGGAGTGCGGATCTCCCCCGGCAGCACCGTCAACGGCGTGCGGGAGGACGACACCGAAGCCCTCTACCCCGCGCTCCTGGCCCGGCTGAAGGAGCTGGACCTCGCCTATCTGCACCTCGTGCACGCCGACCCGGACACGACGGTGTACCGGCGGATCCGCGCCGACTGGCCCGGCGTCCTGATCGGCAACCCGGTCCTGACCGGCCTCACCACCGAGGCCGTCACCCGGGCCGCCCGGGACATGCTGGCGGCCGGCGCCGATCTGGTCGCCCTCGGCCGCCCGTTCCTGGCCAACCCGGACCTGGTGCGACGGCTGCGCCTGGGCGCCCCGCTCAACCCGGTCCGGGACCAGTACCTGATGTACGTGGGCGGGGCGGACGGCTACACCGACTACCCCGCCCTGGACGCTCAGGCCCCGTTGCCGTCGAGGGACTCGATCGTCGCGACGGACGGACCGCGGGTGGCCTGAAGACCGCGCGCCACGTCTTCCGCGGCACCCAGCACCCGTACCGCGTTCTGCCAGGTCAGCTTGGCGAGGTCGGTCTTCGACCAGCCGCGGTCCAGCAGCTCGGCGATCAGGTTCGGGTAGCCGGAGACGTCGTCGAGGCCGTCCGGGGTGAACGCCGTGCCGTCGTAGTCGCCGCCGATGCCGAGGTGGTCGACGCCGGCGACCTCGCGCATGTGGTCGAGATGGTCCGCCACCGTCGACACCGTGGCGACGGGGCGCGGGTGGGACTCCTCGAAGACGCGGTGGACCTTCATGCCCTCGGGGGTGGTGTCGAGGTGGTGGAAGCCGTTCGCGCGCATGTTCTCGTCGGCCGCGGCCGTCCAGTCGACCGCCGCCTGAAGGACGAATTTCGGTACGAACGTCACCATCGCCACTCCCCCGTTGGCGGGCAGCCGCTCCAGCACGTCGTCCGGGATGTTGCGCGGGTGGTCGCACACCGCGCGCGAGGAGGAGTGGGAGAAGATCACCGGCGCGGAGCTCGTGTCGAGCGCGTCCCGCATGGTCGTCGCCGCGACGTGCGAGAGGTCGACCAGCATGCCCTCGCGGTTCATCTCCCGTACGACCTCACGGCCGAAGGCCGACAGACCGCCGACGGCGGGCACGTCCGTCGCCGAGTCCGCCCACGCGATGTTGTGGTTGTGGGTGAGGGTCATGTAGCGCACACCCAGCGCGTACAACCCCCGCAGCACGGCGAGGGAGTTGTCGATGGAGTGGCCGCCCTCCGCGCCCATCAGGGAGGCGATACGGCCCTGCGCGCGCGCCGCCTCCATGTCGGCGGCGGTCAGCGCGGCCCGCAGGTCGGAGGGGTGACGGTCGATCAACCGCCGTACGCAGTCGATCTGTTCCAGCGTCGCGGTGACCGCGCCCGGCAGGTCCGAGCGCACGTACACCGACCAGAACTGCGCGCCGACGCCGCCGGCGCGCAGCCGGGCCAGGTCGGTGTGCAGGTGGGCGCTCTGGTCGGCGGCGATGTCGCGGGCACCGAGGTCGTAGCGGACCTGTTCGCGCAGCGCCCAGGGGAGGTCGTTGTGGCCGTCGACGACGGGGAAGTCGGCGAGGAGGGCGCGGGCCTCGTCGGCGGACGACGTGGACGTGGCGGATGACGTGGAGGTGGCCATGCGCGTCACTTCCCGGAGCCGAAGCCGAAGCCGCCGCCCGCGCCCTCGACCTTGGCGCGCAGCCGCTTGCCCTTCTCGGTGGCCTGGTCGTTCAGCTCCTGCTGGAACTCCCGCATGCGGGTGAGGAGTTCCTCGTCGTGCGCGGCGAGCATCCGGGCGGCCAGCAGGCCCGCGTTGCGCGCGCCGCCGACGGAGACGGTCGCGACCGGCACACCGGCCGGCATCTGCACGATCGACAGCAGCGAGTCCATGCCGTCGAGGTACTTCAGCGGGACGGGCACACCGATGACGGGCAGCGGGGTGACGGACGCGAGCATGCCGGGCAGATGGGCCGCCCCGCCCGCGCCCGCGATGATCGCCTTGAGACCGCGCCCCGCGGCCTGCTCGCCGTACGCGATCATCTCGTGCGGCATGCGGTGCGCGGAGACGACATCCACCTCGTAGGGGATCTCGAACTCGTCCAGCGCCTGCGCGGCCGCTTCCATGACGGGCCAGTCGGAGTCCGACCCCATGACAATGCCTACGACGGGGCTCATTCGGTGATCGTGCCTCTCAGGTAACCGGCTGCGTGGCGGGCGCGCTCGAGGACGTCGTCCAGGTCCTCGCCGTAGGTGTTGACGTGGCCGACCTTGCGGCCGGGCTTCACGTCCTTGCCGTACATGTGGATCTTCAGCTGGGGGTCGCGGGCCATGCAGTGCAGGTACGCGGAGTACATGTCCGGGTAGTCGCCGCCCAGGACGTTGACCATGACCGTCCACTTGGCGCGCGGGCGCGGGTCGCCCAGGGGGAGGTCCAGGACCGCGCGGACGTGGTTGGCGAACTGGGAGGTGATCGCGCCGTCCTGGGTCCAGTGGCCCGAGTTGTGCGGGCGCATGGCCAGTTCGTTGACGAGGATGCGTCGGGCGCCGTCGGCAGTCACGGTCTCGAAGAGCTCGACGGCCAGGTGACCGACGACACCGAGTTCCTTGGCGATGCGCAGCGCGAGCTCCTCGGCCTGGAGGGCCAGCTCGTCCGGTATGCCGGGCGCGGGGGCGATCACCGTGTCACAGACGCCGTTGACCTGCTGGGACTCGACCACGGGGTAGGCGACCGCCTGGCCGTGCGGGGAGCGGACGACGTTCGCCGCGAGTTCCCGCACGAAGTCGACCTTCTCCTCGGCGAGGACGGGCACGCCGGCCCGGAAGGGGTCGGCCGCCTCCTCGATCGACCGGACGAACCAGACGCCCTTGCCGTCGTAGCCGCCGCGGACCGTCTTGAGGATGATCGGGAAACCGTCGCCCTCGGCCCCTTCGGCGAGGCCCTCCGCCGCGAACGCGGCGACGTCCTCGACGTCGGTCACGATCCGGTGCCGTGGGCACGGCACGCCGATCTCGTCGAGTTTCGCGCGCATCACGCCCTTGTCCTGGGCGTGCACGAGCGCGTCCGGGCCGGGGCGGACGGGGATGCCGTCCGCCTCCAGGGCACGCAGATGCTCGGTGGGTACGTGTTCGTGATCGAAGGTGATCACGTCGCAGCCCCGCGCGAACTCACGCAGCGTGTCGAAGTCGCGGTAGTCGCCGATGACGACATCGCCGACGACCTGCGCCGCGGAATCCTGAGGGGTGTCACTGAGGAGCTTGAACTTGATGCCGAGCGGGATGCCCGCCTCGTGTGTCATACGAGCGAGCTGGCCCCCGCCGACCATGCCGACTACCGGGAACGTCACGCTCCAAGGGTATCGGTCGCGCCAGGGGGGCCGGTTTCCGCGCCTGCGCCCGGCTGTGATTCCGGCGTGGCCCCGGCTGTGATCCCGGCCGCGGCCCGGGTTTTCCCTCGCTGTGACCCGCTCTTTCCGGTCCCGTGAGGCCCTCCACAGGCACGAGGGCGGCCCGCTGGATAGAGTGGCTGGGTTGAATTTTTCGACCGATGTCCGACCTACGGGGGCTGGCGACACCATGGGCAGTGCTTCTTCGGGGCTTCACGTACGGCCCCGCAGCGCGGTTCGCCGCCGGTTCGACCAGCTGTTCCGGGAGATCGCGAAGTTCGGAGCAGTCGGCGGAGCGGGGCTTCTCGTCAACCTGGTGACCTTCAACCTGGTGCGTAGCGCGACCGGGCTGCAGGTCGTACGGGCGAGTGTCATCGCCACGATCGTCGCAATCGTCTTCAACTACATCGGGTTCCGCTACTTCACGTACCGGGACCGTGACCGGGGCGGCCGCACCAGGGAGATGGGCCTCTTCGTGCTGTTCAGCGCGGTGGGGCTGGTCATCGAGAACGGTGTGCTGTACGTGGCGACGTACGGGTTCGGCTGGGACAGCCCGCTGCAGAGCAACATCTTCAAGTTCCTCGGCATCGGCATCGCGACGCTGTTCCGGTTCTGGTCGTACCGCACGTGGGTGTTCCGTACGGTCCCGGGCGAGGCACGTGAGGTCCTGGAGAGCGCGGAGGCGCTCCTCGACGAGGAACCGGAGCCTCGGCGGTCCCGGGCACGGGCCCGGGCGAACTGAGCCGTCCAGGGCCGGTCCAGGGCTGTCCGACCGTCCGGGGCTATCTGACCGTCCGGCGCTATCTGACCGTTCGTTCCTCGTCCTCCACCAGTGGTGGCCTCTTCAGCGGGGTGCGGGAGAGGAACAGGCCGAACACCGGCGGCTGTGCCTGGAGCATCTCCAGGCGGCCCCCGTCCGCCTCCGCGAGGTCGCGGGCGACCGCGAGGCCGATGCCCGTGGAGTTGCGGCCGCTGATCGTGCGCTCGAAGATGCGGGCGCCCAGGTCGGTGGGGACACCGGGGCCCTCGTCCGTGACCTCCACGACGGCCTGGTTGCCCGTGACACGGGTGCGCAGGGCGACCGTGCCGCCCCCGTGCATGAGCGAGTTCTCGATGAGCGCGGCCAGGACCTGGGCGACCGCGCCCGGCGTGCCGACGGCCTGCAGATGCCGCTTGCCGGAGCTGACGATGGCGCGGCCCGCGCTGCGGTAGGCCGGGCGCCACTCCTCCAGCTGCTGCTTGATGACCTCGTCGAGGTCGAAGGTGACGGCGGAGCCGGTCCGGGGGTCGCGGGCGTTGGTGAGGAGCCGCTCCACCACGTCCGTGAGGCGCTCGACCTGTGTCAGGGCGATCGTCGCCTCCTCCTTCACGTTGTCCGGGTCATCCGTGAGGGTGATTTCCTCCAGGCGCATGGAGAGGGCCGTCAGCGGCGTACGGAGCTGGTGGGAGGCGTCCGCGGCGAGGCGGCGCTCGGCGGTGAGCATCCGTGCGATCCGCTCCGCGCTGCCGTCCAGGACGTCGGCGACACGGTCCAGCTCCGGGACGCCGTAGCGCTTGTGGCGCGGGCGGGGGTCGCCGGAGCCGAGCCGCTCCGCGGTCTCCGCGAGGTCGGTGAGCGGGGAGGCGAGGCGGTTGGCCTGCCGTACGGCCAGCAGGACCGCGGCGACGATCGCGAGCAGCGCGACCGCGGCGATGATCAGGAGGGTGCGGCCGACCTCGCGCGTCACGGCCGAGCGGGGCTCCTGGACGGTGACCGTCTCGCCCTCCTCGCCCTTGGCGGTGGAGTGGATGACGTCGCCGCTGGGCTGGAGGCCGAGCTCGACGGGGGCCTGGCCGGGGATGCGGATCACGGCGTACCGGTCTTCCGCGACCTGGTTCTTGAGGATCTCCGCGTTGACGTGCTCGTCACCGAGGATGCGGCTGTCGACGATGCTGGCCAGGCGCAGGGCCTCGGAGTCCACGCGTTCCTGGGCGCTGTTGCTGATCGTGCGGGTCTCGACGATCACGAGGGACACACCGAAGACGGCGATCACGACGAGCACGACGGAGAGCGTGGACTGGATGAGACGGCGACGCACGGGGTCCTCCGGGCAGGTGGCTGTACGTGGACCAGTGTGCCTTGACGCCGCGCTGGGCTGGGCTGGGGCGGGCGTTCGGGTGGCCCGCGGTTCTTGGCCGCGGGTGGATGGGGTGCGGGTCGGGTCGTTCCCCGTCCGCGGGCCGGTGGGGGCTGATCACGCGGTTCCCCGCGCCCCTGGGGCGGGGCTTCGCCCCGCATCCCCGGCCCCGCCCGGAGTCGCTCCCAGCCCCCGCCGCCGCAGGGCCTCAGCTCTTTTCGAAGCGGAAGCCGACGCCTCGTACCGTCGCGATGTAGCGGGGGTTCGCCGCGTCGTCGCCGAGCTTCTTGCGGAGCCAGGAGATGTGCATGTCGAGGGTCTTGGTGGACGACCACCACGTGGTGTCCCAGACCTCGCGCATCAGCTGGTCACGCGTGACGACCCGGCCGGCGTCGCGGACGAGGACCCGCAGCAGGTCGAACTCCTTCGCCGTGAGCTGGAGTTCCTCGTCGCCCATCCAGGCGCGGTGCGACTCGACGTCGATGCGCACCCCGTGCGTGGCGGGCGGCTGCTGCGGCTCCGCGGCGCCGCGCCGCAGGAGGGCCCGGACACGGGCGAGCAGTTCGGCAAGGCGGAAGGGCTTGGTGACGTAGTCGTCGGCGCCCGCGTCGAGACCGACGACGGTGTCCACCTCGTCGGCGCGCGCGGTCAGGATGAGGATGGGGACGGTGTGGCCTTCGGCACGGAGGCGGCGGGCCACTTCGAGGCCGTCCATGCCGGGCAGGCCCAGGTCCAGGACGACCAGGTCGACGCCGCCCTGCATTCCGGCGTCGAGCGCGGTGGGTCCGTCCTCGCGCACTTCGACCTCGTAACCCTCCCGGCGCAGGGCGCGGGCCAATGGCTCCGAGATGGACGCGTCGTCCTCGGCGAGCAGTACACGGGTCATGGGGTGATGGTAGTCCGCCGCGGACAGCGCCTGTGGTGTGATCGCCGACCGTAATTCTTACCCGGGGCTGTACGGTTTCCCGCCTGCGGCTGTGGGAAGCGATCTTGCCCGGCACCTTCGAATAGGCATCCGTGGTTCCATTATTACCTGTGATCCATGTCTCAAGTCCTTCCATATGCCACATTGGGATGTCGTATGGTGACCAGACGCCTGTAGCACCAGTGAGGACCTTTGGCGCGCACTTGTCGCTGAAGGTCTCTTTCATGTGCGGGCTGGTGTTCGCCAGCCTTGAAAGGAATGACCTGTGGCCGGGCCCGAGCGCATCGATGCGTGACGGGCGTGGATCCCGGTGGTCGCCGTCCACCGCTTCGCAATCCGGAGCGGACTCCCCGTGGGCGTGGGGAAGGACGGGCGAACCCCGCCGGTGCCGGCCGCCCCCCACCGGGCGCGTAACGCTCAAGCAGCGCGTCCCGACCAGCAAGGAACGACCATGGCGTCCAGCCTGACGAAGGACTCGGTGACTCCGGGCACCCCCGGTTCCGAGAGGACCTTCTTCGGCCACCCCCGCGGACTGGCCACTCTCTTCATGACCGAGATGTGGGAGCGATTCTCCTACTACGGCATGAAGGCTCTGCTCCCGCTGTACCTGGTGGCACCGGGCGGCCTGCACCTGAGCGCGGCCACCGCGACCGCGATCTACTCGGTGTACCTGTCGCTGGTGTACCTGCTCGCCCTGCCGGGTGGCTGGTTCGCCGACCGTGTCCTCGGCCCCCGCAAGACGGTCGCCGTCGCGGGCGTCATCATCATGCTGGGCCACCTCACGCTGGCCCTGCCGTCGTCCGGCACGTTCTACGGCGGCCTCGGGCTCGTCGCGATCGGTTCCGGTCTGCTGAAGGCCAACATCTCCACGATGGTCGGTCACCTCTACGACGGCCCGGACGACCCGCGCCGTGACGGTGGCTTCACGCTCTTCTACATCGGCATCAACGTCGGCGCCTTCGCCGCTCCGCTGGTCATCGGCACCGTCGGCGAGAACGTCAACTGGCACCTGGGCTTCGCGCTCGCCGCGCTCGGCATGGCGCTGGGTCTGGCCCAGTACCTGCTCGGCGGCCGTCACCTGAACCCGCGCTCGCACGAGGTCCCCACGCCGCTGTCGGCCCAGGAGAAGGCCGCGACCCTGCGCAAGTCCGCGCTGTGGGCGGCCGTCGCGGTGGTCTTCTACTGCATCGTCGGCTTCTCGGGGCACTACACCCTGAACTGGCTGCTGGTCCCGATCACCATCGCCGGTCTGGTCATCCCGGTCATGGTCATCGCCCGGATCAAGCGCGACAAGGACCTCGACCGCGCCGAGCAGTCGAAGATGTCCGCGTACATCTGGTTCTTCGTCGCCGCGGCCGTCTTCTGGATGATCTACGACCAGGGCGGCTCGACCATGTCGATCTTCGCCGACTCCTCCGCCGAGAACACGATCTTCGGCTGGGAGTTCCCGGTCTCCTGGTACCAGTCCGTCAACCCGGTCATGATCATGGCGCTCGCGCCGGTGTTCGCCTGGGCGTGGCTGGCGCTGAACAAGCGCGGCAAGGAGCCGAGCACGGCCACCAAGTTCGCGTCGGGTCTGATCCTGATCGGTGCCTCGTTCTTCCTGTTCCTGGCCCCGCTGACGATCGCCGAGGGCGGTCACAAGGCGGCCGCGATGTGGCTGGTCGCGATCTACTTCGTGCAGACCGTCGGTGAGCTGACGCTCTCCCCGGTCGGCCTCTCCGTCACCACGAAGATGGCTCCCGCGAAGTACGCCTCCCAGATGATGGGTGTCTGGTTCCTGGCCGTCACCGCCGGTGACGCCACGACGGGTCTGCTGTCCATCGCCAACGTCGACCTCAACAAGACGGGCATCGTCGCCCTGGAGGCCACGCTCGCCGTGATCGCCGGTGTCGCGGTGTGGATGTACCGCAAGAAGGTCAAGGTCCTGATGGGCGACGTCCACTGACGCACGCCGCCATGTAGGCGCTGTTCTCCGACCGAAGGGCCGTCGCACCAGCGGGTGCGGCGGCCCTTCGGCGTGCGCGGGTACGGACGGAAAGTCTCCCCGGGGTCAGTCCCGCAGGCTCCGTACGAAGCGCAGGCCGGGGCGGCCGCCGATCTCGATCTCACCTGTGGGCAGGAATCCGGTGCGGTCCAGTACGGCTCGCGAGCCGGCGTTGTCGAGTGTCGTGCGGGCCCACAGCGTCGTCAGCCCGTACTCCCCGCCGGCCAGGGCGCAGGCCTCACGGACAGCGGCGGTGGCCAGGCCGCGCCCGGCGGCCCGCTCGGCGATCCGGTATCCGAGCTCGGCCGTACCGTCCACCGCGTCGATCAGGTTGACCCGTCCCAGCAGCTCACCGTCGCCGCCCACCAGGACATGGAAGAAGCACGTCCCTGTGGCCTGCTCGGCCAGCAGGGCGCTGTGCCGTGCGTCGAAGCCGGCGAAGTAGTCGTCGCCCCGGTCGGACACGGAGGCGGCGAAGTAGGCCCGGTTCTCCTTCTCGAACTCGAGAAGCGCCGGGGCGTGATCGGGGCGAAGGAGCTGGAGTCGGGGCACGCGCCGATGCTACGCACCTGCCCCGAGACTCCGAAAGCTCAGCGTGTGCGGCGGTGCGGCATGAACGTGAAGATCGCTCCGCCCAGCAGGATCACCGTCCCCGCGACCAGGCCGAGTGCCCTGAGCATGCCGTGGTCGTCGGCGCCCGTCTGGGCGAGGCCACCGCTGGAGCCGCCCGAAGAGCTGCCCGAGTTACCCGAGGAGCCCGAGGAGCCCGAGGAGTCACCACCCGACGCGCCGCCCGCCTGTTGGGTGGTGTCCAGGGTCAGGGAGACCTCGGACTTCGTCGGGGTGCAGGTCGTGGTCGTACCGAGGGCCATGATCGTCAGCACGCCCGGGGACAGCGTCGACCGCCCGCTCGCGCCCGGCTTGTACGTGCCCGTGAGGTCGGGGATCTCGATCGGGTCGCCCGACTTGATCGCCTGGGAGTTGGTCGGCCCCTCGACATGGACCGTGCCCTTGTCCGAGCCGCCCAGGGCCACCTCCATCGACGGCTTGACCGAGTCCGCCGGGATGTCGGCCGGGCTGTCCATCACGGACTTCTTGAACTGGACGGTGAGGTCGAAACTCCCGCCGTTCCTCTTGGCGTCGATCTGCACGGGAGAGGTGGCGTTCTTGTCCCCGATGGGCGTCTTGCAGGCGTAGGGGACGGAGACTTCCTTGCCGGTGAAGTCGGTCTGGCCACTGTCACTGGGACTTGCCGACGACGATCCGGTGGGCTGCGTCGACGGTGTGGTGGAGGGAGTGGTCGTAGGAGTCGTCGAGGGCGTGGTGGAAGGAGTCGTCGTCGGTGTGCTCGAAGGAGTCGTCGACGACGCCGTGACCTCGATGGTCGCCGCCGGCTCCACCGTCTGGGTCGGTGCGCACTTCGTGTCCGTCGAGAAGGCGTTGATGCTGTACGCGTCCGGTGTCAGCGTCACCTTGCCCGGCGCCGTCAGTTTCAGCGTGCCCTTCATGTCGGAGAGCACCATCGCCCCGCCCTTGGGGATGGCCGGGTTCTCCCGAGGTCCCTGCATCGCCAGGTCGGCGGTCTGCGCACCGGCCGCCTTGAGGGTGCCGCTCGGCTGGACCGAGTTGGCCGGGAGGTCGATGAGGTCGGGGTTCTTCGAGGCGGCCTGGGTGAACTTCCAGACCACCGTGACCTCGTCGCCCACACTCGCCGTCGCGGGCGCGGTGATCTCCACCTTGGTGGTGCCCTCGACGGGATCCAGGCCGGAGGCCGGGGGCGGAACGCATCTGGTCGCGTAGGACACCTCGGCGGCCTGGGCGGGGCCCGCGGCCACGCCCACCAGAATGCCCGCGCCGCCGAGCATCAGCGCGAGCCCTGCCGCGCTCGTTCTGCGACCTCCGGGCACAACTCTCCCTCGCCTGTTCACGGGTTCCCCTTCGTCGTCGGACCGGTGTCGTGCGGTGCGGAGAGCTGACCGTTCGCCGCGGTCCCCGGAACGTTGTCCGGCGTGAACCACGGCAGGGTCGGGGTCGTAGCGGTGCCGGGTGGCACGGGTGTGGCCGCGGACGCGCTCGCTCCGGGCACCCGGGACGGGCTCGCCTCGGCCATGCGGAACGGGGCCGGCCTCGGCACACGGGAGGCGAGTTCGGGCAGGCGCAGGATCCGCTGGCGCCGCGCCCGCCCCGCCGGCCTGCGCGGGCGCACCCGGTCCACCACGGCCATCCCGACCCGGAAGACCGCGGCCGGCACCACCACGGCGAGCAGGATCCAGAAGAGGGTCACCCCCCAGGGGCGGCCCACCCCCCAGGGCTGCTCGGCGAGGACCTTCCCGCCGTACCGCAGCGAGACCGTGTAGTCGCCGTGCGCCCCGGCCGCGAGCTCGACCGGCAGCTTGACCTGCGCCTTCTTGCCGGGTGCGATCGTGCCGCGCCAGTCCTGTTCCTCCCACTGCGGCGCGAACACGCCGTGGGAGGTGCCGATCTGGAAGACGGGGTCCTTGACGGCGGCGGTACCGACGTTGCCGACGGTGAAGACGAGGCTGCGCGAGGCCGGCGCGCCGAACCAGGTCAGCAGCCCGCTCGACCCGTCGAGGCGGGTGTCGGTGAGCACCGAGAGCCGCCCCCCGCCCACCTCCTTCGGCAGTGGTTCTACTGAGTGCCCGGCGACCATGAAGATCGCGTCGGCCTCCGCCTTCTCCCCGGTGACCGTGGCGACGTGCACCACGCACGGGCACGGTTTCGGCGGTTCGGTGACCGGCAGTTCTTTACTGAAGTGGCCCTGCGCGTCGGTGGTGACGGCCCGGCCGTCGGCGTTGGCGCAGGAGTTGGTGCCGCCGATCACCCCGCGGGACGGCACGGCCTGCCCGCAGATCAGCATCATCAGCAGGGTCTTCGGCCGCCATCCGTTGCCGGTCACGGTGATCGAACCGCCCGTCCCCGCCTCGGACCTGGACAGGCTCACACCGGGTTTCCCGGCCGCGGACGCCGGGGACACCGGCCCCGCCAGCGGGGCCAGGACGAGCGCGAGCGCCGCCACCAGCGCCGACATCCGCGCCTTGCCGCTCAGGACTCCGCTCACGACACCGCTCCCGTCCACTCGACTTCCGTACGCGGCCGTTCACCCGTCCCGCCGTCCGTCGTACGACGCCTGTGACGTCGTACGCCCCACCAGGTGCCCAGCGCCGCGAGCCCCGCCCCGGCGGTGGCCGCGAGCGCGCCCCACGGCACGAACCGCACCGACGCGGACGCCGTGGCACGCGCCCCGCCCGCCGCGGTCACCGTCAGCCGTACGTCGACCGTGTCCAGCGCCGGGGGGTCGCGCCAGGGCTCGGTGAGCGTGACGCGGCGGCCGGGCAGGAGGTCGAGGGGCAGGGTGCGCGGGGCACGGTCCAGGGCGCGGCCGAGAACGCCGTCGGCGCGTACCGCGAGTCTCGGGGTGAGCACGGTGTTGCCGCGGTTGACCAGCTCGTAGGAGATGCGCCCGCCGTGCACGACGACGTGCTCGACGGTGAGCGCCGACACCGCGGGACCGCCGACCCGCAGCTGGACCCGGACCGCCGAGGACCGGCGGCCCGCGCCCGCCACGATCGCGCCGGGGTGGTCGCCGGGCGTCGCGCCGGCCGGGACGCTCACGGTGAACGGCACGTCGGCCCGGGTGTGCGCGGGCACCCGCAGCGAGAGCGTGCGCACCGGGACCCGGCGGCCGCCCCGGTCTCCGGCGAAGGCGATCCAGGCGCCCGTGTCCGTGGACTTTCCGGCGGCGCGCACGGTGAGGTCGCCGTCTTCGGTGGTGCCGGCGTCCGCGCCGCGCAGCCGCACGGTCACGGGCCGCGCGCCCGGGTTGAGCACGGACACGGAGTCCTGCAGCACCGTGCCGGGCGCGCCCTCCGCGTAGACATACGGCCGCCCGCCCGGCGCGCTCGCGGACGGCGCGAGGGACCAGCCGTCGTCGGCCGCGGCCACCGGGGCGGCGGCGGCCGACAGCAGCACGGCGACGGCACAGCGGAGGACGGGGGCGAACGGCATCGGCGGCTCCTGCTGGTCGTACGGTCGTACCGTCGTACGGGGGCGCGGCGCCCTCAGCGGCGGGTCGTCTGATGCCTGCGGGTCAGCCACAGCGTGCCCGCCGCGCCCGCGAGCAGCACCGTGCCGCCGAACGTGCCGAGGGCGATCGCCGAGTCGGCGGGGCCGGTCTGCGGGAGCTGGCCGCCGGAGTCGGTGCCGGTCGAGCCCGTCGAACCGCCCGAGCCGCTGGGTCCGCTGGATCCACCGCTTCCCGAACCGCCGCTCGCCGCCGTGACGTCGAGGGTCAGCGACGGCCCGGGGTTGTTCGTGGGAGTGCAGGTGGTCGTCGTGCCGAGCGCCTTGATCGTGAGCACGCCCGCGGTGAAGGTGACCTTGCCGGTCTTCTTCGGTGTGTACGTACCCGACAAGTCACTGATTTTGATCGGGGTGTTGGCGGGGATCGCGGCCGCGTTGGCGGGGCCGCTCACGGCCACCGTGCCGCTGTCCGCGCCGCCCACCTTGATCACGGCGCTCGGGCTCATCGCGCCCTTGCCGAGCTCCACCGGGCTGGAGGAGACGCCCTTCTGCCAGGACATGGTGAGCTGGTAGCCGCTGCCGCTCTTGACGCTCTTGATGTCGATGGGCGAGACGGCGCTCTTGTCGCCGATCGGCGTCTTGCACTGGTAGTTGACGTTCACCACGCCGGCCTCGGCGGCAGGGGCGGCCATCAGCACCGCCGAGCCGGCCAGGGCCGCGGCGAACGCGAGCGCGGCGGTTCGTTTCTGGTACGTCCGGTACGACACCTCGGGGCCTCATTCCTGACGGAACATCAGATCGGCCGTCAAGGTACGCCCGGTCCCTTGTGGAGGGAAGACAAAGTGCGCGCCGGATCCGAGGAGATCCGGCGCGCGTTCGGCGACGTACGAAGAAGGGTTCGAACCGCGGGTAACCCAAGGTCGGAGTCGCACCCGGGATCGGGTGGGCTACGCGGGCGCCCCGAGTTCCGCCCACACCGTCTTGCCGGTGGCCCCCGGAGTGCGTACGACTCCCCAGTCCAGGCACAGCCGCTGCACGATGAACATGCCGTGGCCGCCGGGGCGGCCGGCGCGGTGTGGGGTGCGCGGGGCGGGCTGGCCCGCGCCACGGTCGGAGACCTCGACGCGCAGCACCTTGTTGTCGCAGGCGATCCGGAGCTCGTCCGGACCCTCCGCGTGCAGACAGGCGTTGGTGACGAGTTCGGAGACGACCAGCAGGACGTCCTCGGCGGCGGCCCGCCGGTCGGCGCTCGCGGCGGGCAGCCAGCCCCACGCGTGCAGCGCCTGGCGGGCGAAGTCGCGGGCGAGCGGCACGACGCCGCTCTCGCCGTCGAAGCTCAGCCTGCGGGCCTGACGCCCCCCGGACGGGGCGGCCAGGCCGCCGCCCCCAGGTGCCCCGGAAGCGCCGCCGTCGCCCGATTCCGGGCCGCGGTCGCCCGGCGGGTAAGGCCGGGTGGTGCTCATCAGCGCTTCACCTCACCGATTCACCAGTTTCACGATTCAAGACTCAGTACTCAGCATGTGGTACGCGCCGCGGGCGCTTTCGCACTCAGGGCGTTCCGGACGAATATCTACGACGATCACCTACGACGTTCCCACCGATTGTTGCCGACATAGTCAGGATGTCTCCTGCCCGACCGATCCGTGGGAACACCCCCTTTGTTCGACGAGGATCGTGCGACACGGGCGAGCCGCGATCCCAGGGGGGCTCCGGAGCATGCCGAGACGGGGCCTCGGCCGCCCCGCCTAGTCGGCCAGGGCCGCATCGAGCGTCTCGTGGACGGTGAAGACGGCGTCCGCCCCGGTGATCTCGAAGACCCGGGCCACCACCGGCAGCATCCCCGCCAGGTGGACTCCGCCGCCCGCGGCCTCGGCCTTCAGCCGGGCGCCGAGCAGCACGTTCAGCCCAGTGGAGTCGCAGAACTCCAGTCGCGAGCAGTCCACGACCAGTCGCGAGTGCCCCTTGTCAAGGCAGTCCTCGAGTGGTTCGCGCAACAATTCAGCGGTGTGGTGATCCAACTCACCCGCGGGGGTCACGACGGCGCTTGAGCCCTCTTCTCGCACCTCGACTAGAAGTCGGCCCGACTGTGCGCTGCCGACCGTCTGGCGGTCCATGCCGTCTCTCTCCCGAGCGTCGCGACTGCTGATGTACGCACTCGAACACTACGCCTTCCTCACGATCCCCGACACCCGAACAACCCCCCGAAAATGGACATTTCGTAATGAAACGCACTTGCGGGCGGCGCGCAAAAGCGGATAGGGCTAGTAGCGACACCTATTCGACACGGCCGGCTTCGGAGGCGCCGCACACCGCAGTGCACGCATTGGCATCGGCGGCCATATGCCGAGAACGATGGAGGACACCATGTCACCCCGGCTCGACGCATCGCAGACCCAGACGGCGACGTCGACACCCTCTCTGGAAAGCCCGGAGCGTCTCGACGAAACCGGAACCAGTGGACTCGACGGACTCGACGGACTTCCCGAGATCCCCCCGTACGACGAGGTGGGACCGGTGGACGCACGGGCCCTGTCCAAGACCCTCTTCGAGCGGCTGGAGTCCCTCGAAGAAGGCACCCACGACTACTCGTACGTGCGCAACACGCTGGTCGAGCTCAACCTCGCGCTGGTCAAGTTCGCCGCCTCCCGCTTCCGCTCCCGCAGCGAGCCGATGGAGGACATCATCCAGGTCGGCACGATCGGCCTGATCAAGGCGATCGACCGCTTCGAACTGAGCCGCGGCGTCGAGTTCCCCACCTTCGCGATGCCGACCATCATCGGCGAGATCAAGCGCTTCTTCCGCGACACCTCGTGGTCCGTGCGCGTACCGCGCCGACTGCAAGAACTGCGTCTCAGCCTGGCCAAGGCGGGCGACGAACTCGCCCAGCAGCTCGACCGGGCGCCCACGGTGGGCGAGTTGGCGCAGCGCCTGGGCATCACCAACGACGAGGTCGTCGAGGGCATGGCCGCCTCGAACGCCTACACGGCCAGTTCGCTGGACGCCCAGCCCGAGGAGGACGACTCCGAAGGCGCGCTCGCGGACCGCATCGGCTACGAGGACCACGGCCTCGAGGGCATCGAGTACGTGGAGTCCCTCAAGCCCCTGATCGCCGAACTCCCCTCGCGCGACCGGCAGATCCTCTCGCTGCGCTTCGTCGCCAACATGACGCAGTCCGAGATCGGTGACGAGCTCGGGATCTCGCAGATGCATGTGTCGCGGCTGCTGTCACGGACGCTGGTGCGACTGCGGAAGGCACTGACGGTCGAGGAGTGACGGTCGAGGAGTGACGCTCCCTGCCCCCTCCGGCACCTGCTCTTTTCAGCTGGGAGCGGTCCGGCGCCGACGGCGCCGGACCGCTTTTTTCTTGCGCCTCCTTCCTCCCTCTTTCCTCAAAGGGCAACTCCCGTCACCATGAACACTCCAAACTGGCTGGTACGTCAGGACGGGAGCGAGCGACCGCACGGGTGCGAGGAGGCCGACACATGGCTCAGGACGACGCGGGCGCGTCCGACACGCGGCTCACCGAACTGCTGAGCGCCGACACCCCCAGCGCCTATCCGGCCCTCCAGGAGCTCCGCGGGCGGCACCGCCCGTCCGTCCTCGCCTACGCTCGCCTGTGCACCCGCGGCGAGTCGGCGGCGCGACAGCTCGCGGCGCAGGCGTTCACCCTGGCGGCACAGGAGACGGCGCGCGGCTCGAACCCGAGCGTCCCCTGGCGCCACCGGCTCCTGCTGCTGGCGGGGCAGGTGGCCGCCTCGTGGGCGAGGGACGAACGGGCCGCCGGCCTCGACCCCGGTCTGCTCCTCGTGCTGAGCACGGCGGGCCCCGGCGGGCCCGTGCCGCCCATGCTCGCCCCGTTCCGGTCCCTCCCGTCCCGCGCCCAGGGCCTGCTCTGGTACGGGGTCGTGGAAGAGGAACCCGCCGACCGGGCGGCCGTCCTGCTCGGCCTCACCCGTGAGGACGTGACGTACGGCGCACAGCCCGCGCTGCACGCCCTGGGCCAGGCCTGTCTGAAGTCCCGGCTCGCCGCCTCCGACGACCCGCGCTGCGGGGACTTCCGGCGGCTGATCGAGGAGTCGCTGCGGCCGGACAACCCCCGTTCCAGCCCCGACCTGCACGCCCACATGGCGCACTGCGCGCACTGCACGACGGCCTACGAGGAGCTGTCCGCCCTGCGCGACCATCCGCGCACCGCCCTGGCCGAGGGACTGCTGCCGTGGGCGGGCACGGCGTACGTCACGAGCGAGGCGAGCGAGCCCCGGCCCGGCGTCCCCATCGCCTCGGGGCCCTGGCCGCCGTCCCGCCGTTTCGTCCTGACCTCGGCGGCGGCCCTCGGCGTCGCGCTGGTGCCGCTGCTGTTCGTCGTGCTGTCGTCGGGCGGCTCGCCGTCCCAGAACACGGCGGGCTCGGTCACCGTCTCGTCGAGCGTGCCGCAGGTGACGGTGACGGCGACCGTCTCGGCGACCCCCTCGCCCCCGGCCCCGCCGCCCTCCGCGACCAGCGAGTCCCCTTCCCCTTCCCCTTCCCCGAAGCGGAGCCCCTCCCCGTCGAGATCGGCCAGTGCGACGCCGTCTCCCACGCCCACCCCGGCCTACCCGCCGGGCAGCGACTACGCCCAGGTCGTGAACCTCGCCTCGGGCCTGTGCCTGGACATCCGCGACGGCGATCCGACACAGGGCACGGACGTCGTCACGGCCCCCTGCACCTCGGCCCGCACCCAGCGGTGGCGGGTCGACTCCGGGCGCGGCGTCCTGCAGTCGTACGCCGACTCCGACCTCTGTCTGGACAGCCGCGGCTCCGTCGACAACGGCGTCGGGATCTGGGACTGCGGCTCGGTCGACGGCAGCCACGGCCAGAACCTGAGGTTCACCGTGGACGACGACGGTGTGATCCGCCCGTCCATCGCCGTCGAGACCGCGGTCACGCCGAGCGGCGGGGACGGCCTGTCCCTGCTGCCGCTCGACGGGGGTACGAGTCAGCGGTGGCGGGCGGGGGCGTCCTGATCCCGGCGTCCTGACGCCGGCGCCGTGACTCCGGCCTCGCGGCCTCGGACTCGGGACCCCGGCGTCAGACCTCGCGTGCGCCGCGCCGCCAGACGCCGGTGACCAGCGGTACGCCCGGCCGGTAGGCGAGGTGGACGTGGCTGGGCGCGTCCAGGAGGGCCAGGTCGGCGCGGGCGCCGACGGTGAGGCGGCCGATGTCCGTGCGGCGCAGGGCCGCCGCGCCGCCCGCCGTGGCCGACCAGACCGCCTCGTCCGGGGTCATCCCCATGTCCCGTACCGCCAGCGCGATGCAGAACGGCACGGAGGAGGTGAAGGACGAGCCCGGGTTGCAGTCGGTGGAGAGGGCGACGGTCACGCCCGCGTCCAGGAGGCGGCGGGCGTCCGGCCACTCGGCGCGGGTGGAGAACTCGGCGCCGGGGAGCAGGGTCGCGACCGTCCGGCCGTTCGCCAGGGCCTCGACGTCCGCGTCCGTGAGGTGGGTGCAGTGGTCGGCGCTCGCCGCGTCGAGTTCGACGGCGAGCTGGACGCCGGGGCCGTACGAGAGCTGGTTGGCGTGGACGCGCGGGTGCAGGCCCTTCGCCTTGCCGGCCGTGAGGATCGCGCGGGCCTGGTCGCCGTCGAAGGCGCCCTTCTCGCAGAAGACGTCGACCCAACGGGCGTACGGGGCGCAGGCGTCGAGCATCTCGCCGGTCACCAGGGCCACGTACGCGGCCGGGTCGTCGGCGTAGTCCGGGGAGACGATGTGCGCGCCGAGGTAGGTGACCTCGTCGGTGTGCGCCGCCGCGATGCGCAGCGCCCGGGCCTCGTCCTCGACGGTGAGGCCGTAGCCCGACTTGGTCTCGAAGGTGGTGGTGCCCTGGCGCAGGGCCTCGTGGAGGTAGTGGGTGAGGTTGCGCTCCAGGTCCTCGTCACTGGCGGCGCGGGTGGCGGCGACGGTGGTGCGGATGCCGCCCGCCGTGTAGCCGCGGCCCGACATGCGGGCGTTGAACTCCTGGGTACGGTCGCCCGCGAAGACCAGGTGCGAGTGGGAGTCCACGAAGCCCGGGATCACCGCCCGGCCACCGGCGTCGACCCGGTTGTCAGTGGCGGGTGCTTTTCTTGAGTCACCGGTCCACGCGATGCGGTCGCCTTCGATGACGACGGCCGCGTCCTGGATCAGACCGAGGGGAGATCCGTCGCCGAGGGAGGGATCGTTGGTGACCAGGCTGGCGATGTTGGTGATGACGGTGGTCGTACCGGTGGTGCTGCTCATGGCGTCCTCTTGGGGGCGGAGTTCGGCGGTCGTGACGACAGGGCCCAGGTCGACAGGGCCTAGGCGCGCAGGGCTTCGACTGCCTGCGCGAGGGCCTGCGGCACATCGGGAACAAGGGCGTGCGCTCCGTCGCGTACGACGTGCCGACCGCCCACGACCGTGTGCCGTACGTCGGCCGCCGTCGCCGCGAATACGGCCGTCTCGGCGCCCAGGCGCGGCACCGGCCCCGCTGTTCTGACCGAGTCGAGGGCGATCGTCGTGAAGTCGGCGAGCGCGCCCGCTTCGAGGATGCCCGCGTCCTGCCAGCCGAGGGCCGCGTGGCCGTCGGCGGAGGCGGCGCGCAGCAGGGCGGCCGCCGTCCAGTGACCGCGGGTGCGGGTGCGCAGGCGCTCGTTCAGCTCCATCGCGCGGGCCTCTTCGAGCAGGTCGATGACGGCGTGGCTGTCGGAGCCGAGGGACAGCGGCGAGCCGGCTCGCTGGAGGGCGACGGCGGGGCCGATGCCGTCCGCCAGGTCCCGTTCCGTCGTCGGGCACATGCACGTGCCCGTCCGGGAGTCGCCCAGCAGCGCGATGTCCTCGTCCGTGAGGTGCGTGTTGTGGACGCCGGTCGTGCGGGAGCCGAGCACGCCGTGGTCGGCGAGGAGCCGCGTCGGGGTGCACCCGTGCGCGGCCTGGCAGGCGTCGTTCTCCGCCGTCTGCTCCGACAGATGCACGTGCAGCGGGGCCCGCCGCTCCTCGGCCCAGCGCGCGACCGTCGCCAGCTGCCCGGCGGGCACGGCCCGTACGGAGTGGATGGCCGCTCCGATCCGTGCGTGATCACGTTCCTTGAGAAGTGAAGAGCGTTCCGCCCAGGCCTCCGCGCTGCCGTCGGAGAAGCGGAGCTGGTGGTGGTTGGGCGGCTGCCCGAAGCCGGAGGACACGTAGGCCGTGTCGAGGAGGGTGATCCGGATGCCGGCCTCGCCCGCGGCCGCGATGAGCGCCTCGCCCATCGCGTTCGGGTCGGCGTACGGGGTGCCGCCGGGGGTGTGGTGCACGTAGTGGAACTCGCCGACGGCCGTGACGCCCGCGAGCGCCATCTCCGCGTACACGGCGCGGGCGAGCGCGTGGTACGTGTCGGGGGTCAGCTTGTCCGCGAAGGCGTACATAAACTCGCGCCAGGTCCAGAAGGTGCCGGAGCCGACCTGGACGGTGCCGCGCAGGGCGCGGTGGAAGGCGTGCGAGTGGGCGTTGGCGAGGCCGGGGAGGGTGAGTCCGCGGAGGATCTCGGCGCCGGGGGGCGGGGTGGCGGTGTTCTCGCGGACGGCAGTGATCCGCCCGTCCGTCACGTCCAGGGCCACGTCCGGCTCGACGTGGGTGTCGAGCCAGGCGTGTTCAAGCCAGTACGTCTGCGTCACCTGCAGGCCAGCCCTTCGAGTACGTCGGCGAGTGCGGTCACCCCGGCCACGCAGTCGTCCTCGGCGGCGTACTCGGCCGGGGAGTGCGAGACACCCGTGGGGTTGCGTACGAACAGCATGGCGGTCGGGACGGTCCCGGAGAGGATTCCGGCGTCGTGTCCGGCGCCCGTGCCCAGGACGGGAACCGTGAGTGCCGCGGCCCCTTCCCCGTCCTTGCCCAGGATGCGGGCGAGCTCGTCGCGCAGAGCGTGTTCGAACTCGACGACGGGGGTGAACGACTCGCGGACGACGTCGAGTTCGACGCCCTGGGCCTCCGCGTACTCGCGGGCCGCCTTCTCGACGCCGGTGACGACCGTGTCGAGGGTCGTCTGGTCGGCGGCGCGGGAGTCGAGCCAGCCGCGCACGAGAGAGGGGATGGCGTTCACACCGTTCGGCTCGACGGAGATCTTGCCGAAGGTGGCGACGGCGCCGGCGAGCTGGGCTTCACGGCGGGCGGCGAGCACGGTCTCGGCGTACGACAGCATCGGGTCGCGGCGGTCGACGAGCCGGGTGGTGCCCGCGTGGTTGGCCTCGCCCCGGAAGTCGAAGCGCCAGCGGCCGTGCGGCCAGATGGCGCTGGCGATGCCGACCTGGTCGCCGCTGAGGTCGAGGGCACGGCCCTGCTCGACGTGCAGTTCGACGAAGGCGCCGATGCGGGCGAGGCGCTCGGGGTCGGGACCGATGGTGTCGGGGTCGTATCCGGCGCGCTCCATGGCCTGCGGGAGCGTGATGCCGTCGCCATCGGTCAGCCGGTGCGCCTGTTCGACGGTGAGCTGTCCGGCGGCCAGCCGGGAGCCGACGCAGGCGAGTCCGAAGCGGGCGCCTTCCTCGTCGCCGAAGTTGACGATGGCGAGGGGACGGGTGAACTCGGCCTTCCTGGCGCGCAGTTCGTCCAGGGCGGCGAAGGACGACACCACGCCGAGGGGCCCGTCGAAGGCCCCGCCGTCGGGCACGGAGTCCAGGTGGGACCCGGTGACGACGGCGTCGCCCTCGGCGGGGTCGCCGAGCCAGGCCCACTGGTTGCCGTTGCGGTCCAGCTCGTAGCGCAGCCCGCGGGACTCGGCCTGGGCCCGGAACCAGGCCCGGCAGTCGGTGTCGGCCCCGGTCCAGGCGAAGCGGCGGTAGCCGCCGGAGGCGGAGCTGCGGCCGATCGGCAGCAGCTCCGCCCACATGCTGTGGAAGGTCACGCGGCGCCGCCCTCGTCGCCTTCGCGCATCGGGATGCGCACGCCGCGCTCCTGGGCGACGGACTCGGCGATGTCGTACCCGGCGTCGACGTGCCGGATGACACCCATGCCGGGGTCGTTGGTGAGCACGCGGCGGATCTTCTCACCGGCCAGCTTGGTGCCGTCGGCGACGGACACCTGGCCGGCGTGGATGGAGCGGCCCATGCCGACGCCGCCGCCGTGGTGGATGGAGACCCAGGAGGCGCCGGAGGCGACGTTCACCATGGCGTTCAGCAGCGGCCAGTCGGCGATCGCGTCGGAGCCGTCGAGCATGGCCTCGGTCTCGCGGTACGGGGAGGCGACGGAGCCGCAGTCGAGGTGGTCGCGGCCGATGGCCAGGGGCGCGGCGAGCTCGCCGGACGCCACCATGTCGTTGAAGCGCTCGCCGGCCTTGTCGCGCTCGCCGTAGCCGAGCCAGCAGATCCGGGCGGGCAGGCCCTGGAAGTGGACGCGCTCACCGGCCAGCTTGATCCAGCGGTGCAGGGACTCGTTCTCCGGGAAGAGCTCGAGGATCGCCTTGTCGGTCTTGGCGATGTCGGACGCCTCGCCGGAGAGGGCCGCCCAGCGGAAGGGGCCCTTGCCCTCGGAGAAGAGGGGGCGGATGTAGGCGGGGACGAAGCCGGGGAAGGCGAACGCCCGCTCGTACCCGGCGAGCTGGGCCTCGCCGCGGATCGAGTTGCCGTAGTCGAAGACCTCGGCGCCAGCGTCCATGAAGCCGACCATGGCCTCGACGTGCTTGGCCATGGACTCCCGGGCGCGGGTGGTGAAGCCCGCCGGGTCCTTGGCGGCAGCGTCGGCCATGTCGTCGAAGTCGATGCCTACGGGAAGGTAGGCCAGCGGGTCGTGGGCCGAGGTCTGGTCGGTCACGATGTCGATGGGGGCGCTCTCGGCGAGCATGCGCGGCAGCAGCTCGGCGGCGTTGCCCAGGAGGCCGATGGAGAGCGGCTTGCGCTGGTCGCGGGCCTCGACGGCGAGCTGGAGGGCGTGCTCCAGGGAGTCGGCCTTGACGTCCAGGTAGCGGTGCTCGATGCGGCGCTCGATGGCGCGCGGGTCGACGTCGATACAGATCGCGACGCCGTCGTTCATCGTCACGGCGAGCGGCTGGGCGCCGCCCATGCCGCCCAGGCCCGCGGTCAGGGTGATGGTGCCCGCGAGCGTGCCGTTGAACTTCTTGGCGGCGACGGCGGCGAAGGTCTCGTAGGTGCCCTGGAGGATGCCCTGGGTGCCGATGTAGATCCAGGAGCCGGCGGTCATCTGGCCGTACATGGTGAGGCCGAGGGCCTCCAGACGGCGGAACTCCTCCCAGTTCGCCCAGTCGCCGACCAGGTTGGAGTTGGCGATGAGGACGCGCGGGGCCCACTCGTGGGTCTGCATGACGCCGACGGGGCGGCCGGACTGGACGAGCATCGTCTCGTCCTGCTTGAGGGTCCGCAGCGTGCGGACCATGGCGTCGAAAGAGCGCCAGTCACGGGCGGCCTTGCCGGTGCCGCCGTAGACGACGAGCTTGTCGGGGTGCTCGGCGACCTCGGGGTCGAGGTTGTTCTGCAGCATCCGCAGGGCGGCTTCCTGCTGCCATCCCAGGGCACTCAGTTCCGTACCGCGCGGCGCTCGGACGGGGCGGGGTCCTGACATGGTCTGCCTCCTAGCGGACTGTTGCAGTAGATATTCACATCCTGGCTTCTTGAATAGAGCTAGTCAATAGATGAGTGGGCCAGCGGGGGCGTAGCGCGGATGTTTGGCTGGGATGTATGGGCACAGAAACGGACACGACGGAGGATTCAGTGAGCGATGGGGCGGCAGGGACCGGGGTGTCTTCGACGGGGACGCCTTCGACCGGAATGCCTTCGGCTGCGGCGCCTTCGGGTGGGGCTTCGGCGGGCGGGGCGTCTTCGGGTGAGGCGCCTTCGGCGGGCGGGGGCGAATCCGGCTCCGGTCGCGTGGCGCGGCGCGACGGTGCCGTCCGGGCGGCCGTGGAGCATGGACTGCTGGGGCCCGAGGCCCCCATCATCGCCCTCCTCGACGTTCCCGGCATCAAGGCCTCGGCGGCGGAGCTGCGGGCCGCCTTCGACGCGGTGACGGCGCCGGGCACGCCCGTGCTGCACGCCTTCGCGGTGAAGGCGACCCCGCTGGTGCCCGTACTGCGGCTGCTGCACGAGCACGGCATCGGCGCGGAGGTCGCGAGCCCCGGCGAGCTCGCCCTCGCACGGGCGGCCGGGGTGCCGCCCGCCGAGACCGTGCTCGACTCACCCGCCAAGACGATCGCCGAGCTGCGCGAGGCGCTGGCGCTGGGCATCGCCGTCAACGCGGACAATCCGCAGGAGCTGGACCGCATCGACGGCCTGGTCGGGAACCTGCCCGGCGGACCGAACGGCGGCCCCGCGGGATCCCCGCACCCCCGCTCCCCCCTCGGAATCCGGGTGAACCCGCAGGTCGGCGGGGGCTCCATCGAGGCGTTGTCCACGGCGACGGCGACCTCGAAGTTCGGGGTCGCGCTGCGCGACGAGGGTGCCCGGGAGTGGATCGTCCAGGCGTACGCCGACCGGCCGTGGCTGACTCGGCTGCACGCGCACACCGGATCGCAGGGCATCCCGCTCTCGCTGATGGCACGGGGGATCGCGGAGACGTACGCGCTCGCCGAGGAGATCAACCGGCGTGTCGGGCGGCGGCAGATCGACACGCTCGACATCGGCGGCGGGCTGCCGGTCAACTTCGGCTCCGACGTCACGACCCCGACGTACGCGCAGTACGCGCGGCTGCTCGCCGAGGCGGTGCCGGGGCTCTTCGACGGGCGGTACGGGCTGGTCACCGAGTTCGGGCGGTCGCTGCTGGCCAAGCACGGGACCGTGGTCGCGCGGGTCGAGTACGCGAAGTCCGCCGGGGGCCGGCCGGTCGCGGTGACGCACGCCGGGGTGCAGATCGCGACCCGCACGGTGTACGCGCCCGGGTCCTGGCCGCTGCGGATCGCCGGGTACGACGCGTCGGGGCGCCCCAAGGCGGGACCGGACGTCGTCCAGGACATCGCGGGGCCCGCCTGTTTCGCGGGCGACCTGCTGGCCGAGGGGCGCGCGCTCCCGCTGCTCGAACAGGGCGACTACGCGGCGGCGTTGGACACGGGCGCGTACTACTTCGCCCACCATTACGCGTACAACTCCCTGGCCCGGCCGGGCGTTTACGGCTTCGCGTCGGTCGAGGGCGGGGACGGGAACGGCGGCAGGAGTACGGACGTGCGGTTCGCGGTCGTACGGGAGCCGCAGCGCGTCGAGGAGATCGTCGCGGAGTCGGGCGGCGCGCGGCCGACGGCACTCACGGCGCTGTAGCCCCCGGCACCCGGCACCCGGCGTCCAGCCCCCCGGCACCCGGCGCCCCGAAATAGAACACGGCGTGCGTGGCCTCGCCGCGCACCCCGGTGGACGTGCGGGCGCCCCCCGGCGCGCCATCGCAACGCCCTCACCAGCATCCGAACAGCGCCAAGAGGACTGAAAATATGGTCAGTTGACCCACCTTAGTCACCGCGCGCATGTTCCACAGGAAAATGCCAGATCCCTCACCCGTCGCGCACACGTTGCGTAACTTCGGCGTCACTCGGCCGAACCCTTTGGCGGGAGGGGATACGTGGTGCCCGGAATCGACGAGTGCCTACTGGAAGCCATGCGACTGCCCGGTGCCCGGGGCGCCGCGGTGGTCGACTGGACCAGCGGGCTGGCCCTGGGCACGGTCGGGGACGCCCCGGGCGGTGACCACGAGACGACCGCGGCGGAGGCGGCCGAGCTCGCCCGGCTCGCCGCGGAGCACAAGGCGTTCGCCCCGTCCGACGGGTCCGACTGGTCCGAGCAGGAGACCCCGGTCGAGGACCTGATCGTCAGTAACCGTGACAGCTACCACCTGCTGCGGTTCGTCAGGACCACGTTCGACAGCAGCGTGTTCCTGCATCTGTGGCTGGACCGCGCGGACGGCAATCTCGCGCTGGCCCGGATCCGGCTCGGTGAGATGGCCGGACGGCTGGTGCTGGGATGACGACAGTCAGAACACCGCCCGCGCCCGGACTCGCCGTGCGCAAGGACAGCGGCCAAGACCACGACAAGGACCACGACAGCGACAACGACAGGGCGGCGGCCCCCGTCGGCCTCTCGCCCATGCTCAGCCGACTCGCCGCCGAGCGGGCCACCGGCGTGCTGGTGCGCGAGCGCGGGGTGCTCTACCTCTGTGACGGCGAGGTCGTGCACGCCGAGAGCCCCGCCACCCCCTCGCTCGACGTGCTGCTCACCGCGCGCGGAGTGCTGGCGGCCGAGTCCTGGCGGGAGGCGGTCGCCGAGGCCGGGGCGCGGCGGCGGGTCGGGCGGTTCCTGGTCGAGCGCGGCCGGATCGCCGAGGGCGCGCTGGAACTGTGCCATCTCGGGGCCCTGTACGACGCGGCGTACTTCGCGCTGGGGCCGAGCAGCACTCCGGCCCGGTTCCGGTACGGCGCCGCGCACTGGCTCGGCCCCGTGCGTCCCGTGCCCGTGGCCGCGCTGGAGCGGGAGACGCTGCGCCGCCGCCAACTGCTGCACCGGGTCTGGCCCGAACCGGCGACGGACACCGCCCCGTTGGCGCGCGCCTCGCGCGCCGCCGAGCCGTCGGTCCCCCTGCGCCAGTGGGCCGTGCTCGGCCGGGTGGACGGTCTGCGGACGGCGTCGGACATCTCGCTCGCCCTGGGGCGGCCCGCGTTCCACACCCTCGTCGACGTCCGCCGGCTGGCCGCGGCCGGGTTCGTCACGGCGGCGAACGCGCCGGAGCGTGCGCCGTTGCCCAAGGTGCTCACCCAGTCTTCCGCCGATCCCGACGTCGCGTTGTTGCGCCGGCTCCGAGATGCGCTGGAGGCCCTGTGATCCGCGCGCTGCGACAGCGTGCCGAGAGGAGACTGCTGATGGCGGCGGAACCCGAAGTCCTCGACGAGCTGCACCGGTTGAGGGCCCGTGTGCCCCAGCTGACCGGTGCGCTGGCGGCCAGCGTCGACGGACTCGTACTCGCTCATGACACGCCCGGAGTGGAGCCCGAGGGCGTGGCCGCGCTCACCGCGGCCGCGCTGGGGGTGGCCGTGCGGATGGCGGACGCCACCGGGCAGGGCGAATTCCGCGAACTGCTGGTGCGCGGCGTCGACGGCTATGTGGCGACGTACGCGGCGGGCGGCTCCGCCGTGCTGACGCTGCTGGCCCAGGACCGGGTCAACGTAGGCCGGCTGCATCTGGAGGGGCGCCGTTCCGGTACCCGGATCGGCGAACTCGTGGAGGCCGCGACGGCGCGCGGCGAACCGGTCGCCCCGGCGCGGGCTCCCACGCGGCCCGCCTCCATGCCGACGCGCACCCGTACGGCGCGCGGGACGCCCCGCACGCCCCCGACCCCCACCCCCAACGCCCCCACCGCATCGGAAAGCTGACCGAAGAGTCGGCCCGAGAGTCGGACCGAAAAGTCGGGCCGACAAGCCGAAAGGAAGAACCACACCATGACGAACACCGAAACCGCGCTGAAGGAAGCACTGGCCTCCATCGAGGGCGCGACCGGAGCCGCCCTCGTCGACTACACCAGCGGAATGGCGCTGGGCACGATCGGCGGCAGCAAGGGCTTCGACCTCACCGTGGCGGCGGCGGGCAACACCGACGTCGTCCGCGCCAAGATCCGCACCATGGAGCACCTCGGGCTCAAGGGCGAGATCGAGGACATCCTGATCACGCTGTCCGACCAGTACCACCTGATCCGGCTGATCAAGGGGCGCGGCGGCAACGGGCTCTTCCTGTACCTGGTGCTCGACGCCAAGCGGTCCAACCTGGCGATGGCCCGGCACCAGCTGAAGCGGATCGAGGCGGACCTCGAGGTGTAGCGACCCCCAGTCGCCGCCTCGGGTCAGCCGCCTCGGGTCAGCCGCCTCGGGTCAGCGGCGTCGCGCTCCGCCGGGCGCGGCGTCGCCGGCCGCCACTCCGGTGGCCCGGCAGGCCTTGACCGGCTTTCCGGCGGGAGCCCCGGCACGTCGGCCGAGCCAGTCGACGCGCACCCAGATCAGCGCCTCCTCGGCGCGTTCCCGGCGCCCGAGCCAGCCGGCCTTGAGCCACAGCCCGACGCCCGCACCGGCGAGCAGCATGCCGCCCGCGGCGGGCACCGCGAAGGAGCTGCCGAGCGCGGCCACGAAGGCGAGCAGCAGCCACCAGCGATGACCTCGGCGCCAGTTGCGTACCGTCACGGCCCGGTCCTGGAGCACGTCCTGCTTGCTCGCACGTGCGGCCGAGCGGACGAGTGCGGCGTACCGCTTCCTGCGGGTGTACGCCACCACGACGGCCGCGAGGATGAACAACGCGGCCCCGGCCAGGACCCCGATCCGGCGTCCGGTCAGCCCCGGCAACAGCACTCCGATACCGGCCGCGAACACCCCGAACCACCACAGTGGTGCCGCCCCGGCCCTCACCACGACGGCCACCCGAGCCAGGCCCTGCCCTCCGCGCGCCACGTTCTCCGCCTCCCGTGCCTTACGTCTTCAGCGTCTTTGGGCGCGCACGCTAACGAGCGAACGTGAGACGAGTCTGAGAAGCCGGGCCACTCCACCGAACCGTGACTACTCCACGAACAGGCCCCTGGCCGCCGCCCGCGCGTCGAACTCCTCCAGTCGCGTCTGGGCGTCCGGGATGTCGTCGCACATCGCCTCCAGCAGGACGCGCCCGAGGAGCATCGGGGAGCAGGCCGTGTCGAAGGCGAGCCCGGTGCCGACGGCGGCGGGCAGGAGGAGGTCCGAGACCTTGGCGACGGGCGCGAACGCGGAGTCCGCGACCGTCACCACCGTCAGCCCGGCCCCCTTGGCGTAGGCGAGCGAGTCCACGACCTCGCGCGGGTGGCGGGGCAGCGCGAAGCAGAGCAGGGAGGTGGCTCCGGCGTGGACGGCCGCGTCGATGCGGTCGTGCAGCATGGTGCCGCCCTCGTGCAGCAGCCGTACGTCCGGGTGGACCTTGGCGGCGAAGTACGCGAAGCCGTACGCCTGGGAGGCGGCGGCGCGCAGCCCGAGTACCGGGAGCGGACGGGAGGCGGCGAGCAGCCGTCCCGCGCGCTGCACCGGGCGGGGGTCGGCGAGCACCTCGGCGAGGTGCTTCAGGTTCTCGATCTCGGCCTCGACGGCCTGCTGGTACTCGTTGTACGAACCCGGGGCCGCCGCCTGTTCGGTGGGCGCGACCTCGCGCAGGTGCTTGCGCAGCGCCGGGTAGCCGTCGAAGCCGAGCGCGACCGCGAAGCGGGTGACGGAGGGCTGGCTGACCCCGGCGAGTTCGGCGAGTTCGACGCTGGAGAGGAACGGCACGTCGGCGGCGCTGCGCACCATGCTGTGCGCGATGCGCCGTTGGGTGGGCGTCAGCCGGTGCCCCTCGAAGAGCGCCTGCAGGCGCCCGGCGGGACTGTCCAGCACGCTCTCGTCGGCTTTCACGCCGGCGTTCACGTCGGCCTTCGCGCCGGCGTTCACGTCGGCCTTCACGCCGGCTTTCGCCTCCGCGCTCACGTCCATGCTCCTGTCCACGCTCATGACTCGCTCCCCCTCCAGATGTCCGTGAACCGGTCGAGCAGCGCGGCCGCCGCCGTCACGTCGTCCGTCAGCGGCCGGTCGGTCTGGTCCAGGCCGAGCACGGACTCGGCCAGTTCCATCGCCCGTCCGACCGGCAGCGCCGGGTCGGGCCGCAGGTCGCGCTGGCGCAGCGCCCGTACGGCGGAGACCAGTTCGCAGCCCACGACGAGACGGTAGGCACCGCACGCCCGCAGTGTCTGCCGTGCGGCGAGCGAGGCGAAGCTCGCCTGTTCCTCGACGCCCCGGGAGAGTACAGCGTGGCCGAGCGAGGCGGGCGCGGAGAAGGCGCGCAGGTCGCCGAGGGCGGCTGCGGCGGCGTACTCCAGGATCATCACGCCGGAGGACGCGGGCTCGTGGTCGGCGAGGAAGGGGCGCAGGCGGGTGTAGGCGGGTTCGTTGAGGGTGGAGAGCCGGGAGGTCGACAGCCGCGCCACCTGTGTGACGGCGAGCCTGAAGTGGTCGAGGGCGAGGGCGAGTTGGGCCTGGTAGAAGCCGCCGTGGTGATACGCGGCCATGTCCTCGGGCGAGATGAGGGGGTTCTCGGCGGCGGCGTTGATCTCGACGACCAGGACCCCTTCGAGGGCGTCCGCGGCGTCCTGCGCGGGCCCATGGATCTGCGGGACGCAGCGGAAGCCGTACGGGTCCTGGATCCGCCCGAGCGGCGGGGTGGGCCGGTCCGCCGCTCCGATCAACTCCCGCATTCGGCGCGACACTTCGGCCGAGCCCTTGTGCGGGCGCGCGGCGTGCACGGGCGCCGCGTACGCCTCGTGCGATCCGTCGACGGCCAGCAGTGACAGCGCGGCGACGACCTGTGTGGCCTCGATCAGCCCCCGCAGCTCGTCCAGGGCGAGCGCGGACTGTCCGAGGGTGAGGGCGTTGCTGCTGATGAGGGCGAGAGCGTCGTTGTTGTCGAGGGGCTGGGGTTCGGGGGGCAGGCCCTGCCCGAGGGACGACACCTCCTCCCCGAAGGACGTCACCCTCTCCCCGAGACCGAGAGACGGCAGCCCCTGGGCGAACGGATCGTGGCCCTGGCCCTGGCCCTGGGCCGGCACTCCCTGCCCCGCGAGCCGCTCCCCCTGACCCTGGGACCGCGGCCCGGACGATACGGGCGGCCCGGACGGTACGGCCGACACGGCCGGCGTCCGTGAGGCATCCGGCCCCCGCCAGGGATGCTCCCCCACCAGCGCCAGCCCCACCTGGGCCAGCGCCGCGATGTCTCCCGTACCCACCGACCCGAACTCGTTCACGACCGGATACGCGCCGGTCTCCAGGGCCTCGCACAGCGCCGTGACGACGGTGGGCCGCAGGCCCGCTCCGCCCGCCAGGAGCTGGTTGGCGCGGACGGCGAGCATGGCCCGTACCTGGCGGGCGGGGAGCTCCTCGCCGATGGCACCGGCGTGGCTGCGCAGCAGGCGCAGACCGTGCTCTGCGGCGGCCTCGGTCGGCACGTCCTCGTTCCGGTTGGCGCCGACGCCGGTGGAGCGCCCGTAGACACGACCGGTGGCGGCGATCTGCCGGGCGGCGTCCCAGGACTGCTCGACGCGCTTCATCGCCTCGGTGCCGGGAACGGGCCGCGCGGCCCCGTCGGCGAGCCGCACGATGTCGGCGACACCGGTGCTGCACCCGTCGAGCACCACGAGACCGGCGGTGAGACCGGCCACCACCGCACTCGGCGTGTCCGCATTTCGAGACGACATAGAGCCCAAACTCCCCTCAATCCCGACATTGGATCTTGCCTGGTGGTCATAAGTAACCAGCGATTAACACCGGACCGTTGACAACCTATTCAGGTACAGAGAACTCTGCATGACGATATGCAGGCCGGGCAAGGGACACCTCATGATCCAGTTCGACACGGTCCACAAGCGCTTCCCCAACGGCACCACAGCAGTCCACGACCTCTCTCTGGAGATGCCGGAAGGCGGCGTGACCGTCCTCGTCGGATCTTCCGGTTGCGGTAAGACCACCACCCTCCGGATGATCAACCGGATGGTCGATCCGACCTCCGGCACCATCCGCGTCGGCGGCAAGGACGTCCTCGAGCAGGACGCGGCCGAACTGCGCCGCTCCATCGGTTACGTCATCCAGCAGGCCGGCCTCTTCCCGCACCGCACGGTGCTCGACAACATCGCCACCGTGCCGCTGCTGCTGGGCTGGGGCCGCAAGAAGGCCAGGGCGCGGGCGGCCGAGCTCCTGGAGACCGTCGGCCTCGCCGCCGACGCCGGCAAGCGCTACCCGCACCAGCTCTCCGGCGGCCAGCAGCAGCGCGTCGGCGTGGCCCGCGCGCTCGCCGCCGACCCGCCCGTCCTGCTCATGGACGAGCCCTTCGGCGCGGTCGACCCGGTCGTGCGCACCCAGCTCCAGGACGAACTGCTCCGCCTCCAGAAGGAGCTCAGCAAGACCATCGTCTTCGTCACCCACGACATCGACGAGGCCGTCCGGCTCGGCGACCAGATCGCGATCTTCCGCACCGGCGGACATCTGGTGCAGTGCGCGACCCCGGCCGACCTGCTCGCCCGCCCCGCGGACGACTTCGTCGCCGACTTCCTCGGTGCCGAGCGGGGCCTGAAGCTCCTCTCGCTCCAGCACCTCGCCGACGTGCCGCAGGGCCCGGCCCCCGAGGGCGGCGCCTGGACCCTCGTCCTCGACGAGGCCCGCAAGCCGCGGCACTGGCGTGCGACGACGGACGACGCCGAACTCCCCGTACGACCGCTCAAGGACACCGACTCCCTGCTGGCGGCGCTCAACGAGTCCATCGCCTCACCCACCGGACTGGTCGCACGCGTGGACGCCGACGGCGTGCTCACCGGCGTCACCTCCCGCGACGACATCCACGAGCACGCGAGCAAGGCGCACGGCACCCACGGCACCGCGAGCGTGGCGATATGACCGTCGACTGGTCCTGGATCGGCGACCACACCCACGACCTCACCACCCTCGCCCTCTCCCACCTCCAGGCCGCGCTGCTGGCGGTCTTCTTCGGCCTGCTGATCTCCCTCCCGCTGGCCGTCGTGGCCCACCGGGTACGCGCCCTGCGCGGCGTGCTCCTCGGCCTCTCGAACGTCCTCTTCACGATCCCGTCGATCGCGATCTTCGTCCTCCTGCTCCCGGTGAGCGGCCTGACCCGCACCACCACGGTCATCGGCCTGACGGTCTACACCCTGGTCGTCCTGCTCCGGAACACGGTCGAGGGCCTCGACTCGGTCCCCGTGAAGACCAAGGAAGCCGCCAAGGCGATGGGCACCCGCCCGCTGCGGACCCTGCTCACCGTCGAACTCCCGATCGCCCTCCCCGTGATCATGGCGGGCGTGCGGATCGCGACGGTCATGTCGATCTCCCTGGTCTCCGTGGCCACCTACATCGGCGACGGCGGACTCGGCCAGCTCTTCACGGACGGCTTCCAGCGCAACTTCCCGACGCCGGTGATCGTCGGCGTGGTCCTGACCCTGCTGCTCGCGCTGGTCGCGGACGCGCTGCTGGTCGCGATCCAGTACGTACTCACTCCGTGGACGAGGCGGCGAGCCTGACATGTACGAACTCTTCAAGAACCTCGCCAAGTGGCTGGTCAGCGGCGATCAGTGGGCCGGCACCGACGGCATCGCGCACCGGATCGCCGAGCACCTGGAGTACTCGCTCCTCGCCACGCTCATCGCGGCCGCGATCGCGCTGCCGCTGGGCCTGCTGATCGGTCACACCGGCAAGGGCGCGTTCCTCGCCATCAACCTGTCCTCCTTCGGCCGGGCGCTGCCGACCGTGGGCCTGGTCGTCCTGGTCTTCCTGGTCAGCGGCCTGTCGCTGTGGTCGGTGTACGTGGCCCTTGTCGTCCTCGCGGTACCGGCCATCGTCACCAACACCTACGCCGGTATGAGCGCCGTCGACCCTGAGGTCAAGGACGCGGCGCGCGGGCAGGGCATGCGAGGCCACCAAGTCCTCTTCCAGGTCGAGATCCCGCTCGCCCTCCCTCTGATCATGACCGGCCTGCGCCTCTCCCTCATCCAGGTGGTGTCCACCGCCACGATCGCCGCGTACGTCAGCTTCGGCGGTCTTGGCCGGTACGTCTTCGACGGCCTGGCGCAGCGCGACCTCGTCCAGGTCCTCGGCGGGGCGGCGCTGGTCGCGATCGTCGCCGTCGTGCTCGACCTCGCGCTGGCCGGACTCCAGCGCTACCTCTTCCTCCGCCGTACCTCCGCCCACTGAGGAGCCGAAGAACCATGAACCGTAGGACTCTGCTCGGCGGCCTCTTCGCCGCGGCCTCCGTCCCCGCCCTGGCCGCCTGCAGCAGCGGCATCACCTCGCTGGACAGTTCCGGCAGCGGCAGCGGCGGCGGCTCCGGATCCAGTGCCGGCGGCGTGACCATCGGCACCGCCAACTTCACCGAGAACCAGATCCTCGGCTACCTGTACGCGGGTGTCCTGGACGCCGCGGGCGTCAAGACGAAGGTCCGCCCCAACCTCGGCTCACGCGAGATCGTCGTGCCCGCGCTGGAGGGCGGCGACATCGATCTCCTCCCCGAATACCAGGGCAGCCTGCTCCTCTACCTGGACGCGAAGGCCACGGACACCGAGGCCGGCGCGATGCAGAACACGCTGACGACCGTGCTCCCCAACAGCCTCGAAGTCCTCCCCTACGCGGCGGCCGAGGACCGCGACAGTTTTGCCGTCACCAAGGAGACGGCGGCCAAGTACGGTCTGACCTCCCTGGCCGACCTGCGCAAGGCCAACGGCAAACTGGTCCTGGGTGCCGCCGCCGAGATGAAGAAGCGGGTCGTCGGCGTCGTGGGCCTCAAGGACCGCTACGGGGTGGAGTTCAAGGAGTTCAAGTCCCTCGACTCCTCGGGCCCGTTGGTCAAGGGCGCCCTGAAGAAGGGCGACATCGACGTCGCCAACGTCTTCACCACGGACGTGGACGTCATCGAGAACGGCTGGGTCGTCCTCACCGACCCCCTCAACCTGATCCCCTCCCAGCACATCGTCCCCCTCATCGCCTCCCGCAAGGCCGACGCGAAGGTCCGCAAGGCCCTGGCCGCCCTCGGCAACGTCCTCACCTCCGAGGAACTGACCAAGCTCAACCGCCTGGTGGACAAGGAGAAGAAGGACCCGGACGCGGTCGCCAACGCGTGGCTGAAGAGCAAGAAGCTGGCATGAATCCCTCCCTTGGCGCCGCGCCCCAGACCCAGTGGGTGGTTCTTCGGCTGCGGGTGCACGGGGGCCGGTCGCGCAGTTCCCCGCGCCCCTAAAGCCACGCCCCGTGCGTGGGGGCCGGGGCTGGGCGCGCGGTTCCCCGCGCCCCTGAAGCCTCGGGCCGGCCGGAGTTTGAGGACGAGGCCGTTCAGCCGGTGCGGGGGTCCAGGGGGCGCAGCGCCCCTGGCGGGGGTCTGGGGGCGCAGCCCCCAGGGATGGGACGGGTAGGGGCGGCGGGGGCGAGGAACCCTGTGGGGCTACACCCGGACCGCTGAGCCCCGTTCGCTCATCCTCGGCGCGCACAGGATCCGCTTCTTCCGGACCCGTTTCCCCTCGATCGCCGCGACGGTCAGGCGGGCGGCCTCCGCGGCGATCTCCGGGAGGCCCCAGTCCACCGTGGTCAGCGGTGGGGTGAGCACCCGGGACACGGGGTGGTCGTCGAAGCCGACCACGGAGACGTCCCGGCCGACGGACAGCGAGGCCTCGGCGGCGGCGGCGTACACCCCGTACGCCAGCGAGTCGGAGAAGCAGAAGACGGCGGTCGCGGGCCGGGGCCCGTCAAGGAGGCGTCGGGCGACGACCGTGGCCTCGCCCAACTCCTGCGGGCACGGGACCAGTTCGGCAAGGAGCCCGAGCCGTTCCGCGGCCTCGCGGACGTACACGTCGGCGGGCCGGTCGGGCGTGCTCGGCCGGGTCGGGGTCAGCACGGTCACCCGGCGGTGGCCGAGCCCGTACAGATATTCCAGGACGGCGTCGATGCCGGCCCGGTTGTCGAAGATGACCTGCCCGGCGGTACGGGCCGTGCTGAGCGAGTCCCCGACGGCCACCACCGGCAACGCCTCGGCGATCGCCGCCCACCCCTCGGCAGAGGGGTTCACCGGCGACACCAGCAGCGCGTCGACACGTTGGTCGCGCAGCTGCTTGGCGAGCTTCAGCTCACGGTCGGGGTCACCGCCCGCGTCGAGGATCAGCGCGTAGCGGTCGCCGGCCAGCAGCTCCCGGCCGATGGCGGCCATCAGCTGCTGCTGCCAGAGGTCCTGGAGGTCGCCCGCCAGGACACCGACCATGCTGGTACGACCGCTGGCGAGGGCGCGGGCGATGGGGTCGGCCTCGTAGCCGAGGTCGGCGGCGGCCTTGCGCACCCGCTCCTCCGTCTCCTTCGAGACGTGCTTGCCACGCAGGGCGTAGGAGACGGCGGCGGTGGAGAGACCAGTGGCCTCGGCCACCTCCCGGAGGGTGGTGCGCTTATTGGGCCTGGCCATGCCGGGAAGCCTACCGGGACACGTCCACATCGCGGGCATACGGCGCCCTCCACCCCAGGGGCGCATGGTTGACAGAGAGGCTTGTTAACCGCTTAAGTTAACCGCATAAGTGAACCGGTTAACCACGCTCAGACCAGTCACCCCACCCCACCCCATCCCTCCCCGAAGACCGAAGACCGAGGACCCGAGGAACGCCGCGTGCCCACCGACGTCCACCAGCACATCTGGCCGCCCGCCTTCGTCGAGCTGCTGCGCGCCCGCACCGCACCCCCGTACCTCGACGGCTGGACCCTGCACCTGACGGGCGAGCCGCCGTACGAGGTCGACCCGGCCGACCACGACGTCGCGGCCCGCACCGCACTCGCCCACTCCGACGGTCTGGACCTGGCCCTGGTCTCCCTCTCCAGCCCGCTCGGCATCGAACACCTGCCGGCCGCCGAGGCCGCCCCACTGCTCGCCGCCTTCCACGACGGCGCCCTCGCGCTCCCGGCCCCCTTCGGCGTCTGGGCCTCCGCCTGTCTGTCGGAACCGGACACGGACCCGGACGCGGTCGAGCGCGAACTCCGCCGGGGCTGCGCAGGCCTCCAACTCCCCGCCACCGCCCTGCTGGACGCGGCCGGCTGGGACTTCTGCGCACCCCTCCTCGACGTCCTCACCCGCCACGACAAGCCGCTGTTCGTGCACCCGGGCACGGCTCCGCTCACCCCCGGCACCCCGCCCTGGTGGCCCGCGCTGGTCCCGTACGTCCACCAGATGCACGCGTCCTGGTTCGCCTTCCGCGCCTTCGGCCGCGCCCGTCACCCCCGTCTGCGTGTCTGTTTCGCCGCCCTCGCGGGCCTCGCCCCGCTGCACGGCGAACGGTTCGCGGCGCGCGGCGGCGGGCGCGGCGAGGTCGACTTCGACGCCTTCTACGAGACCTCGTCGTACGGGACCCGCGCCGTGGACGCGCTCGTGCGGGCCGTCGGCGTCGACGTGGTCGTCAGCGGCAGCGACCGCCCCTACGCCTCCCCCACCGTTCCCGACCTCGGCGCGGCCGCCGCCGTCCACGCCCTGCGCACCGCCAACCCCGCCCGCCTCCTGAAGGGAGCCACCCCATGACGTACGAGGCCCTGCCGGACCGCACGCTCGACAAGCGCGAGCTCCAGGCCCTCGTCGACGACCTCGCCGGCCGCCCCGAACTCTGGCGCGAACAGGTCGCGTTCTCCGACGAGGAGCGGCACTACGCGTCGCTGTACCGCGACGAGTACGTCGATGTCTGGCTGCTGTGCTGGACCCGGCGCAACGACACCGGCTGGCACGACCACGACATCTCCTCCGGTGCGGTCGGCGTCGTGCAGGGCGCGCTGACCGAGTCCAACCCGCGCATCGGCGGCAGCCATCTGTCCGTCACCGTCGGCGCGGGCGAGTCCTTCTGCTTCGGCCCCGATCACATCCACCGTCTCACCGGCGCCACCGACGACGCGGTGTCGATCCACGCGTACTCGCCGCCGCTGTGGCGCCTGGGCCAGTACGACATCACCGAGGACGGCCTGATGCGCCGTATCTCCGTCTCGTACGCGGACGAGCTGCGGCCCCTGGACCTTCCCGCGGACAGCTCCGCAGCCTGATCAAGGGGCGGTATCGCGGCAGCGATGATCCGACGACGATTCAACCAAGGATCATTAAATCGATACTCAGAGTGAGAGAGTGTGCGCCTACGGTGATGGAGCGCTACAGGCACAACTCCTGAGGGAGCGTCATGCCCTCGAACCGCAGGGCCTTTCTGGCGGCGACCACCGCCTCCGTACTCACCACCACAGCGTCGGCTCCGGCCGTCGCCGCCCCCCGCTCCCGGCCGGCGAACGCCCGCGCGGCGCTCGACGAACTCCTCGCGGGCAACCGGCGGTACGCCGCCGGGCGGCCACGTCATCCGCACGAGGAGCGCGCCCGGCGGCATGTCCTCGCCGCCGGGCAGCACCCGTTCGCGGTCGTCGTCGGCTGCATCGACTCCCGGGTCCCGCCCGAGCTGGTCTTCGACCAGGGGATCGGGGACCTGCTGTGCATAAGGACCGCCGGGCAGGTGCTCGACGAGGCGGTCCTCGCGTCCGTCCAGTACGGGGTGGAGGAGCTGGGCGTTCCCCTCGTGCTGGTGCTGGGGCACGAGCGCTGCGGGGCCGTCGCGGCGACGCTCGAACACCTCCGCACGGGGGCACCCGTGCCCGGCCATCTCGCCCTTCTGGTGGACGAGATCACGCCCGCGGCGCTCCGTACCCGGGCGGTGCCCGGGGACTGGGCCGACCACACCGTGCGGGCGCACGCGGCCTGGGTCCGGGACGCGATCCGGGCGGACCCGGCCTTCACCGCGGCGCATGTGGCCGCCGCGCGGTTCGACCTCGACACCAGCCTGGTCGCCCTCCTCCCCTAGCTCGGGGTGCAGGCCCCGGACATGCCCCCGGGGGTGCAGCCCAGCCCCAACAGGGGGGCTATCCCCAGTGCCCCGGGAGCCGCCGCTCCCTACCCTGAACAGCATGACCGGTAGGGAAGCGGGCGGCGACGCCGAACTGAAGAAGGAACTCGACGCCACCCTGCACGCGCGCAGGGAGTTGGGCGAGGAATACGAGTCCGCGCTCGTCGACTCGTTCCTGGAGAAGGTCGAACAGCGCCTCGACGGAGCGGTGGACCGCCGGGTACGGCGGCAGCTGGCCGAGCAGCAGATGGTGGTGGCCCGCGGTACGCGCTCCCCGCAGGGGACGTCGGATTCGTGGGGGGAGCGCTTCGGTTTCGGGATCGTGTCGCTCGTCCTGGCGGTCCCTCTGTCCGCGATCGGCGGCGGCGTGGCGCATCTGCCCGGCCTGTTGGTCGCCTGGGCCGGCATCGTGGGCGTCAACGTGGTCCAGGCCGCGCGCGTCACCCCGAACATCTTCGGCCGCCGCAGGGGCAAGGACTCCGACTGGGACGAGTAGTCAGCGGCGCCGTTTCGGGCGCAAAGACGCGGAAGGGCCCGGCACCTGTGACAGGTGCCGGGCCCTCTCCACGTGTTGCGCGGGGACCGCCGCACCCCCGTTACCGGGGGGCGGGACGACGGCGGTCCCCGCGAGGGACGCGGGCCGGGTCAGGGCCGGGCTTGCGCGTCCGTGGCGTCCATGGAGGTCCGGGAGCCGCTCCGGAGGTCCTTGGCGCCGTTTTGGCGTCGGCCGAGGCGGGGAGCCGCTCCCGCCCTGCCGACACCCACTAATGTGCCGGATCCGTGTTAAGCGGGTGCTGCGCGGACGTGACGCGCTCGTACCACTTCCGCGAAGTTCCCCGCCGAAAGACGGGAAGATCCCCCTCAGGAGGGGAACTTCGGGAAATATCCTCCCGCCGCCTGCGGAAATCGCCCCGACCGGCGCCTTCTTGCCCGCGGGGCGCTCCCGTCGGCTCCTACTGCTTGGCGCCGCCCTTGGCGAGGAAGGACAGCAGGTCCTGGCGGCTGACGACACCGGTCGGCTTGCCCTCGACGAGCACGATCGCCGCGTCGGCGCTGCCGAGCACGGACATCAGGTCGCCGACCGGTTCGCCGGAGCCGACCTGCGGCAGCGGCGCCGACATGTGCTTCTCCAGCGGGTCCTGCAACGAGGCGCGCTGGGTGAACAGGGCGTCGAGCAGCTCCCGTTCCACGACGGACCCGACGACCTCGGCGGCCATCACGTCCGGGTGACCGGCGCCCGGCTTGACGATCGGCATCTGCGAGACGCCGTACTCGCGCAGCACCTCGATGGCCTCGCCGACCGTCTCGTCCGGGTGCATGTGGACGAGGGAGGGGATGGCGCCGGACACCTTGTCGTTCAGCACGTCAGCGACGCGCGCGCTCGGGCCGGAGTCCTCCAGGAACCCGTAGTCGGCCATCCACTCGTCGTTGAAGATCTTGCTGAGGTAACCGCGCCCGCTGTCGGGCAGGAGCACCACCACGACGTCGTCGGGTCCGAGCCGCTCGGCCACCCGCAGCGCGGCGACCACGGCCATCCCGCAGGAACCGCCGACGAGCAGCCCCTCCTCCTTCGCGAGCCGCCGCGTCATCTGGAAGGAGTCCTTGTCGGACACGGCCACGATCTCGTCCGCGACCGTCCGGTCGTAGGCCGTCGGCCAGAAGTC
Organism: Streptomyces sp. NPDC090798; assembly: GCF_044768965.1. Taxonomy (NCBI): domain Bacteria; kingdom Bacillati; phylum Actinomycetota; class Actinomycetes; order Kitasatosporales; family Streptomycetaceae; genus Streptomyces; species Streptomyces sp. NPDC090798. Next base: position 45,345 of record NZ_JBIVXA010000027.1, read on the forward strand.
CTCACCGACGCCCTCGACGAGGTACGGCCGCCCGGACCCGCCGGAGTACACGGATCCCTCCGGGTCGGCGCCGACGACCTTGACCTTGCCGTCGCTCGCGTCCTTCAGATAGCGCCCGGTCCCGGAGATCGTGCCGCCGGTGCCGACGCCCGCCACGAAATGGGTGATCCTCCCCTCCGTCTGCTCCCACAGCTCGGGGCCGGTGGAGTGATAGTGCGAGAGGGGGTTGTTCGGGTTGGAGTACTGGTCGGGCTTCCAGGCGCCGGGCGTCTCACGGACCAGCCGGTCGGAGACGTTGTAGTACGAGTCCGGGTGCTCCGGGTCGACGGCCGTGGGGCAGACGACGACCTCGGCGCCGTACGCCCGCAGCACGTTGATCTTGTCCGTGCTCACCTTGTCGGGGCAGACGAAGATGCACTTGTAGCCCTTCTGCTGGGCCACGATGGCCAGCCCGACCCCGGTGTTTCCGCTGGTCGGCTCGACGATCGTGCCGCCGGGCTTGAGGGCGCCGCTCTCCTCCGCGGCCTCGATCATGCGCAGGGCGATGCGGTCCTTCACGGACCCGCCGGGGTTGAAGTACTCAACCTTCGCCAGGACGGTCGCCTGGATACCTGCGGTCACGTTGTTGAGCCTCACCAGCGGGGTGTTGCCGACGAGGCTGATCATCGAGTCGTGGAATTGCACCGTTGTCTCCGGAGCTGCGTTTTAACAGGAATGGTCCCGTCAGCCTAAGGCCCTGGGTGACGGTTCACTCGCCGTTGAGATTGGCCGACCTGCTCCACGGGGCAAGCAGTGGTTGTACGGCTACGAGGAGGTGGCGGCGACGTATGTCGAGCTTGTCGAGGGCGAGGGTGGCACGGCGGATCGCGGCGGGCGCGGCGTACGGCGGCGGCGGGATCGGGCTGGTCGGTGCCGCGGCGGTCGGGGTGGTGCTGGCCGAGGTGCAGCTGGCGAAGCGCCATGTGGGCAACGGGCACGCGCACGCGCCGCGCGCCGATGGTCTCTACGGGTACGCGTACGCCGTGCAGGACGGGCCGCCGCTGCGGCTGACCATGCTGGGTGACTCGACGGCGGCCGGTCAGGGCGTGCACCGGGCCCGCCAGACGCCCGGCGCGCTGCTGGCGTCCGGGCTCGCGGCGGTCGCCGAACGCCCCGTCGAGCTGTGCAACGTCGCGCTGCCCGGCGCCCAGTCCGACGACCTCGACCGTCAGGTCGCGGTCGCCCTCGCGGACACCTCGCGGGTGCCGGACATCTGCGTGATCATGATCGGCGCCAACGATGTCACCCACCGGATGCCGCCGACGCGGTCGGTGCGCCATCTGTCGGCCGCGGTGCGACGGCTGCGTACGGCGGGGGCGGAGGTCGTCGTCGGGACCTGCCCCGACCTGGGCACGGTCGAGCAGGTCCAGCAGCCGCTGCGCTGGCTGGCCCGCCGCGCCTCGCGCCAGCTCGCCGCCGCGCAGACGATCGGCGCGGTCGAGCAGGGCGGCCGTACCGTCTCGCTGGGCGACCTGCTGGGCCCCGAGTTCGAGGCGAATCCGCGCGAGCTGTTCGGCCCCGACAACTACCACCCCTCGGCGGAGGGGTACGCGACGGCGGCGATGGCCGTCCTCCCCACCGTCTGCGCGGCGCTGGGCCTCTGGCCGGCCGAGGAGGAACGCCCGGACGTCTCCCGTCACGAGGGCTTCCTGCCGGTCGCGCGGGCCGCGGCGGAGGCGGCGTCCGAGCCGGGCACGGAGGTCACGGCCGCCATGCCCACGGGACCGCGGGGCCCGTGGGCCCTCCTCAAGCGCCGCCGGCGCCGGCGCGTCCCCGCCACGGATCCGGCTCCCGCGCCGACGCCGTCCGCGTGAGACGCCCGCTGCGGGTGCGGGGGCGTGTTCGCTCGCTGCGGGCGCCGGGTGTGTTCGCTCGCTGCGGGCGCGGGAGTGTGTTCGCTCGCTGCGGGCGCGTGGGGGCTTGGCGCGCCGTTCCCCGCGCCCCTCAGCGCGGGGCTGCGCCCCGAAACCCCCGGCGCCCGAACTTCCTCGGCTGCCCGCCGGTGGGGGCTTGGCGCGCCGTTCCCCGCGCCCCTCAGGGCGGGGCTGCGCCCCGGTTCGCCGCGTCTCTGGGGGCGGGGATGCGCCTCGGATCCTCGCGCCCCTGGATGCCTCCAGCAATCCAGGTGAGGAAAGCAAGCGCTTAGAAATGCGGTCCTAGTCACACCGTCGGAGCGGTGACCCGGGCGGTACGGGCGGGTAACTTCCCAAGCAGCCCTGCCCGTCCACCCCATAGCGCCCATGGAGCCGTGATGCCCGAAGCCGTGATCGTCTCGACCGCCCGTTCTCCCATCGGCCGCGCTTTCAAGGGCTCCCTCAAGGACCTCCGCCCGGACGACCTCACCGCCACGATCATCCAGGCCGCCCTCGCCAAGGTCCCCGAGCTGGACCCCAGGGACATCGACGACCTGATGCTCGGCTGTGGCCTCCCCGGCGGCGAGCAGGGCAACAACCTCGGCCGCATCGTCGCCGTGCAGATGGGCATGGACCACCTCCCGGGCTGCACCATCACCCGTTACTGTTCCTCGTCCCTCCAGACGAGCCGCATGGCCCTGCACGCCATCAAGGCCGGCGAGGGCGACGTCTTCATCTCGGCCGGCGTCGAGCTGGTCTCCCGCTTCACCAAGGGCAACTCCGACTCCCTCCCCGACACGCGCAACCCCTTCTTCGCGGAGGCCGAGGCCCGCACCGAGGCCGTCGCCAAGTCCGAGGGCTCGACCTGGCACGACCCGCGCGAGGACGGCCTCGTCCCGGACGCCTACATCGCGATGGGCCAGACCGCCGAGAACCTCGCCCGCATCAAGGGCGTCACCCGCCAGGACATGGACGAGTTCGGCGTCCGCTCCCAGAACCTCGCCGAGGAAGCCATCAAGAACGGCTTCTGGGAGCGCGAGATCACCCCGGTCACCACCCCCGACGGCACGGTCGTCAGCAAGGACGACGGTCCGCGCGCGGGTGTGACGCTGGAGGGCGTCCAGGGCCTCAAGCCCGTCTTCCGCCCCGACGGCATGGTCACGGCCGCGAACTGCTGCCCTCTCAACGACGGCGCCGCCGCCCTCGTGATCATGTCCGACACGAAGGCCCGCGAGCTCGGCCTCACCCCGCTCGCCCGCATCGTCTCGACCGGCGTCACCGGCCTCTCCCCCGAGATCATGGGCCTCGGCCCGGTGGAGGCCAGCAAGCAGGCCCTCCAGCGCGCCGGCCTGACCGTCGACGACATCGACCTCTTCGAGATCAACGAGGCCTTCGCCGCCCAGGTGATCCCCTCCTACCGCGACCTGAACATCCCGCTGGAGAAGCTGAACGTGAACGGCGGCGCCATCGCCGTCGGCCACCCCTTCGGCATGACCGGCGCCCGCATCACCGGCACGCTCATCAACTCCCTCCAGTTCCACGACAAGCAGTTCGGCCTGGAGACGATGTGCGTGGGCGGCGGCCAGGGCATGGCGATGGTCATCGAGCGTCTCAGCTAGTCCGTACGGGTAACCAACACCGAGCCCAGCGTGACCGGATCGGCCCAGAGCCCAGTAACCACCTGGGCTCTGGGCCGATTTGTGATCCAATCCCCCCCAAGATGTGACCTATCTCCCCTCGGAGAGGGATTTACGCAGGTCAGAGCCGCTGCGCGACTAAACCCGAGGGCCAAAGTCCTGTCCTATTCGTGACGTTACGCACTGACAGCAGGATGGTCCGCCCTTCAAGCTGATGTAGGAAGTCGGGGGGTCGACTTTGAACCGGGAGTACGTCAGTGAGCGCCATGCCGATTGCTTTGCTGCTCACCACCGCCGCGACCGCGGCCGTGGGCGTCGCCGTTCTGCGCACCCTGCAGGGTCTGCGCCGGCAGGTCGCGGCCCTGCACAACGAGCTGGCCGAGAGCCGCGCCACGGCCCTCACGCACGGCCTCGTACCGGCGGCACGCTCGGCCGCGGACACGGACGAGATACGCGCTGCCGTCGCCGAGGCGCTCGCCGAGGAACGGGAGCGGGAGCTCGCCGAGGCGCGGGCGTTCTGGGCCGCCCAGGAGGCGCGTGACGCCTCGGACGCGCCCTCCCTGCTCGGTCTGCCCGACAGCGAACTGTTCATGCCCCGCGAGTCGGACTTCGTGAGCCTGGAGCCCCTGGAGCCGGTCACCGAGGCGGGCCTCGACGCCGACGAGTACGCGGGCGACTCGCCCGAACTGGCCGCCGCCCGCCGCCGTCACCCCTCGCACCCGGACTTCGTCCCGGTCCAGTCACCCGTCGTGAACGACCACGAGCGCACGGTGTCCTGCCTGGAGGAGCTCGCCGAGTCCCGCACCGAGCTGGCGGACGTCCGCCCCGGCCCGCTCGGCACCCTCGACGTCTACGTCTTCGCCGACGGTACGACCCTGTGCATGACCCCCGGCCACCGCGAAACCGCGGAACGGCTGGCCGCGGCCCTGCACGCCGGCGAAACCCCGGTCCTCCTCGGCGGCTCCGGCATCTCCGGCGCCTACGCCCTGACCTTCGCCTGCGGCGAGGAGAACATCTACATCCTGGCGGACAGGGTCATAGCGTCTCTGTGAGCCCCCGCAGCAAGCCCCTGCACCGGCGTCACACCCCGGCTCTCTTCTGCGCCTCCTCCACCAGCAACACCGCCTCCGCCAGCTCCCCCTCGTCCCTCAGGACGACCGCCAAATCATGCACCGCGACGGTGATTTGATCAGCGACGGCGAACATCCCCGCGTCCGGCATCTCCAAAGGCTCGGCCGAGGGGTCCTCCACCCGCTGCGCCCACCGTGCCAACTCCCTGGCCAGCCCCAGCGCCTCCGCGGCGGCCCCTCTTTGCAGCCGGCTCTGCGGCGCGGCCCGCAACCGGTCGGCGAAGTGGTCCACGGCTCGGGTCAGCGGCGTCGTATCAAGCACGCCGCGAGACTACGCGCCGCGACGGGACTGTTGCCAACAACCGAACCCTCAGGCACCGTGGCGTGAAGGACCGGCTTACACCCCATTGCGTCCGGAGGCGCCGATGTCCCAAGTGTTCTCCCAGGAGACCCACCGCAATCTGCTCGCCCGCATTCCCCATTGCACCGGTCGTGAAGTCTCCGACTGGCTGCGCACCGTCGACGAAGGCCCCACCCTCTTCCGCTTCGAGGAGAAGGTCAGCTGGCTCCGCGCCGAGCACAACCTCGCGTACGGCCACGCCAAGGCGATCATTCACGAGTACGACTTGAGGAGGGCCGCGCGCAAGCTGCTCTGAGCGCGCACCACCAGGACCAGGCATCCCCCATGACAAAGGGCCCGCGAACCGTCGGTTCGCGGGCCCTTCAGGCCGGTCACCGGCCCGTTCGGCCGGTAGGGGTCGGCTAGTCGTCGCCGCTGAAGATCGCGACCAGCCGCAGCATCTCGACGTAGATCCACACGAGGGTCATGGTCAGGCCGAACGCGGCCAGCCAGGCCTCCTCCTTCGGCGCGCCGTACGCGATGCCGTCCTCGATCTGCTTGAAGTCGAGGGTCAGGAAGAACGCGCCGATCAGGATCGCCAGAATGCCGACGATCGCGCCCAGCGGGCCCATGCTGCGCAGTCCGCCGTCGCCCGCGACACCGAAGGCGACGAGCAGCAGGTTGACCGCCATGACGACCACGAAGGCGATCGCGATGGTCATACCGATGCGCGCGTACCGCGCGGTCACGCGGACCCAGCCCGCCTTGTAGACGAGGAGGGTCGCTCCGGAGACCGCCATGGTGCCGAGCACGGCCTGGAACGGCGCGCCGCTCCACCGGCTGTTGTACATCTCGCTGATGACCCCGAGGAAGACGCCCTCGAAGGCGGCGTAACCGAGGATCAGCGCGGGCGAGGCCGTGCGCTTGAAGGACTGCACCATCGCGAGGACGAACGCGACGAGCGCGGAGCCGATGGCGAGCCCGTAGCTGGTGCTGGACACCGGAAGCAGCGCCCAGGCGAGGATCGCGCCCACGGTGACGGTGCCGAGCGTCATGGCCGAGCGCATGACGACGTCGTCCATCGTCATCCGGCCGGTGGAGACCGGGGCCTGCGGCGGTGCGCCGGGCTGCAGGCCCTGCTGGGCGTAAGGGTTCTGCGCGTAGGGGTTGCCGCCCTGGGCGTACGGGTTGGCCTGCGTGCCGACAGCGGGTCCCCCGGCCTGCGGCGCCGCGTTGAATCCCGCGTAGCCGTTGTCGCGGCTGAACCCCCGTCGCGAGAAGACCGGGTTGCTGCTCCTCATTTCACTCCTCCATGGCCACCGTGCGTGGCCTTGGCCTCAAGGGTAATGGGTAGGCAAAGGACTGACCCTACTGCTTGGGGAGGATCTTTCCCTCACGTTGCCAAGGTACGCGTGTGTTTCCCGGCCCGCGCGCACTGGTACCAAGCCGTGACAGGCCCCTTACGCCCTGCTTGGCGGGGTCTCGGGACTCCGCGGCGGTCAGCCCAGAGGAAACCCGGTGTACCCCTCCGCCAGGTCCGTCCCGGCCGCCCGTGAGGTGGCGATCCGGCGCAGCCGGGCCAGCTGGACGCGGTCCTCGAAGGGGGACGCGTCCGGGGCGCGGTGCAGCAGGGTGGTCATGTCGTACGAGAACCGCTCGGCCTGCCAGACGCGGCGCAGACAGGTCTCGGAGTACGCGTCGAGCCGTTCCGCCGATCCGGTCTCCTCCAGGTGGACCAACGCGCGGGCGAACGTCACCACGTCGCCGACGGCGAGGTTGAGCCCCTTGGCGCCGGTCGGCGGAACGATGTGGGCGGCGTCCCCGGCGAGGAAGAGCCGCCCGTGCCGCATGGGCTCGTGGACGTAACTGCGCATCGGGGTGACGGACTTGGAGGTGATGGCGCCGCGCTCCAGACTCCACCCGTCGGCGGTCTCGAAGCGCCGCTCCAGCTCGTCCCAGATCTCCTCGTCCGCCCACGAGCCGGCGTCCGTGCCCTCGGGCACCTGGAGGTAGAGCCGGGAGACGGCGGGCGAGCGCATGCTGAGCAGGGCGAAGCCGCGGTCGTGGCGGGCGTAGACCAGTTCGTCGTGGGAGGGCGGCACGTCGGCGAGAATCCCGAGCCAACCGAAGGGGTACGTCCGTTCGAATACACGGGAGTGCTCGGCGGGTATCGCCTGCCGGGCCACTCCCCAGAACCCGTCACAGCCCACGACGTAATCGCACTCCAGCACGTCCTCGCGGCCCTCGTTCCCCTCGTCCCCCTCGTTCCCCTCGTTTCTCTCGTTCCTCTCGTGCCCCTCGCTCCTCCCGCGCCGGAAGCGGACCCGCGGCCGCTCGCTCTCCACCCCCTCCACCGCCAGCGCCTCGGCCCCGAAGAGCAGCGGGCCGCCCTCCTCGAGCTGGAGCGCGACGAGGTCCTTGCAGACCTCCGTCTGGGCGTACACCATCACGGAGCTGCCGCCGGTCAGGGCGGGGAAGTCGACCCGGTGCCGCTCCCGCGCGAACCGCAGCTCGATCCCGTCGTGCCGCAGCCCCTCCCGGTCCATCCGCCCGCCGGCCCCGGCGGCCCGCAGCACGTCCACCGTCCCCTGCTCCAGGATCCCGGCGCGCTGGCGCTGCTCGACGTACGCCCGGTCGCGGCTCTCCAGCACGACGGAGTCGATCCCCGCGTTGTGCAGCAACCGCGCCAGCAGCAGGCCGGCCGGCCCGGCTCCGATGATTCCGACGGTGGTACGCATCCGGCACGCCCCTTCGCGTTCCGCTCAGCCCGCAGTCCAGCTCGTTCGCCTGGTGAAAATTACTTCACCATTTCCTGACGGGAGTCTGCGGCGGCACGCGCTTGCTGTCAACGGTTCACGACGAAGACGCCGAAGGCGCCCCTGAGGGACGCAAGAGGACAGAAGGGTCGGAGGTGCCCGGAACCGGACTTGAACCGGTACGCCCGCGAGGGGCAGCGAGGTTTAAGCTCGCCGTGTCTGCATTCCACCATCCGGGCAGGCCATGGGCTCCGCATCGAGGTTCCGAGCCTATCGGGACGCATCCCTCGAACAGTGGGCGAGCGAACCGATGTTGTCTTATTTTATTGACGTCTGAGGGTGCATCAGCCCCCGGTACGGGCCATCCGCACTTGCCAATAGGGTTTCTGGCGGCACAGACCCGCGTATACGGAATGACGGAATTTCACCGTCCGAACGGACGCACCCACAGGGGTCGTACCCGGACGGCGCTCAGGAAGCACTCAGGGAGCACTCGGGGCGCGCCCTCATCCCCAGGTATGACAAGACCGTCCGCGGTCCGACCCGAGGCTGCCCCCGGAACCGGAACAGCGGCTGACTCCACGGCGCAAAACGGCCGCGAGGATGGGACACGTCCCCAAAAAACGCCGTCGTCCCGACAGGAGCACCCTCCCGTGACCAGCACGCCCCTCGCCGACCGGGCCACCACCGTGGCCGCCCGCGCCACGGAACTGTCGAAGGTCTACGGACAGGGCGAGACCCAGGTGGTCGCCCTCGACCGGGTCTCCGTCGACTTCCGGCAGGCGGAGTTCACCGCGATCATGGGCCCCTCGGGGTCCGGCAAGTCCACGCTGATGCACTGCGTGGCGGGCCTCGACACCTTCTCCTCCGGCTCCGTGCGCATCGGGGAGACCGAGCTCGGCTCTCTCAAGGACAAGCAGCTCACCAAGCTCCGCCGGGACAAGATCGGCTTCATCTTCCAGGCGTTCAACCTGCTGCCGACGCTGACGGCCCTGGAGAACATCACCCTCCCGATGGACATCGCGGGCCGCAAGCCCGACCGCGAGTGGCTGGACAAGGTCATCACGATGATCGGTCTCTCCGACCGCCTCAGCCACCGGCCCTCCCAGCTCTCCGGCGGCCAGCAGCAGCGCGTCGCCGTCGCCCGCGCGCTCGCCTCCCGGCCCGACATCATCTTCGGCGACGAGCCGACCGGAAACCTCGACTCGCGCTCGGGTGCCGAGGTGCTGGGCTTCCTGCGCAACTCGGTACGGGAGTTGGGGCAGACCGTGGTGATGGTGACCCACGACCCGGTCGCGGCGGCGTACGCGGACCGGGTGGTCTTCCTCGCGGACGGCCGGATCGTGGACGAGGTGTACGGGCCGACGGCGGACTCCGTCCTGGACCGCATGAAGCAGTTCGACGCCAAGGTCCGCACCAGCTGAACGGCCTGTACGGCCTCGTCCTCGACCCCCGGACGGGCTGAAGTCGCGCGCAGCGCCGCCCCTTCAGGGGCGCGGGGAGCTGCGCGACCAGCCCCCGCCGGCCCGCAGACAGGGCCACACCCTCCGCCTGCCGACCGCCTCACCCTCCTGGACTGAGAAAACTCCATGTTCCGAACCGCCTTGCGCAACGTGCTCGCGCACAAGGCCAGGCTCCTGATGACCGTGCTCGCCGTAATGCTCGGCGTGGCGTTCGTATCGGGCACCCTGGTCTTCACCAACACCATCTCCGACGCCTACCAGAAGAGCTCCGCCAAGGGCTTCGGCCAGGTCGACGTCGCCATCCAGCCCGAGGCCCAGGACGACAAGGGCGACAAGGTCGGCAAGGAGCGGAAGCTCACGCAGGCACTGCTCGAGAAGGCCTCCAAGGTCCCCGGCGCCGGCAACACCGTAGGCGTCGTGAGCGGCTTCACCGCGATAGCCGGCAAGAACGGAAAACTCGTCGGCAGCGGCTTCCAGTCGCAGGGCGGCAACTACTGGGGCACCAAGGACGCCCGCTACCCGCTGACCAGCGGCCACGCGCCGAAGGGCAGGAACGAGGTCGCGATCGACTCGGAGACCGCCAGGCGCGCGGGCTACAAGGTCGGCGACACCGTACGGCTCTCCGTCGACGGCCCCGTCCTCAAGCCCACCGTCGCCGGAGTCTTCACCACCGACGACGGCAACGTCGCGGCCGGCGGCAGCCTCGCCCTCTTCGACACGGCGACCGCGCAGCAGCTCTTCCACCGCGTGGGCGAGTACGACGAGATCGACGTGAAGGCCGCGTCCGGCACCAGCCAGACCGCCCTGCGCGCCGCCCTCGACCAGGTCATCCCGAAGGGCGTCGCCTCCACCACCACCGGCAAGCAACTCGCCGACGACCAGGCGAGCGCGATCGCCTCCGCGATGAGCGGCATGAAGACGGGCCTGCTGGTCTTCGCGGGCATCGCGCTGTTCGTCGGTACGTTCATCATCGCCAACACCTTCACCATGCTGGTCGCCCAGCGCACCAAGGAACTGGCCCTGCTGCGCGCCGTCGGCGCCTCCCGCCGTCAGGTCACCCGCTCCGTGCTCGTCGAGGCCTTCGTCGTCGGCGCGGTCGCCGCGGTGGCGGGTCTGCTCGCGGGCATCGGCATCGGCGCGGGCATGCGCTCCCTGATGGGCTCGCTCGGCGCCACCGTCCCGGACGGCCCGCTGGTGATCTCGCCCGGCACGATCGCCACGGCCCTGCTCGTCGGCATCCTCATCACCATGCTGGCCGCCTGGCTGCCCGGCCGTCGCGCCGCGCAGATCCCGCCGGTCGCCGCGATGAGCAGCGTGCACGCGCAGGCGTCGACGAAGTCCCTGGTCGTACGGAACACGATCGGCGCCCTGTTCGCCGCGGCCGGCATCGCCGTCGTCCTGTACGCGACGACCATGAGCGGCTCGGACGGCCAGGCCCCGATGGGGCTCGGCGCGGTCCTCCTCATCATCGGCGTCTTCGTGCTGACCCCGCTGCTCTCCCGCCCCCTGATCGCGGCGGCGGCCCCGGTGCTCCGTGTCTTCGGGGTCTCCGGCAAGCTGGCCCGCCAGAACTCGGTGCGCAACCCGCGCCGTACGGCCGCCACCGCCTCCGCCCTGATGATCGGCCTCACCCTGATCACCGGTATGACGGTGATGGCTGGCAGCCTGCAGAAGTCGATCGACAAGATGGCCAGCTCCGCGATCAAGGCGGACTACGTCGTGTCGATGGCGAACGGCGTCCCCCTCTCCCCGGCCGTCGCGAAGACCCTCGCCGGCCTCGACGGTGTCACCGACACCAGCCCCCTGCGCACCTCCCCCTCGCGCATCGACGGCACGTCCGAGTTGCTGGCGGGCGTGAACGGCGAGTCCATCGCCAAGCTCACCGACCTCACGCTCGACGAGGGCGCCTTCAACGTCGGCGGCACCCAGGTCGTCGTGGACGACGACACCGCCAAGTCGCACGGCTGGAAGGCCGGTTCGGACCTCGCGGTCTCCTACGAGGACGGCAAGAAGCAGCGCCTCACCGTCGCCGGGATCTACCACGGCAACATGATGATCAACGGCATCATGGTCGACAACGCGACGCTCGCTCCGCACCTGACGGACGTCTCCGACATGCAGGTCATGCTGAAGACGTCCAACGGCACGTCCGACGCGACCAAGAACAAGCTGGAGAAGGCCCTCGGCGACAACCCGGCCATCCAGGTCCAGGACAAGAAGGACATCTCCAACGGCATCGCGCAGATGTTCACCCTGATCCTGAACATGCTCTACGGCCTGCTCGCCATGGCGGTCATCGTCGCCGTCCTCGGTGTCATCAACACCCTGGCCATGTCGGTCTTCGAGCGCTCCCAGGAGATCGGGATGCTCCGCGCGATCGGCCTCGACCGCAAGGGCATCAAGCGGATGGTCCGCCTGGAGTCCCTGGTCATCTCGCTCTTCGGCGGCGTGCTCGGCATCGGCCTGGGCGTGTTCTTCGGCTGGGCGGCCGGCGAGCTCGTCGGCAGCAGGATGTCGACGTACGAACTGGTCCTGCCCTGGGCCCGGATGGCTCTCTTCCTGCTCCTCGCGGGGACGGTCGGCGTGCTGGCCGCGCTGTGGCCGGCCCGCCGGGCGTCCCGCCTGAACATGCTGTCGGCGATCAAGTCGGAGTAGCGGCGCAGGAACCGTCACGAACGTCGGGGCCCCGTTCCGGATCGGAACGGGGCCCCGGTCGTCGGCGGACCACTTCAGTGGGCGGGGTTCCAGGTTCTGGCCCGCAGGGGCATTCCGGAGGAGCCGGAGGGCTCGGGGGTCCTGACCGCCAGCACCTGGTTGACGCCGATGCGGTTGCGCTCGAAGGCGACCGCGGAGGCCGCCATGTAGAGACGCCAGACACGGGCGCGGCCCGGACTGGTGAGCGCCACGGCCCGCGCCCACTGCGCCTCCAGGTTGGTGACCCAGCGGCGGAGCGTGAGGGCGTAGTGCTCGCGGATCGACTCGACGTCGCGGACCTCGAACCCGGCGCGTTCCAGCTGGGTGACGGTCGTGCCGATGGGCGCGAGCTCGCCGTCCGGGAAGACGTACGCGTCGATGAACTCGTCCACGTCGTACGCCGATTCGTCCCGCCGGGGCGGCCGTGCGATCTGGTGGTTGAGCAACCGCCCACCCGGCTTGAGGAGGCGGTACAGCACCTCGGCGTACTCCAGGTAGCGCTCGGCGCCCACGTGTTCGGCCATGCCGATGGAGGAGATCGCGTCGTACGGCCCGTCGGCGACGTCCCGGTAGTCCTGCACCCGGATCTCCACCCGGTCGGTCAGTCCCTTGTCCGCGACCCGCTTACGGGCGTACGCGGCCTGCTCGTGCGAGAGCGTGACCCCGACGACGCTCACGCCGTGCTCGCGGGCGGCGTGGATCGCCATCGAGCCCCAGCCGCAGCCGACGTCGAGGAGCCGCTGACCCGGCCTCAGATCGAGCTTCCGCGAGATGAGTTCCAGCTTGTCGCGCTGGGCGTCCTCGAGGATGCCGCCGTCTTCCCAGTAGGCGCACGAATAGACCATCGAGGGCCCGAGGACGATCTCGTAGAAGTCGTTGCCCACGTCGTAGTGGTGGCTGATGGCGCGCTGGTCGCTGCGCTTGGTGTGGAGGTGGCCGCGGCGCCTGCGCACCTCCTCCTGGGGCGGGCTGGGCGGCAACGGGAGGCCACCCATCTTCACCAGTCCGCGCACGGCGGCCCGTACCTCCGGATCGCGCAGGGCCTCCGCGACGCCTCGCGCGTCCTCGCCCCGGTCCCAGACCAGCCCCGACAGCAGGTCGAGCGCGGTGTAGAGGTCACCCTCCACTCCCAGGTCCCCGGCGACCCAGGCCCGGGCCAGCCCCACCTCACCCGGTTTCCACAGCAGCCGGCGCAGAGCGCGCCGGTTGCGTACGACGACGGCGGGGGCGCCGGGAGGGCCCGCCTCCGAGCCGTCCCAGGCGCGGATGCGGAGGGGGAGCGGAGCCCCCACCAACTGTTCGACAAGGCTCTTCAGCCGCGGCGCGGCGTCCTGCATGGCGTACACCTCCGAGACAACACTCCCGAACGCTCCAACACCACGTAAACACCAACTGGCCTCGTGCGCAGTCCCCCTTCCGCGTTACAGCTGAGCAAAATACCTGTACCTACCACGTTCTTCCGCCCCCGCCGCCCCTACCCGTCCCCTCCCCACCGGGGGCTCCGCCCCCAGACCCCCGGGCGGGTTCGTCGGCCGACGGCTGGTGGGGGCTTGGCGCGCAGTTCCCCGCGCCCCTGAAGCACGGGGCTACGCCCCGGCGCCCCTTCAGGGGCGCGGGGAACTGCGCGGTCGACCCCCGCCGGCCGACAGCCGGACAAGTACAGGCGGCCGGCGGGGGATCTGGGGCGCAGCCCCGGCCCTGGGGGGCGCGGGGAACTGCGCGACCAGCCCCCACCAGCCGTCGGCCAAAAGGCGGAGGGCGGCGGAGGATGCGGGGCAGAGCCCCCGCCCCAGGCAGAAGACTCGCCCCCCCGACGCCAAAGGGACCTCCCGCACCACGGATGGCGGGAGGTCCCTCGGGGACGAGCGGGTGACCGGAGTCAGGAGGCCTTGGCCGTCAGGAGGCCTTGGCCTTCTCCTCGGTCTTGGCTGCGGCAGCCGGAGCCACGGCGGCCGCAGCCGGCGCCGGCTTCGCAGCCTCGTAGAACTCCTCACGGGGAGTCTCGATCGCACCGAGCGAGACGACCTCACGCTTGAGGAACATCGCGAGCGTCCAGTCGGCGAAGACCCGGATCTTACGGTTCCACGTCGGCATGGCCAGCCCGTGGTAGCCGCGGTGCATGTACCACGCCAGACGGCCCTTGAGCTTGATCTTCATCTTGCCCATGACGATCATCGCGACGCCCTTGTGCAGGCCGAGACCCGCGACAGCGCCCTTGTTGGAGTGCGAGTACTCCTTCTGCGGGAAGCCCCGCATACCGGAGACCACGTTGTCGCCGAGGACCTTCGCCTGACGGAGCGCGTGCTGCGCGTTCGGCGGGCACCAGGCGTTCTCGACCCCGGCCTTGCGCGCGGCGACGTCCGGCACCTGGGCGTTGTCGCCGGCGGCCCAGATGTAGTCCGTGCCCTGCACCTGGAGGGTGGTCTGGGTGTCCACGTGACCACGCGGGCCGAGCGGCAGACCGAAGCGAGAGAGGACGGGGTTCGGCTTGACGCCGGCCGTCCACACGATCGTGTTGGAGTCGACCTCGAGGCCGTTCTTCAGCACGACGTGGCCCTCGACGCAGGAGTCCATGGAGGTGGAGAGGTAGATCTCCACGCCACGGCCCTCCAGGTGCTCCTTGCCGTACTGGCCGAGCTTGGGGCCCACCTCGGGGAGGATCTTGTCCGCGGCGTCGACGAGGATGAAGCGCATGTCCTCGCGGGACACGTTGGTGTAGTACTTCGACGCGTCGCGGGCCATGTCCTCGACCTCGCCGATGGTCTCCGCACCCGCGAAGCCACCGCCCACGAAGACGAAGGTGAGCGCCTTGCGGCGGATGTCCTCGTCCGTGGTCGAGTCAGCCTTGTCGAGCTGCTCGAGGACGTGGTTGCGCAGGCCGATGGACTCCTCGATGCCCTTCATACCGATGCCCTGTTCGGCGAGGCCGGGGATCGGGAAGGTGCGGGAGACCGCGCCCATCGCGATGACGAGGTAGTCGAAAGGCAGCTCGTACGCCTCGCCCACGAGGGGGGCGATCGTGGCGACCTTGCGGTCCTGGTCGATGGTGGTGACCCGGCCGGTGAGGACCTCCGCCTTGGGCAGGACGCGTCGCAACGGGACGACGACATGCCGAGGGGAGATGCTGCCGGCGGCGGCTTCGGGGAGGAAGGGCTGGTAGGTCATGTACGACCGGGGGTCGACGACCGTGACGGTCGCCTCGCCGTAGCGCATCTTCTTGAGAATGCGCCGAGCTGCGTACAGGCCTACGTACCCACCGCCTACTACGAGGATCCTGGGACGCTCCGTGGTGCTCATGCCATCGAGTATCCACCCGCCCCTGGGGGGTCGCTCGTGCGCCCCTTCACAAGCTTGGGTGAGGCCTCTGCTACACTGCGCCGCCCACGTGACCCAGGTCATGGCGGGGAGGGGGAACCACCGTGTAGTGGCGACCGTTGTCAACACCGCGTGAGCTGCCGCTCCGGGTGTTCGAACCCGTCGAACCACCCCTCCGCTTCACCCGCCGGAAACACTCCCGGAACACTCCGTTGAGCACCCTCCCGAGCCTGGTGAGCACCCTAGGAGCACCCAAGCGGGCTCATCGTCCCCCCACAGGGCCGAATTCCTTGTGAAGAACTTCACGAAGTTTTCCGGCGGCGTGTCGCCGAGAGGGTCCGAATGGCCCCCTGGACGCGCTCATACGTTATCCGACCTGCTCAAGGGAGGCTACCAGCGGGTAGCAAAGGATCCCTCGGAAGACGCGAGCGTCAGCCCTTCACGCGATGGACCACGCGATCCCGTCCAGGATGTCGTGCTCGCTCACCACGACCTCCGCCGCACCGATCCGCTCCATGATCGCGAGCAGTACGAGGGCGCCGGCCGCGATGACGTCGACGCGCCCCGGGTGCATGGAAGGGATCGCGGCGCGCTCGGCGTGGGTGGAGGCCAGCAGCCGCTCGGTGATCTCGCGGACCTTCTCGTACGGGAACCGGGAGTGGTGGATGGCGGCCGAATCGTAGCCGGGGAGGTCCAGCGCGATGGCCGCGACCGTGGTGACCGAACCGGCGAGGCCGACCAGCGTGTGGGCCTCGCGCAACGGGACCGTCCGCTCGGCGAGGTCGAGGGCCGCCTCGATGTCGGCGCGGACGGCCTCGATCTCGGCGGGGGTCGGCGGGTCGCTGACGACCCCGTCGTGCACGAGGTGCCGCTCGGTCATCCGTACGCAGCCGATGTCCACGGAACGGGCGGCGCGTACGTGGTCGTCACCGACGACCAGTTCGGTGGACCCACCGCCGATGTCCACGACCAGGTAGGGCCTGGCGAGGTCGTCCCGGCCCGTCAGTTCCTTGGTCGCGCCGGTGAAGGAGAACTCGGCCTCCTCGTCGCCGGTGATGACCTCGGGCTCGACGCCCAGGATGTCCAGCACACCACGCACGAACTCGTCCCGGTTCTCCGCGTCGCGGGAGGCGGAGGTCGCCACGAAGCGCAGTCGCTCCGCGCCGTGCTCCTTGATGATCGCCGCGTACTCGCGGCAGGCCGCGAAGGTGCGCTCCAGGGCCTCGGGGGCGAGGCGTCCGGTGCGGTCGACGCCCTGGCCGAGCCGGACGATCGTCATCCGGCGGTCCAGATCGACGAGTTCTCCCGTCGCCGGGTTCGCGTCGGCGACGAGGAGGCGGATCGAATTCGTACCGCAGTCGATGGCGGCGACCCTGGTCATCGGTTGTTGTCTCCTGCTCGTGGATTCGGTTCAGCGCCCCGTCAGGGGCGCGGGGAACTGCGCGACCAGCCCCCACCGCCCCGCAGCCGAACAACGACCGGGCGGAGCGGGGCCCGGGGCGCAGCCCCGACCCCGGGGGGCGCGGGGAACTGCGCGCCCGGCCCCCACTCACCCGCAGACGAAGCACGCACCGGGGGGAAGGAGGCGAAGCCCCCTCACTCTCCCTCGGACGGCGGCTCCGCCGCCACCACGCACGCACCCTTGCGCCACCACTCCGGCAGCATCGCGATCGCCTCGTCGCCCAGCGGATTCACTCCCGGCCCCGCGGCCAGCGAGTGCGCCACCAGTACATGCAGACACTTCACCCGGTCCGGCATCCCCCCGGCGCTCGGAAAGCCCGCCAGCACCTCGATGGCGTCGCGCCGCGCGATGTAGTCCTCGTGGGCGGCCCGGTACGCGGCGGCCAGCTCGGGATCGGTCGCCAGCCGCTCCGTCATCTCCTTCATGACACCTCCCGCCTCCAGCGTGCCGATCGCGGAGGCCGCGCGCGGGCACGTCAGGTAGTACGTCGTCGGGAACGGCGTACCGTCCGGCAGCCGGGGCGCCGTCTCCACCACGTCCGGCTGCCCGCAGGGACAGCGGTGCACGATGGCCCGCAGCCCGCGCGGCGGCCGGCCGAGCTGTTGCTTGAAAGCCTCGACGTCCGCGTCGGTCGGCTCGGTGCGCGGGGTGGGCGGCGGGGGCGTTTCCATGCCTGTGCTCAAGTCTCTTTCTTCTTCGATTCACCGGTTCACCGGTCATCAGGTCACCGGTCGTCAGGTCACCGGTCGGAGTGGTCCGACTTGTCGACGCCGTCCCAGACGTTGGCGTACCAGGGGCGGGCTGCCACCCCCAGGTCCGTACGCGACCGCTTCGCCGCGTCCGGGTCGATCACGACGTATCCGGTCTCGCCCGGCATCACATAGTGCAGCCGTTCCCGGATCTGCTGCTTCGCGTACGCGTCGTCCTGCCAGCGCGCCTTGAGGTCGCGCAGCTGTTCGACCCGGGCGCGGGCCTGCTCCTGTTGTCGCTCCAGATCGGCGATCTCGGCGCGCTGGGACACGTACTGCCTTATCGGGTACGCGAGGGCCACGATCAGAGAACAGAGTACGAGAGCCAGCAGTGCGGCGCGGCCGGTCAGTCGCGAGCGGCGGGCCTGGCGCTTGGTCTGCGAGCGGTAGACCCGGGCCGCCGTCTGCTCGCCGAGCAGCTTCAGCCTGGTCGCGGTGGAGAACCGGTCCCGGTCCTTCACGGCCATGTCCCGCCTCCCGTTCACACGCGCGTACGTCCCCGGACACGGTACGGGACCGGGTACGGGGACGTACGTACGACTGGCTAAGGCTTGACCCTCGGCGGGTGTCAGCCCTTGCTGTGCCTACTGGTTCGCAGAGCGAAACCGCGGGAAGGCGCTACGGCCCGCGTACACCGCCGCGTCGTCGAGGATCTCCTCGATGCGCAGCAGCTGGTTGTACTTGGCGACGCGGTCCGAGCGGGCCGGGGCGCCGGTCTTGATCTGGCCGCAGTTCACCGCGACGGCGAGGTCGGCGATGGTGACGTCCTCGGTCTCGCCGGAGCGGTGGGACATCATGCACTTGAAGCCGTTGCGCTGGGCCATCTCGACGGCGTCCAGGGTCTCGGTCAGCGAGCCGATCTGGTTGACCTTGACGAGCAGGGCGTTCGCGGAGCCCTCCTCGATGCCGCGGGCCAGGCGCTCCGGGTTGGTGACGAAGAGGTCGTCGCCGACGATCTGGACCTTGTCGCCCAGCTTCTCGGTGATGACGTTCCAGCCGGCCCAGTCGTCCTCGTACAGCGGGTCCTCGATGGAGACCAGCGGGTACGCGGAGACGAGCTCCTCGTAGTACTCGGTCATCTCGGCGGCCGAGCGGGACTTGCCCTCGAACTCGTACTTGCCGTCCTTGTAGAACTCGGACGCGGCGACGTCGAGCGCGAGCGCGATCTGCTCACCGGGGATGTAACCGGCCTGCTTGATGGCCTCGAGGATGAGGTCGAGCGCGGCGCGGTTCGACTCCAGGTTCGGGGCGAAGCCGCCCTCGTCGCCCAGGCCGGTGGACAGGCCCTTGGTCTTCAGCACCTTCTTGAGCGTGTGGTAGACCTCGGCGCCCCAGCGCAGGGCCTCGGAGAAGGACTCCGCGCCGATCGGGGCGATCATGAACTCCTGGATGTCCACGTTGGAGTCGGCGTGCGAGCCGCCGTTCAGGATGTTCATCATCGGAACGGGCAGCAGGTGCGCGTTCGGGCCGCCCAGGTAGCGGAAGAGGGGGAGGTCGGACGCCTCGGAGGCGGCGTGCGCGACAGCGAGCGAGACGCCGAGGATGGCGTTGGCGCCGAGCGAGCCCTTGTTGTCGGTGGCGTCCAGGTCGAACATCGCCTGGTCGATCAGGCGCTGCTCGGTGGCGTCGTAACCGACGAGCTCCGGGCCGATCTGTTCGATGACGGCGAGGACGGCCTTCTCGACACCCTTGCCGCCGTAACGGTTGGGGTCACCGTCACGCAGCTCGATGGCCTCGAAGGCGCCGGTGGACGCGCCGGACGGAACGGCGGCACGACCCGTGCTGCCGTCGTCGAGGCCGACCTCGACCTCGACCGTGGGGTTGCCTCGGGAGTCCAGGATTTCCCGGGCTACGACGACGTCGATGGACGGCACGAGCATCTCCTTCTGGGATGTGACGCGGGTACGCGGAGCCTGTGATGGCTTCGCGACATGAGCCTAACCGCCCCGGGGGGATCGGCCAGCCGGTCGCCCACCCCTTGGGCAGAACTGAACGTACACATTGTTCCAGAACGGAACAAAAACGGGTACGGAAATCTGGGTACGAAACGCTCGCTACGAATGCCGGATACGAAAAACCCCGCTCTGGTGCGTACGGGGGAACACGCACCGGAGCGGGGGGCCCGTGGGGACGGGGGTGGCCCTCACCGGGGTCTCCAGTGTGGAGACCCCTTTTATGAGGAACCTGTCATTCGGCTTGGGTGAGGCTGCCGATCATCAGCTGAGGTGAAGCTGCTGACCCGGGTAGATGAAGTCGGCGTCGTCGACGATGTCCTTGTTCAGCTTGAACAGCTGCTGCCAGCCGCCCTTGATCTTCTTCTTCTCGGCGATCGAGCTGAGGCTGTCACCCTTGACGACCTTGTACTCGCCGTCACCCTTCTTGACCTTCTTGCCGGTCGGGGTGGAGACGGTCTTCCCGGCGGCCGGACGGGACGCCGAACGGGAGGCCGCGGTGTCCGTCGAGCGGGTGGTGGTGCCAGTGCTCGGCGAGCTGTTCGACGAGGAGCCGTTCGAGGAGGACGAGGTCGACGGGGTGCTCGAGCCGCCGGTGTACGCGGCGCCCGAAAGGCCCGTGCCGCAGGTCGGCCAGGCGCCCTTGCCCTGCGCGGCGAGGACCTTCTCGCCGATGGTGATCTGCTGGGACTTGGAGGCCTGGTTGGCGGTCGCGGCGTACGCGGTGCCGCCGTACGCGGCCCAGGTGGAGGCCGAGAACTGCAGACCGCCGTAGTAGCCGTTGCCGGTGTTGATGGACCAGTTCCCGCCGGACTCGCACTGGGCGACGGTGTCCCACTCGGAGGTGGTGGCGGCGGAGGCGCTGCCGGCCGCCATCAGCGGAGCGGCGATGGCGACACCGGTGACACCGGCGAGCGTGGCGACACGGGTGGTCCGGTTGAAAACGGTCGGGCGGCGGTGCTTGCCCTTGCTGGAAAACAGCATGGAGAGATCCCCTCACCGACGCCTGCGAGGTGAGCTGTCGGGTTCGGGCGGGTGAGTGCCCGGCCGTGCGCTGTGAGCGCTCGGCTTCACCCCAAGCCACTCCCGGTCAACTACCGGGCGCGGCGCTTACCTTGGGTCCCCCGCTCCTGCCTACGGCGCTGACGCGTCGACTGTTCCCGTACGGCCGCTGGCAGGATTCGGCGTTGGCGACCGTCGGGGCCCGCTGTGGCGAGCGGTCACGACCGTAAGCAGTCGATCGACTGAATTCCAAAGACGATCAGGGTCTTTGAGATCCATCTCTCACTCACGCCAAACCGGACATTACACAGCGAACCATGACGTGAACTGCCCCTACTTTTCGCCCG
The DNA here is from genome assembly GCF_044768965.1 of Streptomyces sp. NPDC090798. Taxonomy (NCBI): domain Bacteria; kingdom Bacillati; phylum Actinomycetota; class Actinomycetes; order Kitasatosporales; family Streptomycetaceae; genus Streptomyces; species Streptomyces sp. NPDC090798. The sequence continues at coordinate 66,024 of NZ_JBIVXA010000027.1, forward strand.
GTTCAGCACCAACTGCAAGGCTCTGACCGGGGAGGATCAGGTTCGGGTCGACGCCGACCGTCTTCTTGTTCGCGTCGTACAGCTCGGCCCATCCGCCTTCGAGGTCAAGGGCGTCCGCGATGGTCCAGAGATTGTCTCCGGCGCGCACGACGTAGGAGCCGTCGACGACACCACGGGAGGCGCCGACGCCGCGCGAGGCGTGCCGCCCCGAGGAGTCGTCGGTGCGACCGTCCACGGCGCTGTCGGTGGCGTTCTCGTCCGCGTTGTCGCCACGGTGACGACCGGCGCCGGTCGTCGCACTCTCGGACGCGCCGGAAGGGTCGTCACTCTGGCCGGAGTTGCCCGAGCTGTCACCCTTCGTCGTCTCCGTATCGGAGCCGTCCGCTCCCTGAGTGCCGCCGGTGTCGGCCTTCGTCGTGTTCTCGGTCGCGTTCCTGGTCGCCTTCGAGGACGAACCGGACGAAGACGAGCCAGACGAAGACGAATCAGACGAAGGCGAATCGGACGTCGAGCCGGACGAGGCGGACGGGGTGGACGGAGTCGACGTCGCAGACGAACTGGACGAACCGGATGAATTCGATCCCTTGGACGAGTCGTTCGCCACGCCCGTGTCGACCAGGATGTCGCCCGAGTTCTTGCTCAGCCCGGAGAGCGGTCCGCAGGTCGGCCAGGGGGTGAGGCCCTGGTCGTCGAGGAGCTTCTCGGCGATGGCTATCTGCTGCGAGCGGCTGGCCTCGTCGGCGCTCGACGCGTAGGCGAGGCCGCCGTACTTCTCCCAGTCCGCCTGGCTGATCTGGAGCCCGCCGTAGTACCCGTTGCCGCTGTCGGCACTCCACTGGCCGGCGCTCTCGCACTCGGCGACCCGGTCCCACGTGGTGCCGTCGGCCGCGCTCGCGCTGGTGGCACCGAGCAACGGGATCGCGATGGCGGATCCGGTCACTCCTGCCGCGACGATGAGGGCCGGGGCCTGACGGGGGCGACGATGGCGGCCGTTCCCGGAGAGCATGCGGAAGCCTTTCACGTGACAGCAGGTGATTACGCGACGGGTGAGTCGCGTTGACGAGTGAACGTATCCGCACCCGAACACTTGTCACAAGTCGATGCAGCGTAGATCACGTGAAGATCACAGAGTTGAGAGCGTGTCAGGTTTACTCGCCCGTGGGTGTATGGTCGCCCGCTATCGCGAGACCGGTACCGGAGACGTGAACTCCACTGGAAGCGTGCGCAATCCGCGCATAATGAGGCCGCCGCGCCAGCGCAAATCGGCCGAATCTACCGCGAGTTGAAGGTCGGGGAGACGGGTGAGGAGGGTGGCGAGCGCGGTCTGGCCCTCCAGACGGGCGAGCGGGGCGCCGAGGCAGTAGTGGATGCCGTGGCCGTAGCCGAGGTGTTGGTTGTCACGGCGGGAGAGGTCGAGCGTGTCCGGCCGTTCGAACCGCGCGGGGTCACGGTCCGCAGCCGCGAGGACCACGAGGACGGGGTCGCCGGGTGCGATGTCCTGACCGCCGATGCGGACGGCCTCGGTGGCGAACCGCCACGTGGCCAGTTCCACGGGCCCGTCGTAACGGAGGAGTTCCTCGACGCCGGTCTCGAGGAGTTCGCGTTCGTGGGCGGCGAGGGACTTCTGGAGGCGCGCACGCTGCTCGGGGTGGGTGAGCAGGGCGTACGTGCCGTTGCCGATGAGGTTGACGGTCGTCTCGAACCCGGCGAAGAGCAGGATGAAGGCCATGGCGGCGGCCTCGTTCTCCGTGAGGTGCTCGCCGTGGTCGGACGCGCGGATGAGGCCCGAGATGAGGTCCTCACCAGGGACGGGCGTGTCCGGAAGCCCTTCCCGCTTCTTGTGAATGAGCTCGAGCAGATACCCGCGCATCTTCTTGACGGACCGCGCGACCCCGCCCCGCGGCCCGCCCCCGTGCCGGATCATCATCCCCGCCCAGTCCCGGAAGTCGTCCTGGTCCTCGCGGGGTACGCCCAGGAGGTCGCAAATGGCGTAGATGGGAAGCGGGAACGCGAACTCGTGGATCAGGTCGGCGGAACCCTTCTGCGCGAACTGGTCGATCAGTTGATCGGTGAGCTCCTGCACACGCGGCGCGAACTCGGCCACCCGTCGCGGCGTGAACGCCTTCGAGACCAGCCGCCGCAGCCGGGTGTGGTCCGGCGGGTCGATGTTCAGCAGATGCGTCATCAACTCGGCCTTGCGCTCCCCGGGAATACCCGTCTTCCCCTTGGCATGCGCAGGCTCGTCATGATGCGCCGGATTCTTGCTGAGCCGCGCGTCGGCGAGCGCCTGCTTGGCGTCCGCGTACCGGGTGACGAGCCAGGCCTCCACCCCGCTCGGCAGCCGCGTCCTGTGCACGGGGGCGTGCTCCCGCAGCCAGGCGTACGCGGGATAGGGGTCGCTGGCGAACTCCCAGGTGAAGAGTTCGGGAGCGGGGCTGAACGGCGGCGGCTGATCGGTCACTCCCCGACGGTATCCGGAGGGAGGGGAAGGACGGGGCGGTGGTGGGAGGGGAGGGGCGAGGCGGTGGTGGGAGGGGCGGGAAAGGGCGGCGCGGGAAAGGGCGGGGCGGCATGCCGAAGGGAGGGGGAGCGGGGTGGGGATTGGCGCAGGTGGCGCAGGCCGCATCCCTTTCATCCCGGACCATCCCTGAATCGGCTCCTGTTTGACTCCGCGGCTCGCCGCCTCCCTAAATTCGCGCCGTGGACCCCGAAATACTCAGATCCAGCTTCGCGGTCGTCGAGAGACGGGCCGAGTTCGCGGTCAAGTACTTCTACTCGCATCTCTTCCGGCACAACCCGGACATCCGCGGGCTGTTCCCCCTGGGCTTCCCGGAGGACATGGAGCGACAGCGGGACCGGCTGTTCGCGGCACTCACGTATGTGATGGAGCGGCTGGAGGATCCGACGCTGCCGGCGTACCTGCGGGACCTGGGACGGGACCACCGGAAGTACCTGGCCGAGCCGGAGCACTACGCCGCCGTGGGGGCGAGCCTCATCGCCGCGTTCGCCGCCGTCGCGGGGTCGGCGTGGAACGCGGAGACCGAGAAGGCCTGGGCCGAGGCATACGGGGCGATCACGAACGTCATGCTCCAGGGCGCGTGGGAAGCAGAGCACGAGGGTGAACCGCCCTGGTGGGACGCCGAGGTCGTGTCCCGGACCCGGCACGGCGACGACCTCGTCGTACTGACCCTCCGCCCGCACCACCGGCTGCGCTACTCCCCCGGCCAGTACGTCAGCGTCAGCGTCCCCCACCTGCCGGGCATCTGGCGCCCGTACTCGCTCGGCAACGCCCCCCGCGCCGACCACACCGTCGACCTGCACGTCAGCCGCGTCGAGGACGGGGTGCTGTCGACCGCCCTGGTCCGGCAGACCCGAGAGGGCGATGTCCTGCGGCTCGGCGCACCCGGCGGCGCCCTGACCCTGCGGGCGCCGGGGGAACGGCCGCTGACCTTCATCGCGGCCGGCACCGGATGGGCCCCGGTCAAGGCGCTGCTCCAGCAACTCGACGCCACGCACGAGGCCCGGCTGTTCCTCGTGGCCCGCGACACCTCGTACCTCTACGACCGGTCGGCCGTGGAACGACTCCAGTCCCGGTTACCCCACCTCGCGGTCACTTTCATCACCCCTGCCCCCGGCCGCCCCAAGGCCCAGGCCACCGAGCGGCTGCTGACCGCGCTGGGCAACCGTGCCGGCTGGGCCCGCCACGACGTCTATCTCGCCGGCCCGTCCCAGCTCCTCGAGGAGATCGCCGGGGCCCTCCCCGCCCTCGGCACCCCGCCGGAACAGATCTTCCACGACCTCATCCCACCCGCCGACCCCAGCCGCCCCCGCCCCCTGGGCCCCGCGGAGTGGCTCCTGGACCGCCCCCACCCCAACTGGCACAACCCGACAAGCCGCGCCCCCCAGCACGTAGCCCTGGGGGTCCTTCCCCGGACGAAAGCGTGAAGGCGGGGCCTGCACGTGATCGACACCGGCGACATCGACGTCTTCCTCGGCCTGGACGAACAGACCGTCACCGTCCCCGGCACCGGCGCGGCCGCGCTGATCGTCCCCCCTCCCCCTCCCCGCTTCCGCTTCCTCAGCCCGTCTCCGTCGTCCGGATCGCGTCCCGGTAAGCCCGCGCGGCCGCGCGCAGGGCCGCCTCCGGGTCCACTCCCTGGGCTTCCGCGTGGGCGGCGATGGCCAGCAGTTCGTAGCCGACGCCTTCGCCTCGGGGGAGTTCGACCTCAAGTCCCGCCGTGCGCACGCGCGATGCCAGCTTCGCCGCGAGGGCCAGGCCCGGCTGGCCCAGTGGTATCCCCTCCGTCACGGACGTCCGCCGCTTCTCCTCGGCCTTGGTGCGCAGCCAGTGCTCCTTGACCTCCTCGGGGGTCGTGGCCGTCTCGTCGCCGAACACGTGCGGGTGGCGGTGGATCAGCTTGGCGACGATGCCGCCGGCCACGTCGTCGATGGAGAAGGGAGACTCGGGGTCCTCCTCCGCGATCCTGGCGTGGAAGACGACCTGGAGCAGGACGTCGCCGAGCTCTTCCCTGAGCTCGTCCCGGTCGCCCTCCTCGATCGCCTCGACGAGCTCGTACGCCTCCTCGATCCCGTACTTCGCGAGGCCCTTGTGGGTCTGCTGGGACGACCACGGGCACTCGACGCGGATGCGGTCCATGACCTGGACGAGGTCGAGGAGGCGGGCGCCGGGCAGGTCGTACGAGGCCGGGAGCAGCTCCAGGTCCGGCATCTGTATGCGGCCGGAGCCGGCGAGGCGGGCCAGGCCGTCGGTGAGACGCGGCTCGCCCTCCCCGGTGGCCACGACGACCACCGTGCGACCGCCGGCGCAGACGTCCACGAGGTCCTGGGCATCGGGGGACGCCTCGTCGACGCCGATACCCGCCTCACGCAGATACGGCAGCTGCGGATGCGCGCCGTCCGCGCACAGCACCTGGTCGGCGGCGCGCAGCGCCTGCCAGGCGGGCCAGGACAGCAGCCCGGGGGCGACGCGGTGGCTGGTGGTGAGCAGGACGATACGGCCGGGGTCGGGAACCTGGGCGGTGGCGTCGGAGCTGGTTGCGTTCACCCCACGAACGTAACCCACGCCACCGACGGCCCCAGGAGTTATCCACAGGTCGGGAGGGGGTCGACCCGTTTGTCCACAGCGCCGCCCCCAGGCCGGGACCCTGGCGCTGCCTACTGGCCCAATGGCCGATGAACCACCGGCCTACTAAGCCGTCTGCTGCGTCCCCGTCGACGTGACCTCCCGCAGCCACGGCGTCTTCACGTCGACGCGGCTGCTCTTCTGGACGTCCCAGGCGCCGTAGCGCGGGTTCAGGTCGACGTTCAGCTTCTTGGACGCGTTGGACATGGCCTTCCAGAACATGGCCTTGCCGTCGGTGGTGTTCATGTCGGCACCGAGCGCGGCGGCGAGTTTCTGGGCCTCGATCTCGGTACGGAGGTTGTCGTCGAGACGCTGGGGCGCCACCCCGTACTGCTGCAGCCAGGCCGTCTCCAGCGCCTTCGCACCGCCCGCCTGGCCCTCCAGCGTCGTGCGCATCTGCTGGGTGTCCGCGCGGGTGACGCTCACGCCCGCGTCCTTGGCGGCCCGGTCGAGGACCTGGTCGAGGACCATGGTGTGCAGGGTGTCGCGGGTGAGGCTGCCGGTCTTGGCGATGACCTGCTCGTACTGGGTGTCGTCCTTGACGGCGGCCCGCTGCGCGGAGCGCACCTCGTTCACCCGGCTCTCCAACTGCGCGACCGTGATCCTCTGACCACCGACGACGGCCGCGGCGCCTGGGTGCGCCTCGCCACCGCACGCCGTGAGAAGGGGGGCCGCGGCGACGATCGCGGCGGAGAGGACGAACGCGGTGCGACGGCGGCGGTGCAAGGAAACCTCCCGAGGAGATTGTGCGACGGTGCACAAAGTCTTGCGGTGATCGATGTTAGGCAGTGGCCCGGCTCTCGGCCAGCCATTCGACCAACGATTCGCGGAGACTTCGGATACCGGCGCGGCCGCCGTGACGAGCGGGACGGCCACCGTCCGCTCGTAGGACCGTTCACATCCATTCGTGCGACCGATCACGTACGGCCGCACAACCGGCCACGTCGGGTCGTACCGCCGGTCGTGTCCTGTCGTGGCGGCCCCCGGCTAACCGCGTGCCTGGACCTCGCGCTCGATGACCCCGGCGACCTCGGCGCGCAGTCCGTCGCCGACGCGCGCCACGGTGATGTTCTTGGCGCTCGTGGAGTCGGCTCCGGCGTCCCCCACCAGCACGAAGTCGACCCTCTGATACTGCGGGGCAGTCTGCGCGGCCGCCGTGACCTCGGGTCTTCCGGTCGCGACGACCACGTCGCAGGACCGCTGGAGCAGGCCGTTGAGGTAGGGCCGCGCGTTGGCCGCGGACTGCTCACCGGTCACCGGGACATAGCTCACGCGCGCGTGCGTCTTGAGGGACGCGTCCTGCATGCCCTGCCAGACCTCGGCCGCGGTGGTCCCGGCCGTGATCCCGTCCTTGCCGGTCAGCAGGCAGGCGTCGACGTCCTTGTAGTGGCGGGCCCGGGTGTCGGGCAGCTGTCGCTTCGTGTCGGTGCGGGAGAGCAAGTACCCGGTGACGGCTACCGCGACCGCGACGATCACGGCGCCCGCCACCATCGCGACCCCCCGGCCGCCCAGCACACGCGGCCACTGGAGTACCGCCCGCACACCGGCGGCGAGCCTCGACTCCTGCGTGGCGTCGCGCGCCGCCTTCGCGCGCTGCGCCTGCGGCACCTGCCTGACCCGCTTGACCACGTGGTTCCCGTACTTCCGCTCTTCGCTCTTCCGCTCTTGCGTGCTCTCGTCCGGCCGGTCCGGCCAATGCGCCGCTAGTACCCGACGCGCCGGGGCCAGACCGTCCAGGCGTGCACCGCGGCGCCGACCATCGACACCAGGATCAGGAGCACGTCGTCCGCGAACTCGAGGCCGTGGGTGGTCTCGGGCGTGAGCGAGAGCTGCATGACCCACGCCACCAGCACCGCGCAGAACCCCCCGAAGACCGCCCAGTCCGCGCGGGTGCCCCGCCGCAGGGCGATCACGAGGGACGGAACAGGACACAACAGCCCCAGGCTGACGACGGGAAGCGCCGCCAGCCCGGCACGGACGGCGGACGGTCCGACGACCGCCGGCAGCCTTTCGACCCTCATGCCCTGCTCCTCCTCTTGTTGTTCTCCGGCGATCCCGGGATGGGTCCGGATGACGCCGGACGCTTCCGGATGTCAGCCGGTGATGGCGACCGGCGCGTCCCAGGCGTCGCGGTCCACGGTGATCGTGTAACCGCCGATGGTCTCCTTGCTGTTGACCATGTACTGGTGGGCGCGGCTGTGGTTGGTGAACTGGGTGGAGCCCCACGGCCAGTCCGAGGTTGTGGTGTTGGCCTTGTCCCACAGCGCGTACCAGAGGTTGCCCGGCAGGTCCGTCTTGTCGGTCGCGGTCGCGATGGCCTTGGCGCTGGAGCTGGTGAAGCCGTAGAACCCGGTCCGGTACGTCTTGGCGTGCAGTGCCTTGTCGAAGGCGCGCACGTACGTCAGCGTGGCCTTGTTGCACGCCGTGTTCGTGACGTCGTACGACTCCATGTCCAGGTAGATCGGGCTGCCCGCCTTCATGCCCAGCGCGGACGCCTTGGTCACCGCGTCCGCGGCGTCGGTGGCGCCGAGCGAGGCGGCGTTGGTGGCGGTGAGCTTCTCCGGGTTGGAGCCGGTCTGGCAGGACGGCTGGGCGCCGACGTACAGCGGGATGAGCTTCCAGCCCAGCGTGCTGACCGACTTCACCCAGGAGGCGGTGAGGTTGGGCTGGCTGCAGCCGCGGTTCTTGCCGCCGATGTAGACGGCGGCCGCTCCGTAGAAGCCGGTGTGCCAGGCCTTCATCGCCGTCAGCGAGGGTGCGGCGCAGGTGTCGAAGGCGCGGCCCGTGAACGTCCGCTGGGCGGGCCAGGTCGTCGCCGCCATCGACGTCTGCGCCGCGATCCCGGCTCCGGCGACCACAGCTGCGCCTGCCGTCGCCCAGGCGATGTAACGGCCCTTCTTAGACATCCGATGGCTGGACATCCCCACCCCATTCATGACACGCGCACGTCACGGCGCGCGGTACGCGCAGGACATGCGGACATATAGATCGAATCAAGACAGTTCAAGACAGTTGAGCCCCGTCGGCGCCCATCCCGGCTCACCGGCGAGAGAGGGTGACCGGCCCCCGGCGCGCGGGGCGGATCGCACCGTAACCGACGCCACCCCCTTGATCGGGAAACCCCGCATCTCAATCGCCACAAGAATCCCTCAAGTCACGGCAAAACATCGGGAGTCCATGGAACCCCGGCCCGATCGAGCCCCTCTTTTACCGATCTTTGGTACCCCGATGGCTGTGCATGGCCTGTGCACCCATAGAGTCCGCTCGGCTCAACAGCACCACTTCTCAAAGAAGGACTCAGACATCCCGATGCGTCACCCCTCTCGCACGGCCAAGGCCCTGCTCGCCGCAGCCGTGCTCCCGCTCGCCCTGGCGGCCTGCTCCTCCGGAACCACCGTTCAGCCCTCGTCCGCCAAGACGAAGCAGGCCAAGGACCCCAACGCCGGTCTGCTGACAGGCGCGCAGCTCAAGAAGGCGCTGGCGCCCGCGTCCTTCTTCGCCACCGGTTTCGCGGTCGACCCCAGCGGTGCGCGGGACACCGGCACCACGTACATCGCCCCGAGCTCCTCCCCCGCTCCGAAGCCGGACTGCTCCCTGCTGGGCGGCACCAGCTGGATATCGATCACCGGCGATTCGGGGGTGTCCTTCGCCCAGAACGACTACGTCAGCAAGAACACCTCCGAGGACATCGCCCAGGAGATCGACACCTACCGCGGCACCACCTCGACGACCGTGCTGACGGACCTGGAGAAGATCGCCACCACGTGCGCGACCTTCACCGACTCCGAATCGCACACCAAGGTGAAGGTCACCGGCGCCACCACGCCCGGCCTGGGCGACGCCGCGTACACCATCACCCTGACCAACAGCGCCTGGCAGAACGGCACGACCCTGATCGCCGTGCGCGCGGGCACCGATGTCGTCAGCGTCATGTCCACGGACGGGCACGACAACGGCGCCGCCACGGCGAAGAAGCTGGCGACCCGGATCGTGACGTCCCTGAAGGGCGAACACCAGCGCGTGTGACCCGCCAGATGGGAACATGACGCCCCCCGAGAGGTTTCTCGGGACCCGGGAAACCTCTCGGGGGGCTCGTAGGGCGCTCGTGGGTGCTCGGGGGAGTGTGAGGGGCGTGGGCATGAGCGTGGACAAGCGCCTGGAAGCCGGCTGGGCCCAGCGGATCGCGTGGTCGGTTCTGGTGGTCGCGTCGCTGGGTCTGCTCGTGTGGGTGCCGTTCCTGTATGTCGCGATCCGCCGCGGCAGGGGCTCGGACTGGGGCGCCTTCGCCGCGTTCCTGCTGTACGAGCTGGTGACGCTGCCGTGGGCGACCGTTCAGTCGAACGCGGGTGATCCCGTCCTCGGCGCGGTCGCCGTCGTCACTCTGGCGATGGCGGTCTGGCTGCTGCTGTTCGCGCTGTTCGACAAACGCACGCCGAAGTACGCCAGGGCGAACGCGGACCGGATGCCCGGACCCATTCCGGGCCCGGCGCCGGGCAACCCGTATCTGCGCTGAGGGCACCCGGAAACCCGCGTCCACGCCCAAGGCACCGGGCGGTTCACCCGCGCCGGGTGCTGCGAACAACCCTGACGGCCGGCCAGGCCAGCAGTGCCCCGACGGCCCAGAGGAAGACGGTGAGACCGGCCCATTCCCCGGTGCTGGTCTCCGGGTCCGAGGCGCCGAAGACGGTGTACGAGAGGGCCAGGAGGGACCAGAGTCCCGCGAGGATCCCGAAGATGACGAGCATCGCCGTCTGCCCGCCGGTGCGCCGCGCCGATGTCTGCTGCCGAACCGCGCCGGCGGATCCTGCGGTCCGCCCCGCCGAAGCGGCGCCCTCCGACTGCCGCTGCCGGGGCGGCAGGTGCACCACCGCACCCGGATGCACCGCCGCGTCGATGGTCGCCATGGTGTGCGCGTCGATCCCGTGCTCCCTGGGCTCCACCTCCACGGACAGCCCGTCGGTGCCGATGAGCCGGCGACCGCCGTCGGGCCAGCTGAGCAGGGCGGCGCAGGCGCGGTAGAGCACGGTGACCGCCTCGCCCCCCGCCGTCAGGCTGACCCCCTCGCCCCCGACGACCACGGCCGGGCCGCCCTTGCGCACGGCCTCGAACCGCGTGCCCGTGACGGCGTACGACGAAGTGGTCGGGGCGGCCGTGTACCCGGCCCAGTCGGCCCCGTGCCCCGAGGGAGCCTGCAGCAACGCCGTCCCGGCGGCCTCCAACGCCACCGCGTGCACATGCTGCGGCGTCATCGCCCACAGCTCGGCGCGCAGTTCGTCGAGCCCGCGCGGCGGACGGTGGGCGAGCAGTTCCTCCGCGGCGCCCGGCAGCCGCCGTACGGCCGCGTCGGGCGCGGTCAGCGTGGCGTCGCTGCGCCCGCGTACGGCCTCCAGGTCGGCCTGCGCGATCCGGCCGACCTGGAGCCCCGCGAGCACGTCGACGAACCCGCCGAGGACCGCGTCCTGCTTGGCGGGCAGGGCGTCCGCGAAGGCGGTGACGGTCGCGAAACCGTCCCGGCGGGAGGTGTAGTCGCTGGCCGCCGTGTAGGAGTAGCCGCCCTCCTGGCGCAGGGAGCGGGAGAGTTCGCGTTCCAGGACACCGGCGTACAGCCGGGCGGCGGTGGTGTCGGTGACGACGGCGTCGAGCAGGACGCCGCCCTTGCCGTCGGAGAAATAGGCGGGGGCGGTGGGGAGGGCGGAGGTGACGGCGGGCATCGGTCGCCGCTGACCGGCGGGCAACTTGAGCGAGAGCCCGGCCGGCAGCCGCTCCCCCGCGATCCACAGCACGGCGTTGTCCCGGGTGAACCAGGTCCCGGCCCATTCCCGTACGTCGTCCGGCCGCACCCCCCGTACGCCCCACTCCGGGTAGCTGACCAGCCCGTACCCCTGGGCGCCGTACCGCCACAGCGGCAGTTGTCCGGGCTCCCGGCGCGCCTCCTCGGTGCGCAGGATCTCCTTCTCGGTCTCCAGCCGCTCCATGGGCAGATCGAGGAGGGAGGTGCACACGCCGTCGAGGTAGGCGACGATCTCGTGCTCGGCGCCCTCGACGTGGAAGTGGGTGAACGCGGCCTTGGTCGCGCCGTTGAAGTGGTAGTCGGCCAGGCCCTGGCGGTGCAGCGCCAGGTGCTCCACCAGGTGGGTGATCCCGGCCCCGGCGAGCGTCTCGTCCGCGACGCCGACGCGGAAGACCAGTCCGGCGCGCATGGGCCCGGCGGCGTACGCGAAGAGGGTGGGTATGCCGTCGACCTCGGTGTGGTGGATGCCCTGGCTCATCGTCTGCCTCTGCCTGTCTCGTTCGGCATCCGCTCAGCCTCTTCCGAGGGCGGCGGAACGGTGTTTGACGTACGCGTCCGCGGGCTTGCCGAGGTAGCTCCACGGGTACTCGGAGGCCAGGTTGCCCAGGGCGCGGAAGTGCGCGGCGGCGCGTGCGGAGTCGCCGATCAGCGAGAAGAGCGCGGCGAAGACGCCCTGGACGGTGACCCACCCGTACGTGGGTCGGTAGTGCCGGTGCAGGACGGACCGCTCGGCGGCCTCGACGAGTTCGGCGTGGACGTGGGCCTGGCGCAGATAGTCGGTCCGCTCACTCCCCGCGGAGGGCAGCGCGATCCAGTGCTCCAGGTGCGCCTCCGCCACCAGCCCCCCGTTGAGCGATCCCTCGGGCGAGTTGAGCAGGCACTCGCGGGCGAACCCGTGCGCCGCCTCCCAGCTCCCGCTCCACTTGGGACACAGCTGCTGGAGCAGCCGGGCCTGTCCGGTGAAGTGGTGGGGGTGGTACGCGGCCAGTCGGTCGTACCTCCGGCGGGCCTCGTTCTGCCCGAGTTGCAGCCCCCTGGCCGTGTTCAGGCGCGCGGCCCAGGCCGCGTCGTGGGACGGGTCGAGGGCGGTGGCCCGGATGAGCAGTTGCTCGGCCTGCCGCAGGTGCTCGTGCAGCTGCCGGAACTGTTCCCGGCTGACGTGCTCGGCGCGCGCGTCGGTCCGGATCTCCCAGCCGACCTTGACCTCGCGGGTCCCGAGCAGGGTGAGGGCGAGTACGTCGTCGGGGGCGGCGGCGACGAGTTCCCGCAGGGGGTGTTCGACACCGGGCACATCGGCGACGACGCCGACGAGGAAGGCCCGGTCGGTGCCCCGCGGCAGCCCATTGGCGTACTGCCGGATCCCCGCCCAGTCCCGCGCGGCGGTCGCCTGCCGCAGCCAGCCGGCCTCGGGGAAGGCGGAGGCGAGTTCGAAGTCGGGGGGTGGGAGGGACGCGTCGGTCGACATGGAGCGGATGGTAAGTGGCGGGTTGGGGACGGTTTTCGCTCAGGTGTGGGGAGATTGCGGGAACGGAATACCCAAATGGTGCATACGGGCGTCGACTTGACCTTTCGATGACCGACCTTGGACGGGTCATGACTCGAACTTGAGTTTGACTTGTATGAGGTGACCTACCACTTTTCTTTTGGCTTGGAACAATCCATGCCACCGCTGTCACCGGCACTGTCGCTGCCACCGCCACCTCTCCGTCGTCGCAACTGTCACCGTCACTTTCACCCCACCGTCACCAGGAGCCCCACCCGTGGCACTCAACGGCCGTCGCGCCAGACAACTGCTGGAGATCTCAGCCCCCTTGCTGCTCCAGGGCGAGCAGGTCGAACTCACGAGCCTGGCCGGCGTCGGAACGGTCTCGGTGCGCAAGCAGGCCCTCACCGCGGCGGTGGTCGGCGTACTCAGCGCGGGAACCGTGATGGCGACCGTCACGCCCCGCCCGATGTACCTCGTCCTGACGAACCAGCGGATCCTGTTCTTCGACGGCAACCGGGGCGGCAAGCCGGGCAAGCTGCTGATGAACCTCCCGCGCCCGTACGTCACCGCGAGCGCGCCCAAGAAGACCTTCCTGGGCCTCAAGGTGGTGACCCACCTGACCGTCGAGGGCCAGGAGGGCGCCCTCAAGGTCGACTTCCCGGTCCAGACCCGCGCCGACGGCCACCGGTTCGCGACGGCTCTGCCGGTCACACGCTGACGCGCTTCTCCATCGCCGACTCGCGACATAGACCTGCGGCATAGTCAACCGAACGGCTGAACCGATCCCAAGCCGCCCGACGGAAAGCATCCGCGTCACTACATTCCGTCACATGGCCAGCTCGGCGCATGAGGCGATGCACCAGATCTTCAGGGAGGACCCGGGGCTGTTCGCCCGGGCCCTCCCGAAAGCGGGCATCGCCTTACCCGAACCCACCACGATCCAGCTCCTGGACACCGATCTCACCGGGATCAAACCCATGGCGCGCCGCGTGAACACCCTGATGCGCGTCGACACGGCGGACAGCGGAAGCTACCTGCTCGCCGTGGAGGCACAAGGCAGACCGGACCCGGACAAGCTCAACAGCTGGACGTACTACCTGGCGTATCTCTACGCCGAGTACGAGCTGCCGCCCCTCCTGCTCGTCGTCTGCCAGGACAAACCCACGGCGTCCTGGGCCGCGCAGCCCATCCGCATCGGCCTGCCCGTCCACACCAGCATCGCGGTCTTCCCACTGGTCCTGGGCCCCGAAAACCTCCCCACGATCATCGACCCGGACGAGGCGGCCGAAGACCTGGCTCTAGCGCCCCGAAGTGCTAAACCGTCGGAACCTTCACGAGTTTATGAAGGGAGATCTGCTGCTCAACGACATCCGACAGCACAGAGGGATCGGCGATTCGTTCTTCCAAGCCGGTGAGCCAGATGTTGCTTCCCTCCCAGTCCAGTGGTAGCCGGGACTTGGGCCACACGTCCACCATCTGACGCGCCAATCGAAGCCCTGACTCGACCAGCGACAGTTCTCCGGCCACGGCGGAAATGAGTACCCCGTCTTCGAGTTCCCGCACCGCTGGCGGGAGGCCTCTCCCTTGCTGCACGCTCACGTGTTCATACAGCGCATCGACGATACTTGAAATCGTCGGCGGCTCCTCCAACAACAACCTGCTCTGCGCGACAAGCCGCCGAGCAGCTGATTGATATTCGCTGGAGTGGCGCACAAAAGAAACGCTCTCTTGGATTCCGGAGGGAGTGACCATTCGCTGACCAAGCGTCAACGAAATAACCGGGAATTCCCGCACCAGCGCATGGATGTGCGCGGTGGGAAAGTATCCGTCCCCTGCCGTTGTACGGTCCAGAGTCACACCCTGAACGACTGGACCGATACATCGGAGCAATCGCAAGGGTCCCCATTCCGAAAACCCTGGGAGAGTCGCACCCCAATCAGAGGTGACACGCTTGGCGGTTGCCGCGTCAGACTTACTCACAGATTCACCTCGAATACCCAGTGAGGCCGCTGGAGTCTTGAACCAGAAATTGGCGATCGGTAGAACTAATCCGTCACACTATTCCTGTAACGCGTCCACAATCTGGTGATCCACTCATTCGATCCATTGGGTGGCTCAGAGGTCACCACTGGCAACGGGGCCGATTCCACCAAGTGCAGCAGCGTCCAGGCCAATCCAAAACAGTTGTCATCCCCGAAGCACCCCAACAGAAGTTGATCCTATTCGTCGGTGACAGGCTTCTCAATCGCATGAAGCGCCCGTTCCATCTCATCGAACGCCTCATCACCGTCCTCCGAGTTGTCCGCCTCGGAAGTGAGCGGGCCGAGTCGGACGAACTCGCGAACCTCATCCCTGATCACTACGGTGCCCCTGCAGAAGATGCGGATGATTAGCCCAGCAGTACGCCATCATCTCCTTGATATCTTCATTGAAATAGCTTGGGTCGCCACAGTTTTGCTGACCTATACTTCGATCATTCCTCGGATGAAAACGGCGGGGGTCCGATATCTCTCGACCTCGCGGCTTGCGCCTTTCGATTTCAGTCATCCCAGTTTGAATAGTCCCCCATCGCCACGTCTTCGCAGATTCCATCCCAGAACCCGTTGTGCACCATCGCAGTGTCATCGATAGTGACGATGATTTCACGAACCTCGTCCGCTACCTCCTCAAATACCTCTTGCTCTTCATCTTCCTCATAGAAAGGAAAACGATCGATCACCCCAGCAACGCATCGCGTAAACGAGTCGAGATCCCTGTTGACGTGGGTGGCCATCGTCGACTCAACCTTGGGAATATGGACAATCTCACCCGTTGCGACAACGATACAGATCCTTCCCAGCAGTCCACTCGTCGCGATGGACACCAATCCACCCTGTCGGATTTCACCAAGGAAAACGGCCTCTGCCAAAGGACGGTACTCGTACCCGATCAGACCGCCGGGAATCCCCGACTCAAGGAGTTCTCTTGCGATACTCTCGGGTACCTCTGACGAGGATCCGATGCGGATCATGGTGAACTCGGGCCTAGGCAACTCAGGTAGCTGTTCGGGCATGGGATGAATTTCCGTCCTACCGCTGATTCGGTCCGACATTATCGCTATGGCCGCGAGGCAAACATGTCCGCAACCGCCTTCTTAAGGTCAGCGTTTGTTTGACTTCGTATCGCCTTCTGCAGGCCTGGGTCCGGGTCGTTCCACGGGAAGGAATGTGATACTACGACATCCGTGTCCCGCAGAAGGGGATCACACTTGTTCGCACACGGGGCGCGCTCTGAATAGATCTCGGAAATGTTATCGACTCCTCCCGCCTGGTTGATCACGTCTTCTTCCGCATGTATTCCGGCTCGACCTTTCCCCATCGCCCTGCCGGTGATGATTCTCCCGTCCTTCAAAAGAGCCGACGCGTAGTTCTTGGTCGTCTTGTCACGCTCCAGGACGCGCCGGTCATGGACTGCCTTGACCAAAGGGTTTTCGGTGTCCGTGTAGTCAACCTGGGTACCCAGGTTGCTGCAGTTGTGGACCAGGACGGGGGTGTCCCCGGCCTCCACATAGTAGGTGTGGAGGGTGCCGATGGTGAGGTCATAGGTGGTGGTGTTCGCGTGGTAAAGGCGGACGCCGGCAACCTCGGCGGTGCCGGTCGGGGTCTGGAGGACGTCGCCGGCCTTCAACTCCTTGGCCTCGACGAACGCCGACTGGGTCTCGTCGTAGAACGGGTGGTGGAACGTCGTCGTCAGATGCGCGCTCTGCTCGGCATCCGTACCGACAACGGCCTTGGTGTCCTGAGTCGAAACCGTGCTGACCGCCGCCACCGGGGCCGACGCTGACTCATGACCGTGGCCGTGGTTCGCCGCCAGCACGCCGAGCACCGCCGCCGAGGCCGCCAGGCCGAACGCCGCCTTGTGGGCCACCTTCCGGCCCAGGGACTTCGCCCCGCCCTTCGCTGTCTGCTTCGCCGCCGACTCGGTCGTCTTCTTGATGGTGAGGTCGACGAAGTCGTGGTCGGTGCGCGTCACGATCACCGCGGTGACCTCGTGAGCCTCCGTACCCGCAACACCCGGCACCGAGTTGGCGATTGTGTCGCCCACTCGCACATGGTCAATTGCTTTGGCGGTGCCATCCGCCATGAGCACGGGAGTGGCACCAGAGAAACTGTGGCACTTGGACTGAGACTGACTCCGCGTCCCCGCCCCTTCAGACTCCGCCGCCGAAGCCGCCTCGTCCGTGGCATCGGCCGCCGCGGAATCCCCGGCCTCGGTCGCCCCCTTGCCGAAGAGCCCGCCCACGACCTTCATGGCCTTGGGCGCCACCTTCGCCAGGATCTTGCCGCCGAGGCTGCCGAGCGCACCGCCGACCGCGCCGGAGACCGCGCCCTCGAGCGCTGACTCACCGAACGCTCCCGCGCTGCAGTCGCCGCCACCGTTCTCGGCGCACTTGAAGCCCTGCTCCACCAGGGAGCCCGCCGCGCCCGCGGCAGCGGCACAGCCGATCGTGCCCAGGCCGGCCGTGAACGCCTCGCACCCCGCGAACACCGCCGTCGACACCACGAAGGAGGTGATCGCAGCCGCGTGGTGCTTGACGTACGTCGCCGTCGCCTTCGCCGCCTTGACCGTCGCGTGGTACGCGGTCCGCGCCACATGGGCGACCGCCTTGGCGGCCTTCTTCACATGGCTCGCGACCTTGTGCGCCGCCTTCTTCACCGCGTGGACCACGCGATGCACCACACGTGAGGCCTTGTGATACGCCGTATGCACCGCATGGACGGCCGCGTGATAGATCCGTCTGACGTGCCGTGCCGCGTAGTGGTAGACGCGCCGCACCACCCGCACCGTCGCGTGGTACACGTCCCGCACATGGTGGACGATCTTGTGCGCCGCGTGCTTGACCGCGTGGACGACCTTGCGGGCCACGTGCTTGGCCGCGTGGTAGACCTTGTGCGCCACGTGCGAGACCGTGTGCTTGACCTTGTGCGCGACCTTCTTCGCCCCGCACACCACGTCGTACCAGGAGCAGTTGCCCGACTCGTCCGTGCCCGCCATCGGGTTGTCGTCGACATAGGCGAAGGGGTTCGCCGCCACCGAGTTCGGCACCGCGTTCAGCGAGATACTGTCCTTGTTCAGGAACTGGCCCGTGTCCGGGCTGTACCAGCGCGAGGCCGTACCCACGTCACCCGTGCCCGGTTCCGTCCAGCCCGACTGGAAGCCCAGGTGACCCGTCACCGTGTTCGTCGGCGAGACGACCTTGCCCAGCGGGTCGTACGACGCCGAGCCCGTCAGCGCGGTGGCGCCCGAGGTGAACGTGCCCACCACGTCGCTGTGCAGGTCCGTCAGGGCCAGGACTCCGCTGCCGCCCGACGGCTTGACGCCGATCACGCCGCCCGCCGGGTCGTACGTGTACGTGTTGTCGCCGTCCGACGCGATCGTGTTGTCCGCGCCGGAGTAGGCGAACGTGCGCGTGGACTGCGCCGTCGTGTCCGTGTCCGTGATGTTCCGGCCCAGGGCGTCCAGCGTGTACGACTGCGTGCCGGCCGCGATCTGGCTGCCGAACGCGTCCGTCTTGTACGCCACCGAACCCGACGTCTGCGACTCCTGCGTCATCGTGCCGCGCGCGGAGTAGTCGTAGGAGTGCGTGCCGTCCGAGGTGAGCTCGTCACGGGCGTCGTAGGTGTAGACGTCCGAGCCGTTGCGGATGCGGTTGCCCGAGGCGTCGTACGCGTAACTCTTCGTCGTCGAACCGTTGTTCCACGACGTCAGACGGTCCGACCAGTCGTACGTGTACGTGTTCGACGAGGCGCCGGACACACCCGTCGTCGCCTTCGACGTCAGGTTGCCGTTGTCGTCGTAGCCGTACGAGAAGCCCGCCAGCGTCGACGCGCCCTGGACCAGGACGTCGCTCGTCAGCTCGTGCGAGCTGTTGTAGCCGAACGTGCGGGTCTGACCCGTCGAGCCGTACTTGACCGACTTGACCTCATTCAACTGACCGTATGTGTAGGTCAGTTGGGTGCCCGTTGCCGCGTCGTTCAGGGATGAGAGACGGCCCGCCGTGTCGTAGCCATAGTTCGTCGTGCCCGCCGCGTCCGTCCGCGTCAGCATCGACGCGTCGTCGTTGTACGTGAAGCTCGACGAGCCCGCCGAGCCCGAGGCCGTGAGGACGTCACCCCTGTCGTCGTACGTGAACGCGTCGTGCGTGGCGGCCTGGTGGTCCACCGCGCCCGCGATGCCGGCCTCGTCGGTGTCCGCCGACAGGACCCGGCCGTCCGCGTCGTAGTTGAAGCTGCGCTTCGCCGTCGCCGCGTCGGCGCCCGCGCCGGACATCGACTTCAGCTGGCCGTTGACGTCGTAGGTCATCGACGTCGTGACGCCACCCGGAAGAGTGGCCGTCGTCAGCTGGCCGTCCGCGTCGTAGGCGAAGGTCGTCGTCGAGTCGGCCGCCGAGGTGTACTTGTCGGTCGTCGGCTCGATCACCTTCTCCTGCTGGCCCCACGGCGTGTACGTGTAGCGCCAGGAGTTGCCGCGGCCGTCGGTGAAGCGCGTGCGGTTGCCCGCCGCGTCGTAGCCGAAGGTCGTGGTGATCGACGTCGAGGCGTCCACCGGCTCGACCTGCTGCGTGATCGCGCCCGACGCGTCGTACGTCCAGCGCGTGGTGTGCTGGTTGGCGTCGGTGGACGCGATCAGGTTGCCCACGCCGTCGTACTGCTGCGAAGTCGAGGACAGCGCGGCGCCGTTCGCGTCGTACTCGCGCGTCGCCGTCGGGTCGTCCGAGGCGTTGTAGTCCGTCTCCGTCCGGGTGCCGTCCGCCAGCGTCGTCTTCGTCGTGTTGCCCTCGAAGTCGTAGCCGTAGCGGGTCGTGTTGCCCGCGCCGTCCGTCACCGAGGTGATGTCACCGGCCCGGTCGTAGGCGTAGGAGCTGGTCACGCCGCCCGCCGACGTCGTCGACGCGGTGTGGGCGCCGTACGGGTTGCCGGTCGTGACCGCGTACGAGTTCGTCGTCGTCAGCGTTCTCGTCGACGGGTAGCGCTCCATCGTCGTCGAGGTGAGCTGGCGGCCCATGAAGTCGTACGTCGCCTGGGTCTGCGCGCCCGCGGCGTCCGTCGCCGACAGCTGTTCGCCGTTGGTGTCGTACACCGCGTGCGTCTTGGTGCCGTCGGGCGCCGTGATCTGGGCGAGGTTGCCCATCTGGTCGTAGAGGTACGAGGTGGTCTTGCCGCTCGGGCTGATCTCGTCGGTCTGGTTGCCCTCGCTGTCGTACTTCCAGACCGTGGTGCCCGCGTCGGGCGTCGAGGCGCCCGCGGGGGTGTACGAGGGGAGCGCCTCGGAGACCTTGTTGCCGTTGGCGTCGTACGCCGTGGTCGTCACCAGGCCGTTCGGGTCCTCCTCCTCGACGCCCTCGCCGAAGGTGTTGAAGCCGCTGGTGGTGACGGGGTGGACGGTCGCCGCCGTGGTGCCGTCCGGCTCGGACTGGACGGCGGGCGCGGTGGAGACCGCGAGGTTGCCGGCCTCGTCGTAGGCGTACGTCGTGGTGTTCTGCTCGGCGTCCGTCGTGGACGTCGGCAGGCCCCGTTTGTCGTAGGTGTACTTGGTGGTCTGCTCGGTGGAGGAGCCGACCGTGCCGCCCGTGCGGCCCTCGCCGTAGAGGGAGGTGACGTCGGTCGCGGACAGGGCTCGCTGGTAGACCTGCACGTCACCGACGGATCCGGCGACGACGTCGCTCGTCGTGCCGTCCGCCTTCTCGGTGCCGCCGATGGAGAGCGGTCCGGTGCCCGTCCAGGGCGCGGTGTTCGTGCCCGAGCCCGCCTGGGCGCCGTTGACGTACAGCTTCATCGAGCCGGTCGTCGAGTCGAAGACGCCGACCAGGTGCGTCCAGGTGTTCAGCGTCGGTGCCGCGGTGGCGGTGGCGTCGTAGAACGCGGTCGGGGAGGCCACGTCGGCGTTGGCCGCGTGGAAGCGGTACGCGTTGTCGGCCTTGGAGTACTGGAGGTAGAAGGAGGCCCGGTTGGTGCCGCCCTGCGCGACGAAGGTGCGGTAGGTGGAGGTGTCGGTGAGGTTGACCCAGGCGGAGACCGTGTAGGAGGCGGTGGTGTCCAGGACCGGACCGGTGGTGTCGACGAGGTTGCCGGTGCCGGTGGTGGTGCCCGCGAACTTCGCCGCGCTGTCCGACCAGGTCACGCCCGATCCGGCGGTGGCGGTGTTGCCGGTGCCGGAGGAGTCGGTGATGTTGGTGCCGGAGTCCTGGTTGAGCTTCCACCAGCCGGCCGGGTGCCCGGAGGCGTCCCCGTACAGCGTCTCGCTGAGCACGTTGCCCATGGCGTCGTACGTGCTGGTGGTGGTGCGGTCGTAGCCCGTGGCGTCGTGGTCGTTCTGGCTCGCGACCTGGTCGTCCGGGGTGTACGAGACCGTGGAGACACGGTCCACGCCGGTCGGGTCGACCGTGGTGGAGGTGGTGCGGGAGGCCGCGTCGACCTTGTAGTTGGTGACGGTCTCGCCGTTGTCGGAGGTCGAGGTGAGCAGGTTCCCGGCGGCGTCGTAGGTGTCCGACTCCAGGACGTAGGAGCTCTTGCCGTCCGCGCTGGTCCGCTTCACCGAGGCGGTCAGACCGTCGTCCAGGTAGGTGTACGAGGTGGTGTTGCCCATCGCGTCGGTCACCGACTGGAGGCGGCCTGACGGGTCGTAGGCGCGCGAGGACTCGGTGAGCAGGGTCGCGGTCCCCGGGTTGACCGGGTCACCGGTGTACATCAGGGCCTGCGTGAGCAGATTGCCGTTGTCGTCGTACGTGTAGCGGGTCTCGTTGCCCGCCGAGGTGACTTCCTTGGTCTTGTTGCCCTGGTTGTCGTAGGTGTACGTGGTCGTGTTGCCGTTGCTCGCACCCGCGACCGCGTTGGCGTCCGACTCGGTCAGCAGATGGTCGTAGGCGTCGTAGGTCTGCGTCTCGGTGCGCGCGTTGTCGCCGCCGCTCGCGTCGGCGACGGTCTGCGAGGTGACGTTGCCGTCCTCGTCGTAGACGGTCGAGGAGACGGCGGCGTGGGTCGCGCCGGTGACGCGGTCGGTGAGCTGCGGGTCGTCCTCCTCGGTGACCTGGCCGTTCAGGTCGTACTTGTACGAGGTGGTCAGGCCGTTCGGGTAGGTGTCCGAGACGACCTTCTGGCTGAGGACCTGGCCGAGGCCGTCGTAGGTGTACGTCGTCGCCAGGCCGATGGCGTCGGTGGTCGAGGCGACGTCGCCGTTCTTGAAGTACGCCACCTGGTTGACCGCGCCGCCGGGGCTGATCGTCTTCACCGGCAGGCCCTTGGGCACCACTCCGCCGTCGGCGGACGGGTAGGTGCTGGTGCCGTCGCTGTAGACGGTCGTGGTGGTGCGGCCCTTGGGGAATCCGGGGACGGCCGGGCCGGTGATACCCGTCTGGTTGCCCTGCGCGTCGTACACGTACGAGGTCAGGTAGGTGTTGTCGGTCGCCGACGCCGAGCGGCCGTCGCGCTCGGTCAGCAGCTGGTCGTTGCGCGGGTCGGTGGTGGTGAGCTGGGCCGTGGTGTCGTCCGGGTAGTACGTGTAGTACTCGGACGAGCACTTGTTCGCGGACTCGTCCTGGCAGGCGGTCGAGGAGACGATGTTGCCGCGCACGTCGTGACCGGTGATGTTCATCGACCCGTTGGGGTCGGTGACGGTGTGCTCGAAACCGGCGGAGTCGTAGCCGAAGCTCGTCCTGTTGCCGAGGCCGTCGGTCTCGGTCAGCGCCCGGTTGCCGTTGTCGACGTCGTACGTGTAGGTGAGCGTGGCGTTCGCCGGCGAGGTCACCTTGACCGTCTCGACCGGCAGCAGACCGGTGGAGTTCTTCGCGGCCTCCCACTGCTGGGCCACGTCCGCCGCGGCCAGCTGGGAGCGGTGGACGGCGACCTCGGCGATCGAGCCCTTGAAGTAGGTGGCGTAACCGGTGTTGCTGGTGGTGCTGGTGTGCGACTCGTCGGGCCAGTTGCCGCCGATGAAGCCCGCGCCGACGTACTGGTTGGTCTGGACGCTCATCGCGGCCGTGCCGGTCTGCGAGGCCACCAGCGAGTCGTCGAGGTACAGCGCCTGGCTGTCGGGCGCCGTCGACAGCACCACGTGGTGCCACTTGCCGTCGGTCACCGCGGCGGCGGAGCCGATGGGTTTGGTGGATCCGCCGGAGAAGTAGAACTCGCCGTACAGCTTGCCGCTGCTGCCGACATAGAGGACGGGCGTGTAGTTGCCGGTGGTGGTGCCCCCGCTCAGCGGGTCCTTGGACGCGCCGAGCAGCACGCCGTTCGCCGTGGAGGTCTTGAACCACATGCTGACCGACTCGGCGCCGGTGCCGGGCAGGATGCCGCTGGGCAGCGCCATGGACGAGGTGCTGCCGTCGAAGGTCGCGGCCTTCTGGTCGCTGAACGGTCCCGCCACGCCGAGCGTCACCGCGCTGTACGTGCCGTTGCCGCCGCGCACCTCGTCGACGGCGGTGGTCGCGCCGGCCGCCTCACCGAGGCGGAAGTAGCCCGCGGGCGCGCCGCCGAGGACCGCGCCCCGGTAGGTCTGGCTGGAGCCGGTGACCGTGGGGGCCCCGAGCTTCCAGACGCCGCCGTTCTCGTCGGTGAGCTGGGTGAGGGTGGTGGTGCCCGGGTCGTACTGCATCGCCGCGTACGTCTTGCCGGACGGCCGGGTGATGGAGGTCAGCAGGCTCGCCGCGTGGGTGCCGTACTGGTAGAGGGCGTTGACGTCGGCGGCGACCAGCGGGCGGCCGTACCAGGCGGCGTCCGCGACGGAGCCGTTGAAGTAGGTGGCGTAGCCGGTCTTCTCGCTGGAGCTCTGGTGCGGCTCGTCGGGCCAGTTGCCGCCGAGGAAGCCGGTGCCGAGGTAGTTGAAGGACTGGTTCTTGCCGAAGGCGACCGCGCTCTGGATGGAGACGGTGCCGGTGCGCGAACCGATCTTCGCGTTGTCGACGTACAGCGTCTGCGAGTTGCCCGCGGCCGACAGCACCACGTGGTGCCACTTGCCGTCGGCGACCGACGCGGTCGTGACGATCGGGTTGATGCCGCCGCTGTACCAGAACTCGGCGTTCAGCTTGCCGTCGGTGCCGACGTAGATCGAGGGGGTGTAGAAGCCCGCGGCCTGTCCGGAGCCGATGGGCTGGGAGGCGTACGAGTACAGGACGCCGGGGCCCGCGGAGGTCTTGAACCAGAGCGAGAGCGCGCCGGAGTCGGTGTCGTTGCCGGTGTTCTTCGGCAGCGAGACGTCGGAGGAGGTGCCGTTGAAGGTGGCGGCCTTGGCGGAGGAGCCGGTCAGCGGGCCGGCCGCCGAGCCCAGGGTCACGTTCTCGTAGGTCGCGTTGTCAGTGCCCTCGCCCGCGAGGACGGCGTCCTTGGCGGTCGTCGCGCCCGAGGCCTCCGACAGCGGCCACATGGCGTGCGGGTCGAGGTCGAGCGAGGCGTTCTGGTACTGCGAGCCGCTCGTGTAGCCGTACGTCGTGCACTTGGTCGTCGACAGCGGCGAGCACACCTTGGTGAGCTGGTCGCCGGTGTAGCCGTACGTCCAGGTCTGCGCGGTGGAGGAGTCGCCGGCGGTGACCGGGTCGGTGACGACGGTCTGGACGTGCGCGGCCGATGCGCCGGACGGCGTGAACCAGGTCAGGTTGAGGGAGCGGCTGGAGACCGCGGACGTCATCTTCGTGATGTGGCCGCTGGTCCAGGTGAAGGTGATGGACCGCCCGTTGGCGTCCGTCACGGAGAGCAGACCGTACGCGCCCGACCCCAGGGACTGGGTGAACGTGTAGACCGTGTCGTCCTTGTCGGTCAGCTTGTAGCCGCCGCCCGTGACCGTGGTGAAGGTGGCGAACCGCCCGTTGCCCGGGGCGAACGTGCCGTCGCTGTTCTTGCCGTACCCGACCTGCGATCCGTCCGGGTAGGTGACGTTGACGCTGGAGACCGCGCCCGACGCCGTGTACTGCTCGGTCGCCCGCGCGTCGAAGATGCTCGACCAGCCGGACCCGAACGCGCCGGTCCAGCGCGGGTCGCGGGAGTTGTAGTCGCGCTCCACGTCCAGCGAGGGGCCCACGGTGGAGATCGAGGCGTCGGTGTCGGAGGTGGTGTAGTTGCCGATCGACGCGTCGAAACCGTGGTCACTGCTGTTCTGCGACAGACCCGAGGTGATCACGGGTTGCGGCACCTGGACCGAGAGCGCGTACGGATCCGCCGTGGAATAAAGGGCCGTCGTCGAGTCGTACGCCTGAACGGTCCACGTGTAGTTCTTGCCCCAGGCCAGCTTGCCCGCCGGGACCGTCCAGTCGCCGGTGGAGATCAGACCGGACGTGGCGACCTGGGTGTTGGTCGCGTCGTAGACCTTGAAGACGTACTGACCGGCGCTGCCGCTGGAGTTGGCGCCGCCGGCCCAGGCGGTCAGCTCGGGTGTGGTGGTGCCCACGACCGCGTTGTCGGCGGGGAACTGCTCGTACAGCTGCGGCGCCGTGTTACCCGTGTAGGTGACCACGATGTACGGGCCGAGCCCGGGGTCGTTGAAGGAGCCGAACTGCTTCCAGTGCAGGTTGTCGGTGGTCGACGCGTAGAGCGCGAGGCCGTAGTCGGCGGTGGTGCCGTTCATCCAGCCCTGGATGGCGGACGTGGACAGGGAGACGGTCACGTTGTCGCCGACGGTGCGGTCGGCGCCGGTGTTGGCACAGGCGTTGGGCACGCTCGGCGTCGCGTTGCCGATCGACGAGCCGTACGTCGGCCCCGGGTAGCTGGTGACGCCCTCCGGGGTCCAGGCCTTCGTCACCAGCGCGACGTCGAAACGCTCGGCGGTGCAGGTGGCGGCCCAGGTGTCGAAGAGGTGCAGGGTCGCGGACGAGACGGTGACGCCGCTGCCGTCCCAGGCGGTGTCCCAGTGGTTGACGTAGCTGACCGCGGAGTGGGTGCCGGAGTCGTAGGAGCCGACCTTGACGGTCTGCTCGTAGGAGTGGTCGCCCGCGGCGGCGGACTCGGCGTAGGTGGTGGTCCAGCCGTCCGTGACCTGCGGGTCGACGGTGACCGGGAAGACGCGGCGCGCATCGTGCAGCCAGCTGTCGTCGAGGGTCACCTTCAGCGCGTAGCCGTCCTTGTCGTGGACGAGCTCGGTGGTGACGTCGTGGGTGGTGGCCGGGTCCCCGGAGCGCGGGTTCACCTTCGAGTCGTAGGCGTACGAAGCGGGGATGCGCTCGACGGTCCTGCCGGCGGAGTCACGCAGGTCGATCGACCCGCTCTTGGTCTGGACGGGCGTGAGGCCCTTGAGGTCCAGCGGGAAGGTCCAGCTGTTCCCCGCGTCCGCGGAACGCAGGATGACCGCGTCCTTGACCCCGGTCGCGGTGGGGGCGACCTGGAGGTCGGTGTCCGTCAGGACGTTCTCGTACGTGACGCGCGAACCGTCCGCCGTGCCCTTGACCGAGGCCGCGCCCTTGAGTCCGTAGGAAAGGGAGTGCGCGCTGTCGGCGGCGAAGGAGACGAGGCCGGAGTCACTGGCCTTGGCACCGAAGTCGACGCCGACGGAGTTGGCCTTCTCGTGCCAGCGGCCGTCAGGACCGGCTCTCACATCCACATCGATCGGCGCCCATCTCCCCTTCCCCACCTGGTAGTTGACGGGCGTCGGGGATATTCGGCGGGTGATGCTGCCGTCGGCGTTGTCGTAGACGGTGTCGGTGCGCGAGGACTTGGCCGCGTTGCGCTTGCTGGTCTTGGGGTTGTAGGTGCCGCCGCCGCGGCTCTTGCCCTGCTGAACGGCGGGCTTGTGCGGCTGGTAGGCGGCGAGCTCGCCCTTCCCCTTGCCCGGCGCCCTGCCCACTCCGCGCTTGGCGTCGGTCGTCTTCGCGGAGACGTGGTGGGCGTGCCCGGCCGCGGTGCCCGACTTCTGGTGCGGGGTCCGGCCCCAGTGCGGGTCCTGGAACCAGGCCACCACGGAGGACAGACTCGGCATCGAGAGGGACACCTGGCCCAACTCACGCCCGTCGGCGACCGCCTGCTGGGTCGTCAGCATCAGCGCGAGAGCCGTCAGGGCGACCATGGCCACCTGCCGCCGGATGCGGTGCATACGGCTGACGGGACGGCGGGGCTGGCGGGAACGGCGGGCAGGCCGAATGCGCACGGCTTCGACTCCAACAGTCAAGAGAGATCAGGCAGGGGGAACGCGCAGGAGAAGCACAGAAAACCCGCTGATCTTGACTGTTGTGAACATGCCGCGGACAGGCGTGAGGAACGTTTTTGGCCATACCTTGACCGGATCTTGCTGAACCAAGTCGACTTGTTTCGACTCGCCCCTTTGCTTCTTGTGAACTCCTTTGCGGGCTCCTCACCTTCTTGACGGATTCTCGTCATCTTGCCCTTGCGCCGAGCAGTATGAAGCGACGTCAGTTGGCGGTGAACCGCTTCGGCGCCTGGGTCGGGTTGCCGCCCGAGGGAAGCTTCTGGCCCGGGCACTCGGAGAGCACCTTCTTCATCGCGGCCTTCTCCCCGCCGGTGACCCACAACCCGTACTTCTTCTTCACGGCCACTTGCGCGGCCACATACGCGCAGCGGTAACCCTTGTTGGGCGGGAGCCAGGTCGCGGTGTCGCCGTCACCCTTGCTGCGGTTGGTGCTCGCGTCGACGGACAGCAGATTGAGCGGGTCGTTGGCCAGCGCTATCCGCTTGCTCGCGTCCCAGTACTTGGCGCCCTTCTGCCAGGCGTCCGAGAGTGCGACGAGGTGGTCTATGTCCACCAGGCTGCGGCCGCGCTTGTACGTCACTTCCTTACCGGAGTACGGGTCCGGGTCGAGCGCCCCGGAGACCACCTTGCAGGTGCCGCCGGTGAACTTCACGTTCTTCAGGTCCCGCTTGAGGATGTCGTCGCGGGTGTCGCACTTGTTGGAGTCCGTGTCGGCCCAGGCCGTGCCGAACCTCTCCCTGCTGTAGCCCGTCTTGGGCGCGCGCCCCTTGACGGTCAGTGAGTCCACGGCGGTGAGCGCGGCGCCGCCGACCGCCGTGCCCTGCGGGCCGGCGGAGCCCGTGGTCTCCTTCTTGCAGCCGCTGACCCCCGCGCCGCCGACGAACAGCACCAGTGCGGCAGCCGCCGCCCCACCCCTCAGACGCACCACGACGCCCCTCCCCTTGCTCCCCGGGTCCGCCCTGCGCAGGGCGCGTTTCCCTGGTGCCCACGGTAGCGGCGGGTATGCCCAGGCCATACCCTCCTTCAACGGGCAATAGGTGCACGCCGGGCGTATCGCCGGTGGTGACACACCTCCGGAAGGAGCTCCCGCACGGGCATCTTCGACCTTGTGTCGCCCGCTGCCGCACGCCCTCACGCCCGGCCGCACTCACCCCCCCATGCTCACATCCCCACACCGCCCCCTCACACCTTCCCGATCCCCAGCGTGGACTCCGAAGGCAGCAGCCCCGAACCCAGCACCGCGACCCAGAACTCGCCGAGCAGCTCGGTCAGTCGGCTCCGGTCGGGCGGGGTGAGGGCGAGCCAGGGGGCGGCGGCCAGTTCGTCCGTGTGGCGCTCGACCTCGGCGCGGAGCTCGCGGCCCGCGGGTGTGGCGGTGCCGGATTCGGCCACGAGGCCGCGCGCGACCAGGCGTTCACGGGCGCCGCTCCACTCCCGCCGGCTCCAGCCACGGCTCTCGAAGCGCTCGACGCAGGCCGCGCCGATCGCCGCGAAGGACACAAGCGCTTCGACGGGGTCGAGCCCCGCGACGAGCAGCGCCGCGAGGTGACCGTCGCCCCGGTGCTCGCGCAGGATCGTCGCCGCATGCCACAGCTGCAGGTGCGGGGCGGCCGGCCACGCCAACTTCGCGTGGGCCGCGGCCATGGGCCGGACCGCGGTGTTCGCGGCCTCGGCGGCACGGCGCAACAGCCTTGCGGCCTCGACGAGTTCGGTGCTCGCCGCGCGGTCGCCGAATATCGCGCGGTACGCCCGGTCCATGCCCCGCTCCCTCGCCTTCAGCGCGTCCGCGGGGCTCGCGGTGTCCCACGCGCAGTCCATGTGCGCGGCGACCATCCGCGGGCTGAAGCTGTAGAAGGCGGATGACACGCGCTCGCTCCCGACCGCCCCCAACGGCGCGGCACGGAAGGGGAAGTAGGTCGGCCAGCGATCCTCCGCCGACCCGGCGTACCCGAGCGCGGCCGACTCCTCGAAGACCTCCGGCGCGTAGTAGAGCACCGCGTGCAGGGGCTCCAGCAAGTGCCACAGCCTGCGCACCTCGCCGAGCTCGATCCCGACCCCGGTCCCTGCCCCTGATCCCGGCCCGATTCCGGTCTCCATACCGACAGCCCCGTCCCCCTGAACCATCCCGGCCACCTCACTACCGTGCTCCGACATGACGAAACCCCCTCGCCCCGTCCCCGCCCACGCGACAACTTGACACTGACAAGATTTCCTGAACCCGTCGAACTTGTCAATGCCTAGATTCCGCGTACGCTGATGACCATGGAGACCGCGAAGACCACTCCCGAACGCCCCTATCACCACGGCGATCTGCGTCGCGCGATCCTGAGCGCCGCGCTCGACGTCATCGCCGCCGAAGGCCCGTCCGCGCTGAGCCTGCGCGACCTGGCCCGCCGGGCAGGCGTCTCGCACGCGGCTCCGGCCCACCATTTCAAGGACCGCACCGGCCTGCTCACGGCGATCGCCGCCGAGGGCCACGCGCTGCTGTCGGCCGCGCTCACCGAGGCCACGGACCTGCCGGACGCGGGCGTCCGCTACGTACGCTTCGCGCGTGAGCACCCCGCGCACTTCCAGGTGATGTTCACGCCGGAGCTGCTGCGCGAGAACGACCTGGAGCTGACCACGGCCCGCGCCCTGACCGCGGACCGCCTGCGCCAGGCCGTCGCCGACCGGGTGCCGGAACCCGGCACCGACCCCCGCCTCGCCGGAGTCGCCGCCTGGTCCCTGGCCCACGGCTTCGCCACGCTGCTCCTCGGCCACAACCTGGACGGCGCGGTCGGCGACCAGAACCCCGAGGAGATCTTCCACACCCTGACGGGAATGCTGTTCCAGCCACCGTCGGCATGAGCCTGAGGTTCGCCCTCTACGACCCGAGGATCGTCGCCAGGAACTCCCCGGTCCACCCCAGCAACTCCCGCCCGACCAGCGGCTTCCCGCCCACCTTCGCCGTCTTCGGGCGGGGCACCAGGAGCTGGTGGGCGGCCGGCTTGATGACCGTGCCCGGGTAGAGCCGCTTGAGGCGGAGTTCCTGGGACTCGCGCAACTCCGCCGGCGCGAAGCGGATGTTGTTGCCCTGAAGCACGACCTCGCCGACGCCGCACGCCCGCGCGAGCATCCGCAGGCCCGCGACGAGCAGCAGGTTCTCGACCGGCTCGGGCAGCTTGCCGTAGCGGTCGGTGAGTTCCTCGCGTACGGCCGTGACGTCCTCCTCCGTGTTGGCGGAAGCGATGGCGCGGTAGGCCTGCAGACGCAGCCGCTCGCCCGGCGCGTAGTCGTGCGGGACGTGCGCGTCGACCGGCAGCTCGATCTTGACCTCCAGGGGCGGCTCCTCCTCGACTCCGCCTTCCAGGGAGGCCCGGTAGTCCGCGACCGCCTCGCCGACCATACGGACGTACAGGTCGAAGCCGACGCCCGCGATGTGACCCGACTGCTCGCCGCCGAGCAGATTGCCCGCGCCTCGGATCTCCAGGTCCTTCATCGCCACGTACATGCCCGCGCCCATCTCCGTGTGCTGGGCGATGGTCGCGAGCCGCTCGTGCGCGGTCTCCGTCAGGGGCTTCTCCGGCGGGTACAGGAAGTAGGCGTAGCCGCGCTCACGGCCTCGGCCCACCCGGCCGCGCAGCTGGTGCAGCTGCGAGAGGCCGAAGTTGTCGCCGCGCTCCACGATCAGCGTGTTGGCGTTGGAGATGTCGATGCCGGATTCGACGATCGTGGTCGACACGAGCACGTCGAACCTCTTCTCCCAGAAGTCGACGACCACCTGCTCCAGAGCCTGCTCCCCCATCTGGCCGTGCGCCGTCGCGATACGCGCCTCCGGGACGATCTCACGCAGCCGCGCCGCCGCCCGGTCGATCGACTCGACCCGGTTGTGGATGTAGAAGACCTGGCCCTCGCGCAGCAGTTCGCGGCGGACGGCCGCGCCGATCTGCTTCTCCTCGTACGGGCCGACGAAGGTCAGCACCGGGTGCCGCTCCTCCGGCGGGGTGGTGATCGTGGACATCTCCCGGATGCCCGTCACCGCCATTTCGAGCGTACGGGGAATGGGGGTGGCGGACATCGTCAGCACGTCCACGTTGGCGCGCAGCTTCTTCAGCTGCTCCTTGTGCTCGACGCCGAAGCGCTGCTCCTCGTCGACGATGACCAGGCCCAGGTCCTTGAACTTGGTCTCGGCGGAGAACAGCCGGTGGGTGCCGATGACGACGTCCACCGCGCCGTCCCGCAGACCCTCGAGGACGGCCTTCGCCTCCGTGTCCGTCTGGAAGCGCGACAGGGCACGGACGTTCACCGGGAACTGCGAGTAGCGCTCGGAGAAGGTCCCGAAGTGCT
Source organism: Streptomyces sp. NPDC090798 (assembly GCF_044768965.1). Lineage (NCBI taxonomy): Bacteria > Bacillati > Actinomycetota > Actinomycetes > Kitasatosporales > Streptomycetaceae > Streptomyces > Streptomyces sp. NPDC090798. The sequence goes on from NZ_JBIVXA010000027.1 coordinate 96,933, forward strand.
GCTGCACCAGCAGCGTCGTCGGCACCAGGACCGCGACCTGCTTGCCGTCCTGCACCGCCTTGAAGGCCGCGCGGACCGCGATCTCCGTCTTGCCGTAGCCGACGTCGCCGCAGATCAGGCGGTCCATCGGGACCGTCTTCTCCATGTCCTCCTTGACCTCGGCGATGGTCGTGAGCTGGTCGGGGGTCTCCGCGTACGGGAAGGCGTCCTCGAGTTCGCGCTGCCAGGGGGTGTCGGAACCGAAGGCGTGGCCGGGGGCCGCCATGCGCGCGCTGTACAGCTTGATCAGGTCCGCCGCGATCTCCTTGACCGCCTTCTTGGCGCGCGCCTTGGTCTTCGTCCAGTCGGCGCCGCCCAGACGGTGCAGGGTGGGGGCCTCGCCGCCGACGTACTTGGTGATCTGTTCCAGCTGGTCGGTGGGGATGTAGAGGCGGTCGCCGGGCTGGCCGCGCTTGGCCGGGGCGTACTCCACCACCAGGTATTCGCGGGTCGCGCCCTGGACGGTCCGCTGCACCATCTCGATGTAGCGGCCGACACCGTGCTGCTCGTGCACGATGTAGTCGCCCGCTTCGAGCGTGAGCGGATCGATGGTCTTGCGGCGGCGGGCCGGCATGCGCGCGCCGTCCTTGCCGGCCGCCTTCTGGCCGGAGAGGTCGGTCTCCGTGAGAACGGCGAGCTTGAGCGCCGGGTCCACGAAGCCGTAGTCGATCGAACCGCAGGCGACCTGCACCACAGAGGGCGTCAGCTCGGTCAGCTCCGCGTCGAGGCGGGCCGCGATGCCCTCGCCGCCGAGGACCTCGACGGTACGGGCGGCGGGGCCGTGCGCCTCGGTGACGTACACCGTGCGCCAGCTGTCCGCGAGCCAGCCCTTGGTGTCGGCGAGCGCCCTCGCCGTGTCGCCGCGGTAGGTCTCGGGGGCGTGCATGCCGAGCTTGATGGTGTCCGCGTCCAGCTCCTCGTCGGCCGCGAACGGCGACACCGACCACCACATCATGTCCAGCTCGCGTGCCCGGTCGCGGACGTCCGCGATGGCCCACAAGGAGGCCGCGCCGACGTCGATGGGGGCCTCGCCGCCCCCTGCCGTCGCCGCCCAGGACGCCTGCAGGAACTCCTGCGAGGTCGCCACCAGGTCCGCGGCCCGCGTCCGCACCCGCTCCGGGTCGCAGACGACGGCCATCGAACCCTTGGGCAGGACGTCGAGCAGCAGTTCCATGTCGTCGACGAGGACCGGAGCCAGCGACTCCATTCCTTCCACGGCGATGCCCTCGGCGATCTTGCCGAGCAGTTCGCCCAGCTCGGGGTGTTCCTCGGCGAGCCGGGCCGCCCGCTCCCGCACCTCGTCCGTCAGGAGCAGCTCGCGGCAGGGCGGCGCCCACAGTCCGTGCTCGGCGACCTCGAGGGAGCGCTGGTCGGCGACCTTGAAGTATCGGATCTCCTCGACGTCGTCGCCCCAGAACTCCACCCGGAGGGGGTGCTCCTCGGTGGGCGGGAAGACGTCCAGGATGCCGCCGCGTACGGCGAACTCGCCGCGCTTCTCGACGAGCTCGACCCGGGAGTACGCGGCTGCCGCGAGCGCCTCGACGATCCCGCCCAGGTCAGCGCTCTGCCCCGTCCGCAGGGCGACGGGCTCCAGGTCTCCCAGGCCCTTGACCTGCGGTTGCAGCACCGAGCGTACCGGGGCGACGACCACCGACACCGGGCCGGTCTCGGGGTCGTCGGGGCGCGGGTGCGCCAGGCGGCGCAGCACGGCGAGACGGCGGCCGACGGTGTCCGAGCGGGGGGAGAGCCGCTCGTGCGGGAGCGTCTCCCACGACGGGTACTCCGCGACCGTGTCGGGCGGGAGGAGGGACCTGAGCGCCGCGGCCAGGTCCTCGGCCTCGCGTCCCGTCGCCGTCACGGCCAGTACGGGGCGGCCGGCGTCGCGGGCCAGGGCCGCCACCGCGAAGGGGCGGGCGGCGGGCGGGCCGACCAGGTCGATGTGCATCCGGTTGCCGTCGGTGGCGGCCTTCACCGCTTCCGCGAGGGCGGCGTCCTTGACGACGGCGTCGAGCAGACCGTGCAGGCTCATGAAGGGCTTCCATCCCGGAGAGAGGGCAACGCGAACCGCCCGACACGTCTCGACGGGCCGGGGTTGTCCAGCCTACGACGGCGCCGCGCTCCCTGTGAGACGCAAGAGGTGGCCGGCCCCCACCCCTGGCACGAGGGCCCATCACCAAGCCCCCCCCCGCAGCCATACCCCGGCCAGCCAGCGAACCGGGGCGCAGCCCCGCCTTGAGGGGCGCGGGGAACCGCGCGACCAGCCCCCACCGCCCCGCAGCCACACCCCAGCCACCCAGGAACCCGGGGCACCCCCCGCCCTTGAGGGGCGCGGGGAACTGCGCGACCAGCCCCCACCGCCCCGCAGCCAAGCAACCCGGCCCAGCCGACCTGACCCCATCCCCCACCCCACTGGAAGTGAGCCGCACCACAACCCACCCCCGACCCTCAACCACTCCCCACGTCCCCGGCGTATACCCCGTGACACGTGATCACGTACCGGGAGCCGCATGAGCTCGAACCCGACCCCCGCCGACACCGCCCCAGGAACCGACAGCGTCTCCCCAAGAACCGACAGCGCCCCCATACCCCCGCCGGTCACCGCCGTCCCCGGCCGTGACCGGCGCCCCCGCGACCCCCAGCTCCTGGCCGTCCTGTTCTTCACCGCGTACGCGACCCTGTCGGTCTGCCGCTGGCGGCATCTGGCGACCCGTTCCTGGGACCTCGGCATCTTCGAGCAGGCCGTCCGCGCCTACGCCCATCTGCGCGCCCCCGTCGCCGATCTCAAGGGGCCGGGCAGCAACGTCCTCGGCGACCACTTCAGCCCGGTCACCGCGCTCCTCGCGCCCGCCTACCGCCTCTTCCCCACCCCGGTCACCCTCCTCGTCGCCCAGGCCGCGCTGCTGGCCCTGTCCGCGGTCCCGGTCACCCGTGCCGCCGCCCGGCTCCTCGGCCGCTCCCGGGGACTGGCGCTGGGCCTCGCGTACGGGCTGTCGTGGGGGATCCAGCGCGCCGTCGACTTCGACTTCCACGAGATCTGCTTCGCCGTCCCGCTGATCGCCTTCGCTCTGGAAGCGGTCCTGGAGCGACGGTGGCGCGCGGCCCTGCTGTGGGCGTTCCCGCTGGTCCTCGTCAAGGAGGACCTCGGGCTCACCCTGGCCGCGATCGCCCTGGTCGTGGCCGTGCGGGCCCGTAGACCCGCCCCGCGTACGGCACTGTGCGCGCTCGGGGTCGCCGCCCTGGGAGTGCTGGCCGCGGTGCTCACGTTCACGGTGGTGATCCCGGCCTTCAACACCGCGGACACCTACACCTACTGGAACAAGGCCGGCGGTGATCCGCTCGACGGCCTGGGCACCAAACTCCGCACCCTCGCCTGGCTGCTGATCCCCACCACCGGTCTGCTGGCCCTGCGCTCCCCCCTCCTCCTGGTCGCCCTGCCGACCCTGGGCTGGCGTTTCCTCTCCTCCGACCCGCACTTCTGGGGCACGGACTGGCACTACAGCGCCGTCCTGATGCCGGTCCTCTCCCTCGCCCTCGCCGACGCGCTCTCCCGGGCCCGCTGGAGCCCGCGCCCGTGGCTGCGCTCGTACGCGCTGCACCTGCCCGCGGCCGTCGTCGCGGCCGCGCTCGCGCTGACGACCTCGCTCCCGCTGTCCGTGCTGGGCGAGTCCGCCGCGTATCGCAAGCCCGCGCGCGTGAGTGCCGTCGAGCGGCTGCTGGCGCGTGTCCCGGACGGGGCGAGCGTCGAGGCGAACGTCGGCCCGAGCAGTCGGCTCGTCGCTCGCTGCCGGGTCTTCTGGACGGGCGACACCGGTGGCGTCACCCCGGACTTCATCGCCCTCGACGACTCCGACCACGCGATCCAGGACGTCCAGGCGTACGCCGGCCGTCTGCACCCCCGCGCTGTGTACGACGTCGTGGGCGCCGCCTACGGCTACGTACTCCTGGAGCGGCGCACCTGAGGCACCGCGTACGGCCGCGGGCCCGGCCCAGGAGGTGAAGTCCTCCTGGGCCGGGCCCGTCCCCCGTAACCCCCGTATACGGTGGCTTTGCGGCGGCTGCTGCCGGCTAGTCGGTGGCGATGGCGTTCAGTACGTTCATCCGGCCCGCCCGGAACGCCGGGATCAGGGCGGCGAACAGGCCCACGAACGCCGAGCCGATGAAGACCCCGATGATGGTCGGCCAGGGGATCTCGAGGACCTTCAGGCCTTCCAGGGCGAGGAGTTTCTGGGCGGTGGCACCCCAGCCCATGCCCAGGCCGAGGCCGAGCAGCGCGCCGAAGAGGGCGATGACGACCGACTCCAGGCGGATCATGCGGCGCAGCTGGCGGCGGGACATCCCGATGGCGCGCATCAGGCCGATCTCGCGCGTCCGCTCCACCACCGACAGGGCGAGGGTGTTGATCACGCCGAGGACGGCGACGACGATCGCGAGGGCGAGCAGGCCGTAGACCATGTTCAGGAGCTGGCCGATCTGGTCCTTGAGCTCCTGCTTGTAGTCGCTCTGGTCGCGGACCTGGTACTGCGGGTACTGCTCCATGGACTTCTTCAGGGCCGCGTACGCCTGCTTCTCCTGGCCGTTCCTGGCGCTGGCGAACATGATCTGGTCCGGCGGGATCCGGTCGGCCGGGAGGTACTTCCGCATGGTCTCGGTGCTGAGGTACCGCGCGCCCTGGTCGATGGCCACGTCGTCGTCGGTGATCGCGGCGACCTTGAGCTTCGCCGTGCTGCCGCCCTTGAAGGCGACGGTCAGGGTGTCGCCGAGCTTGACGTGGTGCTTGGTGGCGAACTTCGAGCCGACGGACATGGAGTCCTTGCCGTAGGCGGCGGTCAGTTCACCGGCCGTCGTCTTGCGGTGCAGGTCCTGTGCGTAGGTGGGGTCGGCGGCCGTGACGCCGTCGCTGTCCGAGGAACCGTCGGGGGCGACGATCTTGGCCTCGATGTCCCGGTAGTGCGTGACGTGTTCCAGGCCGGGCGTCGTCTCGATGGCCTTCGCCGCCTGCGGGACGATCCGCTGGTTGCCCTGGATGATGAAGTCGGTGCCGACCGTCTTGTCGAGTTCGTCGGTCGCGGAGGCGACCATGGACGAGCCGACCACCGACAGGCAGGCGACCAGGGCGAGGCCGATCATCAGGGCCGCGCCGGTGGCTCCGGTGCGGCGCGGGTTGCGCAGCGCGTTGCGCTCCGCCATCCGTCCGACGGGGCCGAAGAAGCGCAGCAGTACCGCGCTGATCACCCGGACGACACCGCCCGCGAGCAGCGGGCCGATGATGACGAACCCGATCAGGGTCAGGACGACTCCCGCGCCCAGCACCAGCGAACCGTCGCTCGCCTTGTCGGCATTGGCCGCCGTGAAGAGCGCGAAGGTTCCGGCGCCGGTGAGGACCAGGCCGATGATTCCGCGGACGAGACCGGCCTTGCCGTCCGCCGGTGTACCGGCGTCGCGCAGCGCGGCCATCGGGGAGACCTTGCCGGCCCGGCGGGCGGGCAGATAGGCGGCGAGGACGGTGACCACGACACCGAGCACGAGTCCGATGACCGGGGTCGTCGCCTTGACCGTCAGATCGCGGGTGGACAGGTCCATGCCCGCCGCCGACATGAGCTTCATCAGGCCGACCGCGAGGCCGACGCCCGCGCCGACGCCGAGGATCGAGCCGAAGACGCCGAGCAGGGTCGCCTCGACCAGGACGGACCGGTTGACCTGCTTGCGGGACGAGCCGATCGCCCGCATCAGGCCGATCTCGCGGGTGCGCTGGGCGACCAGCATGGAGAAGGTGTTGATGATCAGGAAGATGCCGACCAGGAAGGCGATCCCGGCGAAGCCGAGCATGGCGTACTTGATGACGTTCATGAAGGAGCCGACGCCGGAGCGGTTCTCGTCGGCGTACTCCTTCTGCGTCTGCACCTTGTACGCGCCGGCGCCGATCGAGGAGATGACGTTCTGCTTGAGCGTGTCGTTGGTGACACCGGTGGCGGCGGAGAGGTTGATGTGGGTGAACCGGCCGGTGGCGCCGAGCAGTTCGCGCTGGGCGGTGGCGGTGTCGAAGTAGACGACGGCGGCACCGGGGTTGGTCACCTTGAAGGTGGCGATGCCGACGATCCGGGCCTTGAAGTCACCGGTGACGGCGATGGTGCGCAGTTCGTCGCCGAGCTTGAGGTGGTGCTTGTCGGCGGTGTCGGCGTCGACCATCGTCTCGGTCGGCCCGCGCGGGGCGTGACCGGAGGTGATCTCCATCGAACGCAGGTCGTTGCGCGTCCAGTTGCCGGCGATCGTCGGGGCCCCGGTGCTCGACCCCATGTTCTTGTTGGCGCTGTTGACGACGGTCACGTTCATCGAACTGACCGCGCCCTCGGCGTACTTGACGCCCTGCGTCTTCTTGGCCCGCTCCAGGACCGAGGCGGGCAGCGAGTCGGGCCTGCCGTTCTGCGGGGTGTTGTCGCTCTTGGCCGTCTTCGGCGAGACGGTCACGTCGGAGGAGGTGGCGGCGAACAGCTTGTCGAACGTCGTGTTCATGGTGTCGGTGAACACCAGCGTGCCGCAGACGAAGGCCACGGACAGCAGCACCGCGACCGCCGACAGCGCCATCCGCCCCTTGTGCGCGAAGAAGTTGCGCATCGAGGTCTTCAGGACGGTCATGACGTACGCCCCCGCGCGTCGAAGTCCTTCATGCGGTCGAGGACCTGGTCGGCCGTCGGCTGGTACATCTCGTCGACGATCCGGCCGTCGGCGAGGTACAGCACACGGTCCGAGTACGAGGCCGCCACCGGGTCGTGCGTCACGATCACGATGGTCTGGCCGAGCTCGTCCACGGAGCGGCGCAGGAAGCCCAGCACCTCCGCGCCCGCCCGGGAGTCGAGGTTTCCGGTCGGCTCGTCCCCGAAGATGATCTCGGGGCGCGCGGCGAGTGCCCGTGCCACCGCGACGCGCTGCTGCTGGCCGCCGGAGAGCTGGCTGGGCCGGTGCTTGAGCCGGCCGGCGAGTCCGACGGTCTCCACGACCTGGTCGAGCCAGCCCTTGTCGGGCTTGCGGCCCGCGATGTCCATCGGCAGCGTGATGTTCTCTATCGCGTTCAGCGTCGGCAGCAGGTTGAACGCCTGGAAGATGAAGCCGATCCGGTCCCGGCGCAGCTGCGTGAGCTTCTTGTCCTTGAGCCCGGTGATCTCGGTCTCGTCGAGGTGGATCTGGCCACTCGTCACGGTGTCGAGTCCGGCGAGGCAGTGCATCAGCGTGGACTTGCCGGACCCCGAGGGGCCCATGATCGCGGTGAACTGCCCCCGCGCGATGTCCACGTCGACCCGGTCCAGGGCGACGACCCGGGTCTCCCCGGACCCGTACGCCTTGACGACCTGCCGCGCCCGCGCGGCAACGGCCGTACGCCCTCCAGTGCCCCCGTGCCTGGGAATGGTCACAGCCGATGTCACGGTGTATCTCCTATGTCGGTCAGCGGATGAAGTGCTCTTCGCTACGTCGGTAAGTCTGGTGGCGGGGGGTGGTCCGGCGCGCTGGTGCCCAGCGCAGTCTTCTACGGGGGAAAACCCCACCCCCGCGGGTTCGGCCCACCGCCCTCAGCGGCATAAAGCCAGGTTAAGGACGGCCTCGCCCTGTCTCGTCCTCCGCCGGTACGAACGCCCCCCGAGCCCTAGTGGGGAGAGACCCCTAGGGGCAGTCCACCCTTCGGTGGAGTCCCTCTCGGGGTTGCCTCCACCCTCGGTCCCGGTCAGCGTCCACCCTCCCGCTACGTGAAGGTCAAGTGAGATGGTGGGGGACGGCGGATAGTTGCAGGGGGAACCGATCAGGGGAGGCGCTCCAGTGGGCCAGGGGGACACCGGAATACGGGCCGCGGCGACGAAGCACCCATCGGCCTCGCGCAGCCGCAGGGGTGCCGTCGTCGCCGCCCTGATGCTCTCCATGGCGCTGGCCGCGCTCGACTCCACCATCGTCTCCACGGCCGTACCGCAGATCGTCGGCGACCTCGGCGGCTTCTCCGTCTTCTCCTGGCTGTTCTCGGGCTATCTGCTCGCGGTGACGGTCACCCTGCCGGTGTACGGGAAGCTCTCCGACACCTTCGGCCGCAAGCCGGTCCTCGTCGCGGGCGCCGCCGTCTTCCTCCTCGGCTCGCTGCTGTGCGCCACCGCCTGGAACATGGCCGCGCTCATCGCCTTCCGGATCGTGCAGGGGCTGGGCGGCGGCGCGTTGCAGGGCACGGTGCAGACGCTCGCCGCGGACCTCTACCCGCTCAAGGAGCGCCCCAAGATCCAGGCCAAGCTGTCCACGGTGTGGGCGACCTCGGCGATCGCGGGCCCCTCCCTCGGCGGGGTGCTCGCCGCGTACGCCGACTGGCGCTGGATCTTCCTCATCAACCTGCCGATCGGCGCGCTGGCGCTGTGGCTGATCGTCCGCCATCTGCACGAGCCGGTACGGGAGTCCTCCGGCCGCCGCCCCCGGATCGACTGGGCGGGCGCGCTGGCCGTCTTCGCCTGCGGTGGTGTGCTGCTCACCGCGTTGGTGCAGGGCGGGGTCGCCTGGGACTGGCTGTCGGCCCCCTCGCTCGCCCTGTTCGGTACGGGACTCGCGCTGATCGGTGCCGTGGTCGTGATCGAACGCCGGGCGGCCGAGCCGATCATCCCCGGGTGGGTGTGGCGGCGCCGCACGATCGCGGCCGTCAACCTGGCGCTCGGCGCACTGGGCCTGCTCATGGTCGCCCCCACCGTGTTCCTGCCCACGTACGCGCAGGCGGTCCTCGGCCTCGCGCCCGTCGCCGCCGGATTCGTGCTCTCCGTGTGGACGTTGAGCTGGCCGGTGTCGGCGGCGTTCAGCCAGCACGTCTACGGGCGGATCGGCTTCCGCAACACCGCGATGCTCGGCATCGCCGCCGCGACCCTGATCCTGCTCGCCTTCCCCTTCCTGCCCTACCCCGGTGAGCCCTGGCAGCCGGCCCTGCTGATGCTTCTGCTCGGCGGCGCCCTGGGCCTCTTCCAACTCCCCCTGATCATCGGCGTCCAGTCGACGGTCGGCTGGGAGGAGCGCGGCACGACGACGGCGTCGGTCCTCTTCTGCCGCCAGACCGGCCAGACCGTCGGCGCGACCCTGTTCGGCGCGATCGCCAACGGGGTGCTGGCCGCGCGGCTCGGCGGCGCCGGGGACCTGGACGCGGTGACGCGGGCGCTGGACTCGGGCGCGCCCGCCGAGCATGTGCGCCGCGCGGTCGCCGACGCGGTCCACGCCGTCTACCTGGGTGCGGCAGGCGCCGCCGCGCTCGCCTTCCTGGTCCTGCTGTTCGTGGCACCGCGGCGCTTTCCGGTCATCAAGAATCCCGGGGACTGAGAAGGATCACGCAACGACGCTCCGCCCTGACGGCGTTCGTCACCGCTCTGGGGGGACAGAACCATCGAAGACGTTGTGCAGGTCGTCGAACAGGCTGATGTCACAGGGCGTCAAGCGGGTCGTCTCAGCCACTTCGACGACGGTCGTCGCGATCGCCAGAACGACGCGCAAGTACTCGGCCCTGCGCCCTGATTCCATCAGGTCCACCAGGCCCGCTTGGAGGTACCTGCTGTGGAACTTCGGGGCTGAGTACTGGACGTCCCTGACGACAGGCGGCAACCCCAGCTTCCCGGCGCCGACGCCGGTCCACAGGACGGGCACGACCGCCGTCTCGCCCTGGCCGGCTGTCCGGCGAGCCAGATCTCGGCGCCGGCTGAACGCGTCCCATTCCATGCCGCACCACGCACTCTTGAAGTACTGGGGTGAGTACAGCGGTATGAACACTCGGGCACTGGCCAGCGCGAGTTTCATCTCCTCTTCCCAACGCGTACCCGAAGGCAGTCCTTCGTCGAAAAAGCCGAAGTCCGACCCCTGGAAGTCGGTCATTTCACGGATCATCTTGGTCAGATCAGTAAAGAAGCGATGCTCTGGACTGAGGCGCTCACCAGGGATGCGCCGTCTGCGGGCGTAACTCAGATAGAAGTACGGCACTCGCGTCGGTGGAACCGCCGACGTGTGCTCTGGTTCCCGATCACGGGCCCGGATGCTTGCCGGGGGCCGCGACCTCAACGTGGCCAGGAGTTCAGGCGTGACCTCGATCTCCGTCCTCGTGCCGGCGGCGGATGCCACAAGGACGGACCGCAGCCTCCCGGCCGAGTCGATCAGTGCCGTGCCCTGCGGAAGAGTGCGCGCCGCCGAGCGGGCGGGACTGAGTCGAAACCCCCTGCCTTGCTGTTGGGGCGGGTACCACGCCGCCACGGTGACCGGGCGCTTCGCGGTCAGTGCGAGAGGTGCTGGTGGGAAGACATCCTCTGTCATGACCAACAGAGCCAGTCTCGGGTCGTCGAGCCGCCGGACCGAGTTGTTCACGCCAACGGCCGGACCGCTGCGTTGATGGAGATGGAGCGCGCCGCGGCTCACGTCAACGTCGGCAGCGGTGAGCACCGTACGCGGCGCCACCACGACCCCGGTACCGAGAAAGGCATCACCTTGACTGATCCAGACCAGGGAGTGCAGGAACCTTGCGATTCCCGCTCTCCTCTCCAACACGCCCTGGACATAGGTACCGACAGACAAGCGGCTGACCTTGATGGACGACACGACCGCTGCCAAGTCCAGCGGACGCGTCGTTCCCGTCACCTCGATCAGTTCGGCCAGATCGCCGATGTGGTCCCACAGCTCTCCGTGCTGTGAGGCAAGGGCCGACTCAAGGTAGGCCAGGGCCGAGGCGGGGCTGAAGTCGTCCAGGGTCAGCGTCTCGTGCGGCCCCGGCCAGCGCGCCCCCTCGTCGAGAGTCACCAACACGCTGCCGTAGCCCTCCGGCGGTAGCCACTGCGGCACGGGTTCTCGCCAGCGAGAGGCGACGGCCAGGGCTTCCGGGGCGGCACCGTCGTAGATCAACAGCCAGCCCGGGTGTGCGCGCAGATGGGCGCGGAGGCGGGCCATGAGGAGATTGGGGAAGTTGGTGTCCCGGTTGCTGGTGAGCCCGAGGTCGGCGGCAAACGCAATGAGATCGTCCACCAGGACCTCGCGGGTGTGGGCACGGATCCAGCGGACCATGCTGAACTCCGCGGCCGCCCCCCGTGCACACTCGATGGCCAGCGCGGTCTTGCCCACGCCCGGGGGCCCGTCGATCACGCACGTTGCCGTACCCCTGAGGGGACGGATCCCGGTGGCCCTGGCACCGGCCCGGAGCAACACCTTCATGATGCGAGAAGTCGCGCCTCGGCCGACGTAGTTCTCCGGAAGCTCCGGTACCCGGCTGAGCACCCTCACCCTGGTAGGGGACGACTCCCCCGCCCCCCTGGCCTCAGCCTCGGTCTCGGACACGGCCGGAGCTTCGCCCGGCGCCCCACCTCGCGCCCGCGCCCGCGGGGACCAGAACGGCCACGTTCGCCGCTCCCTTGTTCTGGGCTCGGCCTCTCCCTGCTCCGGACCGGCAGCCGAAGGTGTCGTCGCCGTCCCCTCAGCACCCGTCAGCCGCGCGACCAAGTCCCCGTAGTCGCCCCCCGCTCCCCGGATGACGGCCAAGGCCACCTCCGCGAACGCCCTGCTGTCCGCGGGCAGTTCGAGGCCGTCCAGGCCGCCGTCCAGCCCTGTGGCGACGAGCGCCGCGAAGTCGGTCACACCACCGCCCAGTGTCTCCGCGACCCGCTCGCTCACGCCGTTGACGACCTGCTGCAGCACGCGCAGCGACTCTGTCCGGGTCAGCCGGGCCAGCAGGGCCTCACGCACACCGTCACGGAAGTCGTACAGCACGGCGTCCGGGTCCTCACTGGGTTCGGCCGGGGTGCGACGAACGAGAAGGCCGGAGAGGAAGATCTCGGAGAGCTGCATGGGGGTGGCGGTGGCCGGCAGCATGGTGCGCTGGACCAGCCGCATCACCGGGAGGCTGAGCGGGGCCGCTGCCAGCAGACGCAGGAGACTGAAGGCATCCGAGGAGTAGCCCGCTTCGAAGCGTTCGACCCAGCCGGCCGGGGTGCGGGGCTCATCGGCCGGCGTGGCGAGGCCGGGCCGGTCCACGACGGTGAGCGGGGCGGCGCGCAAGGGTGTCCAGTCGGTGGTGCGACCGGAAACGAGACGGGCCCAGGGGTTGAGCCAGGGACCGGAGACCTCCAGCACCGGCAGCCAGCGGATGCGCGCCCGCTCGACGGCACCGGCGCGGCCGCGGGGAATGCCGGGAAGGGGACCGGAGGTACGGACCTGGAACGTGGCGTGGGGTGCTTCGCCACCGCGCGCCCGGACCGGGGACGTACGCAGTGCCGTGCGGTGCCACAGGCGGCTGGGCAGGACCTGGAGCGCGGCCACAGGACGCTCCCGGGACCAGTCGGCGAGCGCGGCGGGCAGTTCGTTGCCGTACCAGGTCGGCCCGACACCGTCCGTCAGGACCAGGACGACCCGCCGTCCGGTGGGGTCACGCAGGGCCTCCCGCCAGCGCCGCGTGGTCCACGGGGTCTGTGCGCCGCGGCGGAACGGCGCGAGGCGCGGCTCCGGCCCGTCGGTGTGCAGCGCCCAGCAGCGGATGTCGGCGAAGGCTCCGTGCCGTTCGAGCAGGGTGCGCAGTTCGCCGGCCAGACGGTGCCAGACGGTCATGGTCGTGCCGACGTCGATCAGCAGGTCGACGGAGAAGCAGCGTTCGACCGAGGGGCGCAGCACCGGCAGCAGCAGCCCGGTGTCACCGGAGGCGGCTGCCGTGGCCTGCACGTCCAGGGTGCGGGCACCCGCCGAGGCGACGGTCCGGCGCAGTGGGCGCAGGGCCCGGGCCAGGGAGAGGACATCGATGAGTGCGGGTGGTTGCGCAATGCGGATGGCGTGCGCGCCACCGGAGGAGGTCCGGGTGGCGCCGGAACCGCCGGGCAGGTGGATGCGCGCCGATGGGGGCTCGGCGCCGAGGTCCGGGCCGGGGCCGGGGTCCGGCACCGGAACCGGCGGCGGTTCGGCCGGCTGCGGAGGGGCCGTCGGGTCGTTGCCGGATCCGATGAGCGACCAGTCCACCGGGCCGAGTCCGCTGAGCCGGGCGATCCACAACGCGTCCAGTGCGTCGAGCGCGTCGGGTTCGCCACCGGCATCCAGCAGACGTGCCAGTTCCCTCCGCAGGAGCCCGTCGCCCGACATGACCGGATCGTCCTCGGCCCCGTGCGACCGGCCCGGCTCCTCCTGGAGGTCGTCGTCGTCCGGCACGGCCGGTTCAGCCCTGGTCCAGTGGACGCAACAGGTGGTCGAGGAGCAGGGCCCTGCCGGTCTCGCCGTCCCACAGGCCTCGTTCGGCCATGAGCAGGGCGTTGAGCAACTGATCGTTCGCCAATGCTCCGATCTCCCGCTGCCGGGTGAGGAATTCAGCGATGAGTTCGGCCCGCGCTCCGGTGGGTTCCGGCGCGGGCGTCCCGGGCGGGTCGAGGTGGGCCGCGACGATACCGGCCAGCCGCTTCGGGTCGGCCGCCCCGATCTCCAGCCGAATACAGCGCCGCAGGAAGGCCATCGGAAACTCGCGCTCCTCGTTGCTGGTCAGCACCACGAACGGGAACTCGGCGCAGGCCACTTCGCCTCCGCTGACATCGACCTTCCGACGGTCGGCGGTCATCACCCGCTGCGGCTGCCCCCCGAGCCGGGCCAGTTCCGGAACGACGAACTCGCCCTCCTCGAAGACGTTGAGCAGGTCGTTGGGAAAGTCCATGTCACTCTTGTCGATCTCGTCGATCAACAGGACCCGGGGCCGACGCCAGGGCAACAGGGCCGTTCCGAGTGGCCCGAGCCACATGTACTGGCCGATGTCGGGCGGCTGGTGGCGCGCGCCATGGCCGCTCGCCAGAGCTCCGGCGTTGCGCAGCCCGGCGTCGTAGAGGCGGCCGACGGCGTCGTACTCGTACAGCCCGTCCTTGAGGGTGGAGCGGCTGGTGATGGCCCAGCGCAGTACGGGGCCGAGTCTCAGCTCGTGTGCCACGGCGTACGCGAGGGTGGACTTGCCCGTGCCGGGCTTGCCGGTGAGCAGCAGTGGGCGGCGCAGATGCAACGCGAGATTGACGAGGTGGATCTCCTTCTCTCCGGCCTGGTACGCGGCGCCCTGTCCGGCCCGGCCGAGGTGCCGCTGGACGGCGTCGTCGTCGGTGGCCTCCGGCGGCTCGTGCAGACGCACGTGGTCCGTACCGCCATGCCGGAAGGCCCGCCAGGGAGGCGCCGGAGGCAGCCTTCGGATGCCGTCGTGCGGGGTGCCGGTGCCCTGGTAGACCCACCAGTCCTGTCGCTGCGTCATGCTGCTCCTCCGTCGGCTTCGCGGGTGCCGGACATCTGGTGGTCCTGGTCGCCGTGGACACTCGTGGGGTCGTCCCACAGCAGGGTGATGTGGTTGCTCAGACTCAGCGGGTCACGGCGGTCGACCCTGCGTGCCTGGAGCACACTGTCCGGCAGGTCGGCCAGCAGGGCAGGCGGTTCGCTGTCACGCAGCGCGTCCAGCAGCAGGCCGGGGTCTCCCCTGTCCCGCCGCCAGACCATGACGGGGATGCCGTCCTCCAGTAGGGCCTCGCACACCGACTCCCGGATGAGGGGGTCGTGGTCGTCGTACGGGGTACCAAGGCCAAGGCAGGCCAGTTCGGCGTTCTCCCGCAGCCAGCCCTCGACTTCCGCGGGGTCGGTCAGCCTCAGGGGCGGATACTTCCCCGTGGGCCACTTCCACTGCACGGCCGTGGAGTCCTCGTCGACGTTCGCTCCTTCCACCGTGGCGCACGGACCCATCCAGCCGATGCGCTCCAGCGCGTCGCCGGGCCAAAAGCCGCGGTCGAGCGCTTCCCAGCGGCGGATCCATTCGCCGTGGATCGAGTTGTCCTGGTAACGGGGCAGGGACCGCACGACGACCTGGCAACTGTGACTCAAGGGGATTCCGGCGGAGCCGCCCGGCCACAGCTCCGCGGGGTAGCCGAGCAGCGAGTGCGGCAGCAGGAACTCCACCCGCTTGCTCACGCCCCTGCCGGCCTCCGCCTGTTCACGCCATGCGGCCAGGAAGTCGCGGCCTCGGCTCTCCAACTCGTCTCCGGTGAACAGGCCGGGCAGGGATCGTGCGCCCCGGAAGGCCGGCCGGGCGTCGCCGGTGCGCTCGTAGTAGAAGCCGCGCAGGGAGTAATGGCGCTTGGTGTACGGCAGGTCGCCCGGGGCGTCTTCTTCCTCGACCCGTATCTGGACGATGACCTGCCGCTCCACGTCCGCGGACCGCGGTGTGGTCTCGGACGGAGCCCTTTTCCTCGTCATGGCGCCGCAGCCGTCCGGGATGTGCGCGAGCAGCCGGGCGAGCCCGTCGCCCTGCCCGTCCGGCACGGGTTCCTCGCTGAGCAGCCGGAGAAAGCGCAGCATGTCCGCGTGACTGCCGGAAGCGTCGGCTCCGTCCACCTGCGCGTCGTGGAGCCGCAGCAGCACGAGAGGGAGGGGGCCGGTATCCAGCGGCCGCCCGGAGTCACGGCGCTCGGACGCGTAGAGGGACACCGCGCGTCCCCCGAACTCCGGTTGGTACGACCGCAGTTCTCTGATGAGAGCAAGCATGTGGCGGGTGGGCAGCGGGCCCGGCACGGTGAGCACCGTGACGGCGAGGTCGAACCACGCGGTATCGATGTCGTCCCCGTCGATACGCAGCAGGACATCCCGTAAGGACTTCAGCATCGAGGTTCGCCGGGCGGTGTCGACCACGGCCCGCAGGTGGTCACGGGCGACGTTGTGCTCGGGGGTGTCCTTCCGAAGTCGGCCACCGGTCTCCTCGAGCAGGTGGTGACGGCCTTCGAGCCGCTGCAGCCTCGGGATGTCGGTCAGGATCTCCGTCAGCAGTTCGGTCGTCTCCCGGTAGGCGCGGGCGTGCGGCGGCTGCGGCTCGGCACCGTGGTGCGCGGGGCGTCTCCCGAACAGCCGGCGCCAGCGGCGCACTCACTCCTCCCCGAGAGCGAGGCCGGCGGCGACCAGCTGGGCTCGCACGCCCTCGGTGCCGGTGTCGTCCGGCGCGATCTCCGCGAGGGCGATGTACATGGCCTTCAGCGTGGCATCGCGCGCCAGAGTGCGGCCGCTGCGGCGGACGAGGGCCCTCAGATGCGTCCGGGCATCGGGGCTCTCCGCGACGGGGAAGGCGTGGCCGAGGCCCAGGATCTCGCCCATCAAGTCCAGCAGTTCGTGGCGGACGGCGAGTTGGTGCAGTGCCTTGCAGGCGAAGAGCGCACCGGTCAAGGCCTGCGCGTCGGGGAAACTGAAGGTCGTGGGAGGCGGTTGCGGGGGCGGAACCGGCGTCGACTCGACCACCGCCGGGGGCAGCACCAAGGACGGTCGGACCGTCTCCCCTTCGGTCTGTTCGCGGGGCGGCAGCCGCGGCACCCGGCCCAGGGGCGGCACTGTCTCGTACGGCTGGTCGGTCAGCAACCGCAGCAGCTTCTCCCCACCGGCGACGGTGAACTCCTCGACGGGGTAATGGGCGTGGGAGCGGCCACCCAGCCAGACAGGCAGGTCGGCGGGGGAGCCTCCGGGCAGGACGACGGGGATGATCCGGTCCAGTGCCGCGACGGGGTCTTCGTAGACCAGGTTCCGCAACAGCAGGGCCTCCCACCGCACACCCATGCCCTCGCCGGCCGGGGCGTCGCCCTCGGCCCGCCGCTTGTACTCCGGGGAGGCGACGACGAGCACGTGGCGGCTGTCCCGGATGCCGCGCAGCATCCACAGGGCCCAGTCCTGGCGTCGTTCGCCGGCGGGCAGGTCGAGCTGGCCGTCGATCCCGCACGAGCGCAGGAACTTCCAGAACGCCCTGACCTGATCAACATGCTCCTGATGGTCATGCGCATATGAGATGAACGCCGACGCGGTTGACGGCCCCTCAGCCATGTGGCATCCCCCTGCCCTCCCGCGCACCACGACGAGTGCGTACATCATGGCCCAAGCCCAGGTGCCGGGAGGCGCGTTTGCCGATGCCGTCCCGCCGTCCACGGAAACGGACCGCGATCACCGGAACGCCCAGCACGATGCGCGCTCGCCGAGCGGCGCGCACCCCCGCACCAGGAGCCACGGAGCGGGCACAGCGGGGCCGTCTTGGCCTTCCGGCCTCCACACTGTTGATGAACGCCCGGTGGAAATGCGGGTAACACCCCGTGTCGTCGAAGTAAGCGCATACCGACCGCTCAGTTTGGTGAAAGCCCCACGCATCCCGGCTACCTGCGAGTAGCGTGCGTGCCTCGCCCACCCCCCAACTCCCTGCGGTCCGCACCGGGCCCGAGCCACGCAAGGAGATCACGGGATGCAAGACGCGTTCTCGTCCCCCGAGTACCAGACACGGCATCAGCCGCCGTACGACCCGCTCCACCCACCGCCGCACCCGTCCCCGTCCCCCCACCACACGCCCCCCTCGCACCTCACCTATCCCTGGCAACCGCAGCCCCGGCCACCCGAGCCCGAAAGAAGGCGACAGCCACGTCACCAGGCACTCGGCAGGCACAGCGACATCCGCGTCCTGCGCGGCGCCTACCGCTGGCAACGGCGGGTCGCGACACTCACCGCACTCGGCTACTTCACCCTCTTCCTCCTCCTGTCGGCGTTCGCGCCGGGACTGATGACGAGCGAAGTCTCCGGCGGACTGCCGACCGGACTGCTGCTCGGCCTGCTCCAGGTGCCGGTGACCTGCCTGGCGATCGGGCTGTACGAGTACACGGCGCGCCGGCGCGTCGACCCGATCGCGGACCGGATCCGCCGGCAGACCCAGCTGGACGCGAAGCGGGAGGCGACCCGATGAGCCAGGTGACCGAGGTGACCGCCCTGACGAGCATGGTCGGGTTCAGCAGTTCCGCACGGGCCATGTCACTGGTGGCGTTCACGGCCGTCGCCACGATCACGCTGCTGCTGTGCGTGATGACCGGGCCGGACCGCGACGACCTCGACGAGTTCTACACGGGCTACGGCTCCCTGTCGCCGATGCGCAACGGCCTCGCCATCGCCGGGGACTACATCTCCGCCGCGACCGTCCTCGGCACCGGCGGCGTCATCGCCCTGGCCGGGTACGACGGTGTCGTCCTCGCCCTCAGCACCGCCCTGTCCCTGATGCTGCTGATGTTCCTGCTGGCCGAACCGCTGCGCAACGCGGGCCGGTTCACCATGGGCGACGCGCTCGCCCGACGGATGCCGGGACGCGCGGTGCGCATCACGGCGTGCGCCGCGACCCTCGTCGCCCTGCTGCCGCTGATGCTGGTCCAACTCGCCGGCGCGGGCGATCTACTGGCCTTCATCCTCGGTTTCTCCAGCGACTCCCTCAAGACCGGCTGCATCATCGGCCTCGGCACGCTGATGATCAGCTACGCGGCGATCGGCGGCATGAAGGGCACCGCCCTCATCCAGATCCTGAAGATCGTGATGCTGCTCGGCTCGGGCACCGTGGTCGCCGCCCTCATCCTGCAGCGCTTCGGCTGGGACCCCGG
This sequence comes from Streptomyces sp. NPDC090798, assembly GCF_044768965.1. Taxonomy (NCBI): domain Bacteria; kingdom Bacillati; phylum Actinomycetota; class Actinomycetes; order Kitasatosporales; family Streptomycetaceae; genus Streptomyces; species Streptomyces sp. NPDC090798. The sequence continues at coordinate 115,373 of NZ_JBIVXA010000027.1, forward strand.
GGCCCTGTTCGACACCGCCGCCCGCAACAGCGGCGTCGGGACCGCCTTCCTGCACTCCGGCCTGCAGTTCACGGGCGGCCCCAACCCCCGTATCGACATGATCAGTTCGGAGCTGACCGTGGTCCTCGGCGGCGCCTGCCTGCCACACGTCACCATGCGCATGTACACCGCGGGCAGCGCCCGTCAGGTCCGCCGCTCGATGTCCTGGGCGGTGCCCTGCGTGGCCGTCTTCGTGCTGGTCATCACGGTCGTCGGGTTCGGGGCCACGGCGCTGATCGGACGGTCCGTGATCGCGGGCGCCGACCCACAGGGCAACACGGCGTACCTGCTGGGCTCCAGGGCCGCGTTCGGACCGGACGTGTCGACGGCCGAGACCCTCCTCTTCACGACCGTGACGACGGCGATCTTCCTCACGCTCCTCGCCTCGGTCGCCGGGATGATCCTCGCCTGCGCCAACTCCCTCGCCCACGACGTGTTCGCCGGGCGGATCCGGGAGCTGTCCCCGCGCCGCGAGATGACCCTCGCCCGGGTCTCCGCACTCGCGGTCGGCGCACTGGCGATCCTGCTCGCCACCCTCGTCCAGCACCGCAGCCTGCAACCCCTGATCACGCTGTCGTTCTGCCTGGGCGCCTCGGCCATAGCGCCCGCGCTGGTCTACGGCCTCTTCTGGCGCCGCTACACCCGCACGGGCCTCCTGTGCACCCTCATCGGCGGAACACTGACCGTCCTGATCCTCATGACCGGCACCAACCTGGTCTCCGGCTCCCCCACCTCGGCCTTCCCCGAGGCCGACTTCAACTGGTTCCCGTTCACCACCACCGGCCTCGTGTCCATTCCCCTGGGCTTCGCCTACGGGTGGCTGGGGACGGTGGTCTCCGGGCGCCGCAAGGCGGAGGAACAGCGCAGACAGTACGAGGCGGTGGAGGGGTGGATCCTGGCGGGGGCGGTACGGAGGACCCCGTAAGGGACAGCGCCCCCTCCCGCTACTCCACAGGCGCCCGCCCGGTCAGCGCGGTCAGACTGCTCCGTACGTGATCCATCTGCGCCCGTACGGCGTCCCACCGCTCCCCGTGCTCGCGCAGCACCCGCTCCGTCTCACGAGCGATCCGATCCTCATGAACACGAGCCCCGGCCAACACCTCAGCTGCCTGTGCCATCGCGTCCTCCTGCCCGTGCCGAGCGAACTCCTCGGCCTCGGCCAGAGCACGCTCGGCCTCGGCCAACGCGGCCTCGGCGCGCGCCCCCCGCTCCACGTGGTGCGCGTCGAGCGCGGCCGCCCGCTCCGCCGCAGCCCGCTCCGCCTCCTCCCAGCGTTCGGCGTGCTCCTTCTCCTGCTCGACCAGGAGACCTTCGGTGCGCTGCCGCACCTCGCGCAGCGCCGCCAGCGCCTCCCCCCGGCCCTCCTTGACCGCGCGACGGGCGGCGATCCGCATCTCGTCGGCCTCGGTTCGGGCGGCGAGGAGACGGTGCCGGGCGCGTTCCTCGGCCTCGCCGCGCAGCTCGTCGGCGTACGCCTGCGCCGCCTCACGCATCCGCCGCCCCTCCGCCTCGGCCTCCTCCACGGCCAGCCGGGCCGCGCTGCGCGCGTTCTCGCGCACCGCCGCGGCCTCCTCCTCGCCGAGCTCGCGGATCCGGCAGGCGCGCTCGCCGAGCGTCTCGTACGTCTGCGGGGCCAGCCGCGCCACGACCTCCCGCAGCCGCTCGACCTCCGCGTCCATCTCCTTGGCCAGGACGGTCAGCCGGGCGGCCCGTTCCCAGGCGGTGTCGCGGCCCCGCGAGAGCGCAGCGAAGTACGCGTCGACCTGCTCGGGACGGTAACCGCGCCCCCGTACGGCCACGAAGCCGTGCGGCGACACCGATGCGCTGCTCATCCCTGAACCCCTCTCCACTGTGCGACGTACAACACGATTTGGCGCACATCTTGGTGGATCAGGCGTAAGTGTTCATAACGCGACACTCCGCGCATTCGTAGCGGTCAGCTGCGTAGAAAAATGGGTTGGACCCGGTCATACGACCGGGTCCAACCCTTTCAGTTCCCTGACGGGCACTCAGCGGCGCATCACAGCAAGCCGTCCCACATCTGCTCCAGCAGCACCGACCACCAGCTCTCCGGCGAGCCGAGCGCCGCCGGGTCGAGCGAGGCGAGCTGTGCCTGGAAGTCGAGGGTCCAGCGGCCCGCCTGCTCCTGGTTGAGCCCGAACCGCAGCCGCCACATCCGGCCGAGCAGCGCCAGACAGCGCGCGAACTCGGGCAGCCCCGTGTTCACGAACTGCGGCGCCACCGAGGCACCGCCCGGACCCGCCTCCACCGGCACGGCCACGATGTTCGCGGTGCCGTACTGGACACAGATCGCCTTGCCGAAGTCACTGCCCATGACGAGGTACGAGCCCGCGTCCGCGGCCGGCCGCACCCCGCGCTCCTGCGCCAGCTCGGCGAGCGTCGGCACCGGACGGCCCGGTTGCGCCTGCGCCCAGAAGAACGGGCCCATGTCGACCGGCAGTCCGGCCACCACCAGCGTGTGCGCCACGATGTTCGGCACGCCCTGCCGCGACACCGCGGCCTGGTCGAACCGGAACAGGCCCGGCCCGAACGCCGCCGCCAGCTCCTGCCCGATCGCCTCCGGCGCAACCGGCGGCGCGGGCTGCACCGGCGGAATCGGCGCCCGCACCGGCGCCGGACGCGCGGGACCGTCCGCCACCTGGTGCAACTCGCCCTGGTGCGCGAGGAGCTGGCGCATGCCCTGCTGACGGCTCGCGTGATCCGTGCCGTACGGCGCGATGCTGGTGATCCGCGCCTGCGGCCAGCTCTCCCGGATCATCCGCGCGCAGTACGCACCCGGCAGCTCGCACGACTCCAACTCCGTGTGCAGCTCCAGCACTTGCTGCGGCGGCACGTTCATCGCGCGCAGCTCGTGCAGGATCTGCCACTCCGGGTGCGGGGTCCCCGGCGCGGAGCGCCGGATCAACTGCTGCTCGGAACCGTCCTGCGCGCGGTAACGCAGTACGGCCTGATACCCCGGCCCGACGGTCGGCTGACCGGCCTGCGGGTAGCCGTACGCCGGAGGCTGCTGCCCCGGGGGCAGCGACTGCCCGGGCACGGGCTGACCGGGCATGGGCTGACCGGGCATGGGCTGACCGGGCACGGGCTGACCGGGCACGGGCTGCGGCGCGCCCGGGGGCATGCCGGGGGCCTGCGGGGGCGGCGGTACGCCGGGACCGGCGACCGGGGGGCCGACCGGCGGACCGGCCAGCACGGTGGCGGCGTGATGGACACCGCCCGGGGGCGGGGTGCCCGGAGGCTGCGGCGCACCCGGCGCGCCGGGCGCACCCGGAGGCTGGGGCGCGCCGGGAGCGCCCACGGGCGGACCCGCCAGCATGGTCGCGGCGTGATGGACACCCCCGGGAGGCGTACCACCCGGAGGCTGCGGAGCGCCGGGCGCGGCAGGCGCACCGGGAACTCCGGGCCCGTTCGGACCGAGCTGCGAGACGAGCTGCGTCGGTACGTACCCGCCCGCCGGGGTGCCCGGAGCGCCGGGCCCGGACGACGGCGGCGGGGGCGGAGGCGGCGGGGCGCTCCCCGGCCGCGCACCCGGTACGCCCGGGGCGCTCGGCGGAGGCGGCGCGCTCACGCCACCACCCCGCGCACCCCTGGGCGGCGCCTGTGCCTTGCTGGTCGCGGCGTCGGCGATGTCACCGGCGTTCGGCGGCAGCGGCCGCGGCGGCGCGACGGGAGCCTGTCCCTGCGGGTACCCGTACCCGGGCGCACCGGGCGGGGGCGTGCCCTGCGGACCGCCCGGAGGCGGAGGGGGAGGAGGCGGCGTCCCGGGAGCACCACCGGGCCCCTGCGGGTAGCCGTACGCGGCCGGCGGTCCGGCAGGAGGCGCGCCCTGCGGACCACCAGGACCCGGCACACCCGGAACCGGCACACCAGGAGCCGGAGCACCAGAAACCGGCACACCCGGAGGCGGCGTGCCCGGCGCACCCGGGCCGGCCTGCGGGTAGCCGTACGACGGCGGGGTCGCGCGGTCGTCGACCGCGGGGGCCTGCGCCGTGCGCGGGAGTTGGCTGCCGCCGGACATCAGGGCCGTCTTGGCGTCCGGGGTCACACCGGGCGGCGTACCCGGACCCGCCTGGTCGTCGACGTCGGTCAGCTGCGGCGCGAACACGGTCGCCGGCAGCGGCACGGAACGGTCCTCGCCCCCGTCCCCGGCGGTGTCCGTCCCCGCCCACGGAGTCGCCGAAGCGGGCACGCCCGGCGCCCCCACGGCATCCCGCGGACCCGCGTCCCGCTCGTCACCGGCCGCGGCGGCGGGCCACGGCGGCGGCGCGTCCGAAGGAGAAGAAGGAGAAGAGGGAGAAGGCGTCGCCGAACCACCGGCCGCGGAAGCCCCGTTGGCGTGGGCGCCCGCACCGGGGCCCGCACCGTTGGCACCACCGGACGTCGCACCCGCCCGCCGATCCGGAATGCCCAGCTTGTCCGCCGCCTCCTGCAACCACTCCGGAGGGCTCAGCAAGAACGACGTCTGGTTCAGATCGACCCGGGCCGGGGGCGCCGGAGCCACTTCCGGGGACGCCTGCGGCACCCCGTACTCCTCCTCGTACCGGCGGATCACCTCACCGACCGGCAGCCCGGGCCAGAGCGTCGCCTCCCCGCTGTCCCGCGCGATGACGAGCCGCTGCGCGCCCCCGTCGGAACGCGGACCGTCGACGCGGTCCTCGGCCCACACCACGAACCCGAGTTCGAACTCCCGCACCCGCACCTCACGGTGCTGGTACCCGGGCACCTCGCCGTTGATCCACTCTTCCGCGCGCTCCTGCGCCTGCGCGAAGGTCACCATCGGACGTTCACTCCCCCAGGGAAGAGACGGGAACGGCGCGCGCGAAGCCACCGTCCACCATCAGGTTCGCCACCGTCTCCAACTCCGGCGGATTACCCGCGAGCCGGGACAGGAACTGGTCGAAGTCGGCGCCGCAGGGCAGCAACAGCCGCTGCACGCGCTCGGCCGGCGGCCAGGCGTCCTGGTCGCGGGCATCGTCGTACGCACAGAACCAGACCGACCCGATCGCGTCACCCTTCACCTTGACGGCGAGCAGGCCACCCTGCACGAATCCGACGCACAGATAGTCCTTGGTCAGATGGTCGCGCAGGCACTTGTTGATGTAGACGAGGTCGTTCACGGCGGCTTCCTCGCGCACCGTGAAGAACGGCTGGTCCACCAGCAGACCCAGCTCCGCGTCGAGCGCGGCACCGATCGGCGCGCACCCGCCCGCGGCCTTCAGGAAGGACCGATAGGCACCCGGCAGCCGATAGCCGAGATCCTCCTCGACCCCGAGCACCTGCTGCTCGCTCACCGCGACCGACGACTTCGGCAGCCCGAAGTGCGCGGGCCGCGTGTCCTGCAACGGACGCGTCCCCCGCTTCCCGTGATCGACGGCCGCCGTCGCGATACCGCCGTGATGCCGCAACAGCGCCTTGACCTCCACCGGCACAAGCTCCAGGCGCCGGGTGCCCCGCGCGTGATGCCAGGTCCAGCCATGCGGAGTGGCCACGGGCGCAATCGTGTCCCACAGGTCGTGCCCCGCGGCGGCGAGCGCGGCGTTCGCCGACACGTAGTCCGTCAACCGCAGTTCGTCCACGCCGAAACCCTCCGGGGGTTCGGCGATCTCCGCGGCGGCACGCGCGTACGGCGAGAAGTCGGGATAGCCGTGCGCGTCGACCCGGACACCCCTGGGGTGGCGAGCGGCCCGGACCGGATCCGGGAAATGCACGACCTGCCCGGCGTAGGCCGCGTTCGGCGGCGCGGCTTGCTGCCCGAGCCGACCTGTCGTCATGGCGGTTGCCCCCTGCGGCGTTCTCAATAGCTGTATGGATCGCGGATATCGACAGCCTATGCGGTAGGAAGACACCGGTCACCGGACCTCCGGTTCCGTGACCTGCCGTCACCCCGCCGTGACGGTACGACGAAGCCCGGGCGTGTCGCGCGCCCCAGCTTCCGCACCCGCCACGCCATTTGGCAGTCTGTAGCCGCATCGGGGGATGCATGGGAGGGAAGAACGATCATGAACGCGACACATACGGGCACGTCCGGGGACCCGCGGGTCGGCTGGAGCAGTGCCGAGGCAGCCCACGCGCCCACCCTCCTGCACCGCCGCGACGGCATACTTCCCACCGTCGCCGCCGCCCTCTCCGTACGCGGCGCCACCCTCACCGGCACCGCCGCCCGCGGCGACCAGCCACCCGCCCTTCACCCGCTGGTCCAGGACTTCCTCGACACCCTCACCAGCGCGCAACGCGACCGCTTCACCGGCCGCTGCGCCGAGGCGATCCTCATCTCCCGGCACATCGCCACCGTCGACGCCACCCGCAGCAAACGCGCCGCCCGCAAGCCGATGACCAACGGCGAGGCACGCAAGGCCCTCAGACAGGCCAAACTCACCGCACGCCGCATCCGCGAGGACGGCGACCCGCTGCACGGCAGCTTCGCCGCGCCCTGCCGCGCCTGCACGGCGCTCAGCGACCACTTCGGCGTCCGCGTCGTCGACCCGACGGCGACGACCGGCGCCTCCTGAACTCCCCCATCCCCGCACACGTACGTACGACGGCGCCCCCGCCAGCGCGCCGATGTCCCGACCCTCGACGAACGAAGGGCAGATGCACGCCGACCGCTCCTCCACCACACGCTTCTCCGTACCCGTGGACGCCGCGCTGCGCTCCGCGGGGTGGCAGCCCGGGCGCTGGGACATAAAGCAGGCCGAGTACTGGGCCGACGCGCTACGGGGACACGAGTCGTCCGCGGGGCACCGGCACGCCGTGTTCCCCGCGGCGGTGGAGGCATGGGCGGAATTCGGCGGACTGCGCGTGAAGCCCTCCGGGCCCGGCCGCCAGCTCGCCCCCACCGCGCTCCACTTCGACCCCCTGCACGGCCTCCACATGGCCCGCACACTCGGCGACCTCGGCCGCGCCCTGGACACCGAGGTCTGCCCACTCGGCGAGGAGTCCGACTCCCGCGCCCTGCTCGCCATCGACTCCGAGGGCCGCGTCTACGCACTCGACCACACCGGGGACTGGTACCTGGGCCCCGAGATCGACACCGCCCTCACCACCCTCCTGTCAGGCATCGCCCCAGTCCGCCTGACCGCGGGCTGACCGCGGGAGGGTTCCTCCACTGCGGGTGAGTGGGGGTTGCGCGCGCAGTTCGTTCGACCGCGGGCCGGTGGTGGCTGGTCGCGCAGTTCCCCGCGCCCCTAAGAGCCTCCGGCTCGTCCGGCGTCTACGGGCGAGGCCGTTCTAGCCCGACGCAGGGGGCCGGGGCGCAGCCCCGCCCCTCAGGGGCGCGGGGAACTGTGCGCCAAGCCCCCACCCACCCGCAGCCGACGAGCCCGCCGAAGGCTTACGCCTCCGCAGGAATTACCGCCGACACCCGGAACCCACCCGAATCCGTCGGCCCGGACACGAACACTCCCCCCAGCGCGGCAACCCGCTCCTTCATCCCCACCAGGCCGTTACCACCACTGGGCAGATGCATCGCCGACGCCGACCCCGGCTCCGGCGGACACTCGTTCTCGACCTGCATCGCGATCTCCGCGTCCCGATGAGCCAGCCGGACATACGTCTTCGCCCCCGCCGCATGCTTGTGCACGTTGGTCAGAGCCTCCTGAACCACCCGGTACGCCGTCTGCTCGATCTCCGCCGCGTACCCCCGGGTGTCACCCTCCACCGAGAGATCCACCACCATCCCCGCAGCCGCCGACTGCCCGACCAACTCGTCCAGCTCGGCAAGACTCGGCCCCTCGGCCCCGTCATCCACCGCCCGCGAGGCCGCCGCCGCAGCCGCCATCCCCACGGCCGCCAACGGCACCGCCCGCACCCGCACGGACGACAACCCGTCCCCCGTACGCAGCACACCCAGCATCTCGCGCAACTCCGTCAACGCCTGCCGCCCCATGTCCCCCACCAGCGCGGCGTTCTTCACGGCCTTCTCGGGATCCTTCCGCGCCACGGCCTGCAGCGCCGCCGCGTGCACCACCATCAACGACACCCGGTGCGCCACCACATCGTGCATCTCACGCGCGATCCGCGTCCGCTCCTCGTTGCGCGCCCACTCCGCCCGCTCCTCGGCCCGCTCGGCGAGCAACTGCAACTCCCGCTCCAACGAGTCCGCCCGCTCCCGCAGGCTCTCCATCAGCCGCCGCCGGGCCCCCACGTACAGCCCGAGCAGGACGGGCGGCGCGGTCATCCCGATCGCGGTCGTGATGGAGACGAACGGAACGAACCAGTCCCCCATCGTCACGTCCCCACGCACCATGCCCTGGTGCGCACGCACGAACGTGACGATCAGCATCCCCGCGAAGGACATCCCCGCGAGCGCCCCGATCATCCGGCGCGGCAGCTCGGACGCGGCGAGCGTGTACAGCCCGACGAGTCCCATCAGGAACCCCATCTGGGCGGGCGTGATGGCGATCGACACCAGCACGACCGCGATCGGCCAGCGGCGGCGCAACAGCAGCACGAAGCCGGCGACCAGCCCGAACGCCATGCCCACCGCAACCGGCAGACCCGCGTCGCGCGCGAACGGAATCCCCTCGATCCCGCACTCCACCGCCGACACCGACGCGAGGCTCGCGTCCAGCACGGCACTACGCCATCTGACCCACCACCACGGCCCGCTACCGGCCGCGGTGTGCTCTTCCCCCGTCGTGGTCATGCGTCCAGCCTACGTTCGCACCCCGCCCCATTTCCGGTGACTTTCACCTCCTGATCTACACCACGCTCCGCAATCGAACAGAAGCGAAACCCACCGGTATCCCGCGAACTGCTGATTCCCTCACGGTTCACCCCCGGAAGATCACATTCCGCCCGGACGGTATGCCCATGGCACATCCACAGAACAAGTACGCGGATTTCGAGACCTTGCGCGAACGAGCGATCGCGCTGCGCCGGGCGGGACTCAGCCTCCGGCAGATCCGGGACGAACTTCAGGTCCACAACAAGGAGACCCTCCAACGCCTCGTCACGGGCGAGCCGCCCCCGGAGTGGACGAAGCGTCCGACCGCGAAGGACGACCTGCGGGACAGGGCTCGTGAGCTGCGGGGGCAGGGCTGGACGTACAACGAGATCCAGGCGGAGCCGGGCTGCTCGAAGAGTTCGGTTCGCTGTGGGTGCGGGATCTTCCCCACCCGGAACCCCGTTGCACCCCGGAGGAACAGCGAGCCCGCATGAACGCGGGGCTCGCACGACTGCGCGCCGAGCAGGACCGGGTACGCGAGGAAACCAAGCGAGCAGCGGCCGCAGCCATCGGGAAACTCACCTGGGCCGAGGGCACCAAGGACAAGCCGTACAGCCGCCGCGAACGTCGGCAACACCTAGAGGGGGTGTCTCGTGATCTACGTTCTCCAGAGCGCCGATCCGTACCGTCGCATCGAGGGTGCCTGGTACGGCATAGTGTTGGGTGTCGGCTCGGCGACCTGACCAATTGTCCGGTTTAGTCGAGTTTCATCCCCCGTGGTGTAATTGGCAGCACTGTGGCTTTTGGTGCCATCTGTCCGGGTTCAAGTCCTGGCGGGGGAGCAAGGCTCAGTTCGGGCCCTGACAGCACTGTCAGGGCCCGCTCTCATGTCCCCCCTGAAACGCCCCGGTATCCTGCGGATGTCCACACCCCAGCCATCCGAAGCCGAAGGGCATATCCGTGAGCGTCAATCCTCCGGCAGCCGTCGTCGTTCTCGCAGCGGGTGAGGGCACCCGTATGAAGTCGGCCACACCCAAGGTCCTGCACGAACTGTGCGGCCGCTCCCTGGTCGGCCATGTGCTCGCGGCCGCGCGCGCGTTGGAGCCCGAGAACCTGGTCGTCGTGGTGGGTCACGCCCGCGAGAAGGTCACCGCGCACCTCGCCGAGATCGACCCCGGCGTACGGACGGCCGTACAGGCGGAGCAGAACGGCACCGGCCACGCCGTACGGATGGGCCTGGAGGAGCTGGGCGGCGGCGTCGACGGCACCGTCGTCGTGGTCTGCGGCGACACCCCGCTGCTCAGCGGCGAGACCCTGCGGCAGCTCGCCGCCACCCACACCGCCGACGGCAACGCCGTCACCGTGCTCACCGCCGAGGTCCCCGACGCCACCGGCTACGGCCGCATCGTGCGGGACGGCGTCAGCGGCGCGGTCACCGCGATCGTCGAGCACAAGGACGCGAACGAGTCGCAGCGCGCGATCCGTGAGATCAACTCCGGGGTCTTCGCCTTCGACGGGCAGCTCCTCGCGGACGCGCTCGGGAAGGTGCGGACGGACAACAGCCAGGGTGAGGAGTACCTGACCGACGTCCTCGGGATCCTGCGCGAGGCCGGGCACCGGGTCGGGGCGGCCGTGGCCGGCGACCACCGCGAGATCGCCGGTATCAACAACCGTGTCCAGCTCGCCGAGGCCCGCCGCATCCTCAACGACCGGCTGCTCACCGAGGCCATGCTCGGCGGAGTGACCGTCGTCGACCCCGCCTCGACCTGGATCGACGTGACCGTCACCTTCGAGCAGGACGCGATCGTCCACCCGGGCACCCAGCTCCAGGGCGCCACACACCTCGCCGAGGGCGCCGAGGTCGGCCCCAACTCCCGCCTCAAGGACACCACGGTGGGCGCGGGGGCCCGTGTCGACAACACCGTCGCCAACGGCGCCGAGGTCGGGCCGCAGGCGAGCGTGGGCCCGTTCGCGTATCTCCGTCCGGGCACGCGCCTCGGCCTGAAGGCCAAGATCGGCACGTACGTGGAGACGAAGAACGCCACGATCGGCGAGGGCACCAAGATCCCGCACCTGTCCTACGTGGGCGACGCGACGATCGGTGAGTACTCGAACATCGGTGCGGCGAGCGTCTTCGTGAACTACGACGGGCAGGAGAAGCACCACACCACCGTGGGCTCCCACTGCCGTACCGGTTCGGACAACATGTTTGTGGCTCCTGTCACGGTCGGGGACGGCGCGTACACCGCGGCGGGCTCCGTGATCACCAAGGACGTACCACCCGGTTCGCTGGCCGTGGCCCGTGGCCAGCAGCGGAATATCGAGGGTTGGGTGGCCCGCAAGCGTCCCGGGAGCGCGGCCGCGAAGGCGGCGGAGGCGACCTCCCGGGAGCCGGAAGGCGAAGCCTGACCGGAATCAGGTACGTCCGACACGGCGTACCGTGATAAGTGCACGCCCGCATAAATGCGTACCCGCACCCCCAGCTGAGAAGGCTTCTCGCGCTCCAGTTGAGAAGACTCCTCATGCCCCAGCTGAGACACCTCTGAGGAGACAGTGCTGTGACCGGGTTCAAGACGACCGGCGAGAAGAAGATGATGTTCTTCTCCGGCCGCGCCCACCCCGAGCTTGCCGAGGAGGTCGCCCACAAGCTGGGTGTCGGGGTCGTCCCGACGAAGGCCTTCGACTTCGCCAACGGTGAGATCTACGTCCGCTACCAGGAGTCCGCGCGCGGCGCCGACTGCTTCCTGATGCAGAGCCACACGGCTCCCATCAACAAGTGGATCATGGAGCAGTTGATCATGATCGACGCTCTGAAGCGGGCCTCCGCGCGAAGCATCACCGTGATCGTGCCCTTCTACGGTTACGCGCGGCAGGACAAGAAGCACCGTGGACGTGAACCGATCTCGGCGCGCCTGATCGCCGACCTGATGAAGACGGCGGGCGCCGACCGGATCCTCACGGTCGACCTGCACACCGACCAGATCCAGGGCTTCTTCGACGGTCCGGTCGACCACCTCTTCGCGCTGCCGATCCTGGCGGACTACGTGGGGGCGAAGGTCGACAAGTCGAAGCTCACCGTCGTCTCCCCGGACGCCGGCCGGGTGCGCGTCGCCGACCGCTGGTGCGACCGCCTGGACGCCCCACTGGCGATCGTGCACAAGCGCCGCGACAAGGACGTCGCCAACCAGGTCACCGTCCACGAGGTCGTCGGTGATGTGAAGGGCCGCGTCTGTGTCCTCGTCGACGACATGATCGACACCGGTGGCACGATCTGCGCCGCCGCCGACGCCCTCTTCGCGCACGGCGCGGAGGACGTCATCGTCACGGCCACGCACGGTGTGCTCTCCGGCCCCGCGGCCGACCGTCTGAAGAACTCCAAGGTCAGCGAGTTCATCTTCACGGACACCCTGCCGACCCCGGGCGAGCTGGAGCTCGACAAGATCACGGTCCTGTCGATCGCGCCGACGATCGCCAACGCGGTCCGTGAGGTCTTCGAGGACGGCTCGGTGACGAGCCTGTTCGAGGAGCAGTAGGAGGACCGGCGCGGGACCGGTGGACGGTCCTCGCCTAGATCGATTTCTGGTACGGCCTTCCCGCCCAGTAAGCTGTCACAGTTGCTCGGCGAGGGAGGCCGTACCGCTTGAAAAGGCGTGTGCGGCGGTCCGTTATCGACGCGCTCTTCGTAGCAGGCCGATTGTTTGGCCGGGTGACCCCCTTCCCCAGATCTACGAGGAGTGCACATGTCCGAGATCAAGCTCGCCGCCGAGACCCGTACCGAGTTCGGCAAGGGCGCCGCCCGCCGCATCCGCCGTGACAGCAAGGTTCCCGCCGTGGTCTACGGCCACGGTGCCGAGCCCGTCCACATCACGCTGCCGGGCCACGAGCTGCTGCTCGCCCTGCGCACCCCGAACGTCCTGCTCTCCCTGGACATCGAGGGCAAGACCCAGCTGGCGATCCCGAAGGCCGTCCAGCGCGACGCCATCAAGGGCTTCCTCGAGCACGTCGACCTGCTCCTCGTGAAGCGCGGCGAGAAGGTCACCGTCGAGGTCTTCGTGCAGACCGAGGGCGAGCTCGCCCCGGGCAGCTTCCTGCTCGAGCACGTGCTGAACACCCTCACGGTCGAGGCCGAGGCCACCCACATCCCGGAGTCGGTCACCGTCTCCATCGAGGGCCTGGAGGCCGGTGCCTCCATCCACGCCAAGGACATCCCGCTGCCCAAGGGCACCACGCTGGCGATCGACGAGGACGCGGTCGTCCTGCAGGTCCTGTCCGCCCAGGCGGAGGAGCCGTCCGAGGGCGAAGCCGCGGGCGACGAGGCCGCCGAAGCCTGATCGGCCTGATTCCCCCGGAATCTTCATCTGTGTCAGCCGCCGCTCCCCTCCGGAGCGGCGGCTGCCGCGTATCAAGGACACATGGGAGACACCGACGTGACGACCGACGCCAACGCCCCCTGGCTGATCGTGGGCCTCGGCAACCCCGGCCCCGAGTACGCCATGAACCGGCACAACGTGGGCTTCATGGTCGCCGACCTGCTGGCGGAGCGGATCGGCGGCAGGTTCAAGCGGGCCGGCAAGGCACAGGCGCAGGTGATCGAGGGGCGCATCGGCCCGCCGGGTCCGGCGAACCGCCGGGTGATCCTGGCCAAGCCGATGTCGTACATGAACCTGTCCGGCGGCCCGGTGACCGCGCTGCGGGACTTCTACAAGGTGCCGACGGCGAACATCGTCGCGATCCATGACGAGCTGGACATCGACTACGGCGTCCTGCGCCTGAAGTTCGGCGGTGGCGACAACGGTCACAACGGGCTGAAGTCGATGACGAAGGCGATGGGCTCCGACTACCACCGGGTGCGGTTCGGCATCGGGCGTCCTCCGGGGCGGATGCAGGTCGCCGACTTCGTCCTGAAGGACTTCTCCTCGGCGGAGCGCAAGGAACTCGACTACTTCGTGGACCGGGCCTCGGACGCCGTGGAGTGCCTCGTCATCGAGGGGCTGGAGCGGGCGCAGGGCACGTACAACTCCTGAGCGGTTCCCGGGGGCGGTCGATGTACGCGTACAACTGCCGACTTGTCGCCCACCGGAACCGACCGGAGTTGACCGGGCGCGCAGCCATGGCCAAGGATCGCCGCCATGCCTGCCGTCGCCGCACATCGAGGCTCCCGTCGGAGCGCACATCCGGCGCTGCGGTTCGGGCGGTTCGCGGCGATGAGTACGGTCGCGGCGCTGATCCTGATCGCGGGCGTCTGGGGTTCCTGGGGCACGGCCCAGCACGTGATGCTGAGCAAGGGCCGGGAGCAGGGGACGATGACGGTGACCGAGTGCTCCGGCGATGTCTGTACGGGGACGTACGCGCCGACCTCGACGGGGTCGCGGGCGCGGGCGCGCGTCACCATCGACGAGGCGGTCGCGGTGCGCAAGGGCCGGACGTACACGGTGACCGTGAAGCCCGGGAGCAGTGATGTCGTCCGAAGCGGTCCGGCGGGCGTTCTCTACGCCTGGGTCCCGCTGGGGGGCGCTCTGTTGCTCGCCTCGGTGGTGGTGGCGGGTGGTCTGCGGCTGCGGCGGGCGGCGTGGGTGCTGGCGGGGGTGGGGATCGCGCAGCTGACGGCCACGTTCCTGCTTCTGTGACCTGGTCTTGAAGTGACGGGCGCTTGAAATGAGGGGTGCCCCGCGTTCGTACGAACGCGGGGCACCCCTTTGCGTGAGTCCCGCGGGTGTCAGCCGGTGTTGCGCAGTCCGGCCGCCACACCGTTGACCGTCAGGAGCAGGGCGCGCGAGAGCAGCGGGTCCGGCTCGGCGCCGGCCGCGGCCTCGTCGCGCTGGCGCTTGAGGAGCGCGACCTGGAGGTAGGAGATCGGGTCCAGGTAGGCGTCGCGGATGGAGAAGGTCTGCTGGAGGACCGGGTTGGTGTCCAGGAGCTTCTTGCCGCCGGTGACGCGCAGTACCTCGCGGACGGTCAGCTCGTGTTCGGCCTCGATGGTGGCGAAGACGTGCTTGAGCTCGTCGGGGACGAGGGTGTCGACGTAGTGGCGGGCGATCCGCAGGTCGGTCTTCGCGAGGGTCATCTCGACGTTGGAGATGAAGTTCCGGAAGAAGTGCCACTGTTCGTGCATCTCGTCGAGCACGGTGTCCAGGCCCGATTCGCGCAGGGCCTTGAGGCCGGCGCCGACGCCGAACCAGCCGGGCACGATCTGCCGTGACTGGGTCCAGCCGAAGACCCAGGGGATGGCCCTCAGGCCGTCGAGACCGGCGCCGCTGTCGGGACGGCGGGAGGGCCGCGAGCCGAGGTGGAGGTCGGCGAGCTGGTCGACGGGCGTGGCGGCGAAGAAGTACGCCGGGAGGTCCGGGTCCTCGACGAGTCGTCGGTAGGCGTTGTGGGCGGCGTCCGAGACGACGTCCATGGCCGCGTCCCAGCGGGCCAGCGCCTCGTCGGACTGACGGGGGGCGGTGTGCAGGGCGGAGGCCTGGAGGGTGGCGGCGACCGTCAGTTCCAGGTTCTCGCGGGCGAGCGAGGGCACGAGGTACTTGTCGGAGATGACCTCGCCCTGCTCGGTCACCTTGATCTCGCCCTCCAGCGTGCCCCAGGGCTGCGCGAGGATCGCGTCGTGGGAGGGGCCGCCGCCGCGGCCGACGGTGCCGCCGCGGCCGTGGAAGAGACGCAGGCGTACGCCGTAGCGGTGGGCGACGTCGCGCAGGCGGCGCTGGGCGCGGTGGATCTCCCACTGGCTGGTCGTGATGCCGCCGAACTTCGAGGAGTCGGAGTAGCCGAGCATGACCTCCTGGACGTCCCCGCGCAGCGCCACGAGGCGGCGGTAGGAGGGGTCGGAGAGCATGTCCTCGAGGATCGTGTCGGCGGCCTTCAGTTCGTCCGTCGTCTCCAGGAGCGGGACGATGCCGATCTTGGCCCAGCCGGCGTGCAGGTCGAGCAGGCCGGCCTCGCGCGCGAGTACGGCCGCGGCGAACACGTCGTCGGCGCCCTGGCACATCGAGATGATGTACGACTCGATGACCTCGGGTCCGAAGATCTCCAGGGCCTTCTTGACCGTCCCGAAGACGCCGAGGGTCTTCTCACCGGCGGCGTCGAGGGGCGCGGGGGTCGGGGCGAGGGGGCGACGGGAGCGGAGTTCCTTGGCGAGGAGCTTGGCGCGGTAGTCGCGGGGCATGTCGACGTAGCGCCAGGATTCCTCGCCGAGGCGGTCGAACAGCTGGCCGAGGGCGTGGTGGTGGGCGTCGGCGTGCTCGCGTACGTCCATGGTGGCGAGCTGGAGGCCGAAGGCGGCGAGGGTGCGGATGGTGCGGTTCATCCGGCCGTCGGCGAACAGGGCGCCGCGGTGCTCGCGCAGCGAGGTCTGGATGAGGGTGAGGTCGCGCAGGAGTTCGCCGGTGCCGAGGTAGTCGCAGCCCTCCTGGTGCGGGGTGCCCTTGGCGAGGCGCTGCTTGGTGTTCTCCAGCTTCTGCCGGATGCAGGTGGCCTTGAGCCGGTAGGGCTCCTCGGCGTTGAGGCGCTTGTAGCGGGGGCTGATCTCGGGGAGCCGCTCCAGGTCGCTCTGGAGGGATTCGAGGAGCTCCTCGGTGGCGCCGGTGTAGCGGATGGAGTTGGAGAGGAAGCCGCGGAGTTCGTCGATGACGTCGAGGGCGTCGTTGATGCCGTGTTCGTGCTGGAGGATCAGGACGTCCCAGGTGACGGCCGGGGTGACGTTCGGGTTGCCGTCGCGGTCGCCGCCGATCCAGGTGCCGAAGGTGAGCGGCCGGGTGTCGTCCGGGAGCTGCACGCCGACGCGCTCCAGCTCCGCGGTCAGATCCTCCAGGACGTCGCCCACCGCGCCGGCGTGCAGTTCGTCCAGGTAGTAGATGGCGTTGCGGGCCTCGTCCGCGGGCTCCGGGCGGACCACGCGCAGCTCGTCCGTCTGCCACACCAGGTCGATGTTCTCGGCCAGCCGGGTGTCGTAGCGGCGGCGGTCGGCCTCGATGACGGGGGTCTCGAGGAGCGCGGCGATACGGCGCAGCTTGTTGAGGACCGAACGGCGGGCGGCTTCCGTCGGGTGGGCGGTGAAGACCGGGCGGACGTTCAGGTTCTTGACGGTCTGCTTCAGGTGTTCGGGGTCGGCGTCCTTGAGCCGGTCCGCCGTTCGGGCGAGGAGTCCGCCCTCGGCGGCCCGCTTGGCGCGCAGCTCGCGACCGCGGTGCACCTGCTCGGTGACATTCGCCAGATGGAAGTACGTGGAGAAGGCGCGGACCAGCTTGGCCGCGGTCTCCAGTTCGGTGCCGCGCAGCAGCTCGGCGGCTGCCTCGCCGTCCTCGCGGGTCAGGCGGCGGACCTTCTCGACCAGTTCCAGGAGCTCGGGGCCCTCCTGACGGACGAGGGTCTCACCGAGCAGGTCGCCCAGGCGGCGGATGTCGGCGCGCAGCTCGCTGCTGGTCGTCGTGGTCTGGTCGTCGGCACTGCTCACAGGTGCGGCTCCTTGCAGTGTGGAAGCTCGGCTGAAGAGTGTGGAAGCTCGTCTGAAGCTCGTCAGGGAGGGAACCCGGATGGTGACCGCGCGGCGGGGTGCCGCTTAGGGACGTGGCATCCGGGAAGAAACAGAACGGACCGCGCTGTCCGACCGAATCCAAGGATAGGTGTCCATGCGGACGCGCAGGCTGTTGGGCTCTTGCCGCCGGGCTGCGCGCTGCCATACTTACGACGCCGTAAGTTACGGATGCGTAGGGCCTCCCGTCAGCCGGCGGGAGGACTCTGAGATCCCGTGACCGGCCACCGCCCCCGCCCTCGAACCCCACAGGGGATGCTCATGCCCTCGAGTTCCGACGTGATCGACGACGTCCCGCGGTCGCCCGACGACGCCTCGCTTCCCGCCGCCACGCTGGGTGGCGAACGGAAGGGGTCACTCGAACAGATCACGCTGCTTCTCTTCATCGCTGTTCCGTTCGTAGCCCTTGTGGCAGCGGTGCCGCTGGCCTGGGGCCGGGGGGTGAGCTGGCTGGACATCGGCCTGCTGGTCTTCTTCTACTACCTGGGTTGCCACGGCGTCACGATCGGCTACCACCGCTACTTCACGCACGGCTCCTTCAAGGCGAAGCGCCCGTTGCGGATCGGGCTGGCGATCGCCGGTTCGATGGCGGTCGAGGGCCCGGTGGTCCGCTGGGTCGCCGACCACCGCAAGCACCACAAGTTCTCCGACGCCGAGGGTGATCCCCACTCGCCGTGGCGCTACGGGGAGACGGTGCCGGCCCTGATGAAGGGCTTGTGGTGGGCGCACATCGGGTGGATGTTCGACGAGGAGCGGACCTCGCAGGAGAAGTACGCGCCGGATCTGATCAAGGACCCGGCGATCCGCGCGATCTCGCGCCAGTTCATCTACTGGACGGTGCTGTCCCTCGCCCTCCCCCCGCTGATCGGCGGTCTGGCGACGATGTCCTGGTGGGGCGCGTTCACCGGCTTCTTCTGGGGCTCGCTCGTCCGGGTGGCGCTGCTGCACCACGTCACCTGGTCGATCAACTCGATCTGTCACGCGGTGGGCAAGCGCCCCTTCAAGTCGCGGGACCGCTCGGGCAACGTGTGGTGGCTGGCCGTGCTCTCCTGCGGTGAGTCCTGGCACAACCTGCACCACGCCGATCCGACCTCGGCGCGGCACGGCGTGCAGCGCGGTCAGGTCGACTCCTCGGCGCGGATCATCCGCTGGTGCGAGCAGCTCGGCTGGGCGTACGACGTGCGCTGGCCGTCACGCTCGCGTATCGATTCGAAGCGCTACACGGACGGGTCAGCCTCCCGGGGCAAGACGGAAACCGCTGACGCGGCATGATTGACGGCGTGGCGACCGACTCCAGCAGCACCCCGAGCAGCAGTGAAAAGCCGCGGCGTGCGCGCCGCACCCGCATGACCGGTGCGGAGCGCCGTCAGCAGCTGCTGGAGATCGGTCGCACCCTGTTCGCGGCGAAGGGTTTCGAGGGGACGTCGGTGGAGGAGATCGCGGCGAAGGCCGGCGTCTCCAAACCGGTGGTCTACGAGCATTTCGGCGGCAAGGAGGGGCTGTACGCGGTGGTGGTGGACCGCGAGATGCGCCGTCTGCTGGACATGGTGACCGGCTCCCTCACCGCCGGTCACCCGCGCGAGCTGTGCGAACAGGCCGCGTTCGCCCTCCTGGACTACATCGAGGAGTACACGGACGGCTTCCGTATCCTGGTCCGCGACTCGCCCATTCCCCAGTCGACGGGTTCCTTCGCGTCGCTGATCTCGGACATCGCCACCCAGGTGGAGGACATCCTGGGCCGCGAGTTCAAGCTGCGTGGCTTCGACCCGAAACTGGCTCCCCTCTACGCCCAGGCCCTGGTCGGCATGGTCGCCCTGACGGGCCAGTGGTGGCTGGACGTGCGCAAGCCCCGCAAGGCGGAGGTGGCGGCCCATCTGGTGAACCTGGCCTGGCACGGCCTGGACGGTCTGGAGCCGAAGCCGCGCTTGATCGGGCATCGCAAGTCCTAGTAGTGCTTCGTTAGGTTGTGGGCTGTCTGCGGCTGCTCCGAGGGCTGGGCAGGGGGCGTCCGCAGGTGGTGCA
The DNA here is from genome assembly GCF_044768965.1 of Streptomyces sp. NPDC090798. Classification (NCBI taxonomy): domain Bacteria; kingdom Bacillati; phylum Actinomycetota; class Actinomycetes; order Kitasatosporales; family Streptomycetaceae; genus Streptomyces; species Streptomyces sp. NPDC090798. The sequence goes on from NZ_JBIVXA010000027.1 coordinate 134,647, forward strand.
GGTACCGGTCCAGCA
>NZ_JBIVXA010000028.1:0-131083 GCF_044768965.1 Streptomyces sp. NPDC090798
AGGTGGAGCTGGCGGAGCTGTACCCGGGGGAGGCGGTGAAGCAGTGCGGCGAGCAGCGCTCGATCGGGCCAGGTCAGTTGTGGCTTGTCTACCTGCCTTTGCAGTACGGCGAGTTGGTGGCGCAGGGCCAGGATCTCCAGATCCTTCGCCCGATCACTCATCGGCAACAGCCGTATGAGGCTGAAGGCGGTAGACAGGGCGAGGTACGGCAGTCGCAACAGCACAGTTGACCATCCTCGCAGTCGGCCCACGCATGCTCCAAGAGCCTCTTCTCCGCGCGGGAGGCTGCCCCGTCAGGCGCGGTCCGATGACGTCGAATCAGGGCTGTGACCAGCGTGGATGCAATATTCGGCACGTACAACGTCAGACCCCATGACCCTCATGTGCACTGCGGCGCCGGAATCGACACCCGCGTGAGCGCCGATCGCCCGGGCCACCGGAGACCGGCGTATTCGCCACAGCCGCGCATCCCCGCTTCCGATACCTCTGTGCCGGAGCACAGGATCAAGCGCAAGTCGACTCTGCGTCAGGCGTTTCCCGCCTCGGGTGATCAAGTTCGAGTGCCATTCGAGAGAGGATGCCCGTGCCTGGGCCGCCCGCGGAAGAATCAGGTCATGGGAATTGACCTGCAGTTGCACGACAGCCGCCCGCAGTGGCCCAGCCGACGTTCAATGCGCAGGCCGACTCTGGTCCGTGAGGCCCACAAGCACGGCGAAGCACTGGCTCAGCTGATCGCCACGCTTCCTTCCGACACCTCGGGCAAGCTCTGGATGGTCGACCCGTACAACGACACGGTTTTCAACGAGCAAGAGGCCGAAGCCGCACTCCGCGAAATCCCGGATCTCCTGGATCGCTGCACCGACGACTCTCAAGCCGAAGCAGTCCGAGTCCTCGCTGCCTTCTTGGAGGACTGTGCTACGACTCCAGGCAGCTATCTGGTCTTCGTCGGAGACTGATCCGCCAAGCGGAACGCTGAAAAGAACGAGCTTTCGAGTTCGCCCGCGATTGAGACGGGGGTGAAGCGGGCGATGGTGTGGTGCCGGCCCCGCCCGAGGGTAGTCCTGGCAAGATGGCGGCATGGAACGTGTGCTTGGAATCGGTGGATACTTCATGCGGGCTGCCGACCCGGCGGCCCTGAACGCGTGGTATCGCGATTGCCTGGGCCTGGACGCCGATGAGAACGGCCTGTGGCGTCAGGAAACCGGCCCGACGGTGTTCGCGACGTTCGAGTCCGAGACCGACTACTTCGGGTCCCGCACCCAGCAGACCATGCTCAACTTCCGGGTCCGCGACCTGGACGCGATGCTCGCGCAATTGAGCGCGAAGGGAGCGGACGTGGACGAAGAGACGCAGGACATGGAGGGGGTCGGTCGATTCGGCTGGGTCACCGATCCCGAGGGCAATCGGATCGAGCTGTGGCAGCCCGCCTGACCGCGTCTTCACGCGCGGCCATGTCCCGTTACGCATTCTGCGGGCTGTCACGGGAGCACCTTGGCGAGCTTGTCAGCGAACTCGTGCCGCAGTGGAAGGCGCGATGTGAGTCCGGACGCCGCCAGCTGCGCCGTGGGGACCGGCGGCGCCAGGCCGGCGCTGGGCCAAGAGACGTGTAGGCGTACGTGGTCACCGACCGACTGTGGTCACCCCGGTCCACCTGCGCACCGGTTTGCCCCACGAGGCCCTCGGCGTGATCTAGCAGGTCGGGCCCTCCGACCAGACCTGCGGCTGCGCACACCCTGGCCGACGTGTTCGCCCACGCCGAGGCCGAAGACGTCACATTGTGCATCTACGGCACCGAAATCCAGGTCCGTCGGCGGAAGGCCGGACCCTCCGGACGGGCCGCCTTCGTCTGCGGCGAGCGCAAGCAGAACACGATCAAGATCACCACCATCAGCGACGGCCAAGGACGCACCCTGTGGTGCGGGGCAGTGCGGTCGGGCCGGATGCACGGGCGGACCGCGGTGCGATGGCGCCCCTTGCAGCGCTGGACAGGACGCCGCCAGGACTACGCCGAGGCAATCGCGGGGGAGTTCGTAAGAGGTTGGGGTGATGGGGGGTGGGGGCGGTGGGAATGGTGGCGAGGACGGCTCCGTCGCCGACAGCAGCGGCCCACCGGCGCGCGGCCGGGCAATGCTCAGCTCTACGCGGCGGCGCGCGTGCGGGCGTCGTCGCGTTCGCAGACGAGCCGGACGCCGACGCGGCCGAGGTTCTGGATGACGAGCAGCCGGTAGCCGAGCACGTGGGAGATCTGCTCGATCCGGCGCTGCTTCGGGGCCGTGGCATGGCCGGGTAACAGCTCGACGCGGCCACGGCCGTCGAAGCGCGCGCATCTCGTCGTCCGTCGCCCGACTCCACTCTCGGGAAAGTGCGGCAGCCATCCCGCCGCCCCCACATCGCGATCGTCGCACCCGCCCGTCTCTCGCGAGCACACGGACGAACATCCGGCTGAGCACGTATGTCCGTACTTGCCTGAGCACATTCCCAAGTACGCCGAGCTGTAGAGCAGATCGTGCTCCGGAGCAGCACGTGTTCGGTGCGCTACCGGCGGGCGATGACGCTGCCGGCCCAGGCCGGAGGGAACGGCGTCCCGATGGCACCTCACCCGCTGGTCACCGTACTAATCAGCCTCGTCGAGGGCATGCAGGTCACGGCTGCGCGGCAAGCTCTCGACCAGGTGCAAGAACGCGTCATGGAGATGGCCGTTGGTGGCCAGCACCGTCATGTCGCCTTCCAGCACCGGTGCACCGCCGAGGTCGGTCACCCGGCCGCCTGCCTCCGTGACGATGACCGGCATCGGTGCCACGTCCTCGTAACCCATCGGCGGGCCGGCGATCACCACGGCATCGGCCCGGCCGGTGACCAGATCCACGATGCAGCCCATCGAGGCCATCAGGAAGACCTGACGGTGCAGAGCGGTGAGGAGTTCTTCCGGCCAGCCGGCCGGGTTGAGCGCCTGGGTCCTCGCTCCGCAGATGCGGGTCCGCTCCGTGACCCGGCCACGGTGGCCCGACCGCAGGTCCGGGTCAGGACCCGTCAGCACCCAGCAGCCCAGTCCTCGTCCGGCCACGATCATCTGCTGGCTCACCGGCATGTTGATCACGCCGATAGCCGGACCGTGCTCGTCTTCATAAGCGAGATCGTTCGAGAACAGCGGCCACCGGCGGGTGAAGGACGTGGTGCCGTTGATGAGGTCGATGACCCATCGGCGTCCTGATGTCCCGCTGGTCGCACCTCCCTCCTCGCCGAAGACCCCGTCCTCCGGGACGCGGCGGCCCAACTCGGCTCTGATCAGTTCCTCAACCGCTTCGTCGACTTCGGTGACCTCACTGCCGTCCTCCTTGCGGCGGCTGTGCCAGTCACCGAAGAAGCCCTTCACCGATACCTGCCCGGCACGGCTGATCAGGCGAACAGCGAAGTCAAGGAGTTCCCGGTCAGCGGGCGGAGCGTCAAATGGATAGTCCATCTGGTGAGCCTTTCACCGCGGAGCCACATCCGGATCACTGGAGGGAGAGGTCCCACGCCCTCTGATGCGGCTCTCCCAACTGCAACCGGTAGCGGCCCACATGGTGCCATGGTCCCCGGGTAGTCGGGCGCTTCCTCCCGAACAGTCCCTGGCCCTGGCCTCGGCACCCGAAACCGATTGAGCGTGCGACACCGACCGTGGTACCACTTCGTGATTCGTAAGATGATCACGAGACATGCAAGGGGTCGGTGAGCATGGCGCTCGGAGAACTGGTGAAACTGCGGGCGATGGGTCCCGCGGACGCCGACGCACTGTGGCGCTGGAACCACGACCCCCAGGTCATGCGGTGGATGGACGACACGTATGCCCAGCCGGTGGAGCGCGTCCGCAAGTGGCTGGAGGAACGCCCCCGCAACACCTATGGCGACTTGCTCCTTGGCATCGAGACGTTTGCCGACGGCCAGCTCATCGGTCTGGTCATGCTGCATGAAGCGGAACCGGAGAAGGGCATCGCGAAACTCGACATCTACCTGGGGGAGAAGGCGTATTGGGGCCGTGGATACGCCACCGATGCGGTGCGGACGATCTGTCGCTACGGCTTTGAGGACATGCGCCTTCACAAGATAACGCTGACCGTGGTTACCGAGAACCATGCCGCGCGCAGGGTCTACGAGAAGGTCGGCTTCGTCGAGGAGGGCCGCCTTCGTCAGGTCTTCCGCCGTGACGGCAAGTGGTACGACATGTTCACGATGGGGCTGCTGGCGAGCGAGATTTGCTGAGCCCCGATTTAGAAGTGGATCAAGATCTGGCGTGATCCTGGAGTGCACGAATGATTTGCGCATCATCGGGCTGCGCTGCGGCGGACTCGGACATTGATGCGCATGGCATGGGGGAAATCCTGCAAAGACGCGAAGCACGCTCACCACGTAAAGAACGGAGATGACGCTGGATGTCATCGACTGTCACAGGCCGGCACACGCCGACCGCCCTCATCATCGGGGCCTCGCGCGGCCTCGGCCACGCGATGGCGGCCGAATTCCTCGACAGGGGTTGGAACGTCATCGGCACGGTCCGCGAAACCACTGCCCGAACACCCCTGCACGATCTCGCGGACCGAGCCGACGGGCGCGTAGTCATCGAGCATCTCGACATCAACGAGCCCGACCAACTGGCGCCCCTGCACGAGCGTCTCGCGCAACGCCGGCTCGACCTGCTCTTCGTCAACGCGGGCACCACGAACAATGAGCAGACGCCGATCGGCGCGGTTACGACAGCCGATTTCATCGAGGTGATGATCACCAACGCTCTCAGCCCCATGCGCGTCATGGAAGCGCTCGAAGACCTCGTATCTCCCGCCGGACTCATCGGAGCGATGTCATCCGGGCAAGGCAGCATCGCGAACAACACGACCGCAGGCCGCGAGGTGTATCGGGGGAGTAAAGCGGCCTTGAACATGTTCGTGCGCAGCTTCGCGATCAGGCAGGCCGAGACGCAACGCGCCTTTGTCCTCTTGGCGCCAGGCTGGATTCGCACCGCACTCGGGGGGCCCGACGCACCGTTCACCATCGAGGAGAGCGTCCCGCTGTTGGTGGACGTCCTGCTGGCCAGGCTGGGCACGCCCGGTCTGGCGTATCTGGACCGCTCGGGTCAGACCGTGCCCTGGTAAGCCCTGCCAACCGGCCACTCCCGTGATGATCGTGGCTGGCCCGGCCATGGCGTCGGCATGGGTCTGCGGCAGGGCTCGCCCGACCCGTGCGGATCATGGCTGTTGCTCTCTGGCGGTGGGCGGTTTCGCCGTGTAGCGTCGCTGTCAGATGTCGTGGTTCGCAGTACCTGCCCGCGCTCCGGCGCGGGCGCTTTGCTGTGCAGTGCGGGACCAGGACGATCACCTCCGGGTCCGCGTGGTGCGGAACCCGATATCGACTGGAAGGCACCAGCATGGCCAGCGGAACCGTCAAGTGGTTCAACGCAGAAAAGGGCTTCGGCTTCATCTCCCAGGACGGCGGCGGACCGGACGTGTTCGCGCACTACTCCAACATCAACGCCAGCGGTTTCCGTGAGCTCCAGGAAGGCCAGGCGGTCACCTTCGACGTCACCCAGGGCCAAAAGGGCCCGCAGGCGGAGAACATCACGCCCGCCTGACCTTGCGGCCAGGACGTACACCAGGGTCCCGGAGCACATGCCCCGGGACCCTGGTCCGGCTTTTTTCGGCTACTTGCCGATCCGCGCAGGTCCGCTGGGACGCGGTGAACACACCCCGCCTTCCTTTCCGCGCGGCATGACCGGCCTCTACATCGACGAGGAGCCCGCCGAGCACTGGACCTTCGCCTGCTACCTACAGGCCCTGGAGACCGTCGCCGAGGCGGACGAGGCCGCGCGACTTCCTCACCCGCCGTCTGCGCGAGTGAACCCTGCTCAGCACCAGCGCCCTGGGCAAGCCGTGCTCCGCAGAGGACCTCACCAACGCATCCGACTGGTTCGTCCACTGATCAACGCTGGGTACCCCGACATCAACCAAACCAGTAGTGCCGTGCCTTCTGGTTTTCGGGGGATCTGCCAGCCTGACACGACTGCCGGGTCCGCCCTTCCTTGTGACGTTCTCCAGGTTCCGCAGGCTTCGATGGCCGGCCGGGTGGCGGTCTCGTCGCGGCAGCCGAGCGTGTAGCCACCGGAGTTGCCCGAGATCGCGCGAGGGGAGGCGATCATCTCGCCGCCCGTTGTGGAACCTCGGCGCGCATGCCCGCATCTAGTTGTTCGGTGAGGCAGGAGCGGCGGCACTCGGCCCCGCGCAGTGGCGTCACCCAGGGAGAGATCTCATGTCACGGCGGACAGCGGCGGTCTGCACGGCCGGCCTGATGCTGCTGGGGGCCGCCGCCTGCGGCCAGAACGACAGCGCCTCGGGAACCCGGATCGCCGCATGCCAAACGCCCCAGCTGAGCTGGAAGATGACCCTCCTCCCGGGCAAGCCGCACAACACGCCGACGGCGACGCTCAGCGCCGCGCACAAGGGATCGAAGCCCTGCGCCTTCGACGGCTACCCGGAGCTCAGTGTGTACGTCGGCAAGGGGCCGTCGGCCGACTCCAAGCCGAAGAAGTCCACACCGGTCCATCTGGTGCTGAAGCCGGGCCACAGCATCGCGATCCCGGTCTTCTACGACGCGATCGGCTCTCCGTCCGGGTCCTGTGAGGTCATGGCCGAATACAACCCTCGCGTCGACGTACGGCCCCCGCACCCCACGGCGCACGACTACGGCTCCCGCGTGCAACTGACCGATGCGAAGGGGCACCACCAGCGGGCACAGGTGTGTGACCTCGAGATGCTGCTGGGAGCACCCCAACTGCACTGAGATAAACCCGTATAGAAGGTGTGCATTCGCGCGCCCGCTATGCGATCATGACGGCTGCGACCGCTGACCACGGTCGATCGAAAGCCGCCCTACGGCGGCACGGGGGAACACAACGGGGGTTGCTGTCGCGCGCGGTGAGCGCGGAGCAGGTCGTCGGCGGAAGATCACGCGTCGGACTCCGCAGCAGTGCCTCGCCTGCTGTCCCGTGGCAGGCGCCTGCCCTTCGGGCCCTCGTGCCGCCCGGCCTGCCTCTTGGAGAAACCCGAATGCAGAAACCTGAATCGCTCCGCAGACGAATACGCCTCGGGGCCGTCGCGGTGCTGAGTGCCGTGGCGCTGTTGGGCAACGCCGCCGCGGCCCAGGCCGGTACCGCGCCCCGTGCCCCCGCCACCCCCACGCCGACCGCCTCGGGGCCCTTGCGGAGCGCTGCCCCCGCGCCGAAGCCGCCGGCCGGCCCGACTCCCACAGACTCGACCGGCCCGACCGCCGCGCCTTCGGCTTCGGGCACGGCGGTGCCGGCCGCCGATGACGACTGGACGGTCGAGGCCGCCATCCGCTTCTGGACTCCCCAGCGCATGCACTCGGCCACCGACCCCTCGGGCCGTACCGCCCCGCCCGAGGGATCGGCGGCAGCGGCCCGGCGGCCCTCCGTCGGCGGCATCACCGCCCAGCACTTCAAGGGCATCAAGTCCGTCGGCACGATCTTCAGCAAGGACAAGGGGCTGAAGGGGCACCGCTGCACGGCCAGCGTGGTGCGCAGCGGGGGGCACAACCTGATCCTCACCGCGGGGCACTGTGCCGGCTCGAATTCCATGTTCGTGCCCAAGTACGACCACACCAAGACTGCGGCCGCGCAGCCCTACGGGGTCTGGGCGGTGGACAAGTGGTTCCGCGACAAGAGGGCCACCTGGGACAAGGCCAAGAGCTCCGACCTGGACTACGCCTTCGCGAGCCTGAAGCCGAACGGCCGTGAGAACGTCCAGGACGTCGTGGGCGCCAACACCCTGGCCCGTACACCCGGATATGCCAACAAGGTGACCGTCATCGGCTACCCCAAGATCGCGCACAACCCTCCGGACCAGGCGGTCCGCTGCCCCGACATCTATACGACCGCACTGTCGGGCTACTACCAGATGCAGATCTTCTGTGCCGGGATGTGGGGCGGAGTCTCCGGCGGGCCGTTCTTCTCCGCGCTCGACCCCTCCGGCGACACCGGCACGATCATCGGCAACGTGGGCGGATTTCTTCAGGGCGGCCCCGATGTGAGCGGCTCGGATCCGCGATACAACGAGATCACCTACAGCCCGCTGCACGGTGACCGCTTCTTCCGCCTCTACGCCGATGCCCAGCAGGGCCGCAACCCCGACTACGGTCCCTACGAACAGCCGTCGCTGCCTTACACCATGGGCACCGGCGCGACCTGGAAGCACGCCGGTCTCATGGCCTCGGGCGACTTCGACGGCAAGGGCCACAGCGACATGGTCGTGGTCTGGTCCGACGGCGAGGTCACGCTCCACAACAGCGACGGGCGCGGCCACTTCACGGGCGAGCGGCAGTTGCTGCCCAAGAACTCCACCTGGCAGAAGGCCAAGACCATCACCGCGGGCGACTTCACAGGGTCGAACCGTTTCGACCTGATGGTCCGCTGGGTGGACGGCGAGGTCACACTCTACGGAGACATCGGCACCAAGGGCCTCGACCGGGCCGGCACCCAGATGATCAAGCCCAACGACCTGTGGAAGAACGCGACCCAGATCGTGGCGGGCCGCTTCAGCACCTCCCACTACGTCACCGACCTGGTCGTCCGCTGGGCCGACGGCGAAGTGACCCTCTACACCAACGTCAGCGCGGGCACCTTCGGCCAGGAGCACAAGCTCAAGGACAAGAACGACACGTGGAGGGATGCCACCCTTCTCACCAGCGGTGAGTTCTCCGGCAACCAGAAGTGGGACCTCATGGTGCGGTGGACCGACGGCGAACTCGACAACTACGTCGGCACGACCCCATCGGGCCTCGGTACCGAGCAGCGCATCCTGAACCCCAACGGGCTCTGGACGCACGACACGGTCATGACGACCGGCGACTTCACGGGAAACCACCGGACCGACGACCTCGTCATCCGCTGGTCCGGTGGTGAGACCACCATGTACATGGACACGGGCGCCGCCCACCTCGGCAGCGAGGAGACCCTGGTTCACGTCGGCTGAGCCCGGCGACCGGGCTCCACACCCGACGCCTTCCCACCCGACCTGATCGACCTGTACCTGGCCCGCGCCCGTACCGTAGGACTGTCGAGCACGGCCTCGGTCGCCTACCAGCTGGGACAGTCGGAGGAGCGGGGCGAGAATACCCGCCGGCCGGTCGGCACCGGTCGGCACCGGTAGACCCGGATCGGGCACTGACTCGCCGGACCGCGCCGGGAACATCCATGACCTCGACGTGGTTACAACAGGCGTGGTTGTGAAGGGGACAGTGTCCCCGGGCCTCACCTATAGCCCATGAGGACGATCGTTCGGCTGAAGCCTCATGGAGCCTTTCGCCGCGTAGGCGACCGCCCTTCACGACCACGCACGTCGACGGCCCTGGCCGGGATCCCTCCCGGCCGGGGTCGCTCTCACATGCGGCTGCCGAGTTGCCTGGCTCCACCTGCGATGGCCAGCAACTTGTCAAGCTCCGCGAGCACGGGCGTCACCTTGTGCCGAATATCCGGTGGCCCGACCGCAACTCTGGCGCGGACGTCAAGGTAGTGGTGTTCCAGAGGACCGAAGAGTCCGTGGTGGTCCGCACCCGTCCGTTCGCTGTAGTCCACGCTCCAAGACAGAGCGGCGTACGCCGCGACCTCTTCCGTGTCTCCCTGGCCGTACGCCCCCGCCGCCAGGCGTTGTTCCCGGGTCCGACTGCCTCGTTCCTCGATGAGGCGCAACGGCTCACCCAGGGGGTGGTCGGGCGGTCCCAGGTTCGGCCCGAACTCTTCAGCCATCCGAACCCGGACCTCGCCGACCAAGGTGGCAAGGATGGAGCGGACTACGTGCTGCCGCCCCCTAGGGAAATGCCATGCCGAGCCAACGACATCGAGGGTGAATTCACCGATGTCCGGCGTCACGAACTCCGGCTCCGAACCGGCGCCGCCCTCGGCGTAGTGCAGCGCCGCTGCCGCCACGGCTTGTCGCATGCTCCGGACGCTCTGCCGCATGGCGGCTTCGGAAGCCGCCCTCTGCTTCCCGACCTCCTGGCGGCGGGCGAGGGCCAGCGAGAGGAGATATCCGAAGATGATGGTTGTGACCGCGGCCATCGGCACGGTCTGCGTGATGGCACTCCACGTGGATTGCGCTGTCGTCATGATTACCGCGCTGGTACCAAACCGACGAGGCCCAAAGCCACCCGATGTCGTCGTCGGCGCCCGTGGTTTGACGCCTCTTCGACACCGCGAACCCTCCGAAGCCACGCGCAGTCGGCGATGCGGCTCCAGCCCGGCTTCAGCAGTCGGCCGCCCACACGGTTCGGCAGCCAGAGCCTGACGCGCGGGCAGAGCGCAACGTCACCTGCTGGGAGACCGGATGCAAGCCCAACTGCCAGGCGCCAATCAGGGGCTCCAGAAAGCCGAGGTGAACGCACGAAGATCCGCGCCGCCCTCCACGGGGCAACGAATGCGGCCGCGCCGCGGGCGGCGACCGGTCAGGTCGTCACTCCTGCGGGGTCTGCCGGATCTTGGCAAGCGTCAGGACACCGCCGCCGATGCCCCATCCGGCGTCGGCGACCTCTTCGACCAGTACGAGGGTGGTGGCCCGGGCGCCGTCGCCGAAGATCTCGGCGTACAGGTCGGTGGTGCGCGTGATGATCTGCTCCTTCTGTTCTGCGGTGAGGGCGCCGGCGGGGACTTTGAAGTTCGCGAATGGCATGGTGCTCTCTCTTCGTGCGGGGGCGCCGGGGCTGCTCACAACGAGCAGGAGGCCGACCCCGATGGGGCAACCATCCGTCCGAGTCACCCGCTCCGGCCAGGGCTGAGCCCACCCAGGGGTCACCAGCCCCTGGCTCGGACCCCGCCGGAGAGGCGACGATGGGCGGGTGAACCTTCCCGAGCTTGCGGCGTTCCTCAGGTCCCGGCGTGATCGGATCCGGCCGGCCGACGTCGGCCTGCCCGCCGGGCCCCGGCGCCGCGTGCCCGGCCTGCGGCGCGAGGAGGTCGCACAACTGGCGGGCCTGTCGGCCGACTACTACACCGAACTGGAGCGCGGACGCGGCGCCCAGCCCTCGTCCCAGACACTGGCAGCCGTGGCCCGGGCGCTGCGGCTGGGTGGCGACCAGCGCGACCACCTGTTCCATCTCGCCGACCGGCCGCTGCCCGCATCGGCGCACGGCGCGAGCGCGCGGCACGTCCAGCCCGCCCTGCTCGGGTTGCTGGACCGGCTGGCCACCACCCCGGCCCAGGTCATCACCGACCTGCACGAGACCCTCGTACAGAACGAGCTGGCCGCGGCACTGCTCGGCCGGGCTCCGGAACCGCGCGGCCCCGCCACCGGCTTCGCGTACCGCTGGTTCACCGATCCGGCCGCCCGCGCGGTCTACCCGCCCGAGGACCATCCGCACCACTCACGGGTCTTCGTAGCTGACCTGCAGGCAGTCGCCGCCCGCCGGGGCCGCGACACCGAGGTCGCCGGGATGACGGCCGCACTGCGGCGGCGCAGCGCGGAGTTCGCTGCCCTGTGGGACACCCACGACGTCGGCCTGCGCCGCACCGATCACAAGCGCATCGTGCACCCCACGCTGGGCGTCATCGAGTTGGACTGCCACAGTCTGTTCAGCGAGGACGGCCGCCAGCGCCTCCTGTGGTTCACGGCCCCGCCCGGTACCGAGGGCGCCGCTCAACTTGAGCTGCTCGGCGTCATCGGCACGCAGGACATGGCGGCGACCGAGGGCGCCTCCCGCACCGATGGCGGCGTCCACTCGGGCTGACAGTGGACGGCCGGGCCCGGAACCGCCCGTGCGGCGGGCCCCGGCCTCTGGTGGCCATCGCCACCAACGCACAGCAGAGCACCAGGACTAGCGATGGCCCGGGCGAACAGGCGCCTGGGAAGACCGTGATTCGGCGGCGGGGGACGAACCGGAAGCCGGCACGCGCGGTGGCTGGCCAGGCGCTCGGCCGGTCCCGCGGCGGACTGACCACCAAGGTCCATCTCGCGTGAGACCGGCCGGGGCCTGCCCCTGGCCATTGTCATCACCCCGGGAAACGTTGACGACTCCACCGCCTTCGACGCGGTCATGGAGACGTGCGGGTTCCCCGGGCCGGAGTCGGACGGCCGCGCCGGCCAACTCACGTGCCTCTTGGGCGTACTCCTCGCGGGCCACCCGTGATCACCTGCGGCGCCGGGGCATTTGGGCGGCAATTCACCAGCCTGCGGACCGGGCCGCCCGCCGCGCGCGCCGTGGACGGGCCGGAGACGGACCACCCGCCTTCGACCGCGACGCCTACAAGCAGCGCAGCACGGTCGAGTGCTGCATCAACCGCCTCAAGCAACGGCGCGGCCTGAGCACCCGCTACGACAGACCGCCACCATCCAGCTCGCCGCACCCCACATCGCAGGCATCTTCATCTGGTCAGCCCCCTGATCCGAGAGAAACGACCTGGCTCAACCGGACCGCGTGACCGAGGACCATACGCCGAACCACTGTTCGGCGCCCCACTCCTCGAACCGTTGCACCTCGGTGAACCCCAGCTTCGCCGCGAGGCGCATCGAGCGGTCGTTGGCGGTCTGGGTGCAGAGCACCACCGGCTCGTCGGGAAGCGCGTCGGCGAACCAGCCGAGCGCCGCCGCGCACGCCTCGGTGGCATACCCGCATCCCCACGCCTCCGGCAGGAACATATAGCCGAGCTCGGCCTCCCCGGCATCCGGACGGACGTGCCCCGGACGCTCCGCGTCGCGCCGGTTGAGCTCGATGGTGCCGATCATCGCTCCGTCGAGCTCGATCACGAAAAGGCCGGGGCGCCGCCCGGGCACTTCAGGCACCGCGCCTTCGAGCTCGTCACGAGGTCGAGGGCCACCGAGGTAGGTACGCACCTCCGGCGATGCGAACAGCTCGATGAACGCCGCACGGTCCCGCGCCTCGGACTCGCGGAGCACGAGCCGTTCGGTCCTTATCGGGTCAGGTGGCCAGGCGTCGAGTCCGAGTCCAGTCATGGCGGGCAACCTATCGCGTGCCCGCGAGAGTGGTCCGAAAGAGGAGCCCTAGGCCCTGTCGTCACATTCGCTACGAGACGTCGTTCGATGCCGGATGCCACATCGATGCGAACGTGGCTGTGCGGGTACGACCCACCGGGCTCAACAACGCGTCCCTCTGCAACAAGCTGAGTGTCCGTTCCTGATGCAGCCTTGACGTCGTGGCAGCCTTGACGTCGTGGCGGTCGTGGCGGTCGTGGCGGTCGTGGCGGTCGTGGCGGTCGTGGCGCGTCGGCGAGCGGCTCGCTGGGCCGGTGTGGACACGGTGACCGGGCGGGTGCGGGCGAAGTTGAAGTGGCGCGTGGACGGTGCGGTCACGGGCTGGGGTCGTATGACTGGCCTGATTCCGAGAAGGGTGTGTGCCGCGTTGGGCCGTCTCCGACCGATCACTCCTGCCGGGCTCACGGATCCGTCGTACTTGAAGGGCTACGCCTGCGAGGTTGACGTGTGCGGTCGGCGTCCGGCGATCATGGCTTATGACTCGCGCTCTGTCGACGCCGCCCGTCATCGTCTCCGGCTCGCTCGGTGACTGCCCCCAACCGGTGCTCCCCATTTCCGGGGGGTTGCTGCTGCGTCCTTGGGAAGAAGCCGACACACCGGCGTTCCTGTCTGCTTACCAGGACGGTGAGATCCGCCGCTGGCACACGCGGCGGCCCTCCTCCGAGGGCCAGGTCCGGGAATGGTTCGACGCATACCGCCAGGAAATCGGCTTCCACCGGCTGGAGCTGGACCACTCGACCCGCAACCATGCCTCGTGCAGGGTCGCCGCCAAGTCCGGTTACCTCCTGGAAGGCACCGAGCGCGGCGCCGCCGTGCACGACGACGGCCGACACGACATGCGTCTGCATGCCCGCATCCGAGGCGACTGAGCCTTGAGGTCCGGCATCGCACGTGACTCCGGCTTGACCAGTGTCATCACAGCCCGCGAAGGGCGAACAACGTACTCCTGGTCGGGACGTCGCACCCAGGCCGGGCGTTTTCGAGCCATGACGGAGTGATGGGGTCCGCGCGGACATGCATGCGGTCAGAGGGGGCAGGAGATGCTCACCCTGCTTTCCACCTAAGGCGGCACCGTGACGTCCTCCGTGAACGCCCTCGAAGCATCTGCATGCGGCACGGGACGGCTGGAGGCCATGGATGACCTGCCGTGGATCGAGGACGGCGGCAAGATCGCTCCCAGGGACGCACGCATGCTGTCCAAGCTGTTCCTGGACCGCCTGCAGGACTTGGAGGAGGGCACCCGCGAGTACCAGTACGCCCGCAATACGCTGATCGAGATGAACCTGTCCCTGGTGACCTTCGCGGCGCGCCGCTTCCGCAACCGGGGCAGCGGCGACATGGAGGACGTCATCCAGGTCGGCACCATCGGCCTGATCAAGGCCATCGACCGGTTCGACCTGTCCCGCGAGGTCGAGTTCACCTCGTTCGCGATCCCCTACATCCTCGGCGAGATCAAACGCTTCTTCCGCGACACCACCTGGGCTGTACACGTCCCGCGACGCCTGCAGGAACTCCGCGTCGGTTTGGCGAGGAGCAGGGAAGCCCTCGTCGCTGTGCTGGGCCGCACCCCTACGGTGAAGGAACTCGCAGCCGACCTGGACCTGACCGAGGATGAGGTCATTGAGGGCCTCGTCGCTGCGAACGGCTATGTCGCCGGCTCCATCGACACCCCGGCCAGTGACGACGAGTCCAGCGACGGTGGTCCGAGGTACGCGGATACCATGGGCGATGTCGACCCGGCCCTCGACCTGTTCGAGGACCTGCACACGCTCGGCCCGCTGTTGCGGCAACTCGATGACCGGGAACGGGCCATCATCGAGATGCGCTTCGGACGGGAAATGACCCAGGCGCAGATCGGCAGCGAACTGCACCTGTCGCAGATGCACATATCCCGCCTGCTCACCCGCACCCTCACCAAGCTCCGCACGGGCCTGCTTCCCACATGACATCGCTGCGCCCCTGCCCCGCTCACCCGTACCGAAAGGGGCGCCTGGCATGAATGCTGAGCGCGATCCACTGCACCAGCCCGCCGCGCCGGTCGTCACCGAGCCCGTGCCCGACGTCCAACTGCAGATGCTGGTACGGCTGATCGGGCAGGACGCCCAGGCTGCCCTGCCGATCACACTCGTCGTCGGGGGCGGCTTCCTCTACGGCGACCTGGTCTCCCACGAGAGTTGGCGAGCCGACTGGGCGCGCAGCCTGCGCGGAATCGACGGGCCCGGCGCGCAGTTGTTGGAACGGTTCCCCGAGCAGGTGGACGAAGCACTCGCCGACAAGCAAGGGCACCAGATCCCGCAACGGCTGCCGCAGTGGATCCATCTGCGTGACGCCACCGGCGTCGCCGGAACCAGCGGGCCCGTGGTCATGCCACTGTGGCGCGGCCGGCTCACGGACGTGTCCGGCTGGTCCCTGGGCAGACCTGAGTAGCCGCGGAAGGCGGACGCCGATCCGGCGAAGCGCTGTATCGACGCTCTCATCGGCGGGGGCTCATAGGGCCGTGGACGATCTCGCGGCGCATGGCACAGGCCGTCCCGTCCGACCAGCGGCTCTTGAGCCGGGGCAGGACGCCAACACGGCCCTCCTCGACGGCGCCCCGCTCGGCCTCGCGCCGGCCGCGCACCCGGATGACTTTCCCGCCGCCGTCAAGGAATACGAACGCGAGATGTTCGAACGCACCAGCGCCGCCGGTCGGCAGTCCTCGCGCATCCAGGCAATCCTGATGTCGCCGGACGGCGGCCGGAAGATGCTCGCGTTCTTCCAGCCGGGCTGAAGGTGGCCGAATGCGACCAAGCAGCCGGGCGCCCAGCCGGCGCGATCACCGCGGTTCAGGTCCCTCGGTTCGTTCGGCCTGGTGGGGCGTTCCGGTTCAGCAAAGACGCTGTCTCCTGAACGGCCTGCGCGTCCTTCTGACGGTGGCCGCGCACGACCCGCCTGCCCGGTCCAGGACATCACCGATGCACTCGCCCACAGCGTCGCGGGGGAGCCACGCCATCGACCGCCTGGAGCGCCAGGGCCTGTCCGTACGCCGCAGCAGTCCGAAGGGCCGCCGCTCCGGGCGGGTCGAACTCACTGCCGGAACAGAGGCTGCTCGACGAGATGACCCCGGTGTCCGACCGGCACCCTCGACCCCCTCCTCGGTGGGCCGCTCACGGACCCGCAGGGCGCGGAAGTCGCCCACCCTCTGGTCTCGGACTCTGCCGTCAGTCGCATACGGACTCATCGCGATGTTCCCGGCCGGAGGAGCCCGGTTCGGGGTGGGCTCCGGTGAGTTCGGGCTCCAGTCCCTCCCTCAATCCGGCACGTCCGCGGCCCGCGTCGGTGCGCCAGGCCTCGAAGGCCCAGGTGGTGAGGGCGACCACGGCGAGGCCCAGGAGCCAGCCGCCCACGACATCGCTGAACCAGTGCACGCCGAGCGCGATCCGGGTGAAGCCGACGCCGAGCACCGACACGACCGCGGCGCACCAGCACCACGCCCGCAGAGCGCGCGGCACCATGGGCAGCAGCACCAGCAGCAGGACGGCGAACGAGGTGGTCGCGGTCATCGCGTGCCCCGAGGGAAAGGAGAACCCCGGTGCGTGCGCGACCGGGTCCTCCAGGGACGGTCTGGCCCGCTCGACCACCGTTTTGACCAGCAGCCCGACGAATCCGCCGGCCACGGCCGTCACGGCGGACCAGGCGGCGAGTCGCCAGGCCCGGCGGTACAGCAGCCACACCGTCAGCAGCGCGACGACCGTCCGCAGGGTGAACGGGTCCCACACCCGGTCGGACAGGAAACGAAGGGTGTCCGTCCACGCCGGGTGTTCGAGGGCGGTCTCGTTCAACCGCCGCGCCGCGCCCACGTCGAGACGGCGCAGCGGCTGCCAGTGACCCTCGACCAGGACGAGCAGCAGGCCGAAGGGGACGGCGGCGACGGCGGCGACGGCGGCCGAACCGAGCAAGTGGACGCCGAATCTCCGGTCGGCCGCCCGGCGGCGACGGTCACGAAGACGCTGGGCCGTGGCGCGGACCACCATTCAGACTCCCGGGTCGGCTGTGATCGGACCGGGCCGCAGCGCCCGCGCGGCCTCCAGCTGCGCGGCGAAGGACAGCCCCAGAAAGAGGGCGATGGAGGTCAGGTAGGCCCAGAGCAGCAGCGACATGAAGGCGCTGAGCGGGCCGTAGACCGTGTCGAAGGACCCGCTGATGCCCAGGTACAGGCTCAGCAGCCAGGTCAGGACCGTCCACAGCACGAGATACACGGCGGCGCCGAAGGCCAGCCAGGTATACCCGGGCTGTCGGCGCCGGGGGGAACGGCGGAAGATCGCGCTGGCCGAGAGGAGGGCGAGGAGCAGACCGAAGGGCCAGCGCAGGATCTCGCAGACGGTCCTGGCGTCGCCGTCGAGGTGATACACCGTCACCGCCGCGGCGGCCACGTCGCCGCCGGCCACCATCACGACGAACCCGAGGCCGAGCGGGATCCCGGCGCTGAGGGACATCACGAGCCCGCGCAGATACTTCTGGCGGAAGGGCCGGTCCCGTTCGTTCCCATAGATCCGGTTGGCGCCGCGTTCGATCTGGCACATCGCGGTGGTGACGTTGACCAGTGAGAAGACCAGGCCGAACCAGAGGGCGAGCTGGGCACCGTCGCCCGCCCTGTGGCGGCTGCGGGCCAGCGCGTCGTCGACGACGTCGGCGCTGGGCCCCTGCGCGATGCGGTGGATGGTCAGTTCGGCGAGTCTGCCGATGTTCTCCGTGTGCAGCGCGGTGGAGAGTCCGACGAAGGCGATGGCCAGCGGGATCACCGCCAGCACCGTCTGGAGGGCGAGCGCGCGGGAGTGGCTGAAGCCGTCGGCGTAGCGGAACCGGACGAAGGCGTCGCGCAGCAGCGGCCAGCGGCCGTAGCGGCGCAGCGACGCCAGCGCCTCGTCGGCCGAGAGTTCGTCGCCGGTCATGTCGCGGGTCTCGGGGACCCTGGTGGCGGTGCCCATCTACTTCTCCCGGGTGGGCAGCAGGACGGTCAGCGCGCCGGGCCTGACCTCGGCGGTGAGACGTCGGCCGTGGGACACCGGGTCCCCGTCGAGTTCACGCGACTGCGGTGCGGCGAAGGTGAGTTCGGCCCGCCGGAAGGTGAGGAACTCCACCGGTACGCCCTTCGTGCCGGTGCCCTTGGGGACGAGTGTGTCCACGGTCGTGGGTCGCGAGTTTCCCCCGCGTCCGCGCATCAGGACGCCCAGGGCACGCATCCAGCCGCCGGGCCCGCGCGGGTCGAGGATCAGCAGATCGAGCAGTCCGTCGTCGGGCCGGGCCGCCGGGAGGAGGGTGAGACCGCCTTGTACGGTGCCGACGTTGGCGAAGAGCACCATGCGGGCCGTACGGTGCAGGACGGGCGCGTCGTCCAGCCGGACCGTCAGCCGCATCCGGGGCGTGCGCAGGGTGGCGATGGTGGCGAGTACGTAGGCGGGCCAGCCGACGGCGGACTTGGCGCGGTCGTCGGTGTGTTCCAGCATCGCGGCGTCGAGCCCGGCCCCGGACATCGCGGTGAAGTGGGTGGGGGCGAGGCCGTCGCCCTCGATGCGGCCGAGGTCGAGGCGGTGCGGGGTGCCGGACAGTGCGGCGTCGAGCGCGGCGGCGGGGGTGAGCGGCAGGCCGAGGTTGCGGGCCAGGAGGTTGCCGGTGCCGCAGGGCACCACGACGAGCGGTACCCCGCTGCCGGCCAGGGCGTCCGCGGCCGCCCTGACGGTTCCGTCGCCGCCGCAGACCACGACCAGTGTCGCTCCGTCATGGACCGCGCCGGCCGCCTGGCCGGTGCCGGGGTCGTCGGCGGTGGTCTCGATGAACGCCGGTGCGCGGTGGCCGTGTTGTTCGAGGACGCGCCGCAGTTTCTCGAGGGCCGCCTCGCCGGTCACCGTGGGGTTGAAGATCACGGCGGTGCTGCCGGGCTCGCGCTCCTGGGCCCCGGCGGTCGCGTCGCTGTGCCCGGTACGTGGCGAGGGGACGGCGGCCACGGACCTGTCGGTGAACAGGGCACGGCCGACGATCAGCAGGGACAGGGCGCCGTTGGCGATTCCGCCGATCACGTCCGTGGGGTGGTGCATGCCCCGGTAGAGGCGGGCGACGCCGACGGCCAGCGGCACGAGGAACAGCAGTCCGGCCAGCGGCCATCGCCACGGCCTGCGGACCCGGGACAGTACGAGCACCGCGAGTCCGGCATAGAGCGCGGTGGCCGCGCCGGTGTGGCCGGAGGTGTAGCTGGATGTGGGCGGGGAGGCGTCGAGGCGGTGCACGTCCGGGCGGGTACGGTCCACCGACTCGGTGACGGACAGGAACACCAGTGACTGGAGCGAGACGGCGACAGCGAGGAAGACGGCCTGGCGCCACATGGGCAGCCGGGGTATGAGCAGCAGGGCCACGCAGCTCAGCAGGGTGATGGCGATCACCGTGAGGGTGTTGCCCGCCTCCGAGCCGAGGTTCGACAAGGTGGTGAGCGGGCCCGTACGGATCCGCTCGAATCCCTCGTTGACGTTGTCCTCGACCGTCAGCGGCCACACGTTCCGAGCGGGGCCCGTGATCAGCAGCCCGAAGCCCACCATCAAGGCGGCCTGACCGACGGTCAGTACGCCGATGCGCGCGGCGGTCCTGCCGGTACCGCGGGGCAGGACGGACCAGCGGCCCGGCCGGACCGCTTCGGGTCCTTCTCCAGTCGCTCCTGCGGTTCTTTCCGGCACGGCGGTCGGCATCGGGGCTCCCACGGGTCGGCGCCTCGCGGCGGTCTTCGGCTGGGTGGCGTTCGCACCCGACCCACCGCCGTGTGCCCCCGATTCGGAGGCGCAGACGCTCCGTGACGTGGGAATCCACGAACCGCGCCCCGGACGCGAACGGAGGGTGCCGGTGGGGCGCCGGTCGCTCGGGGCCGGACGCCGGTCCTCGCCGCCCACCGGCGGACGGGGCGCCGCCGTGACCGAGCAACGGGCGGCACGCTGGTGCGCGGTCGGCTCATGACCCGGGCGCGTCGGCGGACGTGGAAGAGACGGCAGGAGACGGGGTTGTCCTCGTCGGGAGCCTCGAGCACGTCGATCCGGTCGACAACGAGTCCGTGTTCGACCAGCAAGTCCTCCCAGAGCTCGGGGTCGTGGACCACCGCCCGACGGGGGTGAACGACGTAACACACCATCGCCTCGCTCCCGGGGGCAGGCCACTTGGCGACCGCGTTGTGCCGTGCGTCTCAGCATGCTTGCAGGTCATGGACATGGCGGCATCAGCCTGTGAAGATCCTTTGAAGCCGTGTCACGCATTTGCAAATCGGGGATCTTGTACATGAAAAAACGATACAGACCGATGAACGGGCGTTCGTCGGTCTATGCCGCATATGCCATGGCCGGCGTCCTGACCTTCGGGCTCGGCATGCCTGCGGCGCACCCCCCTGCCGTGGCCGCCACCCCGGTGGCGTCGGCGGCGGCCGCGTCCGACGACGAGGATGCGGCGATCGGCGCGGCCCGCAGGAGCGCGGCCGCATCGGGGGAGCGCGTGGAGGTCACGGCCCTGCGCACGGAGAGTTCCACGACGTACGTCAACTCCGACGGGTCCGTGACCGTGGAGTCGGCCACCGGGCCGGTCTGGGTCAAGGACGATGACGGCTCCTGGCATGACGTGGACACCACCCTCGTCCGCCGCGACGGCGGCATTGAGCCGCGACGGGCCGCGGCGGACATCCGCATATCCGACGGCGGCTCCGGCCCTCTCGCCGAGGTCGACGAGGGGGACAAGACCCTCGGCATCAGCTGGGACGGGAAGCTTCCCGAGCCCGAGATCCACGGCAACACCGCCGTCTACAGCAACGTACGGCCGGACCAGGACCTCGTGGTCTCCGCCCTGCCGGAGGGCTTCTCCCACCAGCTCGTCCTGAAGGAGCGCCCCAAGGACGACGTGGAGCTGCGGATACCCGTGGCCGCCGACGGCCTGAAGCTCCGCGAGACGTCCGACGACCGCCTGCTGTGGGAGAGCGACAACGGCAGGCATGTCGCCGCCGCCCCCGTACCGGTCATGTGGGGCGCGACGGAGGGCTCGGCCTCGGGGGAACCGGCGAAGGTCACCGACGTGGACGTCTCCGTCGAGAACGGCTCCGACGGCCAGACCCTGGTCCTCAAGCCGGACACGTCGTTCCTCACGGACCCCGCTGTGAAGTACCCCGTCACTGTGGACCCGACCAACACCCTGCTCGGTCCGCTCACGGACACCTGGATCCAGGACGACGACTACCCGACCTCGCAGCGCGGCTCGAGCGAGCTGAAGGCCGGCACGTACAACGGGACGCAGCGCGCCCGCTCCTACCTCAAGTTCGACACGGCCCGGTTCCTCGGCAAGCACGTCGTCGACGCCGACCTGAGGATGTACTCCTACTATTCGTCCTCCTGCTCGACGGACAACTCCGGCATCCAGGTCCGGCGCGTCACCAGCGACTGGGACCCCTCCGCCATCTCCTGGGGCAGCCAGCCGGGCACGACCACCGTGTCGGCTCCCGTCTCGAAGGCGGCCAAGGGCTACAACTCCAGCTGCCCCGCCGGACAGGTGTCCTGGGACATCGACGGCATCGCCCAGGCGTGGGCGGACGGCCAGCCCAACTACGGGGTGCGGCTCGCGGCCGTGGACGAGACCGATCCGCTCACTTGGCGCCGCTACCGATCCGCCAACTACGTCGACGGATCGCACGACGCGTCCACCGAGCCGTCGCTGATCGTCACCTACAACTCCGCTCCGACGGTGCCCACCGATCTCGATGTCAGTCCGCTCAAGGCGGGCACCACGCTCACGACGGCTGCGTCCTTGACGCCCGCGTTCCAGGTCAAGGTCGGCGACAGCGATGCCGACTCCTCCCTGGTGACGGAGTTCCAGGTCCAGCCGGACCCCGCGTTCGCCGACACCACCTACACCTGGACCGGAAAGACCGCCGCGTTCGCGCCCGGGACCGTGGCCACCGCGCGGATCCCCACCGCGTCGGTGGCACCCGACGGCAGCCACCTGCAGATGCGCGCCCGTACCGGTGACGGGCTCGACACCTCCGCATGGTCCGGCTGGAAGGCTTTTCGGGTTGATGCGACTGCCGTGCAGCCCGCCGACCTTCCCACGCAGCTTCAGGCCGGCGCGACGGACACTCCCGCGCCCCTCGTCAGCGGCGTCGTCACCTCGCCCAACGGCGGGATGGTCGAGGCCCAGTTCCGCCTCGGCGGCGCCGACGGGACCAAGACCCTGGGCACCCAGCTTGTGCCCGACGGAGAGCGTGCCGGTTTCCAGATTCCCGCCGACCGGCTCACCTCCGGCGGCCCGTTCGACTGGTCGATGAGGGCCTGCTACGCGGGAAAGTGCTCCGCGTGGACCGACAAGGCCCCGATCACCGCAGGCTCCGGTGCGGAGCCGGACCAAGTGGCCGCCACTTCCTCGGTGGAGCTGCCGCTCACCCAGGCCACTGTCTGCACCGACTCTGACGCCTGCGTCGGTCAGACCGGCACCGGCCTGAAGGCCGGCAGCGTCTCGGGCAAGAACTGGCGCAGCTACCTCAAGGCCGACCTCTCAAAGGTCCCCGCCGGCGCCCGGGTGACCAACGCCGTGCTCAAGCTCCAGTCAGGCGGCACCATGCCCGGCCTGGACGTGCACGCCCTCAACGCCGCCTGGGCCACGACCGGCACGGGAAGCCAACTGGACGCCGCCACGGCCCCGGAGGCCAACGTGTCCGCCACCGCGCCGTGGTCGATCGACGTCACAGGCCTGGTCACGGGCTGGACCGACGGGGCGGACGTGAACAACGGCCTGGTGCTCCGCCGCCCCGACGACGCACCGAGCACGGCGGGCATCAGCTTCATCTCCGCCACGCTCACCGTCGACTACGCATCGGCCACAGCGCCGTCACCGCCCACGTCGGTCCGCGCCCGGGCCGGGGACAAGGGAGCCGTGGTCATCTGGGAAGCCGGCGACGACAGCGGATACAACGACTCCGTCCTCAGCTACGAGGTGACAGCCCTCGACTCCTCGGGCGCGGTGGTGGCCAAGCTGACCACCAAGGGCACGGACGCTGTGATCACCGGCCTCACCAACGGAACCACGTACACCTTCCGGGTCAGCGCCTCGAACCCGTACGGCACGAGTGACAGCGTCACCAGCGCGCAGACCCGGCCGCTGAGCGCCCCGCTCGACAGCGCCACCTACACGCGGGCGATCGGCGAATACCTCGACGCCGGCGCCTCCTTGACGACGGGCACGCAGAACAATGCCGCCGCGGCGGTGAGCGGACGCCCGAACGCAGCCATGTACACGTGGTTGCTGAAGGCGGAAGAGTCCTGGCTGATCGACACCCGCGACTCCCTGAAGACGAACGGGCTGACGTACACGTCGGTCACCTCCAGCCTCTCCGACGCCCTGGTGCTGCCCTCCGCCGACGGATCGGTGGCCGTTCGCGTGACGGTGAGCGGGCAGCAGACACCGGCGGACACGCCCGAGGACCCGGAGACCTCCGAGGAGACGGTCCTGTACACCTTCTCGGGCGGGGACACCCCGGTGCTGCGCAGCAGGATGAACGCCGGGCAGTACGAACAGCACCTCGCGAAGGACGAGCGTGCCCTGGGCGCCGTCACCTACGGCACCGTGGAGAGCGACGACGGCACCACGACCGCTACCCGCGGGGTTGGCGTCGACCCCCCTGCGTCTCTGGCCTCCGCGGCGCAGATCGCGAACGCGACCCTCAACGGCAGTGGCACGGCGAGATGGGCGAAGGCGAACTACAACGCCTATCCCGAGTACGGCGAGGACTGCACCAACTTCGTCTCCAAGGCTCTGCACTCGGGCGGCGGCATGCGTATGAAGGGCGTGAACAAGGACAGGAAGGGCGTGGACAACTGGTGGAGCATCTGGAAAACGGCACCGCACGGTGTGAGCTACCACTACAACTCCTACACCTGGACGGGCGCCGACTACCTGCACAGGTTCCTGGAACGCCACAGCAGGGGCATGATCAACACCGAATCGAAGCAGTATGAGGCCAAGGTCGGTGACATCGTCCTGTTCAACTGGCAAGGCCGAGGCGGCTGGGACCACGCGGGCGTCATCACCAAAATGGCGCACGGAAAGGCCTACGTGAGCGCGCACACCAGCGCCCGTCTCGACAAGCGCCTGGATTCCTTCTTGAGTGAGGGCACTTGGGCGGACATCTTCCACGTCATTCCAGGGTGGTACTGATGACCGAGTCGTACAGGAAACGCCTGTGGGTGGCGGCGGTGGCTCTGGCCGTCCTGGGAGCGGCAGTCACCACCTGGTGGCTGTTGCGGGACCCCGCCCCCTACGCACTGCGGAAGACGCCGGCGGTGAAAGTCACCGTCCGCGCCGTGAAATCCGAGTACCCCGATGTCAAGGAGACCGCCGACGACGTCGAACCGCTCGTCAAGGTGTACGTCCAGCGCCTTCAGGCCGGTGACGCCACCGACCTGGCTCGCATCGGCGCCCCCTGGTACACCGGCCGGGAACCGGCCGCGCAGAAGCTGATCACCCGGTACGGCGCACACGCCGGCGAACCCGTCGAAGCGATCGTGCAGGACCGCGGGGTGCCCTACCTGACCAGCGTCAAGCTTCGCTTCAGCGACGGGCAGAAGCAGGTGCTGGAACTTTCCCGCGACCACCACGACGTGTGGTGGCTGCAACTGGGGGACGGCGATCCCGTGGCACCGTAGGCACCGGCACCTCGCACAAGAATGCCGGCAGCCGCCCGCGATCCCCTCGCGGGCGGCTGCCCCTCGCAGACCACGAAGCGGTCGTGGGGCCGCCACGGCATCCACCTGAGCGGCTCGTTCGCGGACATCACCGAGGCGTCGCGCGCTGCCGGCGTTCGTCCCGGGCCGGACCAGTACGGGTGAAACAGCAGTCGGCCGGACAGGGTCTGCGGGCGGCGGCGCAGCGCGGTGGTGTGCACCGGGTGCGGCACGGCCAGCGCCGCATAGGTGAGCTGCCACTGCGCCTGGAGCTCGATCAGGTCAGGGAGGAAGGGTGCGTGCTCCATGCCCATAATTAGGCCGCGTGTTCGATTTTCTGCCGAGTCGATGCGCCGGCTGCGACTCGCAGCGACAGATGGTGTCCTGTGCCATGGAAGCTTGTTCGTTGTCACCGAAGGGTGATGACCTCTAGGTTCGTGCTACCGAAGTTGAGGTGACCGGGGATGTTCGGGCGTCAGGGGTGGCGGTGTGACGGAGACTGATCTGGAGCTGAGCGATGGTCGCAGGCTGCATGTCTACGACACCGATGCGGAAGGATCCGACGGTCGCCTCGTCGTCTTCTGGCACCACGGCACGCCGAACATCGGCGCACCTCCCGAGCCCCTTTTCCCGGCCGCCGCCCGGCTCGGTATCCGCTGGGTGTCGTATGACCGTCCCGGATACGGAGGATCAACCCGCCGCCCGGACCGGAATGTCGCATCGGTGGCCGCCGACGTCTCCAGCATCGCCGATGCGCTGGGCATCGACCGGTTCGCGGTCATGGGTCATTCGGGTGGCGGTCCGCACGCCCTGGCATGCGGCGCGCTGCTGCCAGAACGTGTCCTCGGTGTGGTCAGCGTGGCGGGGCCGGCTCCGTTCGGCGCCGAAGGGCTCGACTGGTTCGCGGGCATGACGGACTCCGGCGCGGCGTCCCTGCGTGCTGCCGCCCTGGGGCGCGCGGCGAAGGAGAACTACGAGGCGGGTGCCGAGTACGACCCGGAGATGTTCACCCCGGCCGACCATGCCGCGCTCTGTGATGAGTGGTCCTGGTTCGGCGACGTCGTCGCTCCCGCCGTGGAGGCCGGCCCGGGCGGCCTGATAGACGACGACCTCGCCTACGCCGCTCCGTGGGGATTCGATCCCGGGCAGGTCAGCGCGCCGGTCCTCTTCCTGCACGGCACCCAGGACCGGGTCGTGCCCAGCTCACACAGCCAGTGGCTCGCGAGCCGCTGCCCCGCGGCGGAACTGCGGCTGCGCCCGGGCGACGGACACATCTCCGTCCTCAATGCCGGCGCGGCCGCTATGGACTGGCTCGCGGACCACTCCGGCTACTGAAGGTCTCGGCGTGATGCCGGGCGGTGCGGGGTAGTCGCTCGAACTTCGCCGGCACACGCTCAACATTCACCCGGCGCAGGGCAGTTGGGCCTGCTGCCGCTCGCGGCCGCCCACTGGAGGAGGAAGCGCAGTGCTTCCTGGGAGGGAGAGTCGGGTGGGGCGGTGTACGCGACCAGTTGCTGATCGGGTTGCGTGTCGACGGTGAACTGCTGAACGTCCAGGGTGATGCTGCCCGCGACGGGGTGGAGGTAGGTCTTGGTGAGCTGACGCGGCCCGCGGACCCGGTGGTCGGCCCACCAGGTGCGGAAGTCCGGATCGCGCAGGCTCAGCTCGCCGATCAGCGTGGCGAGGGCCTGGTCCTTGGGGTGGCGGCCGGCTTCCATGCGCAGGACGGCCACGCACTCGCGCGCGGCTTGCGGCCAGTCCGCGTACAGCCCACGGTAGGCGTCGTCGAGGAAGGTCAGCCGGATCAGGTTGCGTCCGGCCGGGGCGAGCGCGCCGAAGTCGGTGAGCAGGGCGGCCGCCCCCCGGTTCCAGGCCAGGACGTCCATGCGCCGGTTGAGAATCATGGCGGGGATGTCGTGCATGGTCGAGAGCAGCTGCCGCAGCTGCGGGTCGACCTGCTGCCTGCCCGGTCTGGGTGTGGGAGCGCTGGGGGTGACATCGGCGACGGTGAAGAGGTAGGCGCGTTCGTCCGGGGCGAGTTGCAGCGCGTCGGCGAGCGCGTCGAGGACCGGGCGCGAGACCCGGTGGGTGCGCCCCTGCTCCAGACGGACGATGTAGTCGATGCTCACGTGACCGAGCTGGGCCAGCTCCTCGCGGCGCAGGCCCGGTACTCGGCGCGGACGGCCGTCGTCGGGAAGGCCGACCTGGTGCGGATCGAGGGCGGCACGGCGGGAGCGCAGGAAATTGCCCAGCTCGTTGCCGCCGGAAGCGTTGTCCTGGAGTTCCATGACTTAAGTGTCCGCAGTCGGACAGCCGCGCGCCTGGTACTGGCGTGCATAGGCAGCACCCTCCCTGGTACCCCCATGGCTCCGACGCCACCGTGGACGTGTGGCCGTCAGCAGGAGGCCACCGGAGCCCGCCCCCCCGCGAGCCCGTTCCTCTGCGACTGGAGCATCCCCGTGAGGACCGACGTCACCTTTCCCAGTGGCGGCCTGAAGCTCGCCGGCCACCTGTACACGCCGGACGACGGGGCCGTCGGCCCGCGCCCGGCGATCGTCGTCAGCCATCCCGGCAGCGGTGTGAAGGAGCAGGCCGCCGGCCTGTACGCGCTTCGCCTGGCCGCGCAAGGCTTCGTCGCCCTCGCGTTCGACGCCGCCTACCAGGGCGAGAGTGAGGGCGAGCCGCGCGGCCTCGAGGACCCGGCCCACCGGGTCGAGGACATCAAGGCAGCGGTCTCGTACCTCACTACCCGTGACGATGTAGCCGCTGACCGCATCGGAGCGCTGGGCATCTGCGCCTCCGGCGGCTACGTCCTCAGCGCGACGGCGTCCGACCACCGGATCAAGGCCGTCGGCACCGTCAGCGCCGTGGACATCGCCCGCCAGTTCCGCGACGGCGCCGACGGCGCCGAGGATCCGGCCGTCTTCCACGGCATGCTCGCCGCGGCCGCGGCCGCACGCACTGCCGAGGCCCGCGGTGAGGGAGTCCAGACCTTCCCCCTCTTCCCCGACACGGCCGAGCAGGCCCGCGTGCTGGGGGGCCGGCACGCCGTGGAGGGCTGCGAGCACTACTGCTCCGACCGCGCACAGCACCCACGCTCGGCGAAGTCCTTCACCTGGTCCAGCGTCGACCGCATGGCCTTCTTCGACGCCTTCCGCTTCGTCCACCTGATCGCGCCGCGCCCGCTCCTCATGATCGTCGGACGCGAGGCGGTGACCTCCTGGATGAGCGTGGAAGCGTTCCAGAACGCCCGCGCCCCGAAGGAGCTCCACTGGATCGACGGCGCCAGCCACGTCGACCTCTACGACAAGGAGCAGTACGTCGGACCCGCGGTCGAGAAGCTGACCGACTTCTTCCGGGCCCAGCTGGCCGGCGCCGAGTAGACGGCGGGGGTGACTTCCTGGAGAAGGTCATCGGAACGGAGGATCCGGAGGGAATTGCCGAACAGGTAGGGGCGCATGCCGCTCAGCAGCCTGTCCAGAGCCTTCTCGAAAACGGCGTTGTCAGTGGTCGCCGCTATGTTCAGTCGTGTCCCGCCGACGTGGCGCGGAAGTCCCCTCTGATGCATAGGAGATGGTGCGTTGTCGGATTGGGAGAGGTCGAGCACGGCACGGGTGACAGTGCCCGCGCGGCCGCGAAAGCTCGCCAAGGTGCCGTTCGTCGAACTGGCCGACGGACGCCTCCAGGGCGTGGTGTCCAGCGGCTCGGACATCGAGCGGGTCTACGTCTCGTCGGTCGCGGCCGGCACCTACGCGTTCGCCTGCAGCACGAACAACAACCGCCCCTGCGGCGGCGCGCGGGGCATGTTCTGCAATCACATCCGGGCCCTGATCAACGAGGCGGTACTGCAGTACGGCGCCGAGCGCGTCGCCCGCTATCTGAGGGTCGAGCTCGCGGACGGCGAGCCGAGCGGACAGACCATCGCCCACGTCATGGGCAACACACGGCCGGCGCAGGGAGACACCAAGGCCGCCGCGCCCGTCTTCAGCCGGTTCCTGCGGCACCTGGCCTATCTCGAACTCGCCCCGACCACCGCGCCGTTGCCGGAGATGCAGTGGTTCCCGCCGACCAGGGCGGTGGCGTGATGCGCGCGGACCTGCTCTCCGACACCATCGCCGGGCTCGACGAAGCGCTGGCGGCCGTCGACGCCTTCGACCAGGCTCTCGTCGCGGGCCTGCTGCGTCCCCAACCCGCCCAGGCCGCCGGTCTGACCGAGCTCGCGCACGCCGTCGCGGGGACACCGCTGGCCGCCCGGGTCTCCGAGGCGGCGGCGAAGGCGGCGGCCGGAGCAGCGGGCGAAGACCACTTCGTCGCCCTCGCCGCCGCCCGCACCGCACTGCTCGGCTCCGTCCACGACGCACTGATGACCCGCGTCACGGAGGCGACCGGTCGCCCCCGCGGCGAGGAGGCCGTCCCGGTGACCGGCGGGCAGCAGGCGGCGAACCTGCTCGCCGCCGCCCGCGCCTGGCTCTGCGATCTCGCCCGCGCCGGATGGCAGGGCATCGACCACGAGGTGGTGTCCGGGGCGGCGCAGGTCGTCTCCGCGATGCTTCCGGACCCGTCCCTGCGCCGGCCGGCGACGCTCCTCGACGGCTTCGCCGCCGAACTCGCCGCGTCCTGCCCCGGTTCGGCCCTGGAGAGGATCCCGGCACGCCGCTGGGGCGACCTCTGGTCACGCGGGATGCTGCTGACGCTGCCCGGTGCCGCCGAGGCGCCCGCGCCGGGTACCGCCACCGGTCGTCTGCTGCCCCTGGGAGTCGACCTGCAGGAACACGCGACCGCGGCACAGGCCCAGGTCCACGCGGTGTTCGAACCCGCCGACGGCTCCGCGCCCGGCCTGGTGCGCGCCACCGTGTCGGTGCCGAAGCCCGACACGGTCGTCGGAGCCGGCCTCTGGCAGCTGCTGCGCCCGCACATGTCGCTCCTGGCAGCCGTCGGCGAAGGCCGTTCGATGGAGCTCACCGACATGCCGGTCACCGCCGAGGGCGACCTGATCTGGAGCGACGAGCACGCCCACCCGAGCGAGCCCGCCGACGCCTTCACCACCGCCCGCGTCGCCCTGCCCACCGCCACTGACCCGGCGACCGCACCGCTGGACCGGCACCCGACGCGCATCGCCGTCCCCGTGTTCCTGGAGGGCTACGCCGCCCGGAAGGACGACGAGACACTGACGTTCACGGTCGCAGGACACCCTCTCGCCGTCGACACCGACCGCGTTCCGACCGCCGGCCCGCTCACCCCCGAGGCCGTCGCGACGTCGAACGCCTGCATAGGGCTGCTCCGGTGGGACGCCGGAACGTATCGCGTCCAGCCGCTGGCCGTCGAGACGACCGTGCGGAAGAAGCCCGTCGCGTTCCACGCCGGGGCATGGGCCGGGGGCACGGCCGACAAGGTCGGCGTCAAGGCCGAGAAGGCCGCCACCGACGCCGTGGCCGTGCTGCGGGAGCGCGCCGGAAGGCTGCTGCGGAAATGACCGACGCGACGACCTCACCCCACCCCGAAGCGGACCCCCACGACAACCGCCGTCAGGTCCTGTACTGGCGGCTCCTCGCCCGGCTCTTCGACCCCGAGGAGCAGGCCACGCTGGAGTCGGCGAGCCTCGCCGTCGTCGAGGACATCGGTCTGCCGTCCGCGCTGCTGGACCCGGGCGCCTCCGTCGACTCGATCGTGCAGCGCCATCCGGAACTGGCCGCCGATTTCGACGGGCTGATGGTGCCCGAGGCCGACGACGACGAGGCCCGGGTCCGGGCCGCCGAAGTACGACGCGCGGCACTGGTGTCGAAGGTGCTGCTCAACGTCTTCGCCGCCGGCTCCGGCACGGTCACCGCCGGACAGCTGGCGCGCTGGCAGTCCGACGCGGGCTGGCTGGAGCGCGCACTCGGCTGCAAGCCGGGCGAACTGCGCGGCGGCCGCGCCGGCGCGGGATCCGGGGCAGGCACGGCGGGACCCGGGGTCGGCCCGACCGGCACCGGCGGCCCGGGCACGACCCCCGACCGCAGCCGGCTGATTCCGGCGATCGGCCCGGAACTCGGCGCGATCGAGGCCGACCTCGTCAAACGGATGCGCCTGCGCGAGGTGCTGGCCGACCCCAAGCTCGCCGCGCAGCTGACCCCGAGCATGTCGCTGATCGAGCAACTGCTGCGGGACAAGAACAACCTCTCGGGCGTGGCCCTGGCCAACGCCAAGGCCCTGATCCGCCGATTCGTCGACGAGGTCGCCCAAGTGCTGCGCACCCAGGTGGAGAAGACCACGGTGGGCGCGCTGGACCGCTCGGTCCCGCCCAAGCGGGTTTTCCGCAACCTCGACCTCGACCGCACGATCTGGAAGAACCTCACCAACTGGAGCCCGGAGGAGGAGCGGCTGTACGTCGACCGCCTCTACTACCGGCACACCGCGCGCAAGACGACGCCCCAACGGCTGATCGTCGTCGTGGACCAGTCGGGCTCGATGGTCGACTCCATGGTGAACTGCACCATCCTGGCGTCCATATTCGCCGGGCTGCCGAAGGTGGACGTCCACCTCATCGCGTACGACACCCAGGCACTCGACCTCACACCATGGGTGCACGACCCCTTCGAGACCCTGTTGCGCACCAACCTCGGGGGCGGCACCGACGGCACGGTCGCCATGGCCCTGGCCCAGCCGAAGATCGCCGAGCCCCGCAACACCGTCGTGGTGTGGATCTCCGACTTCTACGAATGGCGGTCCGAGCCGCTGTTCGACAGCATGGCGGCCATCCACCGCTCGGGAGCCAAGTTCATCCCGGTCGGCTCGGTGACCAGCTCCGGCCGCGGCAGCGTCAACCCGTGGTTCCGCGAGCGCTTCAAGGACCTCGGTACGCCGGTGCTCTCCGGCCACATACGCAAGCTCGTCCACGAGCTCAAGACGTTCCTCGCTTAGGGCCTGTCGCCCGCTCAGACACTTCTCGCTCAGCTTTTTCCCGTTCAGAAAGGCCCTGTGATGTCCGACCTGTTGCGCGCCCCCGCCGAGATCAAGTTCGCCGAGGAACTGGACTGGCTGGAGTCCATCGACGACAACCCCAAGCCCTTCTCCTGGCGGCTGTCCCCGAAGATGGTCCGTCTGTTCATCCTGGGCTCCGAGCGCTCCGACGGTCTGGACCGGGAGGTCTCGCAGAAGTGGTTCGGCGACCGCGGTTTCGTCGAGCGCTCCATCGTCACACTGGCCTCCGACCGCGGTCTGCTGCTCATCGGTGACCCCGGCACCGGCAAGAGCTGGCTGGCCGAGCTGCTGTCCGCCGCGATCTCCCGCAACTCCACGCTGGTGGTGCAGGGTACGGCCGGCACCACCGAGGACCACATCAAGTACTCCTGGAACGTGTCCATGGTCATCGCCAAGGGCCAGTCGCGGGAGTCGATGATCCCCTCGCCGATCATGACCGCGATGGAGACCGGCGCGATCGGCCGTTTCGAGGAACTCACCCGCTCCACCAGCGACGTCCAGGACGCGCTGATCTCGATCCTGTCCGAGAAGTACATCTCGGTCCCGGAGCTGGACAGCGACAACATCGTCTTCGCCCAGCCCGGCTTCTCGATCATCGCCACCGCCAACAGCCGCGACCGGGGAGTCAACGACCTGTCCTCGGCGCTCAAGCGCCGCTTCAACTTCGTACGCATCCCCGTGGTGACGAACAAGAAGAGCGAGGCGGAGATCGTCCGCTTCCGAACCGAGGAACTGCTGGGCCGTCACCAGATCGAGCTGGACGTGCCGCCGACCCTGCTCGACGTGCTGCTGCAGAGCTTCGCCGACCTGCGCGCCTCCGCGGCAGCGGCCGGCAGCGACGACGAGAAGCTGGAGTCCGCGCTGTCCACCGCCGAGCAGATCGGCGTACTCGAGGACGCGATCCTGCACAGCAACTTCTTCGGCGAACGCGCCCTGACCGCCCACACCCTGGCCTCCTCGCTCGTCGGGTCACTGGCCCGGCGCGAGCCCGAGGACCTGGCCATCCTCAACAAGTACCTGCACGGCGTGGTCGAGCCCCGCAGCAAGGAAGAGGGCGGATGCTGGCCGGAGTTCCTGGAGGGCGGCCGCGACGCGATCGCCACCCTGTCATGAGCGGCCGGCACGAGAGCACGCGGGACGGGACCGTGAACGGCGCGCACGAGAGCACCCAGGACGGGACTATGAGCGGCACGCACGCGAGTACGCACGAGGGCACCTTCGAAGCGCTGCGCGCGCAGTTGCAGGGGGCCGCCACGACGCTGGCCGACGGGCCCGACGCGCTGGAGGGCATCCTCCTCGGCATCGTCGAGGACGTCGACCGCGCGGTGCGCGAGCCCCTGGAGATCTTCCCCGTCTGCCACCACTCGCCCGCCTCGGCGCTGGCCATGGCACGCCGGCTGCGCGAGAAACAGCCGAAGGTCGTGTACCTGGAGCTGTGTGAGGACATGGCGCCGCTGCTGGCCGAACTGCGCAACTGCAGGCTCCCGGTGGCCGTCCAGGCGTTCGCGACCGAGATCGACGGCTTCCCGGCCGAGTGGTCGCCGCTGTCGGTGGTCGCACCGATCACCGAGGCCTCCGCCGAGTACCAGGCGATCGCCTACGCACTGGACACGCCCGGCGTCGAACTCGTCCTCGTCGACCGTTCCTCGGACCACGTCTTCCAGTGGGACGCGCGCGGCACGCACGCCGGTGAGCCCGCCGACCCCGACGCCCCGCCCGTCGAGGAGGAGGCCGCGCTGCACGGCGACGCGGTCGGCGTGGAGATCGGCGACCTGCGCCCGCGCTTCGCCGAACTGGAGGAACACCTGCTGCGGCACGGCAGGGTGCGGCACTGGTCGGAGTGGTGGCACCAGTACGTCGAACTGCCGCTCGGCGACAGCGACCACGACACCTACCGCCAGGTGATGCTCCTGATCGGCAGCCTCTTCCGGCGCCTCGCACCCGGCGACCCGCACCGGGTGCGGGTGGACGAGGACCGCGAGCGCTACATGTGGACCAGGATGCGCGAGCACCTCACCGCGACCGGCACCGATCCCGACGACTGCCTCTATGTCTGCGGAGCCTTCCACGCGGCCAGCCGGGTCGAGGAGTTCGGCGTCCACGGCACCGACACCTTCGAGATCGCCCCGCGCAGCGCGACCAAGTGGCAGCACGGCCTGATCCCGTCCAGCCACGCGGCGATCGAGGCACAGTTCGGCCTCGCCGCCGGTTCGGTGTCGATCGCCGCGACCGTCTGGGCGAAGAACGTCAGCCGCACCCGTGTGAAGCCCTACCGTCTGGCGGGACAGGCGGGCGCGAAGAAGTCGAGGGCGAAGAAGACCGTGGCCGCGGCGGCTGCGGCACCGGCGCTCCCACCCGCGGACAAACTGACCGGCTTCCTGCGGCGGCCGCCCGTCCTCGACCGGCTGGACGAGGACGAACTGCTCGGCTGGTCCGTGGAGATCGTGCGGGCTGCGCGCCGCAACGGCTACCTCGCCTCCACCGCCGACGCCATCGCCGTGTTCGAGACGTCGATCCTGCTGGCCGGGATGCGCGACCGGGCCAGGCCGACGCCGTACGACTTCCAGGACGCGGCCGTCACCTGCATCGAGAAGGACATCGTGCCGGGCCGGCGCGATGTGCGGCGGCTCGTGGAGATCATGATGGGCGGCGACCGCGTCGGCCAGGTCGGCTACGACGCGCTGCCACCGCTGGCGCGCGACGTGCACGACCGGCTCGCGCCGCTGAACCTCAAGCTCCAACAGCGCGGCGTGCAAAGGGCGTTGCTGAACATAGCCGCCCAGCCGGAACTGGAGCGTTGCTCCGACGTGCTGTGGATGCTCCGCCATCTGCTGCCCCAGGGCGCCGCGCGGCCGATCATGGGCGAGCGGAAGCTG
Source organism: Streptomyces sp. NPDC090798 (assembly GCF_044768965.1). Lineage (NCBI taxonomy): Bacteria > Bacillati > Actinomycetota > Actinomycetes > Kitasatosporales > Streptomycetaceae > Streptomyces > Streptomyces sp. NPDC090798. The sequence continues at coordinate 34,567 of NZ_JBIVXA010000028.1, forward strand.
GGGGAGCGGTCGATCCAGGAGTCGTGGGACCTGGCGCTGGGCACCCACCAGCGCGCGCTCATCGAGCTCGGCTACGAGGGCGTCAGCATCGAACAGGTCCTTGAACAGCGTCTGCGCCGGACGGCGTACGGTCCGCAGGCCACCACGGCGACGGTTCTGGGGACCGTCGAGGACGCCACGCTGTACCTGCGCAGCCGCCGCCTCGCGGACGAACTGGGCACCCGTGCCCTGGAGGTGCTGGCGACCGAACGCAGCGTCGACGGCGCGCCGGAGGTACTGCGCCGGGTTCGCCGACTGCTGGCGTACTACCGCACCAACGAGCCGACGCTGCCCCCATGGATCGAGTCCTTCGTCAAGACCGGGTACGCGCATTACTGCACCCTGCTGCCCACGGCGTTCACCGACGAGGACGCCACCGTCCGTCACGTCGCGGCGATGCTGGGCTTCCTGTTCAGCATGGAGAGCCTGGCGCTGTCGCTTGGCTGCGACCGGACCCAACTGGAGCTGGCCGTCGGCCAGTCGCATCCGGCGGACCCCTCGAAGACGGCGCTGCTGTGGGCGGCGCAGACACAGCTCGGGAACCTCTCCCGCGCGGACCTTCGGACAAGGTGCGACGAGCTGCTCGGCAACCCTCTGGTGGTGCCCGCCTATCCGCGCTACCTCAGCGGCTTCGTGCACGCCCTGGAGCCTGTCCCGGCCCTCACCGACTTCGTCGTGGAAGCGGTGTCGAACGCATTCGGACGGCTGCCGGACCCGGTGCTCCTGCCGTGGCTGCCCACCCTGATCACCACCCTGCGCTCGAGCGGCACCGAGCTGGCCCCGCTGCTGATCCGGGAGGCCGGACGGATCTTCCCCGGCCGGCTGGCGGCGCTGGACGCGTGGGTGCCGCCGTGGCGGGCGCAGCCGGCGCCGGAGGCCCCGGCCTCGGCGCGGAGCGCGGACGACAACCGCGGTGCCGCGCTGCTCGCCGCCCACCCCGCGACGTGCGACGCGGTGGCCGGGCTACTGGGCTGCGACGGTACGTGGCGGACGACGGCACCTGGCCCGTCCGGGGCGGCGCTGCTCGGTCTTCATCCTGATACGGCGCTGGCATTGGAGGTGCTGCTGGCCGGGCTGTCGAACGGGCATTCGACCGGGCGGCCCGGGACCCCCGGCGACCGGCCCGGCTCCTGACCGCGATCGACGACGGCGACCACCTCCACCTCGATCCGGCCGGCTACCAGCTCCTCGCCGACAGCGTCCCCGCGCCGCTCTTCCGACTCCAGGGGACTTCGGCTGATGTGTTTCAGCGGGACGAGGTGACCCGAGGCCGGCGTCCGCCGCCCGCACGGCCGACGAGGCGACCACGAAGGCGGCGGCGAGTAACCCTGTGACCACCCGGCTCACGATCGACGATTCCCGGCCGTTTCCGCATGGGGGCGGCTACGCGGGCGGCTGCGGGGTGGCTACGCGGCGGCTATGGGATCGCCCACGGCTCGCCCACGGGCCGCCCACGGAATCGTTGACACATCTCAGCGGGCGAACCTACGGTTGCCGGAACGTTCCGGCACCCCTTACGCCGGGCCCCCGCGCGCGTGCGGCGTGCCGAACAGAAGCGAGCGACCCCATGGGCATTCCGTCCGCCGACTGGCTGGTGCGGCCGATCGGTCCTGTCGACGAAGCCGAGGTGTCGGCGGTGCTCGCGGAGCGGTTCGGGGTGACGGGAACGGTCCACGACCTGGGCAGTCAGCAGGACCGGAACTACCGCGTGCGTACGGGGACGGGGGACTACGTCCTCAAGATCGCCAACCCCGCCTCGGACCCGGCCGCGCTGCGCGCCCAGTGTGCGGCCGTGGAGCGCCTGTCCGACGTGATGTCCTGGCTGAGGCTGCCGCGAGCCCACGCCGGCGTCGACGGCGAGGTGGTGCAGCGGCTCAGCGCGGGCGGCGCGGATCTCGTATGCCGTCTGCTGGACTATGTGCCCGGTGAGCCGATCATGGACAGCCGCTATCTCGCACCACCGGTCGTGGCCAGGCTGGGCGGACTCGCCGGCCGTGTCGTGGCCGGGCTCGCCGACTTCGCGGGCGTGGAGCAGGAACGACCCCTGCTGTGGGACCTGCGCAACGCGCTCACCGTCGTCGAGACGCTCGCTCCCCACCTGCCCGACCAGGAACGAGCTGCCCGCGTGCTGTGCGCGTCCCGAGCCGCGCACACCCTGCTGGAGCCGTACGCGGACCGCCTGCCGGTGCAGGTGATCCACGGTGACGTCACCGACAACAACGTGGTCTGCGAACCGGCGCCGGACGGCCGCCGGATGCCGGTCGGCGTGATCGACTTCGGTGACCTCGGTCTCGGCTGGACGGCGGCCGAACTGGCGGTCACCTGCGCATCCGTGCTCCATCATCACGGGGCCGGACCGGCGTCGGTGCTGCCCGCCGTGCACGCCTTCCACGCGGCGCGACCGCTCGCGAACGAGGAAGTGGACGCGCTGTGGCCGCTGGTCGTGCTGCGGACCTCCGTCATGGTGGTGAGCGGCCAGTACGACACCCTGCTGGACCCCGGCAACAGTTACGCCTCGGTGGCGCTGGACCGCGAATGGGCGATGTTCGAGGCCGCGGTGTCCGTCCCGGCCGAGGTGATGACGGCGCAGCTGAGGCACGCCCTCGGCCGCCCGTCGGCGCAGCTCCTGCCGGTGGCCGAACATACGCTGCTGCCCGGCCTGCCGGACGACGTGGCGAGCCTCGACCTGTCCGTGTCGAGCGAGGAGCTGCACACGGGACGCTGGCTGGCGCCCGACGCCGAAACCGCCCTGGCCCGGGCCGCTCTGACGGCGGGCCACACGGCGGTAGGGACCCGGCACGGCGAATTCCGGCTGACCCGCACCATCGTCGACGACTCCGTCCCGGCCGCGACCTGCGCACTCGGCGTGGAGCTCCACCTCGCCGGTCCGGCGGAGATACGGGCACCCTGGGCGGGCACGGTCACCCGGCACGGCGACACCGGCGTGACGCTGCACACGGGAGGCCTCGACCTGCTGCTGGAGGGCGTCGGCGGAGAGGTCCAGCCGGGTCCCGTCGCCTCCGGGCAACCGCTGGGAACGGTGGCCGCCCGAGAGGGCGTACGAGTGCTGGGCGTCCAGCTCTCCCGGCCGTGCGCCACCGGAGGCCGACCGCCACGGTTCGCGGCGCCGGACCTGGCCGCCGGATGGCTGGAGCTGTGCCCGGACCCGACCCGCCTCTTCCTCGCTCCCGACGCGCCGTCCGCCGCTCCCGACGACGCGCCGCTCTCCGTTCGAGATGCCCAACAGGCCGTCGCTGAGGCGGAGTTGCTGGAGCGGCGCGAGCAATCCTTCGCCACCGTCCAGGAGCACTACTTCGAGACGCCGCCGCAGATCGAACGCGGCTGGCGGCACCATCTGGTGGACACCCGGGGCCGGGGCTACCTCGACATGCTGAACAACGTGACCATCCTCGGCCACGGCCACCCCGGGCTCGGCGAAGCCGTGCACCGGCAGTGGCAGCGGCTGAACACCAACTCCCGTTTCCACTACGCCTCGGTGGTCGAGCTCTCCGAGCGGCTCACCGGACTCCTCCCGGCCGAGCTGGACACCGTGTTCCTGGTCAACAGTGGTTCCGAGGCCGTGGACCTTGCGCTCCGGCTCGCCTGGGCGGCGACCGGACGACAGGACGTGGTCGCGGTCGAGGAGGCGTACCACGGCTGGACCTACGCGAGCGACGCGGTGTCGACCTCGATCGCCGACAACCCGAACGCCCTCGCCTCGCGGCCGCCGTGGGTGCACACCGTCGCGGCTCCCAACTCCTACCGGGGCCGTCACCGGGGACCGCAGGCGCGGCGGTACGCTCCCGAAGCCGCCGCCACGATCCGTGAACTGGCCGACCAGGGGCGCCCCTTGGCCGCCTTCGTGTGCGAGCCGTACTACGGCAATGCGGGCGGCATGGCCCTCCCCGACGGCTATCTCCGGCAGGTGTACGAAGCCACCCGCGACGTCGGCGGCCTGTGCGTCGCCGACGAGGTCCAGGTCGGTTACGGCCGGCTCGGCTCGCACTTCTGGGGATTCGAACAGCAGGGCGTGGTGCCGGACATCGTCACCGTCGCCAAGGCGATGGGCAACGGGCATCCGCTGGGCGCGGTGATCACCCGACGCGAGATCGCCGACGCCTACCGTACGCAGGGCTACTTCTTCTCCTCCGCGGGCGGCAGCCCGGTCAGTTCGGTGGTCGGTCTCACCGTCCTGGACGCACTGCGCGACGAGGACCTTCAGACCAACGCCCGTGAGATCGGCGCCTACCTGAAGGACCGGCTGCTCGAACTGGCCGAGCGCCACCCACTGATCGGCGCGGTGCACGGCTCGGGGCTGTATCTGGGCGTCGAGTTCGTCCGGGACCGGGAGAGCCTGGAACCCGCGACCGAGGAGACGGCCGCGATCTGCGACCGGCTGCGAGAACTCGGCGTGATCGTCCAGCCGACCTCGGACCGGCAGTGCGTGCTGAAGATCAAGCCGCCGCTGTGTCTGACCCGGCAGAGCGCCGACGTGTTCGCCGACGCCCTGGACGACGTACTGACGCACGGCTGGTGACACGGGTGATGCCGACCCCCGGATCCGCGGCCGTGCCACCGCCCCGCCCCGGCACCCCGCCCCGCCCCGGCACCCCGCCCACGATCGCCGACGTGGCGCGCGCGGCAGGGGTCTCCAAGACCACGGCCTCGGACGCCCTGCGCGGTCACGGCCGGGTGTCGGGACCGACCCGGGAGGCCGTGCTGGAGGCGGCCCGGCGGCTGGGCTACGCGCCCAACCGCAGCGCCCGCAGCCTGCGCACCTCCGTCACGGACACCGTCGCGCTCTACTTCCCGGAGTTCCTGACGAGTGCCGAGTACTCCATGGCGTTCGTGTTCGGAGTGGCCGAGCGGGCCGCGGGCGCGGGCCTGAACGTCACCCTGCTGTCCTCCGGCCATCTGCCGCGGCACGGCACGGCGCCGCCCCAAGTGGACGGGCTGGTGCTGTGCGACCCGGCCCCCGAGGACCCGGTGGTCCGGCACCTGATGAACACCGGTCTGCCGGTCGTGACGGCCGAGCGGTACGCCGGTGACCAGCAACCGACCGGGGTGGTCCGCTCCGACCACGAGGCGTCGATGACCGAACTGCTGGACCATCTGCGCGACTCCGGTGCCCGGCGGCCCGCGCTCATCGCCTCCGAAGCCACCTCCGACTGGTCCCTCACCCTCCAGCGGACCCACGCCCGCTGGTGCGCCGACCACGATGTCCCCCTCGTCCTGCGCAAGGCGCCGGTCGGTGCCACCCCCGAGGCACTGCGGGCTATCGCGCGGGACCTGCTCGCCCAGGAACCCGGGACCGACGCCGTCGTGTGCGCTCCCGACGGCGCCGCCGCGGCCGTGCTGCCCGAACTGCGCGCGGCAGGCCGCACCGTGGGCGGGGACCTGCTGCTGGCGTCCTGCGTGGACTGCTCCGCGATGCGTACGGCGGAGCCGCCGATCACCGCGATCGATCTGCGCCCGCGCTCGATGGGAGCCGAATGCGCCCGCCTGCTCTGCGAGATCCTGTCCGGCGAGACGTCACCGGGAACCGTGCGCACCCTGCCCGTCGCACTGAACGTCCGGGCATCGACCCGCGCCTAGCGACGCCGTGCTCGGCGCACCTACCACATCAACTCCCCGCCTGTGGACGTTACTTGGAGGTCCGTGCGACCGCGGCGAGGAGAAGGCGGTCGGATATCGGATTCGGGCGGCCGTTGTCGGACGACGTGGTCGAGATGGAGCAGACGCCCCGCAGGGAGAGGTCCCGGGTGGCGTTCGATCCACTCGCCCTAGGTGAGTCACCCGATCGAGAGGTTGCCCCGGTCGGAAACGTCACTTGTCGCTCGTGACCCGGGTGAGCCAGTCGATCAGGATGCGGTTGACGTCCTCGGGCCGTTCCTGCTGGATCCAGTGGCCGCAGTCGTCGAGGAGGTGGGAGGAGAGCAGACCCGGCAGGGTGGTGGGGTAGGCCGCGATCGCGTCGGCCAGCCAGGTGGTGGAGGCATCCCGACCACCGCCGATGAACAGCGAGGGCTGGGTGATGGGCGCACCGTCGTGGTCGGCCAGGTCCTCCCAGTCCCGGTCCATGTTCCGGTAGCGGTTCAGTGCCCCGGTCATCCCGGTCCGCTCGAACTCTCCCGCGTAGAGATCGAGGTCGCGTTCGTCGAGCCAGTGGGGGAGCCGCCCCGTGGGAAAGCGGTCGCGCTGCGCACCCCCGGGGCTCACGAAGTGCGGGTCCGGCGCGCCGGGTGCGGGCATGGTGTCGGCGGACAGCGCCGCGTACAGGCCCGCGAGCCAGCCGCGGACGTCGGGCTCGATCTCGGCCTCGGCCCGGCCGGGCTCCTGGAAGTAGGAGACGTAGAACTCCTCGTCCCCGCCCATCTGCGCGAAGATCTCACTGGGGCGCGGGCCGCCGCGCGGGGCGTAGGGCACGCTCAGCAGTCCGACCGCGCGGAACACGTCGGGCCGGACGAGGGCGGAGACGGCGGCGATGTTCGCACCCCAGTCGTGTCCGACGACGATCGCGGACTCCTCACCCAGGGCTTCCACCACGGCGACGTTGTCCTCCACCAGCTCGAGGATCCGGTACGCGGTCGGCGCCTCGGGCCTGGAGGAGCGGCCGTAGCCGCGGACGTCGATGGCGACCACCCGGTAGCCGGCCGCGGCGAGTGCCGCAAGCTGGTGGCGCCAGGAGTACCAGGACTCCGGAAAACCATGAACGAGCAGGACCAGTGGGCCGGATCCCTGCTCCACGAGATGGGTCCGCCCGGCGGGCGAGGGGACGAGACGGTGGATGCGGTCTTGTGCGGACGACTGCGGCACGGGTCCTCCCAGGGGGCTCAACGCGTGGCCGGTGCGGCGAAGGGGCCGGAGCGGCCCGTTCGCCATGCGGCCTCCGGTACTACCGACGATCATGCGGCGGTCGGTGTGGCGCGAGCCAAGCCTGTTGCCGATTCGGCAAAACCGGTCCCGTGGTCGCGGGGCGCGTCGATGATCGGCCGAACGCGTCCTAGGCGCCCTGCGCGGCGGCGCGGCGCTGCCGTTTGCCGAGTGGGGCCTGGGACAGGTCCTCGGCCTTCGACCTGAGGTTCTTGTATCCGTAGCCGCGCTCGGTCAGCCACGCCTCCGCGGCGGCCTCGGCGCGCTCGGTCGCCTCCAGGATGTCCTCCTCCGCCTCTCCCGAGTCCTGGAACCGGAACGTGAAGGCGGGCCGGGCCGCGAGGTCGTAGCTGAGGTGCCCCTCGGGGGTGAAGGCGGCGTGCAGCACGTCGTGCTCGGACGCGCGGGCCAGGAGCTCGGCGCGTTGCTCCGCGCCAAGCCCGTCGAAGACGCCGCGGACGGTGACGCGGAAGGTACGTGAGCTCATCCGGCGACCTTAACCAGCGGGCTCGGTGGGGCACCACCGCGTTTTCCGCGACACGGTCACGCAGCGTCGTGGAAGACCAGGCCCAGTGCGTGTCGCCGCCCGGAACGGACGGTGCTCACACCGTGCCGCATCGGTCCTGTCGACCAGCCGCGCCGGGACGCGACGGGCCGGTCGCGAGTGGTGAAGATCAGCCCGTGCCCCTGCGGGAGGGTCGTGGACGATCCCCGCGACTGCGCCCGGGGCCGCTGCTCCGTCATGATGAACTCGCCGCCGGTGAAGTCGACTCCGGGTGTGTCGAGGCCGATGACGACCTGGAGCGGAAACACCATCGCGCCGAACACATCGCGGTGCAGCGCGTTCCAGTCGCCGGGCCCGTAACGCAGCAGGATCTGAGCGGACCTGGACTGCCCGGCCGCGTGGCACATCGCCAGCCACTCCTCCAGGTCCTCGGGCCAGGGGGCGGGCTGCCGGAGTTTGTCGGCCCAGTCCCGGGCGACGGGCAACAGCCGCGGATAGAACGCCTCGCGCAACTCCCATATCAGGTCCGGCAGTTCATGGGTGAAGTAGCGGTACTGACCGGAACCGAAGCGATGGCGGGCCATGTCGACGGTGGTGCGGAAGCGGTCGGTCTCGTCGTAGAGCGCCCTGATCCCCTGGCATTCGTCGGGGGTCAGCAGTCGAGCGGTCAGTGCGTGTCCGTGCTCGTTCAGCTCGTCGGTCAGTGCGGTCCAGTCGTCGGCCGCGACGCGGTCGGCGACCGGACCCGCCGGGTGGGTGGTGTCGAGCGTGTGCATGATGGTGACGATCCTCAGATGGCCGGGCGGGCGTGCTCCAGGTCCAGGAGCCGCTGCTTGCGCTCCAGACCGGCGGCGTACCCCGTGAGGGACCCACTGGCGCCGATCACGCGATGGCAGGGGCGCACGAGCAGCAGCGGGTTCGCGCCGATCGCCGTGCCCACGGCGCGCACGGCGGCCCTCGAGGCGCCGATCCGCGCGGCGATCTCTCCGTAGCTGACGGTCGTGCCGTACGGGACGGTCTCCACCGCCTTCCACACCCGCTGCTGGAAGTCGCTGCCCGCGCCGCTCACGTATTCGATGTCGAAGTTGGTCAGCACCCCGTCGAAATACGAGCGCAGCTGCGAGACGATCTCGGCGAACGCCTTCTCGTTCCTGGTCCAGCCGTCCTGGACGACGGCGCCGGACTTCTGGCCGGGCATGGACAGCGAGACCAGCGCCGTGCCGCCCTTCGCGGTGACCGACTCCTCGCCCACCAGCAGCAGCTCGCCCAGTGGGCTGTCGATCGTTGTGTACACCGGCATTGGTCGTGTCCTTTCGAAGTGTGTCTCCGCTGTCCACTCTGCGCCATGGCCGCCGCCTTGGCTGGCGGGAATCGGACGCGGCGCACGGGGCCGAAAGCGCACGGGTACGAAGAGGACCCGGGGACCGTTCACGCACGGTCCACGGGTCCTGTCGCTCAGCTCGTCCCCAGGTCCGGGGTCAGCGCCGCACGAGTCGTACGGACAGGCCGTCCACCGAGTACACGGGCACGGCCCGGTATCCCTCCACCTGGACCGTGATGCGGGCGAACTGGCCCCGCAGCGACGACGTCCGGAGCACCGGGACGGTGCTGCCGGGGACCGGCGGGCGGTCGGCGTCCAGCCGGAGCGTGAGCGCGCTGTCCCGGCTCAGTACCACCCGTCGCTCCACCGACAGTGCGGGCACGCGGCCCGCACGGAGCGTCGCCTCCAGGCTCGCGCCGGACCCCTGCGTGTAGCTGCCGCGCACGCGAACGGACGTCGCCGCACTCACCCGCAGGGCCCCGCCGTCCACCCGCACGTCGCCGCAGCCCAGCGCACCCGACGAACCGGCCGCCAATGCGCCCTCCTCCAGCACGGTGCCGCCGGTGTGGGCGTTGTCGCCCGTCAGGGTCAGCGCACCGGTGCCGCGCTTGACCAGCCGACCGCACCCGGAGATGTCGTTGCGCCAGGTGTCGGCCGCGCTGAAACCCCCGTCGGCGGCGTTCATGGTGACGTTCACGTCGGCCTCGAAGGCCCCGTACCCGTCCGCGGCGGCGAACAGGTTGAGCCGGCCCCACTGCTCGAAGCCGTCGAGCAGCACGTACCCGGACGGCAGGGCGGTCGTGCGGAGCACCTCGCGGCGCTGGGCGGCGGAGAGGTAGGGCAGCCGCGTCTCCAGCAGGACCTCGGCACCCTTGGGCACGGTCATGCCCTCGGAGTGGCCGTGCCGGGTGAGGACGTACGTCAGCCGCGGCGTGAGCGCGCGGGCGTTGGCGGCCCGGTCGGCGTACGGGTCGGTGGCGACGCCCGCCGAGTGCGCGTAGGCGTACAGGGTGTCCGCCGTCGAACCGGTCCGCTGCTGGAAGTACGCGGCGGCCTGGGCACGCGCCGCGGCCTTGAGGGCGGCGTTGGCCGGGTCGGCCAGCGTGGCGGCGGCCAGGGCCGTGGCCATGATCCGGCCGCCGATGACGTCGACGGTGGAGTGCATGCCCGACATGATCCGGGTGTGGCTGAGCTCGTAGGCGCGCGCCACCAGCTCCTGGAAACGCTCGGGCACCGCGTACGCGTACGCCAGCCCCGCCAGGTGGAAGGCGTTGGTGTGGCCGCTGGGGAAGCCGCCGTCGTCGGCCGCGGTCGTGCCGCGCTGCCACAGCAGCTGCGGAGCGACGATCACGTCGGAGTCGTAGACCGGGAAGCCGAGCGCGTCGACCTTGCCCGTGTCGACGACCTCGCTCTTCTCGTTCATGCGCCACGGACGCGGGTACTGGAAGGCGTACTTGGCCGGGTTGCCGGAGGCGTACGGGCCGCGCACCGTGTCCACCAGCTCGGCGACCTTGCCGAGCGCCGAGTCGTGCGAACCGGCGCCCTGCGCGGAACCCGCCGGAGCGTCGGCCGGCACTGCGTCGTTGATCTTGCCGGAAGGGGTGCCGTCAGGAGCGCTGGTGATGGAGGTGACCGCTTTGGCGCCCGTCTTGTACAGGCCGGCCAGCGGGCCCAGGCCGGCGATCATCGCGTAACTCTGGTGCTGCCGGTCGTAGATGAACGCCTCCTTCGCCTGTGCGTCGGTGCGGGCGTGCGTGATGAGGGCGCAGTAACGCATGTTGGCGCGCAGCACCTCGGGCATGAGCGGTGTGCCCGTGTTCCAGGAACCGCCGGTCTTCCACACCTTGCTCATGCCACCGAGGATCCGGACCACCGCGTTGGTCTCGGGCGTCAGGTTGGTGAGGATGTTGGTGGTGTAGTCGTCCACGAAGGCGGCGGGGCTCGTCGCGGCCTTCGCGTCCGCGGCGGCGAGCCAGGTGACGACGGTCGGAGCGGCCAGCAGCCCCGCCGAGGCGCCGAGCGAGTTCCGCAGGAACACCCGTCGGTTCAGGGCGCGTTCACGGACGGGGACCGAGGGGACGGACTGCTGCCCGGCTGGTGACGGCATGGATGTGCCTCTCCTGAATGGTGGGGTCCTCCGACAGCCGGGTGAAGTCGTGAAGCGACTGTGCCCCTGTGGTGAGGACGAGTCATACGAGCGAAGATCTACGGCTGATTCATGTCACGCCTGCGAAGCGCGGGGGGCGGTGAAGTGTCGTACGGACGAATGCGCCGACCCTGTGCGCCCGCTGTACGGGCGAACGCGCCTCCGGCGCACGCTACTTGTCCGGCCCCCACACCGCGGCAGCGCGCGCTGCCCCGCGGGGTGCCGGTCGCCCCACGAGCAGCACGCCACCCCGTCCCCTCATATGAGGGCATGCGCCAAGGCCAGGGCTCCCTCGACCGGGGCCGCCCGCAGCGGCCTGGGGCGTGCCCCGGGTACGGACTCGGTGAGTGACGTCGTGAAGGAGGTGTACAGGGCGGGTTGGGAGAGCACGGTGCTGCCGGCGACCACCACGTCGTCGACGGCGACCCCGCGCTCGGCGAGCCGCACGACGAGCGCGGCGAGGGACCGGCCCCCGTCCGCGATCACCGCCCGAGCGATCCGGGAACCCCGCTCCGCGGCCGCGAACACGACGGGCGCGTGCCGACCCCACTCGGCCGACACATCCGTGGCGCTCTCCAGCGCGGCGCCCAGGGCGGGCACCTCACCCACCCCGAACGCGGCGATGAGCCCCTGGGCGAGTTCGTCCGGGGCTTCACCACGGTCGTGCGCCGCCCACGCGGCGCGCGCCGCTTCCCGTACGAGACCGGCGGAGCCGCCCTCGTCACCGAGCGCCGCACCCCAGCCGCCGACCTGAACGGGGCTGCCGTCGGCCAGTCGCCCCACCGCCACCGAACCGGTACCGGCCACGAGGCCGACACCCTTGTCCAACCCCGCGGCGGGAACGAGGAGTTCGGCGTCACCCACCACCACGCAGGGCACGTGGAGGACCGCCTCCAAAGACGAGCGGATCTGCGCACACTGCCGAGGCGTCTCGCAGGCGTGCCCGCCCACGGCCACAGCGGACGCGGACGTGTCGGGCGGGAGAGCCTCGCGCAGCAGTGCGGCGAGCCACGCGGCGGCGCCCGCGGGGTCGTGCGGCCGCCATCCACTGCTCGTACGGACGTGATCGGCGACGGAACTCCGTCCGGCACGGGCACGGAGATGGGTCTTGGTGCCGCCCACGTCGATACCGACCACGAGGGGCGTGGAGTCCTGCACGGAACCTCTTTCGTCGCTGTACTGAGATCGCGGTACTGAGATCGCGGTACTGGGATGCGAAGTACTGAGCTGCGAAGTACTGAGCTGCGAACGGTGGGCGAACCGTGCCTGGACGAACGGGAGTTGAAGATGTCGGGAAGCCCCGGGACGGGCCTCTGACGGACCACGGCAGGCGAGTACCGTGAACTTCGTTAGGAAATTAACTAACGAAGTAGGGTGCGTCAAGAGGCATGGACGCGATCCGTCGAACTGTGGGGGAGCTGTGGCACACGACCTGGAGGACGGCCCGCGGCTGAGCGAGAGCGCCGGCGCCGTGTTCGCCGTGCTGGCCGCGGCGGGCAGCGCCACCCGGCCCCGGCTCGCCGCCCTCGCGGGCCTGTCCAAGCCCACGGTGTCCGCGGCCGTCGCCGAGTTGGAGACCGCCTCGCTCGCCACGCGTTCCGGCACCGCCCACGGCGCGACCGGCCGCTCGGCCGCCGTCTACGGCCTGGGCCCCGCCGCCGGCTGCGTCCTCGCCGTCGACCTCGGCTCCACCCACACCGAAGTCCGCGGCTGCGCCCTGGACGGCACCGTCCTCATCGCCCGCGCCACCGACGGTCGTACGAGAGCGGCCGACGCCCTGCGCGACGTACTCGACGGGCTGCCCACGGGCTCGCCGCGGGCCGTCGTGATCGCCGTCCCCGATGTGGCGACCGAACATGACGGCCTGGGATCACGACCGGCGACTCCCGCCGTGGCGGCGGAAGTCGATGCCCTGGGCCTGCCGCCCGGCATCCCCGTCCACATCGAGAACAACGTCAACTGCGCCGCCCTCGCCGAACTCCACGAGGGCGCCGCACGGGGCCGTCACACCTTCGGCTACCTCCAGGTCGGCTACGGCATAGGCCTCGGCATCGTGGTCGGCGGCCAGGTGCTGCGCGGGAGCAACGGCGCGGCCGGCGAGATAGCGCGGCTGCCCTACCCGTGGGCCGCGGGCGAGGAGTCCGTGCACGAGGGCATGGAGCGCTACGCCGGTGCGGGCGCCCTGTTGCGCCGGGTCGCCGCCGCCTGGCTTCCGCAGGACGGGCCCGAGCCGCGGGACGCGGCCCGGCTCTTCGCCCTCGCCGCCCAAGGCCACGCCACGGCCCGCCGCTTCGTCGACGGACATGCCCGCGAGGTGGGCAGGCTCGCCGCCGCGGCCACCGCGGTCCTGGACCCCGGCCTGATCGTCCTCGGTGGCGGCATCGGCGCGAACCCGCAGCTCCTGCCCGGGGTCAGGGCCGAACTCGCCCGGCTCAGCTGGCCCACCGAGGTGGTGTGCAGCGAGGTCGGCGACAGCGGCACCGTCGCGGGAGCTGCCCGGCTCGCGGTGGTACGCGGAATTCAAACCGTGACCGACGGTGCACCGGTCAAGCATTGACGGACTCCGTGCGCTTCTGCCAATGTCCGGACAAGCGCTTTCTGAGCCGGCGGGAACCCGGCTCCGGAGGGAGCGTCCCGCCGTACGCGATCCGTACGGCAGCCGTACGAGGGCGTGCTCGTAAGGTCACGGCCGGAGCAACGGCCGGGGACTCCCACCCGACAGGGCGGTGTGGCCGGGCGAGGCCGCACGCCGGAAGCGACTCCAGGGAACAGACCCGCGCCGCCTTGACCGGCCGGGGGATCCGTCACGCAACTCCAGGGGAGGACCCGGTGGGTCACCAGATCTCGCGCAGAACCCTGTTCCGCACCGCGAGCGGTATCGCCGCGGCGGCCGCGATGGGCGGCTCGCTGAGCGCCTGCGGCGGAGGCACCGGCGCCGGCACCACCAGCGGCAAGCTCACCATGACGTGGTGGGGCAGCGACGACCGCCACAACGCCTACAAGAAAGCGCTCGCGACCTTCCAGAAGAGCAACCCGAAGATCAAGATCGAAGAGCGATACTCCGGCTACGACGGCTACTTCGACAAGTTCAACACCCAGGTCGCCGGCGGCAGCGCCCCCGACCTGCTGCAGATGGACACCGCGCTGGTCGCCCAGTACGCCCGCAAGGGTGTCATCGCCCCGATCGACGAGTACGTCGGCAAGTCCCTGGACCTGACCGGCTTCTCCAAGACGCTGCTCGCGGCCGGCACGGTCGACGGCAAGCTGTACGGCGTCCCGTCCGGCATCGGCGTCAACATCCTCACGGTCAACGTCACCGGCCTGAAGAAGCTGGGTCTGGAGCTGCCGGACCGCGAATGGACCTGGGCCGACCTGAAGAAGATCGCGGTCGAGGTCAACAAGAAGAGCGGCGGCAAGCAGTTCGGCGTCGACGACGGCGGTGGCGGCACCCTCCAGGCCTTCGAGGTCTTCGCCCGCGAGAAGGGCCAGTCCTTCTTCGCCACGGACGGCAAGAAGCTCGGCTTCAGCGCGGACACCCTCCAGGAGTGGTGGGAGTTCTGGGCCGGGATGCGCAAGGACAAGGCGTCCCCGGCCGCCGCGATCACCTCGGCCGCGCACAACGACCTCACCAAGAACGGCGTGGTCATCGGCAAGACACTGTTCACCTTCGACTCCGGCGTCTACGGCGCGGGCGGCGCGATCACCGACGCGGTCCTGGACTTCCTGCCCACCCCGAACGGCGACTGGTCCGGCGCGCGCGAGGGCAACTTCGTCAACGGCGGCGTGCTGCTGAGCGCCACCAAGGCGAGCAAGCACATCGCCGACTCGGTGAAGATCATGAGCTTCTTCGCGCAGGACGAGACGGCGATCAAGGACATGCAGCTGCTGCGCGGCATCCCGCCGACGGACAAGGCCCGCTCCCTCATCTCCGCCGGACTGTCGGACACCGACAAGAAGTCCATGGACATCGCCGACTACATATCCAAGCGGGTCGGCAAGGCGACCAACGCGCTGCCCGCCCCCCAGCCGCCGCCGAACGGCGCCGACCAGATCTGGGACCTGCTGTTCCAGTCGAACCTCGCCATCGCCTTCGGCAAGAAGACGATCAAGGCGCAGCTCAGCGAGTTCTTCGACCAGGCGCAGTCGATCCTCTCGCAGTAGGACACCGGCGCGCGGTACACGGAAGGACCGGGAAAGGGCCAGGGAGATGAGCATGACCACCACCAAGACCGACGAGGTCGTCAAGGAGCCAACGGCTCCCACGACCCCGGCCGACCAGCGCGAACGCGAACGCATGCGTCGACGCGCCGCCCGACGGCGCGGTGGAGGCTGGTGGCCGTACCTCTTCCTGGCCCCCTGGTTCGTCGGCCTGTTCGGGCTGACGATCTATCCGATGCTCGACTCGCTCTACCTCTCCTTCACGGACTTCGACCTGCTGACGCCGGCCAAGTGGGTCGGCGCGGACAACTACACCCGGATGTTCACCGACGACCCGAACTTCTGGGACTCGGTGCACGCCACGCTGGTGTACGTGGCGGTCTCGGTACCGCTGAAGCTGGCCCTCGCGCTGTCCGTCGCGATGGTCCTCAACCGCCCGCTGCGCGGCATCGGCTTCTACCGCGCCGCCTTCTACCTGCCCTCGCTGCTCGGCGGGGCGGTGGCCATCGCCATCATGTGGCGGCAGATCTTCGGCGGCGACGGCCTGTTCAACGACTTCCTCGGCTGGTTCGGCATCAAGGGCCAGGACTGGATCTCCAGCCCCGACACCTCGATCTACACGCTGGTCCTGCTGGCCGTGTGGCAGTTCGGCACCCCGATGGTCATCTTCCTGGCAGGCCTGAAGCAGTTGCCCAAGGACGTGTACGAGGCGGCGGCGATCGACGGCGCGGGAGCCGTGACCCGGTTCTTCAAGATCACCCTGCCGCTGCTCACCCCGATCGTCTTCTTCAACGTCGTCCTGCAGATCATCGACGCGTTCAAGAGCTTCACCCCGGCGTACGTGGTCAGCAACGGCACCGGCGGCCCGCTCAACTCGACGATGCTGTACTCGCTCTACCTCTACAAGAAGGGCTTCACCGACCTCCAGATGGGGTACGCCTCGGCGCTGGCCTGGGTGCTGTTCCTGGTCATCGCCGGTTTCACGGCCGTCAACTTCATCGCCAGCCGTTACTGGGTCCACTACGACGACTGAGCGTCGGTGAGGAGTTAAGTACCCCATGTCTGTCATCACCCCGGCCGTGTCACCGCTGAAGCGGCTGCGCGCCCTCACCGGCCCCCGCCGGATCCTGACCCACACCCTGCTCATCGGCGTGGCCCTGGTCATGCTGTATCCGCTGCTGTGGATGCTGAGCAGCTCGGTGAAGCCCGACACCGAGATCTTCACCCACCCCGGGCTGATCCCGAACAAGCTGCACACCCAGAACTACGCGGAGGGCTGGAACGGCTCCGGCAACTCCTTCTCGCTCTACATCACCAACTCGCTCATCGTCACGATCGGCGCGGTGATCGGAAACGTGGTCTCCTGCTCGCTGGCGGCCTACGCCTTCGCGCGCTTCGAGTTCCGCGGCAAGAAGATCTGGTTCGGTCTGATGCTCGGCACGCTGATGCTGCCGATGCAGGCCACGCTGATCCCGCAGTACACGCTGTTCTACAACTTGACCTGGATCAACACCTTCCTGCCGCTGATCGTGCCGAAGTTCCTCGCGGTGGACGCCTTCTTCATCTTCCTCATGGTCCAGTTCATCCGGTCCATCCCGCGCGAACTCGACCAGGCGGCCATGATGGACGGCGCCAACCCCTTCCAGATCTACTGGAAGATCATCCTGCCGCTGATGCGCCCGGCCCTGGTCACCACCACCATCTTCACCTTCATCTGGACCTACGACGACTTCTTCAGCCAGCTCGTCTACCTCCAGCAGAACGACCGCTTCACCGTGCCCCTGGGCCTGACCCTGTTCCTGGACAAGACCAGCGGTTCCTCGTACGGCGCGATGTTCGCCATGTCGACACTCGCCCTCCTGCCCACGCTCATCTGCTTCCTCACCTTCCAGAAGAGGCTGGTAGAGGGACTGGCGACCTCCGGCATGAAGGGCTGAGCGGCGTGTATCTCCCTTACCAGCGCGGCCATCTGCACGACCTCCCGGACGAACCGGCCGCGTACGACGCCGTCCTCGCCGCGGTCGCCGAGGAGGCCCTGGCCCGCATCACCCCCGAGGGCAACCTCGAACACCCCGCCGCGATCGACGACGTCGGCGACACCTCGCTCGGCGTCACCTCCCTGCTGGCGCTCGCCTGGCAGCGCACGAAGGACCCGCGCCTGCCGGAGGCCGTGGGCCGCGGCCTGCGCTTCCATCTGCGGGAACGGGTCTTCACTCAGGACAACCCCGGCTACCCGAACCTGAGGAAGCGCGGCTCAGGACTGCCGTACGCCCGTTACGTACTGGAGGACGGCGCCCACCCCATCGGTGACTGGCCGAGCACGGTGTGGGCGTTGCTCCAAGTGGTCAACATCCTGGGCACCGCCGACCCGGTCGTCCCCGACGAAGACCGCCACGAACTGGTCGAGTTGGCGCACGGCTACTGGCGCTGGCTGACCGACGCGACCTTCTTCAACCCGCAGGAGGCCGGCAACCAGGCCATCGGCTGTGTCGTCGGCGGCCTGATGCTCGCAGGCCATCTCCCCACGGAGGAAGGGGAGTCGGTCCGTGCGCGGGCGATGAGCCTGTACGCCGACGAGATCCGCGCCCGCCGCGTCCGCGACCGGGGCGCCCTGCTGCCCCCGGAGCACGGAGGCGCGTACGACAACAACTACGGGCCGATCTCCCTCTCCTTCCTCGCTCAGGCCCACAAGGTCAGCGGGGAGCCGGTCTTCGCCGAGGACGGGGACGCGCTCGCCCGCTATCTCGACGCACGTCTGACCGCGGGCGGCTTCGACATCGGCGGACCGCGCTACAGCGAACAGCACTCCGGCTTCGAGGCCGTGCTCGGGCTGCGCCACTTCGGCCGCCGGATCGGCGCCGACCTCGGCCGCTACCGGGGCGACACCCGCTGGGGCCGGCACGCGGTCGGGCCGGACGGCGCGATCGACGGCCACTTCGCGTTCATGCTGGTCTGGCAGATCCAGGACGCCACGCGCTGGCACCGCACGCCGTCGAAGAACCCCGCACGGCATCAGCTGCGCGCGGGCACGGTCTCGGTGGCCTTCGACCAGCGGATGACCCCTTCGCTGGTCGAGGCGGCGGGCACGTACTACCTGCCCGCGGCCGTCAACCGCCAGCACGGCTTCGGCCCGGCCGTCGACGGCTTCCTGCTGAGCCGCCCCATGGGCGAGGTACGGGTGCGCGACCTCGAGAGCGACGGCCTGAGCGCCAAGCTCGTCACCAAGCCGGTCGTCGGCCGCGACCATGTCCTGCGCCACGTCAGGTCGCTGTACGTCACCGACGGCGCGAGCCTGTGGACCACGGTCGCCGTCGAACGCCTCGACGGGACGCCGTACCTGCTCGCCGGACTGCCGTACGCCACCGACGACGGGGACCGGGTGCGCAGGACCGCCGAGGCCGCCGTGACCTCCGCAGGCCCGCTCAGGCTGACACATCCACAGGCGGACGGCGCGGAACATTTCGACGCCCGCTCCGAGACGACCCAGGAGCAGGCGGCGTTCGCCCTGGCCGCGGACCCGCGCGGCTACGGCAACCCGGACGAGGGCTGGCGCCACCTCGTCACCTCCACGGCACTCGAAGCCGGACCGGCTCCCGGTGCCCCGGAGGATCTGCACGTCTTCGCCGTGCGCTACGGCTCCCCGGGCCCCTTCGCCACCACCTTCGCGGACACACCGGCGGGCCTGACGATCCGCACCGAGGCGTTCACCGCACTGATCGGGAATCCCGCGGGTGATGCCCGAGGGGAACCCGCGCTGGACCTACGGCGGCGGTGACCTCCGCGCCGACGACCAGGTCGGCACGGTCCCGTGTCGCGGCGACCAGACCGGCGTTGCGCTGGTCCGTGCCGAGCACCCAGGCCACCGCCGTGTCGTGGTCCTTGCCGAACTCCTCGTGGCGGGCGACGAGACGACGTACGCGCTCTTCCTCGTCGAGCTCGCAGAACCACACCTCGTCCAGCCGCGACCGTACGCGCGCCCACGCCCCGTCCCCCAGCAGGAGGTAGTTGCCCTCGGTGATGACCAGGCGGGCGCTGCGGAAGACCGGGACGGCGCCCGCGATCGGCTGCTCCAAAGTCCGCTCGAAGCCCGGCGCGTACACGATGCCTTCCTCCTCGTCGTCGCGCAGCCTGCCCAACAGCGCCGCGTACCCCGCCGCGTCGAAGGTGTCCGGAGCGCCCTTGCGGTCCCGGCGGCCCAGCCGGTCCAGCTCGACGTCCGCGAGATGGAACCCGTCCATCGGCACATGCGCGACCCGGCCGGGCGCGTCGCCGTTCAGCTCCCGGACCAGGCGCTCGGCCAGCGTCGTCTTGCCCGCGCCGGGGCTCCCCGCGATCCCGAGGATCGCGCGCCGGCCGGGGCGCACCAGCGCCGCGGCCCGCTCCACGAGGTCGTCGAAGGTCATGAGCGGGGCCCGCGGAAGGCTAGGGTCAGCAGGATGACCAGTCCCGGCGGGGTCATGAAGACGGTGAATCCCATGCCACCAGTATCAGGGTGCGAGAGTGGTATTCGGCCAGCCTGCGTCGACCTCGGGTCCGGGACCGGTCATTCCGCCTATGCTCATCAAGCTGTTGAATATTGGTCAATAGCGGGCGCCGCAGCCGCCGTCCACGGGGAGAACGTCATGTCGCAGCAACGCCCTACGCTTGCCCCCCACAGTTACCGAGCGTATTGCGACCACCTGCTCACCTGCCAGAAGTGCAGCGAGCCCCCGAGGCGGTGCGACGACGGCAGCGCCCTGTACCGGACCTACCGGTCCGACCTGAAGAAGTCATGAGTCCGGCCTGGGGCCTGTCCGGCGGAGGGGTGCGGCCGGACGGGTGGGTCCGGCCGCACCTTCGCGCGTCAGTCGCGGGCGATGCCCGGCGCGATGTCCTCGTGGCGCTCCACGGTGGTCGCCGAGGAGGTCGCGCCGCGCAGCTTCGCGGTCGTCGACTTGCCGCAGAACGCGGACTCCAGCGTGCGGGCCATCGTGTTCAACACGTTCACGTTGTTCGAGGTGTTGGCGAGCGCGGTGACGCTGCGCTTGCCGTCCTTCGAGGCGAAGGCGTACGTGTAGTAGCCCTGCACGGTGCCCGTGTGCCCGTACACCGAGATACCGCAGGACAGGTCACGGCGGCGCAGGCCGAGGCCGTACCCCTGGGTGCTGTTGACCGTCGTCCACTGCTGCATCTGCGCGAGCTGCGCGGCGGACATGAGCTGCCCGCTCATCAGCGCGGAGAAGAACGTGTCCAGGTCCTGCGTGCTGGAGATGATCGCGCCCGCGCTCTGCGCCCAGGACACCGTCTGCTCGGTGGAGTCGACCAGGGCCCCACCGGCCTCGTCCGGCGTGAGGTAGCCGTTGGCGTGCGTGCCCGGGATGGCGGTGTCGGGGTGCAGGTAGAAGGTGTCGGTCAGGTTCAGCGGCGTGAAGATGCGGTTCTGGTACTCCGTGGCCACGGAGTGGCCGGTGAGCTTCTCGATGAGCATGCCCGCGACGACGAAGTTCGTGTTGGAGTACGAATAGGCCGCGCCCGGGGCGTTGGTGAGCGCGTGCTTCAGGGACAGGGTGACCAGGTCCTGGTAGCTGAAGACCTTGTTGCGGACGGACTCGAAGCCCGGGACCGTCTGCGCGAACATGTCGTTGGTGTAGTCGTACAGCCCACTGCGGTGGCTCATCACCTGGCGCACGGTGATCCGGTCGTCGGGCAGCAGCCCGGGCAGATAGGTGTTGACCGAAGCGTCCAGGTCGAGCTTGCCCTCGTCCACCAGTTGCAGCAGGACCACGGCGGAGAAGCTCTTGGTGACGCTGCCGACGCGGAACCGGTCGGTCGTGGTGATCGCCCGCCCGGTGGCCCGGTCGGCGACTCCCTCCGACAGCCGGTGGACCGTGCCGTTGTCGTCGACCCGCACCATCGCGCCGGGGGCTCCCTGGGACAGGGCCGTGTGCAGCACCGCCTGTAGACCGGCGTCGTCGGGTGTCGGCAGATCCGCGGCCGCGGCGGTGCCGGCCTGTGCGGGGACTGCGAGGAGGGCCAACAGCGCCGCGCCCAGCGCCGTACCTCTGCCCACCATTCCTGAGACCATCTGATTCTTCTCCCGAGTTCCCTCTGTGTACCGCGCCGCGGATGCGAACGCCGGCACCATCTGTACGCGCAGGAACGGCAGATGGGTTGCACGTCACGCGAAGGAAAGCGGAAAAGATCCTTCAGCGGCCGAAAAGCTGCGTCCAGTACGTGCCCGCCGTGCCGCCGCCCGCGAGGCCGATGCCTATGTGGGTGAAGTCGGGCTTGAGGATGTTGGCACGGTGGCCCGGGCTGTTCATCCAGCCGCGGACGACCTCGGCGGGGGAGCGCTGGCCGCAGGCGATGTTCTCCCCGATGGTGCGACGTTCGGAGCCCGCGGCGGCCGCCCGGTCCCACGGCCGGCTGCCGTCGGGGGAGGTGTGGGAGTAGAAGGCGCGGGCCACCATGTCGTCGCTGTGCGCCTGGGCCGCGGCGGTGAGCAGGGTGTCGACGGCGAGCGGCGGCAGGCCGTCCACGGCTCGCTCGGCATTGGTCAGCACGACCACCTCGCCCGCTGTCCGCCGCAGGCCGTCGCGGCTGAAGGGTCTGGCCCACAGCGCCGTCCAGTACATGTCGCCGGAGCGCCGGCCGGGGACGTACGCCAGCCCCGCCTGGCTGTACGCCGGGTTGTACAGCGTGTCGCGGGACTGCTCGGTGGTGAGGCAGTACTCCACGAACTCGCCCGGGGTGCGCGGGCCGGATACGAGATGCTCGCCGACGGTCAGATACGTGTATCCGGCGGACGTGATGCGCTGGTAGACGGAGATTCCCTGGGCGCTCTCGGAGCTGAGGAGCCCGCGTGACGCCATGTCGGAGGCGTGGGCCCGGGCCGCGGTCGCGAGCCGCGCGTCGAGGGAGACGGGTGGGGAACCGGCCGCGCGGCGCACGGAGTTGACCAGGTCGAGAAAGCCGTCCGGGTCGGGAGCCGCCACCGGTGTCGGGTCGTCCCCGGTGGCATCCTCGGCGACCTCGACCCCGAAGTCCCGCGCGATGCCGGCCAGTCCGTCCGCGTATCCCTGGCCCAGTGCGCGCAGCTTCCACGCCGTGCCGCGTCGGTAGATCTCGGCGAGCAGCAGTACGGTCTCCCGCTGTGGGCGCGGGGGTGTGAACCGGGCGAGCGTGTGACCGCCCGGGCCGCTGACGTGCAGGGTGGGAGTGGGCAGCCGCCCCAGCGGCGTACCGGGATCGGCCGGACTGACGACCACGGTGACGCGGCTCGCGCCGGACCGCAGGCGCGGCGGGTCGATGGTGAGGTGCTCCCCGGCGAGCCGGGCGCCCGGCACCGTCGGCTGGTTGTAGAACACGAAGTCGGCGTCGCCGCGCACCTTGCCGCTGTCGTCGGTGATGAGCGCGGAGACATCGAAGGGACCCGGCACCCGGATCGTCAGGGTGCCGCCCGGCAGGGGCACGTTGCCCCCGGGAACCAGCTCGCTCATCGTGCCGCCCGTCGAAGTGCTGATCCTCGCGGACCACCGACCCGGGCGCACCCGCTCCCCGTCCGCTCACCCCGTCAACGTCCCGTTCGCTCCCGTGGGTTCCCGAGCTCCGCGGCCCCGCGCGCGTCGATCGCCTCGGGCGGGCGCAACGACCGCAGTGCGAACAGGAGTACGCCGATGTCGTCCAGGTAGATCGGGTCGGGCAGCAGGTCGGTCGGCAGCAGGAGATAGACGACGGCGCCCCAGAAGACCCAGCGGGACCCCGTCGGAAGTCCGGCGCGCCTGAGGTCGCGGCGGGTGCGCACGAGCCGCACCAGGACCGCGATCGCCACCCCGAGCGCGGCGGCACCCAGGATCGCGACGATGAGGACCACCGTCCATGTCGTGGAGTCCATGAGTTCCGTCCAGAGCTCTCGTAGGGCAGTTCCTCCCCTTCGTGTTCCCGCTCGTCCGGTTCGTATCGCCCCCGAACCAGCGGCCGATTCAGGCCGAGCCGGCGGCGACGCAGAACTCGTTGCCCTCAGGGTCGGCCATCACCACGTGGTGCCCGTCGAACTCCTCCAGGACGGAGCCGCCCGCCTCCACGAGCCGCTCGGACTCCGCCCGGATCCGCGCCCACCGCTCCTCGGGACCGCCGTGCCCCGGCACGCGGACGTCGATGTGAAGGCGGTTCTTCGCCGTCTTCGGCTCGGGAACCTTGAGGATGGACAGGCGGGGGCCGACGCCGTCGGGATCGCAGAGCCACGCGCCGTCGTCCGCGGAGTCGTCCTGCGGAAGGTCGAACTGCGCGAGCCACTCCTCCCGGGTGGTGAAGGGAGCGGGTGGAGGCTCGTCGATGTACCCGAGTGCCGTCTTCCAGAACTCGGCGAGGAGCTTCGCGTCCGCGCAGTCAAGGGTCAGATCGATTCTGGCTGCCATGCCAGGACCGTACTGCGCGCCTCTGACAATCCGGCCGTACGGCTCTTACCCGCCTTCGGGGACGTCACGGCGGCAGAGCACGAAGTCGTCGAAGACGTGCCGTCCGGGGCGGTCGCCGACGGTCTCGATGGCCGCGCGGATGTCGCGCAACTGGTCCGTCGTCATCTGCAGGGGCGGCTCGTCGGGCTGGTAGGTGGTGCGGACGGGATAGTCCACGCCCGGTTGCCGGGTCATCTCGATGTGGCAGCCGAGCACGTGGGTGACCGGCCGTTCGGCACAGAAGTCGACCAGGCGGTCGACGGTGCGGGTGAACGCGGCCCAGTCCTCGACGTACAGACGGCCGGGATAGACCGTGTCACCGGTGAGGAGGAAGCCGGTCCAGGGGTCGAAGAACGTCACCGCGGCCGCGTGGTGGCCCGGCGTGGCCAGGCACTCCAGCACCCGGCCCCCGAGATCGACGCGGGCGACGCCCTCGGGGTCGCCGTCGAAGCCGAAGAACGGCCAGGCCTTGTCGAGGGCCGCGTCGACGACCGTGGTGCCGGGACGGTCGGCGAACTGCCCGTCCCCCGCGACGTGGTCGCCGTGGGGGTGGGTGTGCAGCACCAACAGCTCGTAACCGTCCCGGGGACGGGCGGTCAGCCAGGTCTCCACCAGCTCGTCCACCACCCGCCGCAGCGGGAAGTGGGCGGCCGAGGCCGTGGCACCGGTGTCGATCAGGACGGCCCGTGCCTCGCCGAACAGCAGGAAGAGGAACGGCGCCTCGTAGTCGACGGCCATGTTCTGCCGCAGGATCACCGTGTGCGCGTCGTGGGCGTGGACCTGGATGTCGGGATCGGTGTTGTGCTTGGCCGACGGCGATCCGTGGATCCACCGCACGTCCAACGCCCGCGCGCCCGCGGCCTTCTCCGCCGCTTCAGCGGTCTGTTCGGCCCTCTGCCTCTGGGTGTCCACGACGTCTCCCGGTGATGATCCCGCCGGGACCAGCACCTGGACCCGGGACCTCAGTTTCGCCCGGCGTGGTGGTCGACGAGCGCCTGGGTCACCGCTCGGACGCTGCGGGCGATGTGGTTGAGCTGCAGCACTTCGGCGGCGTACATCTTGATGGTGTGCTCGATGACCGATTCGTGCAGGCCGAGAGCGGGGAGTTCGGCCCGGGCGGTCTGCAGCGCGGTCCGGGCGACCCGGATCTCGTGCTGCACCTGGATCTGGGCGTGCCGGGCGAGCAGCACGGGGTGCTTCATGAGCACCGGGTAGCTCGCGTAGCGGGACGGCACCAGATCGCGCAGCCACTTGGTCGCGGAGCGCTCCCAGTCGAAGCTGCCGGGGGTCTTGACCTGGCACGGCCAGTCCGAGGTGATCGGTGAGTACGTCGTCAGGGCCATGTTCATCGCTTCCGGGTTACGTCGGCGGCAAGGGGTCAGCGGGTTATGGGGCGGCCCCGGTCTAGGGGATGGCCGGGGCCGCCACCACGGGCGCCCGCTCACGCGGGGCCCGTCCGAACATCCGGGGCCCCATGCGGGTAGGAGCGGACGGCCCCGGATGGCCGTAGGACGTGACCCGGAGGCCTCCTGGTCGCATCCGCGAGCAGTATTTATATATACCGCCGGATACGCAAGGACATGAAAAAATTCATGCGCGATATGGGCGAATGATCCCGCGATGCCGTGGTGGCAGGGGGTGTACGGGAGGGGAACCGTGCGGGGTCAGTCCTTGAGGAAGAACTGGTGCTGCTCCGCGATCTGCTCGTACTCCTCCAGCCGGGCCTGCGTCCGCTCCGGATCGGCGTCGGACATGGCCTGGAGGAGCGCCGCCGACATCATCACGGGCGCGGCGTAGGAGTCGAAGACGAGGCGGGCCCCGGTGCCCACGGTGAAGGTGGCGTCGGCCTCGTCCGCGAGCGGTCCGAGCCCCAGGTCGGTGATCAGGGCGACCTTCAGCCCCGCGCTGCGCGCGACCCGCACCGCGGTCAGCGTCTCCTGGGCGTGCCGGGGCATTCCGAAGGCCAGCAGCCAGGTGCCGCCCGCCTCGCGCGACTGGAGCAGCGCGTCGTAGGCGACGCTCCCGCCGCGCGTCACCAGCCGTACATCGGGGTGGATGCGGCGGGCGGCGTACGCGAAGTACTCGGCCAGCGACACCGAGATGCGCAGGCCGAGAACGGTGAGCGGGGTCGACTGCGACAGCGCGCGGCCGATGGTGATCACCTGGTCCGGATCGGCGAAGTCGCGGCGCAGGTTCTCCAGGTTCTCGATCTCGGCGTCCACCGCCAACTGCAGCTCGTTGCCCTGGTCCTCCGCCGGCGCGCCCGGGGTGCTGGAGAGTGTGCTGAGCGCGATGGCCTGCAGTTTCTCCCGCAGCGCGGGGTAGCCGCTGAAGCCGACCGCCGCGGCGAAACGGGTCACCGACGGCTGGCTCACCCCGACGCGCTCCGCGAGATCGGTGATCGACAGGAACGCCGCCTCGGTGATGTGCTCGATGAGGTACTGGGCGATGCGGCGCTGTCCGGGCGAGAGCCGGGGGCCGTCGAACAACTCCCTGAGCTGGGACGTGGGTGCCGCGCCCACCTCCGGAGCCGTCTTCCCCGAGGTGATCGCAGACGCCTGAGCGCGTGCCTGCTGCGGCGATGGCACCGATGTGCCTCCTTCGTGTCCCACGAGAACTCAACATAGCTCACGGACCGTGCTGACCAGGGCAGGGATGACCACACGCCGTAGCTCGACGGGCGTGGAACGTGAGGCCGGGCGCCCGGTGGGCGACATGGCCCGGTATGAGCGGGAAGCCATCCGGCCAGGATTCCGTCCCATGAAGATCGCATCAGAATATGAACCTGGTCTGATTCGCGACAAGTTGACGACGGGCCATGGACACCGGCTGAGACGGGTGTTGAGGATGGTAGTCCCTATCCGTAGGAGTTGTTCATATGCGTAGACGACGCCTGCTGACCGGTGGAGCCGCCCTCGCGGCCGCCGCCTCGCTCCAGCCCGCCCTCACGGAAACCGCGCAAGCCGCTGCGCCCGCCGCGCCGCTGCCCTCCAGAGCCGCGGTCGTCGCCGTTCTGCGGCGCGTGGCCGACCAGTGGATCGGCGCGCACACGGACCCCGGCGACAACGGCTGGGCCAACGCCACCTTCTTCAGCGGACTGCTCGCCCTCCAGCGCCTGACCGGCAGCCCGCGCTATCTGGCGTACGCCAAGAACTGGGCCGAGAAGCACGCGTACGGCCTCAACGGCGGGGTCACCACGCGCCATGCCGACAACCACAACGCCGGGCAGGCCTACCTCGACCTGTACGAGATCGAGCCGGAGGAGAGCAAGATCTCCGCCATCGAGGAGTCGCTCCACCGCATGGTCTACACCGACCAGCCGGACAAGAACGACGACTGGTGGTGGGACGACGCCCTGCACATGGCGATGCCTCCGTTCGCCAGGATCGGAGTGCTCCGCGGCGACCCGCAGTACTGGCAGAAGCTGTACGCCCTCTACGACCACACCAAGCGTGTGGAGGGCGGACCCGGCCTCTACGACGCCGACACGGGGCTCTGGTACCGCGACAAGCGGTTCCTCCCCGGCATCCCCGGCGGGATCCTCTCGCCCGCGGGCAAGCCGGTGGTCTGGTCGCGCGGCAACGGCTGGGTGGCGGGCGGACACACGAAGACGCTCAAGGCGCTGCCGCCCGCCGAGCGGCACACCGGTGAGTACCGCGACACCCTTGTACGCCTGGTGACGGCCGTCGCCGGGATCCAGCGCACCGACGGCTTCTGGAACGTCAACCTCGCCGACGCCACCCATCTGCCCGGCCCCGAGACCAGCGGCACCTCCTTCTTCCTCTACGGCACCTCCTACGCGATCCGGGCCGGCCTCGTCGATCGGCGCACCCACCTCCCGGTCGTGGCCCGCGCCTGGAACGGCCTCGTCACCACGGCCGTACACCCCGACGGCTTCCTCGGCTACGTCCAGAGCGTCGGCGACCGCCCGGAATCCAGTCAGCCCATCACCTATGACAGCACCGCGGACTTCGGCGTGGGCGCCTTCCTGCTTGCCGGCAGCGAACTCGCCCTCCTGGCCAGTCCCTGACGCGACGCACCGGTGCCCCCGCCGCATGCGGCGGGGGCACCGGTGCGTCGCTGTCAGGACTGCGCGGTGAGCGTGAAGCTCTGTGCCGCGGAGCCGTCGCAGGTCCGCTGGGTGAGCTGGACGCTGTTCGTCGAGGCGCTCGCCGCGGTCAGGCACTTGCCGCTGTGGCGAGCCGTGAAGTGGTAGCGCCCGGTGCTCTCCTTCACCGGCAGCCACTGCTGGTTCTGTCCGCCCGAGTAACTCCACAGCTGGAGCGGCGCGTTGTCGGCCGTCGAGACACCGGTCACGTCGATGACCTGCTGTGGGTTGGCACGGATGCCGGCCTGCCGGTACCCGCTGTCGGTCGAGCGGAACTGGAACTGCTGGGCCTGGGTGCCGTTGCAGGCGTACTGCTGGATCACGGTCCCGTTCGCCGTGGCGGCCGAACGGGCGTCCACACAGGTGCCGTTGCCGGCATTGGTCAGCGAGTACCAGGCGGTCTCTGAAGGGGAGTCGGCCGGGGGTGTGCCGGTGTCGGCCCCTCCCAGCCACTTCAGGCCGTCCAGCAGGAACTGATTCTGTGTCGCGCTCGCGAACGTCGACGACAGACGCGTGTTGGTCGTGTAGTTCATCGCGTTGTGGCCGAAGTTCGCGTACAGCATCTTGTACTTCGTGTTGGTCCACAGGATCGGGTAGTAGCCGCTGTACCAGGACTGGTTGGGATCGGTGCCCACCGGGAAGCTACTCGGGTCGATCGAGGCGAGGATCTTGATGTCCGGGTTCTGCCGCAGGTCGTTGGACCAGCTGTACCACTCGCTGACCGACGAGGTGAACGTGGCCGGCAGGTTCTTGGTGGCCGCGTGCGTACGGTCCTCGACCTTCAGGGTCACCGACGTCGGACCCCAGGTGTTCGACTGGAAGTTCCCGGAGCCGAGGAACTGGTTGTGATACCAGGACCAGCTCGCCGCATCCGTCGTGAAGGCGGAGACATGGAAGCCCATGAAGCCGCCGCCACCCCTCATGTACGCCTCGAAACCGGTGCGTTGGGCGGACGTCTGTGGCAAGTCGTCGAGGAAAAGCACGACTTGATACGCGTTGACCCCGCCGTTGGCGAGCAGGTCCCAGTTGGTGCTGGCCGTGTAGGTGAAGCCGTTCGCCGCTGCCTGTTGCGGAAACCAGACGTTGGCCTCCTTGTCGAAGTCGATGTGCGCCGCGTCGTAGGTGCCGCTGTAGAGCGCGAGCACCTTGAACGGGGTCGCGGCGGTGCTCGCGTGGGCGGCGGGCGGTACCGCGAGGCCGAGCAGTGCTGCCAGGAGCAGCAGGATCCGCAGGGCCGCGCGGGTGGAACCGGATCTGATGGTGTGCATCTGCTGATCGATCCTCTCCGTGCGGTCTACGGATAGTTGGTCAAGTAGGCGACGTTCGTGCTGGAGTTGGACGGTCCACCGGTGCTGTTGATGATGTGGCTGATGGTGCCGACACCGCCCAGCGAGACGGTCACCATGTCGTGGAACTTGACCCCGGACACGCTCGGCACCTCGAAGGAGTGATCCGCGACCACGCTGGAGTTGGAGCTGAAGTAGCAGTAGCTGCCAAGTCCCCAGGCCTCGTGGCTGGTGACGGAGGAGGCGACCTTGTAGGCGGGATAGCCCTTCCCGGAGCCGTTCATCCAGGAGGCCTGGTTCGGCGGGTCGTAGGGCATCTCGTTCTGGAAGAAGTACGTTCTGCCGCCGTTTCCGTTCCAGGTGACCTGGGTCTTCTGGTAGTGCTCGACGAACAGGCCGTACGCGGTCACGTTGTTGCCGTTGACGGTCAGGCCGTTGTCCGCCGTGTTGGTCGTCCAGCCGACCGTGCCGGAGTTGCCGTGGTCGGCCCGCCAGATCCAGGTGTGGTCGATGATCGTGTTGGCGCTGTTGATCACCAGCGAGTTGGTCGCCTTGCCGACGGTGGCGCCGCCGATCCGGATGAAGACGTCGGACAACTGCGTCGGGTCGGCCGCGTGGGTGGCGGACGAACCGGACGGCCCGATCTGCATCAGCGTGGAGGAGTTGGTGGTACCCGCGTCGATCAGCAGGCCCGCCAGCTGGACGCCGTCCACGTCAGCGGTGGTGACGGCGGTGATCCCGCCGTCCGGCACGAAGGTGGCCAGGCCCATGCCCAGCACCACCGTATCGGGGCGCGTGATGTTGATCGTCTGGTTGAGGTGGTAGACACCCGGGGTGACCAGCAGGTTCTTGCCCGCCGCGAGGGCGGTGTTCATGTCGGCCGCGGTGGCACCGGGCTTGACGATGTAGAACTGGTCGATCGGCAGGGACTTGCCCGCCGGGGTCTTCCCGCTCCACGTGGTGCCGACGGCGTTGGACTGCAGCCCCGGCACGAACACCTGGTAGGCGCCCGCGCTGTCGACATACAGGAACGGCTTCTCGCGGATCGTCGGCGAGCTGGCGACGTTGGTGTACGTCGGGAAGGACTGGGCGGGCGCGCCCTGGTCGCCGACGAAGACCATGTTCCAGTTGGAGCCGGACCAGCTGCCCATCTGCGAGTTACGGGTGAGGAACTGCTGCTGGGAGCCGGACTGGATCTGTCCGTCGACCTTGGTGTCGGAGATGAAGCCGCCGCTGGACCAACCGCCGTCGTCCAGCGCGAGGTTGCCGCGCACGTGCATGCGCCGGTACGGGGCGGCCTGCGAGACGGCCCAACGGTCGGTGCCACCGGTCGGGTTGACCGACAGGTTCTCGGCGTCGCGCCAGAAGTTCTGCGTGGCGTTGCCCTGGAACCAGTCGGCCTCCGCGTGCACCGCGCCGTTGATGGTCACGTCGTCCGGCGAGAAGCCCAGGCCGGCGACCTGCGTGTAGAAGCCGACGTTGGCGTTGGCGCTGTAGGTGCCGGGCTTGAACAGCAGGGCCTGGCGGGCCGAGCCGAACTGGTTGGTCTCCTGCTGGGAGAAGACCGAGTCCAGCTTGGACTGGATGCTGGACGCCGACATCGACGGGTCGAACACCGTCACGTTGGGACCGAAGTCCGGAGTGCCCGGCGGGTTCGTCGTGCCGCCGCCCAGGGTGAAGGACTGCGCGGCGGTGCCGTTGCAGGTGTACTGCGCCAACTGCACGCTGTCCGCGGTGGAGGCGCTGGGGACGTCCAGGCACTTCCCGCTGTTGCGGTTGACGAAGTGGTAGGCGCCGTCGGCCTCGGCGACGGGCAGCCACTGCTGGTTGTTGCCGCTGGAGTACGTCCACAGCTGGAGGGGCGCGGAGTCGGCGGTGGAAACATCGGTGACGTCCCACGCCTTTGTGGCGTCCAGGTTGCTGTTCACGCGGTAGTAGCCGCCGCTGGTGGCCACCAGCTGCCAGTTCTGGGCGGTGCTGCCGTTGCACGCGTACTGCTGGACGGCGGTGCCGTCGGCACTCGCGGCCGCGCGGGCGTCCACGCACTTGCCGCTGCCCTTGTTGACCACGGTGGTGTAGCCGGTCGGTATCGCCGCCGCCGCGGTGTTCGCCGCGCTCGCCGAACCCTGCGCGGCGAACTCGATGCCGGTCACGGTGGTCGCCGCGAGCGCGACCGCCGTGAGCGCTCTCGGAACGCGATGGCGGCTTGTCAGTCTCTTCCGTCTGAGCACGGATTCTCCTGTGGTGATGGGGGGTGGGGTGGAAAGGTCGGAGGCGTCCGTCAGCCGGTGTACTTGGCGAAGATGCTGGTGAACTGCCAGGCGTTCTGGGCCACACCCGAGCAGGTGTCGTCGTTCGGGTAGCCGCCCGGGCAGGGACGGTCACGGTTGGCCGACCAGAACGTCAGCCGCGCGAGGTGGTGCTGCTGCGCGTAGCCGAGGATGGTCTGGAAGTCGGCGGTGGTGACGGTCTCGTTGTTGTCGGTGATGCCGTTCATGGAGGAGATGCCCATGTCCCGGTACGCCTGGTCGTCGCTGTAGCCGTACGCGTTCTTGAGCGCGGTCTTGAGGCCCTCCGCGGCCCGCTGGGTGAGCGTGCCCATGTTCTGGCCGGCGCCGCCGAAGTCGAACGGCATGATCGTCCAGGCGTCGACGGTCAGCCCGGACGACGCGGCCCGGTTGATCAGGCCGGTGTCGGGGCCGCTCTGCCCGGTGCCGATCGTGACGTACACCTTGATGCCCGGGTTGTTGGCCTTGACGGTCTTGAGCGCGTCCACGGTGCGCTGCTGGACCGTCGTGTTGCTGTATGCGTCGGCCTCGATGTCGATGTCGATCGCCTTGAGCCCGTACGCGTTGATGACCTTCTGGTACGCGCCGGCCAGCTCCCCGGCGCTGGAGCAGGAGCTCTCCAGCTTGTTGCCGCTGTAGCCGCCGAAGGAGGGGACGACGTCGCCGCCGGCCGAGCGCACGGTGTTGATGGTCTGCTGGTCGACGCCGCCGGTCAGCGCGCGGCCGCCGTCCCACTGCGGGTTGCAGTAGCCGTTGCTGAGGACGAAGGCCAGCGTGAACCACTTGACGCCGGTGGCGTTCATGACGGTTGTGGGGCTCGGCGGGTTGCCCCAGCCGTTGTAGAGGTACGGGGCGACGGCCATCGGCGCGGAGGGGGGCGTGCCTCCGCCGTCGGCGGCGGGCGCGGTCCACTTCTGGTTGGCGGCGCCGGTGCAGGTCCAGATCTGGATCGGCGTGCCGTTGGCCGAGGTGTTGCCGGTGACGTCGGCACACTTGTTGGCCTGCGGATTGACGAGGTCGCGGGCGGCGGAGACCGTCCACTTCTGGTTGGCGCCGCCCGAACAGTCCCACAGCTGGAGCTTGGCCCCGTCCGCGGTCGAGTTGCCGGTGACGTCAAGACACTTGCCGAGGGCCCGTACGGTCCCGTCGGAGCCGACGGTCCACTGCTGGGCGGTGGTGCCGTTGCAGTCGTAGAGCTGAACGGCCGTGCCGTTCGCGGAGTTCGCGCCCGCCACGTCGAGGCACTTGCCCGCGAGGCCGGTGATGGTCCCGGTGGCGGCGGAGGCGGGGGAGACGCTCAGGGCGCCGGCGGAGAGAGCGAACACCGCAGTGGTCAGAGTGGCGCGCAGCGCGGTGGAGCGCGCGAGGGATTGTCTTGCCATCAGAGGGTCACAGCCCTTCGGGGAGGCTGAAAGTGGGGGGCGTTCATGTCCGTGAATGTTGAGTGCATTCATGGAGCTGTAGTGATCGGTGAACCTAAAGGTCTGAACCAAGCTCGTCAAGAGATGAAGCAAAGCAGGCTTTGAATTGACCCGGGTTCACAAGGAGTTGAACGCATCGGCCACCCTGGAGACAGTAAACAGCCGAGGCTCCGCCGTGCGGAACCTCGGCTGTGCGGCAAGCGGTTGTGCGGCTAGCGGTTGTGCGGGGCCCGTTGGTGGGGGCCCGGGTCAGTTGCCCTGACTCTGGGCGGTCTTCGAGTAGGCGTCGTGCCAGGCGGCTTTGGCGCCGGAGTCGCCGATGCGGTAGACATCCACCACGGAACCTGCCGCCACGACGAGGGACAGCACGACCGCGGCGATCCGTATCGGCGCGGACGTCAGACGGACCACCGGACCCCGGGTGTCTCCCTGGCCGGGGGCGGTGCGTCGGGCCACCCACCACAGCGCCGAGGACAGCACGAACAGGCCGAGGGCCCATGGCAGCAGACCGTCACCGAGCTGCGCGTGTCGCTGTACCAGGGAGGAGCTGTCGACGTGCTTCTCCAACCACTCTCCCGCCTGCGTCGTGAGGGGCACGCTCACCAGTGTCACGAGCGCGAGCGCCGGCGGCAGGACGCCGAGCCGCCGCGCGAGGTGCGGCCAGATCGCGCAGACGACGAGCGCCAGTGCGCTCAGCGGTACGAGGACGACGACGAAGTGCACGAACAGGACGTGAGCGGGCAGGCCGTTGACAATGCTGGGGCTCATCAGGCTTGTCTCCTGGAGACGTTCGGTCGTGAAGTGGGGGGTGCTCAGGGGCGGCGGTGGTGATCGCCCGGCGCCCGGCGGCTCGCAGCCTGACACAGGAACCTCTCAGCTTCTTCTGAGGCGGAAGTGCACGGGTGTGGCCGCCGGTACTCTGACCGCTTGCCGTCGCCGTTGACGCCGAGAGGCGTTCCTCACACCCCTGGTGCTCTCCTGATGACCAACCGTGTCCCGCGCCTTCCCCGCCGCGACGCCATGATGGATCCCGATCGGCTCGTCACCTTCGGCGACGCGGTGATCGCGATCGCCATCACGCTGCTCGCGCTCGACATCACCGTTCCCGAGGGACTGGCCGACGGTGAGGTCGGAGCCGCGCTGCGGGACGCTCTGCCCAAGTTCGGGGCGTATCTGCTGAGCTTCGCCGTCATCGGTGCCCTGTGGCTGGGCCAGCACGCGCTCTTCCGGCAGATCGTCGCGCTCGACAACTGGCTGCTCCGCCTCTATCTGGCTCTCCTCGCCGTCGTGGCCGCGCTCCCGTTCCCCACGCGCCTCATCAGCGAGTACGGCGGCACCGCCGTGGCCACCTCGGTCTACGCGGCGACGATCGTCCTCGCCGTCGGGCTGCTCACCGCCATGTCCGCCCGCCTGTGGGCCAGTCCGGCCCTTGCCAAGCCGACCGTGCCCCCCGCGCAGGTCAGGCAGTCGGTCCTGAGGGGCCTCCTGACCGTCCTCGTCTTCGCCACCTCGATTCCGATGTCGCTCGCCTCGCCGACGGCCGCCAAGTACTGGTGGCTCCTCACGGTTCCCGCGCGTCTGCTGTTCCGTGAGACGCGCGCGCCCGAACACGAGCAACTGACCGCTGCCGCCGAGTGAGACCACCGCGCTTCGGAGGACCGGACATCAGAGGAGGACCGGACATCAGATGAGGACCGGACATCAAGGGAGGAGCCGGTTGAGGAGGGCCGTGCCGAACAGCCGGTGAGGATCGAGCCGGTCCAGGACGGCGGCCGCCTCGTCCCAGCCAGGGCCCACGCCGTCCCGGAAGGAGGCGGGCACCGTGGTGCCCAGCACCTCCTCGTCGGACCAGGCGGCCTCGTCCGTATAGCCCCAGCCCTTGGACCACTCGACGCGGGTGAGCGCGTACTCGCCGTCGTACGTCGTGAGCAGGAAGTGCTCCAACTCCCGGTTGAACGCCTCCGCGTCGGGCGTCCCGGGCAGTGTCAGCACGTCCAGCCAGACGGCTGTGTCCCATTCGGGGTGGTCGGCGCGGGGGCGCAGCGCGGACAGCAGGGGCGCACAGGCGCCCGCCGAGTCGGCGTCGGACGGGTGATCGAGGCCGGTCACCCGGATTTCCACCTGGCCGTTGACGGGGTAGCGACCCCGGGTGGCGTAGGCGGTGAGCCGCTCGCGGAAGAAGGCCGTGAACTCGGCGATGACGCGCTGCACTTCGGCACGCGAGGTCAGCACCGCGTACCCGTTGGCGGTCACCCGCAGTGTGGTGGGCCTGATGTAGAGCAGCGTGTTCTTCGACGGTCCCCAGATGTCGGCCGACAGGGTGGCGGTCAGTCCCACGGCCGCCGCGGTGAACTGCGCGGCGCCCAGGAGCGGGGCCAGATGCCAGGCCGCGTCGGCCACCATGCGCCCGGCGAGATCGGCGACGGCGGTGGGGATGTTGTCCGAGAAGGGGTAGTTGTACGGGGACCGCACGCGGCGGGAGGCCGGCGGCCGGGTGGGGGCGACACTCCAGACCTTCAGCCAGGGGTGCTCGGTGAACGCGAACCAGATCGCCTCCGCTCGGCCCGACTCGTCCAGGAAGCTCGCGAAGGTGCGTTCGCCCTTGGGGTCGCCCGGCGCGGCGAAGAGTTCGGCGGCGGGAATGTCGGTACGGCTGACGCAGCGCAGACTGGTGTTCGCGCCCACGCGCAGCGTCACCTCGGTGACCAGTGCGCGGCCGAGATGCGCGAGAAGCGCCGCACCGTCGGGGTCGTCCCGTTCGTACGTCCGCGGAACGTAGGCGTCGCTGCCCGCGTCCCACACCACCGCCGTGAGGGACAGGACGAGATTGCTGAGCGAGCCGTAGGTGTGCCCGGGCAGTCTGCTCTCGCCGTGGGCCGGAACGGCCGTGCCGTGCGCGTCGACGGCCAGGGCGCCGCCGAGCGTCAGGTCGCCGGGCGCGGGCGTCGCCGTGAGGCCGAGGCCGTGGTCCTCCAGATACCCGAGCAGTGCTTCCAGCGTGACGCCGGCACCGGCTCGCACGGCGGCGGGGTCGGTGGACTCCAGGGACAGACCGGTGAGATGCCGGGCGGTGTCGACGAGCAGTACGGGAGCGCCCGCCTCGGTCCCCGAGGCGATCGTCAGTGGCGACCAGCCGTGGGAACTGCCCCGGGCCCGCACCGACCAGCCCTGCCTCCAGGCCCAGTTGACCACGTCGGCCACCTGGTCCTGGTCGGCCGGAGCGCAGGCCCACAGCCCGGTGGCGGTGATCTCGCCGACCCAGTTGCGGTACGCCGAGCGGTAGACGTCGACACCCTCGGGGAAACCGGGAAGCTCCGCCGCCGCGGCGGCGCGGTCAGGCAGCTCGAGCGGCAGCAGCGCGGCGAGCGAAGCCGCGCTCAGCAGGAACCCCCGACGGGACCAGGGTGTGCGCCCTTCACTTTCTGAATGGTCGGTCACCCGGTTCACGGTAGGTGACGATTGACACGCATCACCTGTCCGTCAAACGGCCTCACCCGTGTGAGTGAATGACGCGCTGTTGCGTCCGCCTGGGGGGCGCGGGCGGTCGCGGGCGGGGTGGGCGGCCTGCGCGAGCGAGTGGAGATGTCAGACTGACGGCATGGACGAGCGTGAATTCGGCAGGTCAGGCCAGAAGGCATCGGTCATCGGTCTCGGTACGTGGCAGCTCGGCGCCGACTGGGGTGACGTGAGCGCTGCGGACGCCGAGGCGGTGCTGGAGACGGCGGCGGAGTCGGGGGTGACGTTCTTCGACACCGCGGACGTGTACGGCGACGGGCGCAGTGAGCAGGCGATCGCGTCCTTCCTCAGTGCCCGCCCCGACCTGCACGTGATGGTGGCGACGAAGATGGGCCGCCGGGTCGAGCAGATTCCGCAGAACTACGTCCTCGACAACTTCCGCGCGTGGAACGACCGTTCCCGGCGCAACCTCGGCGTCGACCGCGTCGACCTGGTGCAGCTGCACTGCCCGCCGACCCCCGTCTACTCGTCGGACGAGGTGTTCGACGCGCTGGACACGCTGGTCGAGGAGGAGCGGATCGCCGCGTACGGGGTGAGTGTCGAGACCTGTGACGAGGCGCTGACCGCGATCGCCCGGCCGAACGTGGCGAGCGTGCAGATCATCCTGAACCCGTTCCGCATGAAGCCCCTGCGGCAGGTCCTGCCGGCGGCGCGGGAGGCGGGCGTCGGGATCATCGCCCGCGTTCCGCTGGCCTCCGGGCTGCTCTCCGGCAAGTACACGAAGGACACGGTGTTCGCGGCGGACGACCACCGGACGTACAACCGTCACGGGGAGTCCTTCGACCAGGGCGAGACCTTCTCCGGCGTCGACTTCGTGACCGGCGTGGAAGCGGCGGCCGAGTTCTCCGCCCTCGCCCCGGAGGGTGTCACCCCGGCCCAGCTGGCGCTGCGCTGGATCATCCAGCAGCCCGGAGTGACCACGGTGATCCCGGGCGCCCGCTCGCCCGAACAGGCCCACGCCAACGCGACCGCCGCGAAGCTTCCGGCGCTCCCGGCGGAGACGCTGGACGCGATCGCGGAACTCTACGACCGACGGATCAAGGAGCAGGTGGACGGCCGCTGGTAGCACCCCTCCGGGGGCCGCGCGACGGGTGCCGCCGGTGCCCCGGTTCGTCGGGTCCCTGGCCCGGCTCGTCGGACCGCCCCTGGGGGAGTGCCGTCCGCGGCCCCGGCCCCGCACCGGCGGCTTTCGGGAGCGGGTGCCGTCCGCCGTCCCGGCCCCGCGCGGGTGAGCTTCGGGGCCGGTGCCGTCTGTGGCCTTGTCCGCGCGGGTGGACTTAAGAGCGGGTGCCGACCATGGCCTCGGCTTTCCGGGACACCAGGGAGGGGCGGCGTCCTCGGCCTCGGTCGCCGGGGTTGCCGTCGCGTAGGTGTGGCCTGCCGCTGGGTGGTTCGAGGCCGTGTCTCCAGGAGGGGCGTCGGATGGTCGCGCCCTGCCCCTGGGTCCTGGGGGCCTCCGCGTGGGACGGGTCCGTGTGTCACGGCTCCCACCGGATCGGGCCCGCGCGAGCCTGGCCTCCGGGGCCCTCGGCCGCCCGCGCCCGCCTCGGTAGGGCCCGGGCGGGGACAGTAGGCAGTGACCGCCTTCCCCGGACGCCGCTGGACCGCGGTCGGCTGCGAGGGCCGCCGTGCGAGGCCGTCCGCGAGATTTGCGCGGCGGCCATTTTCCGTAGGGCAGCCTTCCGGCCACTCGCGCCATGCTCAGGCGGCGCTGCCCGCCGCAGGGCCTCCAACGTGGCTGCCCGCACCTCCCCGGCAGGGCGCGCGCGGCTTGGCCCCCCATGCGACTGCCTGTCGCCGGTTCTCCGGCGGGCCTCCGCCGTCCTGATCTGCCCTCCGGGCGACAGCCCCGCCTGCCGGTTCAACCCTCCCGCACGCAGAACGGCCAGGCCCTGACGAACGAACATGATCGCAAGGTACTTGTTCGCAACGAACATGTTCGCTACCTTCGTGGAGTGACAGCGGTCCGCGTCACCCATTCCGAAGGAGCGACACCTTGTCCACTCATCACCCCATCGCCGTCGTCGGCGCCGGTCTCGGCGGCCTCACCCTCGCCCGCGTACTGCACCTGAACGGCATCGAGTCCACCGTCTTCGATCTCGACGCCTCACCCACCGCCCGCTCGCAGGGCGGCATGCTGGACATGCACGAGGACTCCGGTCAGGCCGCCCTGCGGGCCGCCGGTCTCCACGACGAGTTCCGGGCGGTCATCCACCGCGGCGGAGAGGCCATGCGCATCCTCGACCAGGAGGCCACCGTCCGGATGGCGGACGACGGCGAGGGCGGCACACGGCCCGAGGTGGACCGGGGAGTACTGCGCGACCTCCTCCTCGGCTCCCTGCCTGACGGCACCGTCCGCTGGGGCGCCAAAGTCACCGGCGTACGGGCGC
This sequence comes from Streptomyces sp. NPDC090798, assembly GCF_044768965.1. Classification (NCBI taxonomy): domain Bacteria; kingdom Bacillati; phylum Actinomycetota; class Actinomycetes; order Kitasatosporales; family Streptomycetaceae; genus Streptomyces; species Streptomyces sp. NPDC090798. Next base: position 73,053 of record NZ_JBIVXA010000028.1, read on the forward strand.
TCGAGGACGGCCGCCACGAGGCGATGTTCGCCGACGGGCGGACGATCACCGCCGATCTGCTGATCGGTGCCGACGGCGCCTGGTCGAAGGTGCGGCCGCTGGTCTCGGACGCCACCCCCGCCTACCTCGACCTCTCCTTCGTCGAGGCGCACCTCCTCGATGCCGACACCCGGCACCCGGAGAGCGCCGCCGTCGTGGGCAACGGCATGATGTTCGCGCTCGCCGAGGGCCACGGGTTTCTCGCCCACCGCACCCCCGCCGGCTCGCTGCACGTCTACGCCGCGCTACGCACGCCCGCCGACTGGGCCACGTCCGGCCCCATCGACTTCAAGGACATCGAAGCGGCCAAGGCGAGTCTCCTGGAGCACTACGAAGGCTGGGACACGCGGCTGCGGGCGCTGATCGCCGAGGCGGACGGGGAGTTCGTCGCCCGCCCGGTCCACGCCCTGCCGGTCGGTCACCGCTGGGACCGTGTTCCGGGCGTCACCCTGCTCGGAGACGCCGCGCACGTGATGTCCCCGTTCGCCGGCGAGGGCGCCAACCTCGCCATGCTCGACGGAGCCGAACTCGCGACGGCCATCGCCGCCCACCCGGACGACATCGAGAAGGCCCTGACCGTGTACGAGCAGGCGCTCTTCCCCCGCAGCGAGGCCGCGGCGGCCGCATCGGCGGAGAACCTCGACCTCTGCTTCGCCCCGCACGCCCCCCAGCCGCTCGTCGACCAGATGGCCTTCTACCGTGCGGCGGCCGAGACGGCGATGGCGAACGTGACCGATTGAGCCGCAGCCCACCCGCGGGCCCCACATGCCCGAGCTCCGCACCCCCGCCCCACCCACACCCTTCACCACCCCGTAACCAGCAGTCCGCACCTGCCACTTCCGGCTCTCCCGGCCGCCATCTATCCTCGCGCCCGGACCGGCGCCCGAGGCGGCCAGCCGTCGGGGACAGCCCGGTCCGATCCGTCATCGCACCTCCTCGTCCCACGGAAGGTGACATCACGTATGCGCCCCCAATGGCTGCGCACAGCAAGACGGTTCGGCAGTCGCACCGCGAGCGGGTCCGCCGCCGTGGTCGTGACCACGGCGGTCGTTCTCGCCCTCCCCGCCCCGGTGCACGCGGCCGGCCTCCCGCCCCAGCGGCCGGTCTCCACCGTGGACCCGCTGATCGGATCGGCGAACGGCGGCAACACCTACCCCGGCGCCACGCTCCCGTACGGGATGATCGCCTGGTCCCCGACCAGCACCACCGGTGATCAGACCAGCACGGGGGCCGCCAACGGCTACCAGTACGACACCACCCGCGTCCGGGGCCTGAGCCTCACCCACGTCAACGGCGCCGGCTGCAACCCGGGCGCCGCCGGGGACGTACCGATCATGCCGTTCGTCGGTGACGTGACGTCCTCGCCCTCGGCGGACACCAAGGACGCGGTCTACGCCGCCGACTTCACGCACGCCGAGGAGAAGGCCGTACCCGGGCGCTACACCCTCGGTCTCAAGAATGGCGCCACCGCCGACCTGGCCGTCAGCGAGCGGGCCGGTGTCGCCGACTTCAGCTTCCCGAGCGACCGACCCGCCAACCTGCTCTTCCGCGTCTCCAACTCCCTCAACGGCAGCCAGGACGCGCACGTCGACATCGACACCGCGCATCGCAAGGTGACCGGCTGGGTCCTCACCGGCGCCTTCTGCGGACGCCGCGCCAACGGCGGCACGAACAACCGCAAGAGCTACTACAAGCTGTACTTCAGCGCCTCCTTCGACCGTGCCTTCTCCGACTTCGGTACGTGGAAGGACGGCACGCTGTCGACGGGCTCGACCTCCGCCTCGGGAGGCGAGGGGTACGCCACCGGGGCGGACCGCGCGGGCCGCGGTTCCGGCGGATACGTCGGCTTCGACACACGCCCTGACAACGATGTCCACATGCGTATCGGGATCTCGTACGTCAGTCTCGGCGGCGCCGAGGCCAACCTCCGCGGGGAGATCCCGTCGCACGCGAGTGTCGCCCAGGTGGCCGACGCGGGTGCCCGAGCCTGGGACCGTGAGCTGAGCACCGTACGCGTCGGGGGCGGCACCTCCGCCCAGCGCACCACCTTCTACACCGCGCTCTACCACGCGCTGATGCAACCCGACCTGATCAGCGACGCCGACGGCCGGTACTACGGCATGGACGGCGCGGTGCACCGCCTCGCCCGCGGCCAGCGCGCGCAGTACAGCAACTTCTCGGGCTGGGACCAGTACCGCGCCCAGATACAGCTGCTCGCCCTGCTGAAACCGAGGATCGCGGGCGACTTCGCCCAGTCCCTCTACAACTTCGCGCGGCAGAACAACGGGGTCTGGGACCGCTGGGTGCACATCAGCGGTGCCACCCACGTCATGACCGGCGATCCCTCGGCGGCCACCCTGGCCACCTTCTACGCCATGGGCGTCCGCAACTTCGACTACGAGGGCGCCTTCGACTCGCTGGTCCGGCAGGCCACCGTGCCGAACGCCGACGGACTCTCGGACGCGGGCTGCCCCGGACAGTGCGTGGGTCAACGGCCCAATCTCGCCCAGTACTTGACCTCGCACTACGCCGCGCAGGACGTCTGCCACTGCTGGGGCGGCGCCGCCGAGACCCTGGAGGACGCCGTCGCCGACTCCGCGCTCGCGCGGTGGGCGAAGCTGCTCGGCCGTGACCAGGAGGCCGCCGTGTTCGCCGAGCGCGGCGCCTACTGGCGCAATGTCTTCAACCCCGCCGCCACCGCCGACGCGGGCTACATCCAGGCCCGCAGGCTCGACGGCTCCTGGGTGGGCCCGTTCTACCCGGCCGGCGACCTCGGCTTCGCCCAGGGCACCAGCGCCACGTACACCTGGATGGTGCCGCAGGACGTCCAGGGCCTGGCCGCCGCGATGGGCGGCCGGGAGAAGGCAGCCGCCCGCCTCGACGGGTTCTTCCACACGGCGGACGGCTCCTGGTCGGTGCGCGGCGGCGACCCGCAGCGCTATGACCCGACCAACGAACCCGGTATCCACGCGCCCTGGCTGTACAACGCCCTCGGACAGCCCTGGAAGACCCAGGCGACGGTACGCCAGATCCTCAACACCGTGTACGGCACCGGGCCTTCGGGGCTGCCCGGCAACGACGACCTCGGCACCATGTCCGCCTGGTACGTCTTCTCCGCCCTCGGCCTGTATCCCCAGACCCCGGGCAGCGCCTCGATGCTGCTGGGCGCCCCGCTCTTCCCGAGCGCGGTCGTGGACCGTCCGGGCGGCGCCGACCTCACCGTCGGCGCGCCCGGTGCGGACGCCGCACACCCCTACATCGACGCCGTACGCGTCAACGGGCGCCCCACGCAACGCTCCTGGACGGATGCCGATCTGACGACGAAGGGCGGCAGGATCGCCTTCCGGCTCGCCGAACAGCCCAACACCCAGTGGGCGACCGACCCGGCCGGTCTTCCCCGGTGAAACCGGTGGTCTCCCGGGAACAGGCCGTTCCCGGGAGACCACCGGCACGGCTCACTGGCGGGGAGCCGCGCTCCGAAGTGCCGTGATGCAGGAGCCGATCGCCTGCTGGAGCTCCTCCAGGCGCTGCACCATGTCGTCCTCGTAGATGTCGTCGGCGTCGGCGTCGTCGAAGGTGAGCTCCTCAAAGACCTTCGTGGCCCTCTGCAGGCTGCTGTAGAACTTCGTGCGGCGCTCCTGGACGCGCAGTTCGGGGTCAGCCTCGACGGTCTCGACGACGAGGTTCTTCATGGTCTCGTACGCCTCGGTCGCCCACTCGCCGGTGTCCTCGCCCTCGTCCAGCTCGTCGAGGAGGGAGAGGTGGCGCTCGGCCTCGGAACGCAGTTCGGCCGGGGCGTCGAGGGTCTGTCCGGCCGGCGTCCTGATCTGGCCCTTCTCCGCGATCTGGCGGACGTAGCCGATCCGGTCGGCCGCCCTGGTCTCGGTGGCGACCGCCTTCTTCAGCTCGTCGGTGCGGGCGATGTCACGGGCCAGCTCGGCCTGCAGCGCCGGGTCCTCCTTCACCCGGTCGAGGAGCGCGGTCCGGGCCGCCTGGGCCGTGGAGGGGTCGGCGAGGATCGCCGCCCGCAGCGCGGTGGGGTTCTCGGCGACCTCCAGGGCCTTGGTGGGGCGGATGCCCTCGGCCGCGGCGGCCTCGGTGATGGCGCTGCCGCGCTCGGAGGAGGCGCTGGAGCGGGACACGTAGTACGTCTGCCACACCTCGGCGTCCGGCAGCTCGATGTCCTGGCCCGGGACGAGGACTTCGAAGTGCGGGACGAGACCGTCGTCGGCGGCCCTGTCCCACGCCTTGTAATAGCGCATCACCCGTTCGGGGGAACATCCGGCCAGCTCGGCGAACTCCTTCGCGGACACCTTCGGCGTCTCGTCGGCGGACTGCCCACCGGGGCGCACGCTGCGCGCCACCTTCAGGGCGAAGATCCAGCCGCCGGTTCGCGCATAGGCGCCGAAGTCGCGTGCGTCACACGAGATGGGGTCCAACACGCCCTGGATCGGGGCGGATTGGGCACTCGGATCGAGAACTACGGTCACCGGGAACTCTCCTGGGTAAGAACGGCGTTTAGATCACGGAGAATGAAGCCTTGGCCGAAGCTTTGGCCTGGGTCAAACAGACAATCAAGCACACACACGTGCAATACGGAAACAAGTAAGCCTGAAACGACGCGATGTGATGCCCTTCACCCCGATGTGGCGGAAAGTGATGAATTCCTTACGGTCGCGACACGTAGGGAAGGGGGCAGAACATTCGTGAGATGGCGGGAGGATCTTTCGTGCGACCGTTCACCCTCAACTACGCCTTGCCCACGGGGCATTCGGCCGCAATACCCTCGTACCACTTCGACGTGTCCCTGCAGCTGAACGTGCTGCCGGACGGCCGCCCGGCCGTCAGCGACCACGCCCTCCTCTTGGCCACCGGCACGACCACCTCCACCGCCGGTTCCCAGACGCACTTCGACGACTGACGGTCCCTCACTCACATGACGGTACTCATACTCACGGCGGAGCAGGACGTCACCGCCGACATGGTCGTGGCCAGGCTGCACGAACAGGGCGTGCCCATGGTGCGCCTGGACCCGGCCGACCTGCCCGGCAAGGCCGTGTTGTCCGCGGACTACGCGCACGGCGACTTCGACGGTTACCTCTCGGTCAACGGCCATGTGCTCAGCATGGGCGGCCTGCGCTCCGTGTGGGTACGCCGGCCGGGCGAACCCGCGGCGCACGCGGCGGAGCCCTCGCCGTGGCTCACCGCGGAGACCAGGCAGGCCCTGTTCGGCATGCTCTACTCCGCCTCCACCCGCTGGATGAACCATCCGCGCCGGGCCGAACAGGCCCGGCACAAACCCTGGCAGCTGCGGGTCGCCCACAGCAGTGGCTTCGCGGTCCCACCGACCGTGATCACCACCGCTCCCCAGGTGGCCCAGCAGTTCGTGGAGGAGTACCGGCAGGTGGTGGTGAAGTCCGCCTCGGGGCCGCCGCCCGGCGAACCCCCGGTGGCCCTGCCGACCACGTTGATCGGCCCCGACGCGGACTTCTCCGGCGTGGCTGCCGGTCCCGCGCTGCTTCAGCAGTACATCCCCAAGCGGGCCGACATCCGGCTCACCTGTATCGGCAACCAGCTGTTCGCCGCACGGAAGGTCGCCGTGGCCGGACAGGTCGACGGGCGCTTCGGCGAGACCGGACACGGCTGGGAGTCCACCCCGGTGCCCGGTCGCATCTCCCGCGCGGTCCAGGAGTACACCGCGTTCACCGGACTCGCGTACGCCGCCTTCGACTTCGCCGAGGACGAGGACGGCGTCTGGTGGTTCCTCGAGGGCAACCAGGGCGGGCAGTTCGGCTTCATCGAACTGGAAACCGGCCAGCCCATCTCGGAGGCGGTCGCCCTGTGGCTCTCCCAGCGAAGACCAGCTGCCAAGGGTCATTGACGCGCGTCGACCCGGCCTCGTTGACGCGCGTCAACCCGGCCTCACCGGCACGCCGACCCGACCTCAAGGCAGGCCGACCGTACCCGTTTGGCGTGAATGGCGCTGTTGCTCGCGGGCTTTGAGATGAGTAAGCGTTCTCTGTCATGGAACGCGACCGGAGCCCCGAAGCCCTCCCCACCTCCCGTCCCGCCCTGTTTTCCCCGCTCTCCCCGCTCTCTCGTCTTTCCCGTCGTCAACTCCTCGCCGCGGCAGGCGTCGCGGGTGTCGTGGGCGTTTCCTCCACCGCCCTCGCCGCCGCTCCGGCCGCGGCGAGCAGCCGCGCCGCTCTCTCCCTGTCGTTCTCGGAGGCCACCAACGGCGCGGCCACGCTCTCGCCGGCCGGCGACCGGCTGATCGTCGAGATCCAGCATGTGCTGTGGTCGCTCCCGCGCGCCGGCGGCCGTGCCGTGCCCCTCACCCCGGCCGGCCTCGAACCCAACCGGCCCTCGTACTCCCCGGACGGCAAGCTCATCGCGTTCTGCGCGTACCAGGGCGGCGGCTACCACCTGTGGACCATGCGCCCCGACGGCTCGGACGTACGGCAGCGCACCGAAGGACCCTGGGACGACCGCGCCCCGGCCTGGTCCCCGGACGGCACCCGGATCGCCTTCGCCTCCGAGCGCGGCGGCGACCCGGTCGAGGGCAGCCCGTACCGCATCCACGTCCTGGACCTGGCAAGCGGCGAACTGACCCGCGTCACCGGGCTCACCGGTCAGGACCGCCCACTGCAGGACGGCCCCTGGGAGGACTTCGACCCCACCTGGTCGCCGGACGGCAAACGCGTCCTCTTCGTCCGCGCGAAGGCCGTCACCCTGCCCACGGGGACCGGCCTCGAAGCCCGCACCATCGCCGCGGTACCGGCCGGCGCCGCGGGCCCGGTCGTCGTCGAGCACACGGAGACCACGGCCGCGCAGGTCATGACCCCGGCCCTGGCCCCCGACGGCCGGCGCCTCGCATACCTGCGCCTCACCGCTGCCCCGAGCGCCTCCTGCACCCTTGTCGTCGACGGCACGCCCGTCGCGCTCGCCGGAGACCTCGCACCCGTGCCGCCACGCTGGACCGCGGCGGGGGAACTGCTCCTCACCGTGGACGGCCGCTTCACCCTCGTACGACCGGAGAAGCCGGCGCGGACCGAGCCGGTCCCCTTCGCGGGCGAACTGCCGGTGGACCGGCCGCGGTACCGGATCAAGGAGTACGACCTCGGCGAGGCACGGGTGCGACCGGTGCGGGGCATCCACCTGCCCGCGCTGTCCCCCGACGGACGGCGGATCGCTTTCGCCGCCCTCAACTCGCTCTGGCTGGCCGCAACGTCGGGCGGGCGGCCGCCCGAGCGACTGAGGAAGTCCGGGCCCACCCGCTATCTGCTCGCACCGGTCTGGGCGCGCGACGGACGGTCCCTCGTGTACGCCGACGACCGCGACGGACTGCTCGGCGTGTACCGGCGCGATCTCACCACCGGCGAGGAGACCGCGCTCGCCACGGGCGGGCGGGTCCATCCCGCCCTCTCGCCCGACGGGAAGCGGCTCGCCTGTCTCGACATGACCGGAAGGCTCGTCCTGCGCGATCCGGGCAGCGATGAGGAACGCGTCCTGGTGACGCCACTCGGCGGCGGCGGGCTGCCCGGCCGCCCCAGCTGGTCACCCGACGGCAGATACCTCGCGCTGTGCGACCGCAACCGCCTCAACCTCCGCTTCCGCGAGGGCTACAACGTCATCCGGATCGTCGACACCACCACAGGCACCGACCGCCTCCACGCCGTCGCACCCCACGTCTGCATCGCCGACCGCTACGACTCAGGACCCGTCTGGTCGCCCGACGGACGCTGGATGGCGGTCGTCGTCGAGTCCGCGCTGTGCCTGCTGCCCGTCGCCCCCGACGGCACCCCGACCGGTGCCCCGCGCACCCTCGCCACCGAACCCGCCGACCACCCCTCCTGGTCCGGCGACTCGAAAACGCTCCTGTACCTCTCGGCCGGGCGGCTGCGGCTCATCGGCATCGACGGGGGCGAGAGCCGCACCGTCCGGGTCCCGCTCGACCAGCACAGGACCGCCCCCGCCGACACGGTGGTGCACGCCGGGCGCCTGTGGGACGGCGCCGGCGAGTCGGTCAGGGACGACGTGGACATCGTCGTACGCGGCGGACGCGTCGCCGAAGTCGCGCCGCACCGGGCCCGCGGCCGTGGCGCCCTCAACAGGATCGACGCCTCGAACCGCACTGTGATCCCCGGGCTGTGGGACACCCACACCCACCCCTGGCAGAGCACCTACGGAGGCCGCCAGACCGTCGGACAACTGACGTACGGGATCACCACGGCCGTCTCCCTGGGCGGATTCGCCTACGAGCAGGCCCGCATCCGCGAGGCGGTGGCCGTCGGCCAGCTCGCCGGACCCCGGCTGTTGACGACCGGCGAACTGCTCGACGGCTCGCGGGTCGCCTACAGCATGGGACGCGCCCACCGCACGAAGGACGGTCTGCGCAGGTCGCTGGAGCGGGGTGCCGCCCTCGACTGGGACTTCGTCAAGACCTATGTGCGAGCGCCGAGTTGGGTGATGGAGGAGGCGGCGCGGTTCGCGCACGAGCGGCTCGGGGTGCGCTCGGGGAGCCATCTCCTGTCACCGGGCGTCCAGAGCGGACAGGACCTGACGACCCATCTGCTGGCCACTCAGCGGGGGGAGTTCGGACACGCGGTGACCGCGACCGGGCGGGCGTACGAGGACGTCATGGAGATCTACACCGGGCAGGGCGTCAACTTCGCCCTCATCGCCACCCCGTTCACCTCCGCGCCGCTGCTCGGCGCCGATCCGGGGCTCGCCGACGACCCACGCGTCACCTTCGTCATGCCCCCGTGGGACTCCGCCGCCGTACGGCTGTCCGCGGGTGTGCCGCCCACCGCGGCCCAACTTGCCACCCTGCGCACCGAGACGGACGTCTACCGGCGGGTGCTGGCCGCGGGCGGTCTCGTCGCGCTCGGCACGGACCAGCCCCTCGTACCGGTCGGGCTCTCCCTGCACCTGGGCCTGCGCGCGCTGCACCGCGGCGGACTGTCCCCGGCCGGGGCGCTGCGCACCGCGACCGTGCTGCCGGCCCGCCTCTTCGGCCTCGACGGTGACCTCGGCACCGTACAGCCGGGGAAACTCGCAGACCTCACGGTGGTGGACGGCGATCCCTTCGAGGACTTCGACACCCTCGTCCGCACGGTGTCCGTCCTGAGGGGCGGTACACCGTACGTGACGGAGGACCTGGTGGCCGCTTTCGAGCCGCCGTCGAAGGTCTCGGCGTCGCAGCGGCGCGACGTGACGGAGGACCACTGGCTCGAAGTGGGGCGCCTGATGCGCGGGGACGGCTGTTGCGGCACGGGTTCACTGTGATGTGCCCCTGAAGGTCCCCAGGAAGGTGGCCAGGGCTGCCCGGTTGGCGGTGGTGTCCCAGTCGGCGGCCGGGGTCGTCCACCTGAGGGAGAAGCCCTCGTGGTCACCGATGAGGAAGCCACGCCCGAACGTGCGCTCACGGACTCCGCCGTTCGTCGACAGCCACTCCATGTCCGCACCCTTGTAGCCCTGGTAGGTGACGGCGCGGATGTCACCCAGCCGCTCGTAGGCGATGGAGTCGCCGCGCAGCGAGGTGTCCACCTCGCGCCAGACCGCGACGGGGTCCGAGGCGAGCCGGGTGCTGTAGGTGACGACCAGCGTGCGCGGGTCCCCGCTCGCGCCGAGCGTGACCCGATAGGAGCCGTCGGCGGAGTTCTCGGTCCGCACCGGCTTCCAGCCCTTGGGCAGCTCGACGGAGAAGCCCTGGGACGCGGTGTAACGGAAGAAGCCGGCCGGCGGATCCGCGGTGACGGTGTGGGACGGCGAAGGGGAGGCGGAAACGGAAGCGGACGAGGAGGAAGAAGGGGAGGGGGACGTCGACGGGGCCTGCTGGGGAACGGTGCTGCTGGGCGAGGCGCTCGGTGTGGGGGACGGTTTGGCGGAAACCGTGGGGGACGGCGCGGGGCCGGACGCGGAGGTGCCGCGTTCGGACAGCCCGCCCGCCGCGGTGAGCCCGGCGAAGCAGACGACCGTCACGGCCAGCGCCCCGCCCAGCAGCACCGGGCGGCTGAGGGGCACCTTGCCCCACACCCGCCCCGGCGGTGGGGCGTCGAGGTCCCGGAAGACCGGCAGGGTCTCGGTGGGCATCGAGCTCTCGTCGAGTTCCGCCTTGAGAATGCGCGTGAGCGCCTCCCGCACGACCGACTCGGGCACCCGCTCCACCGGATCCCTGCGCAGGAGCCCCTGAATGGCCGGACTGAGCGGCCCGGCGCTCAACGGGGCCCGGATGGGCAGCCGTTCCACGGCGCGGAACGTCGCCTCGAGCCCTCCCCGGTCCCGGATGGCCGGCCGGCCCTCGACCATCTCGTACATGATCGCGCCCAGCGCCCACAGGTCCGAGGCCGGTCCACCGCCCTCGCCACGGGCCTGCTCGGGGGAGGCGTACGACGGTGCCGTGACGCGAGGGGAGGCGTTGGCCCCCATCAGCCCGAAGCCGGCCACCGTGACCCCGCCCCGTTCCGCCACCCACACCTGGCCGGGGCTGAGGTCGCCGTGTGTGATCCCTTCCTGATGGGCCGCGCCCAGGATGTCGAGGACGCCGAGCCCGATCCGGGCCGCGCGGACGTGGTCCACCGGGCCGTGCCCGAGGAGTGCGCTCAGGGGAACGCCCTGCGGCCGCGCGGTGACCGTCCACAGGAAGTCGTTGTCCTCGAGGACGTCGACGACGACGGAGACCTGTCCGGGGCAGACCAGCCCCAGGGCCTCGGACTCCCGGGTGATCCGGACGGCGGTGCGCAGCTCCGCCTCCTCACGGAGATGGGCCGGGAGCCGGGAGCGGGTCAGGGTGACCGGCCGCTCGGACTCGACGTCCTGACCGTGCCAGCCGTCGCGCCCTTCCTCGTGGTGGACGACCTCCAGCAGTCGGTATCTTCCGGCGACCAACTCATCCGTGGAGACTTGCACCTTGACCATGGTCATCCCTCGCTGCGCACCGGACTCTCACCTTTCCCGGTTGTACGGCGGGTGTGACGTTGTGTGTTCAAAGGCGGGCGATTCCGGGGCCCCGTTTTCCGGAATTCTTTGCGCGTAGCGCACCCGTGCGAGGAATTCCGGCCTAGGTCCTGTCGTCACCTTCCTGTCGTCACATCCCCAGCGCGGGCTCATCGCACGGTGTCGTCGTGGACATCGGGCCGGTGTCCTTGCCGATGTACGACTCGGCGAAGGTGGCCGCCGCCGCGGGTGAGCCGAGAATCCGTCGGAGGCGGGCTCGCGCGGCACCCGCCCGGAAGGGATCGCCCGAGGACGGTCCGTGCAGCAACTCCGCGAGCCACTGGGAGAATTCCTGGTACTCCCACACCCGCCGCAGACAGGCCGCCGAGTAGCCGCGCAGTCCGTCGGCGTCCCCCCTCAGGTAGTAGGCGACGAGCGCGTCGGCCAGCAGCAGGGCGTCGTGCAGCGCGAGGTTCATGCCCTTCGCGGCGATCGGCGCGACGAGGTGCGCGGAGTCGCCGGCCAGGAACAGCCGCCCGTACGTCATCGGCTCCACGACGTAGCTGTGCATGTCGAGGACGCGCTTCTCGATCAGCGGTCCCTCGGTGAGCGGTGGGGCTCCGGCGGCCGACAGCCGGGCGTGCAGCTCCGACCAGACGCGGTCGTGCGACCAGTTCTCCGGGTCCTCGCCGGGCGCCACCTCCAGGTAGTAGCGGGTGACTTCGGGGCTGCGGGCCATGTGGGCGCCGAATCCGCGCGGGTGGACACCGAAAACGACGCAGTCGCTGGACGGCGGAGCCTCGGCGAGCAGCGCCAGCCAGCCGACCCCGTAGTCGTACCGGGCCACCGTGCCCCGGCCCGGGGTCACATGGGTGCGGGTCACTCCGCGCGCGCCGTCGCAGCCGACGACGATGTCGCAGTCGATCCGCCGGCGCCCACCCGTCTGCGGATCGGTGTAGAGCACCGCGGGCCGGTCGCCGTCGATGCCGTGCAGGGCCACGTCCCGCACGCCGAAAAGGATCTCGCCACCCCTCACGTCGGCGTACTCGCGCACCAGGTCCGTCACCAGCAGCGGCTGCGGATAGACGAAGTGCCGGTCCCCGGTCAGCGCGGCGTACCGGAAGCGGTGCTGCTCGCCGTCGATCCGGAACTCGCACTCGCTGTGCGCCTGCGCCCGCTCCGCCAGCCGGTCGGCCAGCCCCCGTTGACGCAGCGCCCGCACCGCCCACTCCTCGATGAAGCCGGCGCGGGGCCGCTGTTCGACGAACTCCCGGCTTTCGGTCTCCAGGACCAGGCAGTCGACGGACGCGGCCCGCAGGATGTTGGCGACGGTGAGCCCGGCCGGTCCGGCACCGATGATGACGACGGGGACGCGCGGTGCCGGCGCGGATGTGGGGGAGGGGTTGATCATCCCGGCATTATGGCGGCGATCCGACAAGCCCCCACACCGCCTGCGCAACCCTCTGACACGGCCCGCACAACCCCTCGCCCCTGCCCGTGCCGACGTGCCGCGGCGTCCCCGTACGTGACTCAGACGCGCGCCACGGACTCCCAACTCCCGTGCGGTACCGCGTACACGACGAATCCCGGCTCCGAGCGCACCCACTTCGCGCCGGCCGGCGGCGCGACGGCCGAGCGGTGGGCCGCCGGGACGTGCACCTCCGCCGTCGCCCCGACCGGTACTCCCACCGACAGCCGGGTCGTCCCGTCCACGACGGACGACGCGGCCGCCGCTTGGCCGCGCACGGTCCGCACCGAGGCGCGGGCCCAGTCCACGCCCGTACGGCCGTCCGGGCGGACCGTGACGGTGCGGTAGCCCGCGTCGCCGGGGCGCAGACCCGCCACGTTCTCGTAGAGCCACTGCACCACGGTGCCCAGGAAGTAGTGGTCCCGGAACGGGAGTCGAGCGGCCATATCTCCCACATGGTGTCGGCACCGTTGTGGGCGCTGAAACGTTTCATTCCGGTGTCGATGATCCTACGCATCACGCCACTTCAGCCTCAAGAGTCCTGCACACACCTCGTGGACAGACGGTGTCCGCCGACGGAAAGATGGCAAATGCCCACAGTGCTCCGCTCCATCACCGCCCGAGCCGCCCGGAGGCAGCCTTCATGAGCTCCCGTCCTCTGCCCGCCAGCACCCCCGCCGCCGAGGGGGTGGACGCCGCGGGCATCCATGCCTTCCTCGACGCCGTCGAGGCGGCGCCGGACATCGAACCGCACAGCCTGATGATCCTGCGCCACGGGCACCTCGTGGCCTCCGGCTGGTGGGCGCCGTACACACCCGACCGCCGCCACCTGCTCTACTCGCTCAGCAAGAGCTTCACGTCCACGGCCGCCGGATTCGCCGTCGCCGAAGGCCTGTTGCGCCTGGACGCCCCCGTGATCTCGTACTTCCCCGAGTTCGAGGCCGACATCACCGACCCGCGCAGCCGCGCCATGCTCGTACGCCACGTGGCCGCCATGGCCAGCGGCCACCTCGAAGAGACCTACGCGACCTCGATCCGACGCGACCGCGACGAAATCGTACGGGGCTTCCTGCTCTTCCCGCCGGACCGGGAACCCGGCACCGTCTTCGCCTACAACCAGCCCTGCACGTACACGCTCGCCGCGATCATCCAGCGTCTGACCGGCCAGTCGTTGACGGAGTATCTGCGGCCCCGGCTTTTCGACCCGCTGGGCATCGGCGAGACGGCCTGGCTCCAGCGGCCGCCCGGGCGTGACCTCGGCTTCAGCGGTCTGCACGCCACGACGGACGCGATCGCCCGGCTCGGCCAGTTCTATCTGCAGGACGGGGTCTGGGAGGGGCAGCGGCTGCTTCCGTCCTCATGGATCGCGGAAGCGACCCGTGCGCACATCTCCACCGCGGACGGTACGCAGGAGGGGGCGCTGTCGGACTGGCAACAGGGGTACGGGTACCAGTTCTGGAGGAGCAGGCACGGGTACCGCGGCGACGGCGCGTACGGGCAGTTCTGTCTCGTCCTGCCCGAGCACGACGCCGTGATCGCGACGACCGCGGCGGCCGAGGACATGCAGGGTCTGCTGAACCTGGTGTGGCGCCACCTCCTCCCGGCGTTCGACGCCGAACCGCTCGCGGGCACGGCGGACGAGGGCGTGCGCCGCCGCCTCGCGGAGCTGGCCCTGCCACCGGTCGAGGCGAGTCCCGAGCCGCCCGCGCGGGGTGACGACTGGAGGAGCGCCGTGTTCACACCGGAGGACGGTGAGTGCCCGCAGCAGCGGACCCTGACGGGCGTCACGGTCACGGCCGACGCGGACGGGAAGGGCTGGGGTGTGTCGCTCGCGGAGGACGACGAGCTCCTCGGGTTGCGGCTCGGCGCGACCGGTTGGACCGTCGACGCGGACGGCCCGCCCACGGCGGTCAGCGGAGGCTGGAGGGACCAGGACACCCTGAGCCTCGACGTGCTGTTCCTGGAGACCCCGCACCGACTGACCGTGACCTGTTCGCTGCCGGCCGGCACGTTCAGCGTGCGCTGGCACACGACACCGATCCATGGCGGTCGGCTGCGCTCGATGCGGGCGCCGGTGGAGGATCGGGTGCGACAGCCGTAGCGGCGCGGGGTGGGTTTCTGTCCGGGGCGGGCAGGTCACGGCAGGTGGGGCTCCGGCGGATCTGGCGATGGGGCGTCGCCGTGCGGCAGGGGCGGCGGACGGCGCTCCCGTCCGGCTGGTCGTCGACCGCGCGTGCGAGAGGTCGCGGCCGGAGGTGTGCCGCTCGTCGCGCCGGGGCCGCTCCGGTGGCGGGCGCCCCGGGCGGCCCTGGCGGCGGGGCCGGGGTGGCGGCTCGCGGTCGGCGGCCTGTACTCGCCGAGCGTCCTGCTGTGACCTGAAGTAGCGTGAGCTTACCCGCGCCCGTCCGCCCGTGGCCTGCCGAGGCTCGGCAAGCGGATCCCGCCCGGCCGCCGACCGACAACAGCCACCACCGGAGTGACGCGAGCCGGTCGGGTTCGTGTGTGGTCCGCGTGCGGCCCGCGCGCCTGTCACCGGCCCCCGTGAGCACCTGAGGGCGGAGCGCTTCGAGATCAGACCGACTCTCCAAGGCAGGGATCCGGATGACTAGCTATCGCGTCGCGCAGGTGACCGCCCCCGGCGGCTCTTTCGAGGTCGTCGAGCGTGAGGTGCCGCAGCCGGGCCCGGGACACGTACGGGTCACCGTCGACGCCTGCGGGGTGTGCCACAGCGATACCTTCTTCGTGAACGCCGGCGTTCCCGGCGTGACGTTCCCGGTGGTCCCCGGGCATGAGGTCGCCGGGCGGATCGCGGAGCTCGGCGAGGGGACGCGGGACTGGGGCTGGCAGGTGGGCGACCGGGTGGCGGTGGGCTGGTTCGGCGGCGCGTGCGGCCACTGCACACCCTGTCGGCAGGGCGACTTCATCGCGTGCGAGAACCTGCGGGTCCCAGGATGGGCGTACGACGGTGGCTACGCCGAGACGGTGGTCGTACCCGTGGACGCGCTGGCCCGGATCCCCGACGCGCTGGCGGCCACCGACGCGGGGCCCCTGGCATGCGCGGGCGTGACCGTGTACAACGGCATGCGGCGCAGCCCGGCACGGCCGGGTGACCTGGTCGCCATTCTCGGCATCGGCGGCCTCGGGCACCTGGGGGTGAAGTACGCGGCCGCGATGGGCTTCGAGACCGTGGCCATCGCCCGCGGTGCCGACAAGGCCGACTTCGCCAAGCAGCTCGGCGCGCACCACTACATCGACAGCACGGCCGATACTCCGGTCGCCGAGGCGCTTCAGTCCCTGGGGGGCGCACAGGTCGTCCTGGCCACCGCGTCGAACTCCGCCGCCATCACCGCGACCGTGGACGGCCTGCGTCCCCGCGGTGAGCTGGTGGTCGTCGGCCTGGACGCGGAGCCGCTCGGCATCACCCCGGCCCAGCTGCTGATGGCGGGCAAGGTCGTCAGAGGCCACCCCAGCGGCACCTCGCAGGACATCCAGGACACCATGGACTTCAGCGCCCTGCACGGCATCCGTCCGATGACCGAGGTCGTGACGCTGGGCGAGACCGACGAGGCGTACCAGAAGATGCTCTCCGGTGCCGCCCGCTTCCGGATGGTGCTCACCATGAGCTGACACGGCGGCGCTTGCGGCAGGGCCGTGTCCCGTACGACGGCGGCCGGGGCGGCGCAGCGCGTGGTACCAGCCGCGCTCCACCTGCCACGACGGCCGCAGCCGCATGCCGCCCGCGGTGTCGAACGCCCGCAGCAGCACACGGAACCGCTCTACCCGCAGCGAGGGCGGGCATACCGAGGTCGGCAGGTGAGGTCGGCAGATGGCGGGCATCGGTGTCGTACGCGTCGGCCAGGACGACGTCGCCGCGCACGTCGCGGAGCTCGCCGCGTTCCGTCAGGAGATGGATCAGGCCGACCTGACGGCCCCCGGTGGCGCGGCGCCCCCGTGAACCCGTCGCGGAAACCCGCGGGGCGCACCCGCTTGGCGTCGGACCAAGCCTCGCGGAAGCGCAGCCCCTCGGTGTCCGAGTCGGCGTCCTCGGCTACCGCCCGCCAGGACTTCGCCGAGGAGCGGAAGGGGTCGGTCGAGCCGGGCAAGGCCGCCGACCTGGGCGTACTGGACGGCGATCGGCTGTCCGTGTCGACTTCCACGACGCCACACCGGTCGAGGTCGACCGGACCGTGTTCGACGGGCGGATCGCCTTCGCGCGCCGACACGCTCCACGGCCGGTCCTCACCGCCTCGACCTAGCCGACAGTCGTCATGTACGTCAACTCCCCTTACTTGACTGGCAATTAATCGACCGCGCATTGGTCCCGTCGTCCGGCGTGGCCTAGCATCGGGTTCGCTCAATACCCCCGGGGGTATATTCCGAGGATTGCGAGGAGCCCGCCATGCCCTCCCTCCACTCCGCCTCCGGCGCGGACCGCGACCACTTCCAGGTGTTGATCGTCGGAGGTGGAACCGCGGGCATCACCGTCGCGGCCCGCCTGCGGCGCGCCGGTGTCTTTGACGTCGCGGTGCTCGAACCGGCCGACGTCCACTGGTATCAGCCGCTGTGGACCCTGGTCGGCGGCGGCCGGGCCCCACTCGGTGTCACCCGCCGCCCCGAAGCCTCCGTCATGCCCAGGCAGGTGCGCTGGATCCGTGAGGCCGCCACCGCCGTCGAACCCGAGGCGCGGACCGTCACCACCGCCGCGCACCGCACCATCGGCTACGACCACCTCGTGATGGCCCCCGGTCTCCAGCTGGACTGGGACGCGATCCCCGGCCTCGATGCCGCCGTCGGACACGGTGCCGTATCCAGCAACTACGCTTTCGAGTACGCCCCGTACACCTGGGAACTCATCCGTGGCCTGCGCTCGGGCACCGCGGTCTTCACCCAGCCGAGCGGCCCGGTGAAATGCGGTGGCGCCCCCCAGAAGATCGCCTATCTGGCCGCCGACCACTGGCGCAGACAAGGGGTACTGGACCGTATCCGCGTGGTCCTTGTGCTGCCCGCCGACTCCATGTTCGGCGTACCGGTCTGGCGCCGTGCCCTCGAACGCGTCGCCGAGCGTTACGGCATCGAGGTCCGGCTGAACTCCGAGATGACCGCCGTCGACGGCGCGGCCCGCCGGCTGACCGTGGCCGACCACTCCACCGGCACCGAGGAGGGCCTCGCGTTCGACCTGCTCCATGCCGTACCGCCGCAGAGCGCCCCCGACTGGGTCAAGCGCGGCCCGCTGTCCGACCCCGCGAGCCCCTACGGCTACGTCGAAGTGGACAAGCACACCCTGCAACACCCGCGGCACCGCGGCGTCTTCGCCCTCGGCGACGTCGCCAGCCTGCCCACCTCCAAGACCGGCGCCGCCGTCCGCAAGCAGGCGCCCGTCCTGGTGGCCAACCTGCTGGCCGAGATCAACGGCGAGCACCGTGAGCAGCGCCGCTACGACGGTTACACGTCCTGCCCGTTGGTCACGGCCCGCGACAAGGTGCTGCTCGCCGAGTTCGACTACGACCAGCGCCCCGCCCCCAGCATCCCCCTGCTGGACACCACCAAGGAGCGCCGTGACATGTGGCTGCTCAAGCGGTACGGCCTGCCGGCTCTGTACTGGCGCGGCATGCTCAAGGGCCTCGTTTAGGGCGCCCCCGACGTCACTCACATCACTCACATCACTCGCGCCACTCATGTCGCTCACGGTCACTGGCCGGTGGCCGTCCCTGAAACACCTCCGCGCATATCCCGGGATACCCCCCTGGGTATTTCTGTTACGGTGGCCGTCAGATACCCCCCGGGGTACTTTAATCCGGAAGGAGTCGAACCCGTGTTCTTCGTCGACACCCTTGAGTTCGAGGGCCTGGGCAACCGCAGCTACCTGGCCGGCGGCCCTGGCGAGGCGGTCGTGATCGATCCCCCGCGGGACATCGATCAGGTGATCGCCGCGGCCGCCCGACGAGGCGTGCGGATCGTGTACGTCGCCGAGACGCACCTGCACAACGACTACGTGAGCGGTGGGCTCGAACTGGCCCGGGTCACCGGTGCCCGCTATCTGGTCCCGGCCGGGGCCTCGGTGTCCTTCGCCCGCACCCCGGTCGCCGACGGCGACACCGTCACGGTCGGCCGGGGTGTGGCCCTGAGGGCACTGGCCACCCCGGGCCACACCCCGCACCACACGTCCTACGTCCTGGAAGAGGACGGGCGAGGCGTGGCCGCCTTCACCGGCGGATCACTGCTGATCGGTACGGTGGGGCGGCCGGACCTGGTCGAACCGCGGCTGACCGAGCAACTGGCCCGCGCCCAGCACGCATCCGCCCACCGTCTGGCCGAGGAACTGGACGACGAGGTGCCGGTGCTGCCCACGCACGGGTTCGGCAGTTTCTGCTCCGGATCCCAGGCCGAGGGGGACACCTCCACGATCGGGCGCGAACGCAAGACCAACGAAGCCCTCACCCGCGACGTGGACACCTTCGTCGCCGACCTGCTCGACGGTCTGGACGACGTCCCGGCGTACTACGCGCACATGGGTCCGGCCAACGCCGCGGGCCCCGCTCCCGTCGACCTCACCCCGCCACGTGCGGCCGACGCCGCACAGATCGCCCAGCGGCTGGCGGCCGGAGAGTGGGTGGTCGACCTGCGCAACCGTGTCGCGTTCGCCCAGGGGCACGTCGCCGGCTCCTACAACTTCGAGGGCGAGGGCAAGCCGGCCACCTACCTGGCCTGGCTGATCCCGTGGGGCAAGCCCGTCACGCTGCTCGCCGACACACCCGAGCGGATCGCCGCGGCACAGCGGGAGCTGGCCCGGGTCGGCATCGACCGGCCGGTCGCCGCCGCCACCGGCGGCCCGCGGGACTGGGTGCCCGGGGGAGTGGAGCCGCGGTCCTTCCCGCGCGCCACCTTCGCCGACCTCGCCGCCCGCCGCGGCCGTGGCGAGGACGTGGTGGTGCTCGACGTGCGGCGCGACTCCGAGCGCGCGGGCGGCTGCGTGGAGGGCTCGGTGCACATACCCATCCATGAGCTGCCCGGTCGTCTCGGGGAGGTGCCCGCGGGGGAGGTGTGGGTGTACTGCGCGGGCGGGATGCGCGCGGCGATCGCGGCCTCCTTCCTGGACGCCACGGACCGCGGCGTGGTCGCCGTCGACGACAGCTTCGCCGCCGCCGTCGAGGCCGGACTGACTCTCACCTGGTCCAGCACGGACTGACTCTCACCTGAACCGGCATGGACGGACCTGCACCTGGTCCGGCACGGACTGACCCTCGGCGGTCTTGCGTGGCCTGACCCGCACCCGGTCCCGACCGAGCCCGGTCCCGTACCGACTGCCCCTCAGTCGGTCCCGCACGGACGGCTCCCCCCGCCGTACCACCCCTTCGGAGTGATGAACCCATGTTCTTCCGCAGCCGCGCCTCCCGTCGCCTCGGCCCTGTCCGGGCCCACCAGCGGGCCGCCCATGGCCGGGTCGTCCCGTTCGACGTCCGTGAAACCGCCGAGTGGGAGGCGGGACACGCACCGGATGCGCCGCACCGGCCCCTGTCCCGGCTGGTGGCGGGGGAGGCGCTGCCACCAGCCGCTCAGGGCGGGCCAGTCGTGGCGATCCGCCGCTCCGGCCGACGCTCGCGGCAGGCCGTCGAGATCCTGACCGGCCGTGGAACGAAGGCCACCGATGTCACCGGCGGAATGGTCGCCCGGGCGCGGGCCGGTCTGCCGGCGGCCCGCCCGGACGGAGACGACGGTGCCATAGCGTGAGCGCGTTCGTTCTCGCGCTCGTCGCGGGGGGCCTGGTCGGTCTCGCGCTGGGCGCGCTGGGTGGCGGAGGCAGCGTCCTCGCCGTGCCCGCCTTGATCTACCTGCTCGGTTTCACCCCGGCCGCGGCCACCACCGCGAGCCTCCTGATCGTCACCGCCACCTCGCTCACGGCCCTGTTCGGCCACGCCCGCTGCGGCCATGTGCGGTGGCGGGCCGGCACTCTGTTCGCGGCCGCCGGCATCCTCCCGGCCGTGGCGGCCGGAGCGGCGTCGGCCCGGCTGCCGCAGCCGCTGCTGATCGCCGCGTTCGCCGCCGTCGCCGCCCTGGCGGCCACCCGCATGCTGCGCCCCTCCCGGGCAACGTCCTCCACGGAGCCCGGCGCGGTTCGGCCGGCCAAGGCCCTCGGCACCGGAGCCGGGCTGGGCGCACTGACCGGACTGCTGGGGGTGGGCGGCGGGTTCCTCGCCGTGCCGGCCCTGGTCACCGTCCTGGCCTTCGAGATGCCGGCCGCCGTCGGCACCAGCCTGCTGATCATCTCGGTCAACTCGCTGGCCTCGCTGCTCACCCGCGGTGCCACGACGTCGGGCCTGGACTGGACGTTGATCGCACCCTTCACCGGGACCGCGATCCTGGGCGCCTGGGACGGCAAACGCCTGGCAGGAAAGGTCTCGGGCACCCTCCTTCAGCGGACCTTCGCCGTGGTCCTGCTGGCGGTGGCCGCGTTCATGCTCGTCGACGCACTGACCTGACCCCGGCCGGTCCCGGCGGACTCACGCCAGGGACAGGAACAGCTTCGCCAAACGGGCCCGCGTCCGCTCACGGTCACCGTCGGCGGCCAGGTCGGCAGCCGTCCCGCCAGTTCCACAAGCGCTCCCTCGATATACCCCCGCGGGTATCCTGTCCGTGGGGGTGAAGCCCCAGAAAGACAAGGAAATTCCCGTGACCCCCACTTCCCTCGCCCCGGACCAGGCCCACGCCCGGCTCCATGAGCTGACCGTCATCGATGTGCGCACCCCCGGCGAGTACGCCTCGGGCCACATAGCGGGCGCCCACAACATCCCCCTGGACCGTCTGGACGCGGCCGTCCCCGTCCTGAGGTCCGCCGCCGAGCGCGGTGACCTCGCCATGGTGTGCGCCTCCGGCGCCCGCTCCGCGCAGGCCTGCGCCACCCTCGCCGCCCACGGCATCCCCGCCGCCACCCTCACCGGCGGCACCACCGCCTGGAGCCGGCACGGACACGGCCTGCACCGCCCGGCCGACGACCGCGGCGTCTGGCCCATGGACCGGCAGGTCCGTTTCGTCGCCGGGGCCCTGGTCCTCGCCGGACTCGCGGCCGGCCAACGCCGGTCGGCCGCCCGATGGTTGTCCGTCGGCGTCGCCGGAGGTCTGGTCCACTCGGCCGTCAGTGGCAGCTGCGCCATGGCCCGTGTCCTGGCCAGGCTCCCGCTCAACCAGCCCCGTGCCACCGACCTCGACGCCACCCTCGCCACACTGGCCGCAATGGGGCAGTAGTAGTCGAGAAACGACGCCGTCGCGCTCATCTCCGATCGCCAGATGTCAGCCTCGGAGATACCCCCGTCGGCGCCTCGGTCGCCCGCATACGGTGCGGTCACGCGGCGGGACGGGCATCGCCGATCCCACCGCACAGCCGACAACCAAGGGGAGGCGCTATGGCGAGTGTGGATGTGTCGCTGAAGGAGATGATGACCGCGGCCGAGGGGGCGTTGGGGGCGGCCGTCGTCGACTACACCAGCGGCATGGCACTGGGCACGCTGGGCGGGGGCAAGGACCTCGACCTCACGATCGCTGCCGCGGGAAACACGGATGTCGTCCGCGCGAAGGTGCGGACCATGGAGCAACTGGGGCTCAAGAGCCGGATCGAAGACATCCTGATCACTCTCGAAACGCAGTACCACCTCATCCGACCGGTCGCCGGACGCACCGGCAACGGTCTGTTCCTCTACCTCGTGCTCGACAAGGCGCGTTCGAACCTGGCGATGGCCCGCCACCAACTCAAGCGCGTCGAGGAGCAGCTGGAAGTCTAGGCCGGCCGGATTCTCGGCCCGACGTGCGCCCACGATGTGAAGACTTCTTCAAGTCACCACATCAGCATCCTCCGAACAAGTGGATGCGCGCGGCCATGAGCGAGAAGGATCGGCGGCGACGGACACATGGTGCGGCGGCGCCTTCAGGGCGCCGTCGCACCAGGTGACGACCATCCCCACGCGGCAGGGAGCGAGCACCGATGCGGGTCCCCCTCTACCAGGCCAAGGCGGAGTTCTTCCGCATGCTGGGACACCCCGTGCGCATCAGGGTCCTCGAGCTGCTGCAACACGGCCCCGTCCCGGTGCGGGACCTGCTCGCCGACCTCGACATCGAGCCGTCCAGCCTGTCGCAGCAGCTGGCCGTCCTGCGTCGTTCCGGCATCGTGGTGTCCATCCGTGAGGGCTCCACCGTCAGCTACGCGCTGGCCGGCGGTGACGTCGCGGAGCTCCTGCGCGCGGCCCGCCGCATCCTCACGGAGCTGCTGGCGGGGCAGAACGAACTGCTGGTCGAACTGCGACAGAACGACACGCCCCTGCCACCGGTGTCCTCCGGCGGCTGAGTCGGTGAGCGACGGTGGGCCGCGCCGCTCCGTCACCCTTTCGCGGGCGGCACACCGACCAGTTTCGCCAGGAACCGGTCGACCTGCTCCTCCAACGGGGGCCAGGGCAGCTCTGGTTGATTGACGCGCAGTGACACCGCGCCATGGACGGCCGTCCGCAGATCCAGGGATACGGTCTCGGCGTCGCCCCGCGGTGCCAGCCCCGCGTCCATGCAGCGACGGATCGCAGCGGTCGTGCGCCCGGCCATCTCCTCCTTGAAGGACATGTCCGTGCGCCGGTTGAGTGTGCTCTCGTGCAGCACCTTGTACAGTCCCGGGTGCTCGCGCGACCACGCGCCGAGCAGCGTCGTGCGGGCGCGCAGCGCGGCCACCGGGTCGGCGGCACCCGACTCCGCCTCGTCCACCGCGCGCAGCAGGTCCGTGTAGCAGCGCTCCAGCGCGGCCAGCACCAGCGCGTCGCGGTCGGCGAAGTGGATGTAGACGGACGTCGCGGCGATACCCACCTCGCGAGCGACGGCGCGCAGCGACAGGGCCTCGTCGTCGGCGAGTTCGTCCAGCAGTCGCAGCGTCGAGTCGACGATCTCGGCGCGCAGCCGCTCGCCCTGGCCCCGCGGGTTGCGACCGCGCGAGGTGGTCCGGGCGGTCTTCCGGGCCGGGGTGGTCGCGTCCATGGTTCGGCATTGTAGGGGACGTCCTGTAGGGCTACAGTCGTAGCACTACAGGTGTTCACTTAGGGGAGTCGCCATGACACTGCCGACCCAGAGCACGATCGTCGAGCTGGACCCGGTGTTCGCGGAGATGACCGCCGCGAGCTTTCGACTCGCCGGCGAGGGGCCGGAACTGACACCACGTGAGCGCATCCTGGTCAGCCTCGTCGCCGACGTGTGCGCACAGGTCCTCGGAGTGCCGTACGAACTGCATGTGCGAGCCGCCCTGGACCAGGGCATCGACGCCGACGACCTGCGCGAACTGCTCCGCTTCATCTCCTACGACAGCGGATACCCGGCGGCACTGGCCGCGCTGGTGCGGCTGGCCGAGATCGAGCGCGAGCACGACCTGCCCGGACCGACCGGCCAGGGCCACAAGGTGAACGCGGACGGCAAGGGCAGCCCGCTTCCCGCGGCGATGCGCGCCCAGGTCCAAGCCCTCGACCCGGCCCTGGCCGACTACATGGACCTGCAGTCGCGCATGCGGGCCGGCATGTCCCTCATCAGCGTCCGCGAACGGGCGTTCGCCACGCTGACGGTGGACGTCCTCTACCAGACCCTTCAGGAAAGCTTCCGCGCCCACGTCGGCCGCGCACTGGGTGCGGGGGCGACACCGGATGAGGTCCGTGCCGCCGTCCGCGTCACCGCGCCGTTCGGAATGACACGGACCTGGCGCGCCCTGAACGTCCTCGACGCGCTGCTCGCCGAGGGGGAGGAAAGGGAGGAGAAGCGGACGCCCGACGCTGCCCTAACGTAGGGGGATCCGCGGCCTGGGCAGGCGCCCGCGCCAAAGCTGTTCCGTCGTCGAAGACGAAGAACAACGCCTTCGCGTCCGCGGCCGGCCTTGGCCGGGCGGCTCAGCCCAGGTAGAAGTCCCTGCGGGCGGCCACGAACGCCTCGATCGTCCGGGCGGGTACGCCGGTCACCCGTTCGACGCCGTCGGCGGTGCGGTCGTAGCGGTTCTCGCGGTGCAGTCGGCCCATGACGGCGACGTGCTGTTCGAGGTGAGGCGGCATCCCCAGCTTCGGGAGCTCGGCCTCCCACCTCTCCGGGGGCACGGCCACGTAGGTCACCGGCTGTCCCAGCCCCCGCGAGAACTCCTCTGCCAGCTCCTTCATGTCGACCGAGCGGGGCCCGGTCAGCTCGTAGACCTGTCCGACGTGCGGAGCCGGGTCGCGCAGCACGGTGGCGACCACCCGGGCGACGTCCTCCACGGCGACCGGCGACGTCCGCCCGGTGCCGAACGGCAGCGCGATGGTGCCGTTCTCCCTGATCGACCGCGCCGCCAGCGTGGTGAACAACGGAGTGTCCAGGAACGACGTCGGCCGGATGTGCACCACGGGCAGGCCGGACCAGTTCAGTACCTGCTCCGCCAGCCAGTGCAGCCGCTGCTGGTGCGACTCCTCGGTGCTGGTGGCGGTCATCTGCGACACCGTCATCTGGGACAGCCCGACCAGGGCGTCCAGCTTCCCGTACTCCCTCGCGACGGAGGCCACCACGGTCGCCGCCAGCAGGTGGTCCGGTGACACGGGCATCGCGAAGTACATCCGCCCGACACCCTCCAGCGCGGCGGCGACGGTCTCGGGTCGGGTCAGATCGCCGACGACGACCTCCGCACCGAGTGCGCGCAGCTCGGCAGCACGATCGTCGTCGCGGCGGACCATCACGCGGACCGGCACGTCCTGCGCGCGTAGCTGCTCGATGACCGTGCGGCCCACGCCACCGGCGCCGGCGATGAGAACAAGGTTGCTGGCAACCATCGGTCGATCTCCTTCGGAGTAATGGAATATCTGGGTTGAGGTGCGATCAGGGCGTCAGCGGAGCTGATGGCAAGGCGTTGGCCGCGGCGATGTCACCGCTGATCCACTCCGGGCTCGCGGGTCGCCGCTTCCACAGGGCGAGCGGCGAGTCGGCGGCGGGGGCCCTCCTCCCCCGCGTCCCGGGCAGCGGGCGCTCAGCCCCGGGCGGCGACCCGCCGGGACCGCAGACCCACCAGGAGCGCCCCGAGTACGGCCCACAGTGCGAGGGTGATCAGTGGGCCGGCGACGTGGGCACCGCCGAAGTAGCTGAGGTCGGCGACGGCCCGTATGGCGGCGCCGGGCGGAAGCAGCCCCGAGACGATGCGGGCCGGACCGGGCAGCAGGACGACGCCGATGGTGGCGCCGCTGGTCGAGTTGCCGATGGTGAGCAGCAGCAGGGTGGCCACCGGGACGCCGATCGGTCCCAGCCAGGTGCCGAGCAGCTTGGTGGTGAACGCTGCCGCGGCTGCCAGTAGCGCGAGCGCACCCGCCAGAGGCAGGAACGGTGCCGGCAGGGCTCCCATGACGGGTCCGGCGATGGCGGACGCGATGGTGCCGCAGGCCACCGAGAAGCCCCATATCAGCCGGAACCGGTGGCGCAGGGCCAGGACGTGGCCGAGGCCCAGGGTGCTCTGGCCGAGGACGAACCCGGCGAGGGTCACACCGAACGCCACATAGAAGCCGCACAGTCCACGACTGTCGAACTTGGCCAGCGGGACGATGTCCGTGGTCTCCAGGTGCTGCCCCGACTGCTTCGCATAGGCGGCGGCGAGGCCGGTGACGGCGTTGGTGGTGGACAGACCGTTGGCTCCGGCCACGTCCAGCCGCAGTCCGCCGTCACCGTTGGGACCGAGGGCCGCGACGGCGTCACGGTGGAGTACCGCGCGGCGCGCCGAGGCGGCGTCGGCTGCCTGGTGCACGTCGACGCGGTCGCCGAGCGTATGCCGGACCTCGGTGGCGAGTCGCTGCCCGGTCACGGCCAGCGGTACGCCGTGCGGCTGGGGGTCGCGTTGGAGACCCACGTAACAGGCGACGAAGGCCGAGACCACGATCAATCCGACGATCGCTGGTTGCAGCCAGGCCCGCACCGGTACCGCCCGGCGGGCGGACGGTCCGGAGGGCACGGGTGGTGTCGACGCCGCGGGCGTCGAGGACTCGGTGGGGGCGGGTGGCGATGCCACAGGCGTCTCCAGTGCTGTCGGTGGTGCGGCGATTGCAGGGCGGAGGCCGTTCGGCCTCGGTCGGCCTCAGACGGTGGGAGGCAGCGCAAGGCCCTGCTCGACCCGCCGGGTGATCTCATCGGCCTCAAATAGATGTCGCTCGCAATCTAAATGGAGGCTAGGATAGATGGCAAGTGACATCCATCTGAGGAGAGTGATTCCGTGGGCCGTGTGTCCCAGGCGCAGGCGCAGGAGAACCGGCAGCGCGTCGTAGCCACCGCCTCCCGGATGTTCCGCGAGAAAGGCACCGCGGTCAGCGTCGCCGACCTGATGAAGGCCGCAGGGCTCACCCATGGCGGGTTCTACAAGCAGTTCGCATCCAAAGAGGACCTGGTCGACGAGGCCATCGTCCACGCCTTCGACGATCCGGCGGCACACTCGCCGGTGGTGATCGAGGACCACTCAGGGGACCACGAGGCCGCCCGCCGGACGCTGATCGAGCAGTACCTCTCGATCTGGCACCGCGATCACGCGGGGGAGGGCTGCCCGGTCTCCGGATTCGCCGCTGACCTGGGGCGCGAGCCCGACCAGACCGCCCGCGCCCAGGACGTCTACATCAAGGGGGTACGCAACCGCGCCGCTCGGCTGGCCACCGGCGACGACGACGGCATGGCCCAGCTCTGCACCATGGTCGGTGCCCTCGTCCTCGCCCGCGCCACCCGGGGCAACCCGATCTCCGAAGAACTGCTGCAGGCCGCGCGCACGGCTCTCACCGAGAGCGGCACCGGGCTGTCCGAACCGCAGCGGCGCACGGACTGACCGGGGGCCGGCCGACGGCATCGACACCGCCAGCATCGGGAGCCGCGCGGTGTTCGGGACGCTGTCCGTACTCGCCGAGCTCCAGCGCGAGCTCATCGTGGCGAACACCAACGACGGCCTTGCCTCGGCGCGGGCCCGCGGTCGGGTCGGCGGGCGCCGGCCCAAGCTCACCGGCTACCAGGCCGCGCTCGCCCAACGGCTTTACGACGAGCGGGAGAAGAGCGTCCGGCAGCTCACCGACATGTCCGGTGTACTGAGGTCGACGGTGTACGGGCACCTCGACAAGGCCAAGACCGTGCCTGGCCAACCGAAGAAGACTTCGGCTACGAAGCCCTGAAAGCTACCGGCTGGCCATTTCCTTGTCTGGTGTCCTGTCCGGGCCAGGACTCCAGGGCCAACCGATCGCAGAACCCCGCCTATGACCCCTGGGGACCGACGGGTTCCCGCCCAATCCCCTCCAGGATTCCAGGAACCCGTCCACTTCGGTCCGCATACGGGTGGAGGCGTGCCCCGGCTGTGCCACCGGGGCGCGTCCGCTGCGGTCCAGCGGCTGCGCCGGGGTCGGGCAGGGGTAGGGGCACTGGCTACCTCACCCCGACCAGGGAGTCAGTCACCCGTCCGCTGTACCTCGATCGATGTGGCGGAACGTCAGATGGGCTTCAGCCGCGTGCGCAAGAGACAGAACTCGTTGCCCTCGGGGTCGGCAAGGACATGCCAGCTCTCTTCTCCGGTCTGGCCGATGTCGACAGGCCTGGCGCCCAGCGCGAGCAACCTGGCCAGCTCGGCGTCCTGGTCGCGGTCGGTGGCGCTGACATCGATGTGCAGCGGGAGCTTCCCGAGCCGGGGGTCGCGGCCCGCGTTGAAGACGAGGGTTGGCTGTGCGCCGCCGAATCCGACGCCGGGCGGGCCGATTTCGATGCTGCCGTCACCTTCTCGAGCCAGCTCGACGTAGCCGAGCACTTCGCACCAGAATGCGGCCAGTCGACCAGGGTCCTCCGCGTCGATGACGAGTTCGCTGATTCGGCATGCCATGCGGCGAGGATAGGCGCGCCGGCCCGGTCCTGGCCCCGTCCGAGCGGCACGATCCCCTGCCACCCGTCCAATGGCCCGGACGAAGTTACCTTGCCCACGGGCTTGATCTCGCGGAAGTTTCCCGTGTGCCGGAGTGCGGTCTCGGTCGGCCGTTCGTCCACCACGGCCGGGCTCAGAGCGCGGCTTCGACGACGAAGAGCTGGGCGTCCGTGCCCGAACAGGGTTCGACGACGGCCTCCGCGCCCGCGACGGTGCTCGCGGCTCTGATGCCCACGCACTTCTCGTCGGTCACGTGGATCAGATAGGTCCGGCCGACGGACTTCCCGGAGACCCCGGAATCCCGAGATCCCCCGGATTCCTTGGGCTCCTTGGGCTCCATGGGTACGAAGCGGAAGGCAGTGGTCCGGTCGCACGCCTCCCAGGGTTCGAGCAGACCCTTGCCGGGACCGGAGGTGAGCGCCTTCAGGCAGCCTTTCCCCTGGTCGGGTCGGAACCAGGAGATGCGGTAGGCGTTCCTGCCCACTCGTTCCAGGGACGTCGTCTGCGGCTCCGTCTCACCGCAGGGGCGTTGTACGGCCACGAGGGAGCCGTACCGCTTGTCCGCCACCTGTCCGTCCGTCACACACAGGCCGGGGGATCCGAGCGGCCGGATGAGGACCTGGTCGCGCGGCAGCCGCGTGGACCCGGACGTCGGCGCGGACGTGGCCGGGGACCCGGACGCCCCCGAGCCGCCGGAGTCACGCAGGGCGGCCCAGGAGACGGCCGTGACCAGCGCGACGGCCACGAAGGACACGGCGGCGACGCGCGTGCGGCGGGCGCGGGTGAGTCGCCGGACCGGGCCCGGGACGTTCGGTACCGAGGGGGCGCTCTCCGAGGACGGCGCCGGAGATTCGGCGGCCCGCTGCCGGGCGGCAAGCCATTCGTCCACGTCATCGCCCTCCCCGCAGGCGCGGACGAACGCGGCCAGCAGTTCCGGTCGCGGCAGCGAGCCGTTGCGCAGCACGTCGGCCAGCGTGCTGCGTGGCAGCAGCTCCCCGTGCCGGGCGGCGCGCTCCTCCAGCTGTCGGTACGTCAGCCGGGAGCGCGCCTTCAGCTCGCGCAGCTCCGCGTTCAGCTCAGCCGCGGTCCGTAACTCCTGCAACGCGAGCGACCTCTGTTCCATGCGATCCATACTTGTCGTGGCTCTGCCATGGAACAAAACCCTTTCAGGACAACGTCACCGGACGGCTATCGCGCCTTCGGCGAGGTGTAGCCGAGGACCCTGCCCGCCGTGGCGGCCTGGGTCTTCTTGTAGGTGAGCTGCTCGAGCGAGGTGTTGCCCTCCACGGAGTTGTAGACCTTCCTGGCGGAGTCGTACGAGGTCACGACACCCACGTGGTCGGCTCGGCCGTCACCGTTGTCGTCGTAGCTCACGACGTCACCGGGCTTCGGCTTGTAGGTGTTCGTCACCACCTGCGCCTTGGTGTGCCAGGTTCCATTGGACCTGCCGTACGTGCGGAAGGAGTCGGCCGCCGCGTTCAGGCCGGTGATCTTCGCCTTGCCCCAGTACCAGGTGTACTTGGCGAAATCCGCGCACCAGGCGCGCGAGGTCCACTTGACGCTGGTCCAGGTCTTCGTCCAGGTGCCGTTGACCTTGATGTACATGTAGCCCTTGCTCGTCCCGCACGCCTGGCGGTTGACGATCGTGCCGGTGCGGGGAGCGCTGGTGTGATCCCACTGGAGGTTCGCCTTCGCCGTCCAGAAGCCGGTGTAGAAGTTGCAGTTGTTCCTCTCGGTGTCGCCGTCCTTGGCGTCCCCCTCGTACTTCCGCTTCCGCACCTCGGCGTTGCCGCTCGTGTACTGGCCCAGCGCCTGCTCGGCGATCAGTGCCCCCGGAGCGGTCGCCGCGTGAGCTGGGGCGGCCATGACGAGGCTCCCCAGTGTCATGGCCAGGGCCGCCCCCGCGACGGCTGTGGTCTTCACCGTGTTCATCGCAGACATCCCGTGCTTCCTTCCTTGCGATCCGTACCGGACCCGAAGGCGGGTCCGGCTGACAGACCGAAAGGCTGGCCGGGGTGTTCGAGGTCATCAATGGCTTGAAGTGTCCAGGACATGTCCGGGACACCCGTGGCCTGTCCGGCCTGGTCAGGGGCTTGTCCGGGCTGCACGCGGTGACCGGCACGGGACACCGGACACCCTTCGCAGGGGAGGCGAGGAGTCCTCGGGCAGACCTCGGGCACAACCCCGCGTAGTGTGTCTTGACCGGCAGGAGCGGCGCGGTGTGCGCGGCACGGTGAGGAGCTCGCGGTCATGTCCGTACGCATGTGGGGCCCGGAGTGGGAGCCGTGGCAGTGCTGTTGGCGACGGGGCGTGGGCGCGGTGGCCGGCGGGCGTGGACGCACGGCTATGGGCCGAGGTGCGACCGGTGATCGAGACGCGGCTCGTGGCTCAGGCAGCGGGGAGCGGCTATGGGGAGAGCATGCCTGCCCTCAGGGCGAGGTGGTTCTGCCGGGCGGAAGCACTGGACCTCCAGGAGCACGGAGACCTGGTGCGGGCCGGCGTCGACACGCTGTGCCTGGAGTACGGG
Source organism: Streptomyces sp. NPDC090798 (assembly GCF_044768965.1). Lineage (NCBI taxonomy): Bacteria > Bacillati > Actinomycetota > Actinomycetes > Kitasatosporales > Streptomycetaceae > Streptomyces > Streptomyces sp. NPDC090798. The sequence continues at coordinate 103,914 of NZ_JBIVXA010000028.1, forward strand.
GTGCGTGACGGTGCCCTCGTGGAGTGCGGCGGCGCTCACGTCCCACAGGTGGTGCGGCTGGAGCGGGACACCGACGGCGGCTACCGCGTCGTGACGCAGGAGGAGCCGCCGGACGGCGCCGGCTACGCCGAGTGGGAGAAGAACCACTTCAGCTTCCTTGCCGAATCCCGGCTCGACGACGCCGCCGGGAGGCCCGCCGTGCTTCAGACCGCGGCCCGCGCGTACTTCGGACTGCCCGTCGGCGCACCGGCGGAGGCCTGCTGAGCCGCAGCCCCCTCCGCATGGCCGTCCTGCCCGGCAGTTCGCGGGGCCGGCCGGGACCGTCGGACGCGGTCGAACACCCAAGGTTGAGAGCGGCCGGCAGGTCCGTGTATGTCGGGAAGCACATGACCCGAGCGGTCTCCCGGCCGCCCCGGTCTTCGAGGGCGAGTGCGTAGAAAGGCCCCAAGAATAAGGGGTGTTGGGGCACGTCAGTACGGCCACGGCGCACGATCTCCGCCGTGTCTCGCCCTCGTCGCCTCGCACCGAGGCAGGGACGCGAACCGACGGGCCGCGCCGGGCGTTTCTCAGGTGACGCCCGAGGTGGCAGGCGGTATGCGCGGGTGCCTGGGGAAGAGGTGGCGCACGCCGCGCCCGCACAGGTCGAGGGCGAGTTCACAGAACATGGCGTTGGCCCAGCCGAACCAGTCCCGGGTGAACCGGGCGGGGTCGTCGACATGGAAACTCTCGTGCATCAGCCCGGTGCCCGCGGTGGTGGCCGCCAGTGTGTCCAGAGCCCGCGCCGCGTCGTTCTCGTCGCCGGTCAGCCCGGCGACGGCGATCGCCAGCGGCCAGACGTGCTCGTCCGGGGTGTGCGCACTGCCCACCCCGGACGCGAACCTGCCACGGAAGTAGGAGGAGTTCGCTTCGGACAGCACCAGCCGCCGAGTGGACAGATACAGCGAGTCGTCCTGGGCGCACCAGCCGCTGAGGGGGAGGCTCAGCAGGCTGGGGAGGTTGGCGTCGTCGCCCAGCAGGACATGGCCCCGGCCGTCCACCTCGTACGCCAGCACGGACGCGCCGTCCGCCTCCACCACCGCGGTGGCCAGGATTCCCGCATCGATCTCGTCCGCCAGCGCCAAGGACGTTCGGGTGAGCTCCGTGTCGTGGAGGACGGACTCGGCCAGTGCGGCCAGGCCGTGCAGGCAGGTCGAGGCCAAGGCGTTGGCCGGCACGAGATAGCCGTACGCGCAGCGGTCGTCGCTCGGCCGAAAGCCCGACCACGTCATACCGGTCCACGCCACCGGCGCGCCGCGGCCGCCGAGCGGCAGGGTGTCCGCCGAGAAGGGGCCGGAGGGCCGGACGAATCGATACGGCGACCGCTCGTGCGCCTGCTCAACACGCCAGGTTCGTACGATCGTCCACGCGGCGCGGCGAAAGCCGTCGTCGAGGTGGTCCACGCGACCGGTCGCCCGCCAGATCGCGTAGGCCAACTGCAGTGGCGCGCACAGCGAGTCGAGTTCGTACTTGCGCTCCCAGACCCAGCTTCCCGGCGCAGGGCGGTCGGCGGGTTCGCCGTGCGCGTCGATGGGACCGTCGTTGAAGGCATTCGCGTACGGGTCCAGCAGGACGCAGCGGATCTGACGTCGCGATACGCCGACCAGGACCTCGCCGATCTGGGGATCCGCGGCCAGGGCCAGGTAGGGACGCATCTGGGCGGTGCTGTCACGCAACCACATCGCCGGTATGTCGCCGGTCCTGACGAAGACCTCCGTCCGGGGAGACACCATCCGTTCCCCGCTGTCGGACGGCTCGTGGGGGGAACCCCAACTCATCGACGTGGCCCAGGTGTTGGCCAGGCAGCTCTCTACGATGTCCGCGGCCGGACCGCCCCGGAGTTCGCCGGCGAGCTTTCGTCCCAGCGTGCTCAGGGACTCCGGAACGCCCCATGGCTCAGGCGATTTGGGAATGGGAAACGTTACCATCACGCCTCTTGACTCCTCCTGTGACCTACGCCACGGTGTGATCAACGGGGAATGGAAACGTTACCTTGAGGGAGCTGGCGGCCACCAGACCGGCGAGCGCGCCCAGGACTGAGCCATCGCCAACTCCTCGGAGGGAGAAGGTGAGCGCGTGTGACAGCCACTCCGCACCGAGAGGTGCAGACCTCTCCGCCACCGGTGACGCGGCGGCCCGGGCGGCGGCTCCGCCGGGTCCCGATCCGGCGGGGGAGGAAGCTCGGATCGGACGCCCGGGCCGCGTACGTGTTCCTGGCGCCGGCCCTCATCGGATTCACGGTGTTCGTCGTCTACCCGCTGATCCGGTCGGCGTATTTCGCGCTGACGCAGTACAACGGCCTGTCGGACCCGAAGTTCGTCGGCTTCGACAACTTCCGAAGGATGTTCACCACCGATCCGTCGTTCTGGCCCTCGGTACGCGCCACCCTGCTGCTGGTCGTCCTGTACGTACCGCTGTCACTGGCCATCGGGCTGGCCCTGGCGGTCTTCTGCAACCAGCGGATGCGGGGGGTCAGCCTGCTGCGCACGTTGTGCTACCTACCCGTCGTACTGCCGGTGGTCGCCACGATCACGCTGTGGAAGTTCGTCTTCAACCCCCAAGTCGGCCTGGCCAACCAGGTGCTGACGTGGCTTCACCTTCCGACGAGTGAGTGGCTGTCCGGTTCGGACTCGGCGATGCCCTCGATCGTGATCGTCATGCTGTGGAGCGTCGGCTCGACCATGGTCATCTTCCTCGCCGCGCTCCAGGCGGTGCCGACCGAGCTGTACGAGGCGGCCAGGCTCGACGGCGCCGGACCCAGGACGGTGTTCTTCCGGATCACCCTGCCGCTGATCAGCCCGATCATGGTGCTGCAGGTCGTACTGCAGATGGTGACCGCTCTCCAGGCCTTCAACCAGCCGAAGATCCTCTCACCGGACGGTATGGGAGGCCCGGGATTCAGCACCAGGGCGCTGATGCTGTCGATCTACACCAACGGCTTCCCCTCGCTCGGCCGGGTCGCCCAGCTCGGCTACGCCTCCGCCCAGGTGTGGGTGCTCTTCCTCGTCATCGTCGTCCTGATCGCCGCCACCGCTCGCTTCTCCTCGATTTGGACCTACAGTGACCACCTCTCCTGACGTCATGAAGACATCGCCGCCGACCGCTCCGCAGGCGTCCGACAGCGCAGGCGCGGACCGACCGCGCAGCAGGGCAGCACGTACCGCGTCCTGGTACGCCGTCGCGCTGCTCATCAGCTCCGTGATGATCCTGCCCATCCTGTGGATGCTCACCGTCGCACTCAAAGGCCCTTCGGCCGTCTTCGAAGTGCCGCCGAAACTGCTGCCCCACGAGTTCCATTTCAAGAACTTCATCGACGGGCCGAAAGCGATCCACTTCCCGCGGCTGCTGCTCAACTCCCTTGTCATCACCAGTCTTTCGGTGATCGGCGGGGTGATGACATCGATGCTGGCCGGATACGCCCTGGCCCGGCTCCGCTTTCCCGGCCGGAAGATCCTCTTCTACGTCTTCGTCGGCAGCATGCTCCTGCCACCGGTGGTCGGCATCATCCCGCTGTTCCAGCTGTTCAAGGACATTGGCTGGTACGACACCTGGCTGCCGCTGATCGTGCCAGCCTGGCTGGGCGGTAATCCGCTGTTCATCTTCCTCGCCCGCCAGTACTTCCTGTCGATACCCCACTCCATCGACGAGGCCGCCAAGGTCGACGGCGCGGGACACTTCCGGATCTTCGTGAGCATCATGCTGCCCATGACGCGACCGGCCTGGATCACCATGTCCATCCTGGCCTTCCAGATGTCGTGGAACGACTATCTCAACCCACTGATCTATCTGTACTCGTCGGAGAAGTGGCCGCTGAGTGTCGGCATGGCCTCCTTCGTCTCCCAGTTCGCCGGCCAGACCCCGGACTGGAACCTCTTCATGGCCACCAACCTGCTCTACATGCTGCCCCCACTGGCCGTGTTCTTCGTGGCCCAGCGCTACTTCATCCAAGGCCTGAGCGCCCTGGGCACCGTCAACCAACGCTGACCGCATCAGGTCGGCCGACCCCATTCCACGTACCAGGAGGCCACGTTGAAACGAACACTCCACGCCGCCGGAGCGCTGCTGGCGGCAGGCGGACTGCTGGCCACCTCCGCCTGCGGCGGCTCCTCGGGTCAGGAGTCGGGCGGGAAGACCACGGTCACCGTGATGACCTGGGAGTCGAACGCGACCAACAAGCTCATCGACCAGGCCCTGGCCGGTTTCCAGGACCCCGGCATCACGGTCAAACGCATCGACACTCCCAACGGCAACTACAGCGACAAGCTCTCGGCGCTGACCCAGGCCAAGAAGCTCCCCGACCTGTTCTGGTGCGGCAACGACACCGAGCAGCAGTACACCGGACAGGGACTGCTCACCGACTGGTCCTCGAAACTCTCCGGTTCCGGCGACTTCAGCACCGGCAGTTTCGACTCCACAGCCATGAAGAACTGGAAGACCGCCGACGGCAGGATCGGCGGCGTCCCCTCGCTGATGAACACCTATGGCATCTGGTACGACATCGACGCCTTCAAGGCAGCCGGCATTCAGGTACCCGCGGCCGGCTGGAGCTGGGACCAGATGTACGAGGCCGCCGCCAAGCTGCACGAGAAGGGCGCCAAGTACGGCCTGGTCGCCGACGCCATGACCGCCCTCGACGCCCCCTTCAGCCTCAGCCTCTACTCCCAGTCCGCAGGCGGCGCGCCCTTCACCGACGATGTCCACCACCCCACCAAGGTCACCGTCGACGCCACCTACACCGAAGGCGTCAGCAAGCTGGTGGCAGGGATCAAGAGCGGCGCCGTAGCGCCTCCTGGTTACGACATCTCCAACCAGCAGTCGCTGTTCTCTGCCGGGGAGATCCCCATGCTCTGGAGCGGCCAGTGGCTGGCCGCCGGCTTCCTCACGGACAAGCCGAAGATCAAGTACGGGTTCGCGCCCCTGCCCCGGGTCGACAAGCCGGCCACGCTGTACGACGCCGTGGGCATCTGCACCCCCTCGTACACCAAGAACGCGGACGCCACCTTCAAGGTCCTCAAGTACCTCGACTCAACCGTGTGGACCAAGGTGCTCCCCGACTCGCCCGTGGCGGTGCCGGCCTACACCGGTGCTCAGGACTCCTACTTCAACGCCCTCGACAAGGCGGGGCAGACGACCGTCGCCTCCACCGTCAAGACGGATCTGAAGGCCTCGTCCACCACCGGCGTGCGCTTCACCACCCAGTGGGCCAGCCAGGCCAGCGACCTGGTCACGGCGTACTGGCCCGACATCCTCCAGGGCAAGAAGCCGCTGTCCGATCTGCAGACCATGGCCGACAAGATCAACGAACTGATCAAGAGCAGCAGTTAGGTGTCCGGCTCCGGTTCTCCTCGCTCGCGGTCGGCGGGCAAGCTGCCCGCCGACCGGGGCGTACGACGAGACCGGAAACGTATCCTGAGGGCGTTCGTCCGGTCAGGCCCGCGCGGCACCCTCTCAGGTGGCCGCGACACGTAACGAAAGTTGGTCTCCGCCCCACGTGAGCAGTCGTCTCCCGCAGCGTCAGAACACCAGGCCGACCATGCGCGATGTCGCAGAGCGGGCCGGAGTCGCCCTTGTCACCGTGTCCCGCGTCGTCAACGGCATCGGGACGGTCCGCGAGGAGACGGCCGACCGTGTGAACGCGGCGATCAGCGAGATCGGGTACCAGCGCAACGAGATCGCGCGTTCCCTGCGCCCCGGGCAGAACTCGATGACCATCGGTCTGCTGCTCGGCGACCTGACCAACCCTTTCTACGCGTCCTTGGCGAAGGCGGCCGTCGAGGTGGCGGCCCAAGCCGGATATGCCGTTCTCCTCAGCACCGCCGACGAGGACCCGAAGGTCGAACGCCGTGCCGTGGGCGAGCTGATCGGGCGACGAGTGGCTGGACTCATCATCGTGCCCGACCAGGGCGATCACGCCTTTCTGCAGGAGGTCAACGGTCACGACCAGGTGCCCATCGTCTTCGTGGACCGGCCCGCCACCGGAGCCGAGGCCGATGTCGTCCTCGTCGACAACGAGGGCGGGGGACGCATGGCGACGCAGCACCTCATCGACCACGGCCACCGCCGGATCGCGATCCTCGTCGCCCCCTCGTACTACACCACCGGTCGCCGGCTGCGCGGATACCGCAAGGCCCTGCGGCAGAGCGGCATCGACGCCGACGAAGCGCTGGTGGTCACCCTGCGGCGCGGCACCACAGAGGAGGCCACGGCCGCCACGCACGCCCTGCTCACCTCGCCGCACCCGCCGACGGCGATCTTCTCGACGACGGGCTTCCTCACCGAGGGCGTCCTGCGGGCGAGCCAGCAGCTGCACGCCCGTGTCGCCGTCGTGGGCTTCGACGACTTCAAGCTCGCCGATATGCTCCCCACCCCGGTCACGGTGGTGACCTCGGACCTCGAGGAACTCGGCCGCCGCGCCGCCCATCTGCTGATCGACCGCATCAACGGCGAGGACGCCCCCTTCCACCGGACCGTGCTGCCGGCGCAGTTGATCGCCCGTGGCACGGGGGAGACGGCCGCCCGATAGACGCTCAGTACAGCGTCGGCCACAGCTCGCGCGGCCATGCGAGCACGGCGTAGAGCTGCGCGAAGGCCGCCTGCTGGATCGCCTCGGTGCCGCCGGACGAGTCGAAGTGCACAAGACCCGTGCCGGGATCGCGCATCGTGGACCAGAGTTCGTCCGCGTAGTCAGCCATCGCCTGGTGGTACTTGCCGTCCCCGGTCACCGACTCCAGGAGCAGCAGGTTCTTGAAGAAGATCGAGTTGAAGTACACCGGCTGGGTGAACAGCCGTCCCTGCGTGACGTAGTAGGCGTAGGCCGCCCGGGCGATCCGCTCGGCGCGGCGCAGATACGTGCGATCGTGGGTCGCCTTGTAGAGGAGGACGTTGACGCCGACCGGCACTCCCTGGTTGTACGACCAGATGGTCTTCTCGACCGTCCCCTTCAGGTCGAGATGATCCCAGTACAGACCGCCGGGACTCTGCAGATACGTGTTCGTCCAGTCGTAGAACCGTCTTGCCCAGTCCAGGTAGCCGTCTTCACCGGTGATCTGGTGCAGACGGAGGGCGAGTTGGGCGCCCGGCATGTTCGAGACGGTGTTGCGGTCCTGGCTCCAGTTCGCCTGGGTCCAGAAGACGCCGCCGGGAGCGGCGTGCGTGGAGTCGGTGTCCCAGCCCGACCTGACGAGGTCGAAGATCTCCTTGGCCCGGACCAGCGCGGCCGAGTCCCCTGTCTGCAGGTGGAGTTGGACTTTCGCCAGGCCCACCCATTCGTTGTCGTCGTAGAACATGTCGCCGCCCGAGCCGTAGGGCGCGCGAGGGTAGGAGTCGTACCCGGCCAGTTCGGTGGTGCCGCCGCCGGCGTTCCAGTAGTGCTCCTGCGCCTTCGCCCGCTCGGCCACCTCCGCCGCGTACCGGGCATCGACCGCCGCGAGGTCGAGGGCCGCGATGTGTACCTGGGAGAAGGGCCATTCGTACGAGTACGCGTTGTCTCCGGAGGCCGCCGGATACTGCTCGCGGACCAGACCTGAGCCGTCCTTGCTCGCCAGGTGTGTCTCCAGCGCGGCGTAGGCGGCGCTGCCGCGTGACAACGCCCGAGATCGGTCCGAGCGTTGAGATGCGCCCGAGTCTCCTGCGGCGGACGCTTCGTTGGCCGCGGTCAACGTGGCCACTGCCGCAAGGCCGCCGCCGACCAGCGCCCGGCGAGAGGGATTCAAGCGCATCGAAACGCCTCCATTCAGGACGCCGCTGCCCGCACGGGTCGTGCGGGCGTCCGGCGAATGGAAACGTTGCCACTGTCGCATGGAGTCGTCAACGGACCGCGCAGTCACGGTAGTTCTCCGCTGTCTTTCTCAACGGCCAGTGTGGTACGGACCATTGACGTCTGCTCGGGCTGGTGGGACCTTCACGATGGTTACGTTTCCATAGCTCCGGACATATGGATCCGTCCGGCCCCCACGGCGATACAGGAGACGCAGACATGACCGCCCCGTCAAGACCATGGAGACCGCTGAGAGCAGTGCTCGCGCTGCTGCTGTTGGTGCTCTCACCGCCCCTGCTCCTGCTGAGCTCGGCCCCGCGCGTCCACGCTCTCGACAACGGCCTGGCCCGGACGCCCCCGATGGGCTGGAACGACTGGAACGCCTTCGGCTGCAATGTCAGCGAGACGCTGGTCGAGCAGACCGCCGACTATCTCGTCTCCTCCGGTCTGAAGGACGCGGGGTACCAGTACGTCAACATCGACGACTGCTGGATGACCTCCGCCCGGAACTCCGCCGGTCAGCTGGTACCCGACCCCGCCAAGTTCCCCGCCGGCATCAGCGGTAGCGCCGCCTACGTCCACTCCAAGGGACTCAAGCTCGGCATCTACGAGAGCGCCGGCACCGCCACCTGTCAGGGATTCCCGGGCAGCCTCGGCCATGAGCAGACGGACGCCAACAGCTTCGCCTCCTGGGGCGTCGACTACCTGAAGTACGACAACTGCAACCACCAGAACGTGCCCGACCAGCAGCGTTACACCGCCATGCGCGACGCCCTGGCGAACACCGGCCGTCCGATCGTCTACAGCCTCTGCAACTGGGGCCTGGCCGGTGTGTGGACCTGGGGTGCGGGGGTCGGCAACAGCTGGCGCACCACCGACGACATCAACGTCAACTTCTCCACGGTGGTGTCGATCTACAAGGCCAACGTCCAGCTCGCCCAGTACGCCAAGCCCGGCGCCTGGAACGACCCGGACATGCTCGAAGTCGGCAACGGCATGTCGTTCACCGAGGACCGTTCCCACTTCAGCCTGTGGGCCGAGATGGCCGCGCCGCTGATCGCCGGAACCGACCTGCGCAAAGCCTCCGCCGCCACCCTCTCCCTCTACGGCAACAAGGACGTCATCGCCGTGGACCAGGACTCCCTCGGCAAGCAGGGCACCGAGATCTCCTCGGCGGGTGGTCTGCACGTCCTGACCAAACCCCTCGCCAACGGTGACGTGTCGGTGGTCCTGTTCAACGAGAACTCGAGCGCGGCCACGATCACCACCTCGGCCTCCGCGGCGGGCCTCCCGGCAGCATCCTCGTACCGGGTGAACAACCTCTGGTCGCACGTGATCAGCAGTACGAGCGGCAGCATCGCGGCCAGCGTTCCGGGGCACGGCTCGGTCATGTACCGGGTGTCCGTCGGCAGCGGAACCAGCGTCGGGACGACGCACCCGCTGGTCGGAGCCTCCTCCAACCGCTGCCTCGACGCGTACGACGGTCAGACCACCCCCGGCACCAAGATCGAGATCTGGGACTGCGGCGGCGGCTCCAACCAGGCCGTCACCCTCACCGCCGCCGGTGAACTGCGGCTCTACGGCGGCACCCAGTGCCTGGACGCCTACGACAACGGGACCACCTCCGGCACGAAAGTGCAGCTCTGGACCTGCAACGGCGGCGCGAACCAACAGTGGCGCCTCAACGGGAACGGCACCATCACCGGCACTCAGTCCGGGCTCTGCCTCGATGTCACCGGAGGCGACAAGCCCGCCGGGAACGTCAACGGCACCCAGGTCGAGCTGTGGACCTGCAACGGCGGCGCCAACCAGCAGTGGCGTCTGGGCTGACGGCCCGCACCCCCCACGCCCACGGAGCTGACATGACCTCAACGGCAAGACGCGTCCGCAGAATCGGGACCGGCCTGATCGTGACCCTGGCCCTCCTCGTCCCGGTCACCTCCGGCGTCGCGATCGCCGCCTCCGAGGCGACGATCTGCAACAAGTACTGCGACAGCCGCGACCCGGCCCTGTCCCCGGGGGACCGGCAGCCGGTCACCGCCACCATCTACTCCCGCACTCTCGCCCTGCACTTCGACGACACCGACGCGATGGGCTGGGCCTCGATCACCAACGGCAGCCCGACCGACGAGGTCTGGCTCGACCGCTCCTTCGACGGCGGCCGCACCTGGAGCTCGGGCAGCAAGCTCGGCGACACCACCGTCCCTACCGGGCAACGGGGTTGGCGCACCCTGATGTACAACGTCGACGACTGGAACAACAACGGCGTCGGCGCGCTGCGGGCCTGCGGCAAGGCGGGGGACCGGGCCGAGATCGCCTGCACGGCATGGGCCCGTACCACGTGGAACGCGTACAGCCGCCCCACGGCGGCGGCCACCGCGCTGATGCAGTCGTACAACAACTCCACCGGCCTGTTCGACACCACCGGCTGGTGGAACTCCGCCAACGCCCTGACCGCGATCATCGACAACATCCGGGTCACGGGCATGCCCAGCTACAAGTACGCCGTCGCGAACACCTACGACCGCCAACTGGGCGCCCAAGGAGGCCAGTTCCGAAACGAGTACATCGACGACACGGGATGGTGGGGGCTCGCCTGGGTCGCCGCGTACGACCTGTCCGGTGACAGCCGCTATCTGAACACCGCCCGCGCCGACGCGGACTACATGGCGCGGTACTGGGACTCGACGTGCGGCGGTGGGGTGTGGTGGAGCACGGCGAAGACGTACAAGAACGCGATCGCCAACTCCCTCTACCTGGAGCTGAACGCCGCCCTGCACAACCGGATCGGTGGCGACACGGTCTATCTCGGCCGGGCGAACGCCGAGTGGTCGTGGTTCAAGGGCACCGGCATGATCAACAGTTCGCATCTCGTCAACGACGGCATCGACCTGTCGACCTGCCGCAACAACGGGTCCACGGCATGGTCGTACAACCAGGGTGTACTCCTCGGCGGACTGGCCGACCTGTACCGCGCGACGGGGGACTCGACCCTGCTGACCACCGGCCGTCAGATCGGTGATGCCTCGACCACCTCCACGGCGCTGAACTCCGGCGGAATCCTGCGCGAGCCGTGCGAGACGAACGGCTGCGGGGCCGACGGGCCGACCTTCAAGGGCGCCTACGTCCGCGGGCTGAGCGCCTTCAACGCCCAGTTGTCCGACCGCCCCTACACCTCGTACCTCGCGCGGCAGGCCGACTCCGCCTACGCCAACGACCGCAATGCCCTCGACGCGTACGGACTGCACTGGGCCGGGCCGATCGACTCCACGGACGCCGCCCGCCAGCAGAGCGCACTGGACGTGATGAACGCGGCGTCCTGACCGGTCATCGCCGACCGGCACCGCCCTTCTGGAAGATGGGGGAGGGTGCCGATGACCTGCTGGTGAATGCCCTGTCCGCGCTGCTAAGATGCCGGCCATCGCATGAGCCTTCCCGGCGCGGACTCCAATCCACCGGGGAGGCTTTCTTCATGTCCGGGGCCAGCCTGCCCCGGCATTGGTGGACCCGCTTCGAAGGCGCTCACCCGCCGAGCGACCTGGACGCGCCGCGCCGCCCATCGGTTCTGAGTTCCCAGCCCGCAAGAGGAGAACCCTGTCATGAGCCCACGGACGAACACCGCAGCAGCCACCAGTACTTGGCAACTCGGTGACCTGACCGTCAACCGCGTCGGGCTCGGCGCGATGCGCCTGACCGGCACCGCGCCCTTCGACCGCGGCGTGCCGCGCGACCGCGAACGGTCGATCGGCGTGCTCCGGCGCGCTGTCGAGCTCGGCGTGAACCACATCGACACCGCCGCGTTCTACTTCTCGGCGACGCGCTCCGCCAACGAGCTGATCAACCGGGCGCTGGCGCCGTACCCGGAGGATCTGGTCATCACCACCAAGGTCTGGCCGGGCCGCGATCCCTCGGGCGCGTGGTGGTGGGCCACACCGGCGCAGTTGCGTGGCCAGGTCGAGGAGAACCTGCGCCAACTGGGCCGCGATCACCTGGACGTGGTGAACCTGCGGGTGCCGCCGAGTCGGCGGACCGGCTCGATCGGCGAGCACTTCGGTGCGTTGGCCGAACTGCGCGATGCCGGACTGATCCGCCACCTCGGTATCTCCAACGTCACGTCCGAGCAACTGGCCGAGGCCCGGGCCATCGCCCCGGTCGTGTGCGTGCAGAACCCGTACGGGATAGGTGAGTTGAGTGAGAACCGGGACCTCCTGCGGCGCTGCGGTGAACTCGGTCTCGCCTTCGTCGCGTTCTTCGCGATCGCCGGTTCCGGGCGCGAGGCGGGTCCGGCTGCCCGTGACGGCGAGGCGGTGCGCGCCGTCGCCCGCGCGCACGGTGTGTCCGTCGCGCAGGTCCGGCTGGCCTGGACCTTGCAGCAGGGGCCGCACGTGCTGGCGGTCCCGGGCACCGGTGATCCGGACCATCTCGCGCAGAACATGGGGGCCGGCACGCTACGGCTCTCGGAGGAGGAGATGGCACGCCTCACCTCGCCCGGGGCCCGCCGGACCTAGGCCTGGTAAGCCGCCGAGATCTGGCCGACCAGGACGGCGAACGGCATGTCGAGGGCGGCGTAGACGGCGCCGGACTCGGGGGCGGCGTTGTCGGCCAGGGCCTCGACCATGAGGGTGGCGTAGTCGCTGACGACGACGCCCGCCTGCTGGATGCGCAGCAGTCCGGCCTCCCGCTTGGCCTGGCTGAAGGTGCCGGAAGCGTCCACGGCCACGTACGCGTCGTACCCGGTGGCCGTCGCGGAGATCGCGGGCAGTGCCGCGCACACCTCAAGCGACACCCCGGCGAAGATCAGCTTCTGCCGGCCGGTGGCCTCGATGGCCTCACGGACCCGGTCGTCGTGCCAGGCGTTGACCGTACTGCGGTCGATGATCTTCTGTCCGGCCGGCAGCGCCTCGACCAGCTCGGGGGTGGTCGGCCCCCACATGCTCTCGGCCGCGGTGGTGGTGACGACCAGCGGGATGTCCAACACGGTCGCCGCCCGTGCCAGCGCCACCACGTTGTGCTTCAGCTCGCCGACCGGGATGTCCCGGACGCCGGACAGCAGGCCCACCTGGTGGTCGACCAGCACCACGGCGACGTTCTCCCGGGTGATCGATTCCAAGAACTTGCTGCGCTCGCTCATTTTCCGCTCCCTTGAGGGTTGAGCCACAGCTTTATTGGTCACTAAACTTGATAGTCAGTTTTAGTGACAATTCGAAGCTATACCCCGGCCCCCTGGAGTGCAAGCAGCCGGTCACACGGCACAGAGGCGGACGACCGGCGCCAAGACGGGAGTGAAGTTGAGCGAGCACCGGACCGCGGACCCGGACCTCGGCGTGCTCGCCGCCCAGGTCCTCTTCTCCGTTCAACGTGAGCTGTTCACCGAGCTCGCCGAGCAGGGCTTCGACGACATCCAGCCCCGCGCCGGCGCCGTCCTCGCCTACCTGCGCGCCGACGGTGTCCGTGCCAGCGAACTCGCCCGCGTCTCCGGACAGCACAAGCAGGTCATCGGCTCCCTCGTCGACGACCTTGAACGCCTGGGCTACGTCGAACGCGAACCCGACCCCGCGGACCGCCGCGCCAAACTGATCTGCCCCACCGAACGCGGGCTGCTCCAGATGGAGGCCGCCGTCTCCATCATGCGCACGATCGAGGAACGCCACGCGAAGGCACTGGGCAAGCAGGAGTACGCCGCCTTCAAGACGGCTCTCCATCGCGTGGCCGATCTCCAGCGCAAGGTCCAGGGCGACAGCCAAGGAGCCGGGACACGGTCAGGGCAACTGAGTGACCAGTGACGCCGGTCGGCCGTAACTCGTGAAAAGAGCCAAACGCGCCGAGAACGAGGCACCGACCGGTGGCCCACGTGCGGCCGCCAGGTCTAAAGTGGCGGCAAGTAGTTGAATGGCGGACGGAGTATCCCCGTGAGTGCGCTGGAGCCCCTGGACCTCGCGGCGATCGAGGCGGAGCGTACGCGCATCCGCGACACGCATCTGGCCTCGGACCGGCCGGCGAGTTCCGCACGCGGAGTGCACCACGTGGCGCTGCTCTCCGCGGACGTCGAGCGGACCGTCCGCTTCTACCAGGGCGTCCTGGAGTTCCCGCTCACCGAGGTGATCGAGAACCGCGACTACAAGGGTTCCACCCACTTCTTCTTCGACGTCGGCAACGGCAACCTGCTGGCCTTCTTCGACTTCCCCGGCCTCGGCCTCGGTCCCTACGCCGAGGTGCTCGGCGGACTGCACCACCTGGCCATCTCCGTCGACCCCACCACCTGGCAGCGACTGCGCGAACGGCTCGACGCCGCCGGGGTCGAGTACGTGGAGGAGAGCGGCACTTCGCTCTACTTCCGCGACCCCGACGGCGCCCGCGTCGAACTCCTCGCCGAGCCCTTGGGCGAGATGTACGGCAACTCCGTGCGCTGACGTCCGCTCAAGGCACGGGGCTGAGGGTGCGGGCCACGCAGGTCAGCCCAGCGAGGTCGCCCAGTTCGCCGGCACCCGTCCCGCCGGACCCGGTGTCGGCTGGTCCTCGGGGTGGCTCAGCGGAGGAGCGAGGTCCGGGCCCGACTCGTACAGCTCGGACGTGTCGAAGTTCCAGAACCAGGCCTCGCCGGGTTCGAAGCTGCGGATGATGGGATGGCCGGTGCTCTGCGCGTGCGCGGTCGCGTGCTTGGCCGGCGAGTCGTCGCAGCAGCCGATGTGGCCGCACTGCGCACAGCGGCGCAGGTGGAACCACCAGCCGCCGACGGCATCGCAGTCCCCGCACCCCGGACCGCTCGGCGGGACACTCGGGTCGATTCCGGCGGGCAGGCTCATGAAGACTCCTCGGGTGTTTCGGTGTCCGCGGCGGTCAGGGGAAGGCGCACCTGGAAACGGGTGTCGCCCGGGACGGACTGCACGTGAATACTCCCGTGGTGCTTGTTGGCGACAATCCGGAACGAGATGTCCAGACCGAGCCCCGTCCCCTCACCCACCGGCTTGGTGGTGAAGAACGGGTCGAAGATGCGGTCGCGGATCTCGGGCGGTACCCCGGGACCGGTGTCGCGGAACTCGACGAGCAGATGGTCGTGGTCGAGCGCGGTGCGCACGGTCAGGGTCCCCTCACCGTCCATCGCCGAGACGGCGTTGTCGATGAGGTTCGTCCACACCTGGTTCAACTCGCTCGGATACGCGGGGATCTTCGGCAGCGTACGGTCGAACTCCTTGACGACCCTGACACCGGAGCCGATCTTCCCCGAGAGCATCATCAGCGTGCTGCCCAGCAGTTCATGGACGTCGACGACCTGATAGGGCGCGCGGTCGAGCTGTGAGTACTGCTTGGCCGCGTCCACGAGATGCGTGATACGGGTCGTGGAGTCCTCGATCTCGTTCATGAGGAGCTCGGTCTCCACGGTGTAGTTCAGCCAGTGGACCGCGCCCTGGAGCGTCTCCTCGTCCACGGCCGCCGCGACCTGGTCCAGCCAGTCCGTGTCGAGCCCCGCCTGCACGAACGTCGGCGCGAGCTGCCAACCGCCCGCGATGTCGTGGTCGTCCAGCCAGTCGGCGAGCGCGTCCTCCCGGTCGGAGGCCTCCAGCGGGCTCAGCGGCGTCGCCTTGGCGACCTGCTCGGCGGTGCGCTCCTGGATCTCGACCAGGGTTTCCAGAGTGTCCCGCTGGTAGGGGCCCGCGGCGATCACGCCGAGCTTCTGCCGCATCTTCGCGACCCGCTCCCGCAGCGCGGAGGTGGCCCGGACCGCCGCCGCGGCCGGATTGTTGAGCTCGTGCGTCAGCCCGGCCGACAGCGAACCGAGCGCCAGCAGTCGCTCGCGCTGCCCGATGGCCCGCTGGGTGTTCTGGGTGCCGTAGAACAGCCCTTCCAGCAGATGTACGGCCATGGGGAACCAGTCCCGCATGATCGAGGAGAAGGTCTCGGCGGGCAGGATGAAGAACCGGGAGGGCACGGTGACGCGGAGGGAGCCCCGGTAGCGCGCCTGGTCCGGCTTGCTCACATAGGCCTGGGTGGCCCCCGCGTACACCCCGCGCTGGGAGCTGCGGGTGGTCTCCACGTCGTCGCCGCCGACCCGGCGCGACATCACGAGGGTGCCTTCGAGGAGCACGAAGAAGCAGGTGGCCGGCTCGCCCTCGGTGTAGACGGGACCGGGGTCGAACTCCTCCACCCTGCCTTCCCGGCACAGCCGCCCCAGCTGGTCCGTGTCCAGCTTCTCGAACAGGAACAGCGTGCTCAGTTCCCCCATGTCGCACGGCATCGGCCGCCCGCTCATGACTGCTCCAGATAACGGTGGACGAGCATGACGGCCATGGCTCCCTCTCCGACCGCGGAAGCGACCCGCTTCGCGGACTCGGCACGCGCGTCCCCGGCCACGAACACGCCGGGAATGTTGGTCTCCAGGTGGTACGGCGGCCGGTCCAGCTCCCAGCCCTTCGGCGGCTGCCCGTCGATGGTCATGTCGGGGCCCGCCGGGATGAATCCGCGCTCGTCCCGCAGCACCGTCCCCTCCAGCCAGTCGGTGAGCGGGGCCGCGCCGATGAACACGAACATCCACTGCACGTCGACGAGTTCGGTGTGCCCGCTCGTCACGTCCCGCAGGGTGAGCTGCTCCAGATGGTCCGTGCCGTGCGCCGCGTCGACGACCGTGCAGGTGCGCACCGTGATGTTGGGCGCCTCCTCGATCTGCTGGATCAGATAGTGCGACATCGAGGCGGCCAACGACGCTCCCCGTACGAGGAGGGTGACCGACTTCGCGCCGCGCGACAGGTACATGGCGGCCTGCCCGGCCGAGTTCGCCCCGCCCACGATGTACACGTCGTGGCCCTGGCAGGCGGCCGCCTCGGTCAGCGCCGAACCGTAGAAGACCCCGCATCCGGTGAGGTCGGCCAGGCCGGGCGCCTGCAACTGCCGGTACGAGACACCGGTCGCCAGGATCACCGCGTGCGCGGAGATCGCCGAGCTGTCCGAGAAACGGATGGTGCGGGACGCTCCGGTGACCTCGAGGCCGGTCACCTCCCGCGCGGTGAGGATCTCGGCGCCGAACTTCGCCGCCTGCCGCCGCGCCCGGTCGGTGAGCTGGCCCCCGGACACCCCGTCCGGGAAGCCGAGGTAGTTCTCGATGCGCGAGCTCTGCCCGGCCTGCCCGCCGGTCGCCGACCGCTCCACGAGCACGGTCCGCAGCCCCTCGGACGCGCCGTACACGGCGGCTCCGAGTCCGGCCGGACCGCCGCCGATGACGACGAGGTCGTAGAACTCCGCCGTCGGCGTCGTGGCCAGACCGACCCGCGCCGCGAGATCCGGGTCTTCGGGCTCGACCAGCGGCGTACCGTCCGGCGTGATCACCAGCGGCAGCCGCTCCCCGTCCTGACCGGCCGCGGACAGCAGCCGTTGTCCCTCCGGCGTGTCGGACGAGTACCAGCGGTACGGCACCTGGTTGCGGGCCAGGAACTCCCGTACGTCCGAGGAGCGCGCCGACCACCGGTGCCCGACCACCTTGCAGGTCGGCACGGGCCGGTAGTCGCTGGTCCGCCAGGCGTCCAGGAGATCATCGAGGACCGGGTAGAGCTTCTCCTCCGGCGGATCCCACGGCTTGAGCAGATAGTGGTCCAGATCGATCACGTTGATCGCGTCGATCGCCGCGTTCGTGTCCGCGTACGCGGTCAGCAGCACCCGGCGTGCGCCGGGGTACACGTCGAGCGCCTGCTCCAGGAACTCGATGCCGTTCATCTGCGGCATCCGGTAGTCGGCGAGGATCACCGCCACCTGGTCGCCGCGCAGCTTCAGCTCCTTGAGCGCGTCCAGCGCGGCCTCCCCTGACTCCGCGCGCACGATCCGGTGCGACTCGCCGTAGCGGCGCCTGAGGTCGCGTGCCACGGCGCGCGACACCCCGGGATCGTCATCCACGGTCAGAATGACGGTCCGCGCTGTAGCGGCGGCCTGTGCCATACGTCTCCCACCCCGAGCAGGACAGTGTTGTGCTCAATCGTATGTACGAACGCTCGTCTTCGCTCTGGAACCGCCTCACGCGGGCTCTTTGGGGGCATCCGCCGGTGGCAGCAGGGACTCCCGCATCTTGGGGAGGATGTTGGTGACGTAGTCCTCCACTGCGGTGTCCAGGCCTATGTCGTGCTGGGCCTGCTCGGACAGGTACCAACGGTGTTCGAGGAGCTCGTGGTAGATCTCCGCCGGGTCCATGGAGCCGCGCAGGTCCAGCGGCACGGCCCGGACGGTCGGCCGGAACACGTCCCGCACCCAGCGGTGGGCGAGGACCTCGGGGCGCGCGGTCAGAGGGTCGCCGGGCGCGTAGTCGTCCTGGGTGGCCATCCAGCTCTCCAGGTCGTTCAGGAGCCGCCGCGCCTGGTTCTCCTCCGCGTCGAGCCCGGTCAGCCGCAGCAGCTGGCGCTGGTGGTGGCCCGCGTCGACGACCTTGGGCACGAAGGTCACCGTGTCCCCGTTCGAGGAGTGGGCTATCTGCATCTCGGCGACGTCGAAACCGAGGTCGTTCAGGCGGCGGATCCGGCGGTCGATGTAGTGGTGCTTGCCCGCCGGGTAGACGGACGTGCGGGTCAGCTCGTCCCACAGGCTCTGATAGCGCGCGCAGATCTCCATGCCGAACTCGATCGGGTCGACGGAGGGGTGCAGGGCCCCGGCCGCCTCCAGGTCCAGCAACTCCCCACTGATGTTGACGCGGGCGAGATCGAGGTCGTACTCCCGTTGCCCACTGCTCAGTTGCGGGTGCAGCTCCCCGGTCTCGGCGTCCACGAGATACGCCGCGTACGCTCCGGCGTCACGCCGGAACAGCGTGTTCGACAGTGAGCAGTCGCCCCACGCGAACCCCGCCAGATGCAGCCGCACCAGCAGCACCGCCAGCGCGTCCATCAGGCGGTGCATGGTGGCGGGCCGCATGGTCGTCTCGAACATCGACCGGTACGGCATCGAGCCGCCCAGGTGCCGGGTGATCAGGACGGGCTCCAGCGGAGCGCCCTCGCCGTCGGTGCGCCCCGTCACCACCGCGAGCGGGTCCACGGCCGGGATGGAGAGCCGGTCCAGGCTGCGCAGCAGTTCGTACTCGCGCAGGGCGGGCCGCTCGGCCAGCTCCTTGACGGCCACGACCTCGGTGCCGGCGCGCGCGTAGCGCACCACGTGCCGCGAGATGCCGCGCGGCAGCGGGACCAGGTAGTGCTCCGGCCACTCTTCCAGCGGCAGCTGCCAGGGCAGTTCGAGCAGGAGCGCGGGGTGCTCCGGGTTGGTGGCGCTGATCTGCAAAGCCATCGGCGGGCTGCCCTCACCTCGGGGTCGAACGTGTACCTGGCCCCAGCATCTACGAATGATCCCCGAGGTGGAAGACGCCGTCTCCGGCCGCGCAGATGGTCGACCAGTTCGGGATGTCCAGCGCCACCTGGTCGATGCACGGGATCGGCCGGCCCGTGCTCCTGGACGGCCCGCCGCAGCTCCCGCACGGCCGCGACGGGCTTGGTCAGGTCCATGCCCGCGACCCCGCGCAGCCGCCCTTCGGACCGGGCGACGATCTCGGCGGCCTCGTCGTTGCCGATGAGGGGCCCCTGCGGCCCGTACCAGGCCGCGGACAGCCCGATCTCCACGTCGGCAGCCGCCAGCGCCGCTACCGTGGCCTTCACCGGAAGCGGCTCCTCCAGCAGCCCCATGCCGGTCCAGCGGCGGCTCGCGGCCAGGCGATCGCTTATCCGGAGCCTAGGGGGATCCGCGAGCGGAGTCAGCGGTTCGCGGGAACCATGGGTGAGGACCGAGGACCGAGAGGACTCCGCCATGCCGACACGGGCACAGACGCAGGAACCGCAGACCGATCTGGACGCGCGCTACAGCTCCCCCGGGGCCACCGCCACTCCCTGGGCCGAGGCCGTGTCCCGCCTGGAGAAGGCGGAGATCTTCTGGCTGTCGACGGTACGTCCGGACGGCCGACCCCACGTGACCCCGCTGATGTCGGTGTGGTTGAACGGAGCGCTCCACTTCGCGACCGGCGCGCAGGAGCGCAAGGGGCTCAACCTCGCCGCCAACCCGCACGTCGTACTCACCACCGGCACCAACGCCTACGGCGAGGGCTCCGACCTGGTGGTCGAGGGCGACGCGGTCCGGATCACCGACGAGAAGCGGCTGCCGGGCTGGCGGCGGCGTGGGAGGCGAAGTACGGCCCGGAGTGGCACTTCGAGGTGCGGAACGGGGCCTTCGACTCCGCCACGGCGGCTGCGGCGCCGCCGTCGACGGAGGAAGCCAGGGACGCGGGCCTCGCCCTGGTCTTCGAGGTGGCGCCCCACACCGTGTTCGGGTTCGGCAGGGGCAAGACCTTCAGCCAGACCTGCTATCGCTTCACCCGCTGACCATGGCATCGACGAGAGCCGTCAGCGCCGAGGCGAGTCGTGAGAACCCCGGGCCCGTGGGTCCTCCCGGTTCGGTCATGTACGTGTCCCGCCGGATCTCCACCATCAGGGCGGTGACCCGCGGCTCCCTCTCGTAGAAGCGCAGCGGGACGTACGCGCCGGAGAACGGGCTGTCGATCCCGACACCGCTCAGGCCCGCGAACGCCTTCTCCGCGAGCGCGACCAGCTCGGGCGGTGTGTGAAAGGAGTCGGTCCCCAGACAGACCTGCGGTCGCGGACCGTCGCCGTGCAGCTCGTACGGCAGCCGGGCCGTCGGATACGAGTGGACGTCGACGATCACCGCCCGCCCGGCGACGGCGAGCCGGTCGGCCACCGCCGCGGTCATGGCCGCCGCGTACGGGTGGAAGTAGCGCTCGATCAGTGGCCGCGGGTCGACGTCAGCGGGCCGCAGCGGTGTGCGACGGGTCGTGCGTGTGTAGACCGCGCCCATTCCGACGGACAGCATCTCCTCCCGTTCGTCGGGAAAGCGTTCGGGATCGACCACCAGCCGGGACAGCCGGTTCACGAACCGCCAGGGCGTGAGGCCGGCCGCCCGCGCCGCGGCCGCGGCCAGCTCCGCGGTGTGCGCGTCCGTGATGTGGTCCAACTCCCGCTCCAGCGCGGCGTCGTCGAGCGCGATGCCGGCGCGCACCGGCGCCGGAATGCGCCGCGAGGAGTGCGGGACGTGCAGGATGACGGGGGAGTCGGGGGCCCCGGGCAGGAGCTCGAAGGACGTCTCGTTGCGGTCAGGAGTCTGGTTCACGTGAGATTCCTATCGCAGCCCGGCCCCCTGCCGCTCACCTCAGCGCACGCCGCCACCGCCGTGGCGCGCGTAGTGCTCGATCAGGGCCGCCCGGGTCGTCTCCAGCCGGTGCGCGAGGATCGCGGCGATCGTCCGGGTCAGCGACAGTTCCAGGGCCGGATCCTGGTCGCAGAGCGTGCGCACCTCCGCGGCATCGAACTCGTACGCGCGCACGGGACTGAACGCCTCGGCGCCGAAGTCCCAGTGGTGCGGCGGGAACAGCCACGACCAGCCGAGCAGATCGCCGGGCCCCAGCGTCGCCACGGAGATGCGTCGCTCCCCGACGACCCGCTGGTGCAGGGAGACCGTTCCGGAACGGACCACCCAGAAACGGTCCGCCGTTCCCCCTGCCTCGAAGATCTTTCCGTCCGCCGGGAAGGAGACCTCCCGGGCCAGGGACATCAGCCGTTCCCGATGGTCGGGGGAGAGGGCGGGCAGCAGGCGGAGAGCAGTGGGCATCGCGGACCTCCATCGCACCGCCGCAGGGCCCCGTGGACGCGACGGCACATGTCGTACCGGTGTATCCCGTCACCCTCCATTGGACCGGCAACCACGGAATTCGTCGCGCCGGGGGACCGGGTCGAGACCGTACGGCCTTCCACGGGCCGTTCAGGGCAGCGGTTGTTCGGCCCAGATGACCTTCCCGGCCGGGGTGTAGCGGGTGCCCCAGCGTTCGGCGAGCTGGGCGACGAGGAACAGGCCGCGTCCGCCCTCGTCCGTGGTGGCCGCGTACCGCAGGCGGGGTGAGGTGCTGCTGTTGTCGGAGACCTCGCAGATCAGGCTGCGGTCCCGCAGCACGCGGACCTGGATGGTGCCACTGCCGTAGCGGATGGCGTTCGTGACCAGTTCGCTGAGGATCAGCTCGGTGGTGAACGCCATGTCGTCGAGGCCCCACTCCGCCAGCTGCCGGGTGACCGAGGCGCGTACCTCCCCCACCGCCGCCGGTTCGGAAGGCACCTGCCATTCGGCGATGTGCTCGGCGCCGAGCACGCGGGTGCCCGCGACGATCAGGGCGATGTCGTCGCTCGGGCGGGCCGGGAGCAGGGCGTCCAGGACCGCCTGACAGGTGTCCTCCGGTGACCGGTCGACCCCCGTGAGGGCGGCGCGCAGCAGCTCGAGCCCCTCGTCGATGTCCCGTTCCCGGTCCTCGACGAGCCCGTCCGTGTAGAGCACCAGGCGGCTGCCCTCCTCCAGCTTGAGCTCGGCCGTCTCGAACGGCAGACCCCCCAGTCCCAGCGGAGGTCCGGCGGGCACGTCCGGAAACTCCACGCTGCCGTCCGGACGGACCAGCGCCGGGGGCGGATGGCCGGCCCGGGCGACGGTGCACAGCCGGGAGGCCGGGTCGTAGACGGCGTACAGGCAGGTGGCGCCGGTGATCGCGGCGCTGCTGTCCACCGTCGCCTCGTCCTGGTCGATGCGGCCGACCAGCTCGTCGAGGAGCCCGATGATCTCGTCGGGCGGCAGGTCCAGGGCGGAGAAGTTGTGGACGGCGGTGCGCAGGCGTCCCATCGTGGCCGCCGCGTGCAGTCCGTGGCCGACGACATCGCCCACGACGACGGCGACCCGGGCGCCGGACAACGGCAGCACGTCGAACCAGTCCCCGCCCACTCCCGCCTGCGCCGGGAGATAGCGGTAGGCGACGTCCAGGGCGCTCTGCTCGGGCAGGTTGCGCGGCAGCAGACTGCGTTGCAGGGTCACGGCCATGGTGTGCTCGCGCGTGTAGCGGCGTGCGTTGTCGATGGAGACGGCGGCACGGGCGACCAGTTCCTCGGCGAGGACCAGCTCCTCCTCGTCGAAGGGCTCGGGCTTCTGGCAGCGCCAGAAGTTGACGACGCCCATCACCAGGGGGCCCACCCGCAGGGGCACGGTGATCAGCGAGTGGATGCCGTACTCCACCACCTGCGTCGTGCGTTCCAGGTCCTGGGCGAGCCAGCCGGGGGCCCCTTCGAGGTCGGGCTCGACGACGGCCTCGCCCGTGCGCAGGCTCCGGGCCTGGGGAGTGGAGGCGATGAAACGGATCTTCTCGCCGACCGGGTAGAGCGGGGCGTCCTTGCGGATGCCGCTGGACGCGGTACGGCGCAGCTCGGTGGCCCCGTCCGGCTCCTCCCCGTTCAGTACGGCGTACGCCAGGTCCACGGTCGCGAAGTCCGCGAACCGCGGAACGGCCACTTCCGCCAGCGTCTCGGCGGTGCGGGACACGTCCAGACTGGTGCCGACGCCCACCCCGATGTCGTACAGGAGCTTGAGGCGCTCGCGTGCCACCTCGGCCCGGCCGGACAGCGCGCGCAGCTCGGTCGAGTCGCGCAGGGTGGCCACACTGCCGGGCGGGCCGCCCTGGAGGTCCGTGGGCCGCTGGTTGATGGCCAGCAGCCGGTCCCCGACCAGATGCACCTCGTCCGTGGCGACCCGTCCCGAGGCAAGCAGGTCGGCGGTGTCCGCCTCGAGGCCCAGTTCCAGGACATGCCGCCCCTCGGCGTCGGCGGGCAGGTCGAGCAGGCGCTGCGCCTCGTCGTTGGCGAGCAGCAGCCGTCCCTCGCCGCCGGCGATGATCACCCCTTCCCGGACGGCGTGCAGCACCGCGTCGTGGTGCTCGTACATCCGGGTCATCTCGTACGGGCCCAGGCCGTGTGTCTGGCGCAGCAGGCGCCGGCTCACGAGCGCGGTACCCGCGGTGGCCAGGGCGAGCGCCGCGGCCGCGGCACCGAGCAGGAGGGGCAGCTGCCGGTCCGCGACACCGCCCACGTTGGCGGTCGTGATACCGGCCGACACCATGCCCACGACCTTGCCGTCGGGCGCCTCGATGGGAACCGTGGCCTGCACCAGCGGCCCGATGGTCCCGTTGATCTCCTCGGTGATGGACTGGCCGGCCAGCACGGGGGCGGTGTTCCCGACGAACTTCTTTCCGATCCGGTCCGGTTTGGGGTGGGTGTAGCGGATCCCGTCGGTGTTCATCACGACGATGAAGTCCACGTGGGACTGCTCGCGGGCGGCCTCGGCCTGTGGCTGCAGCACGAGTGTGGGGTGGGGGCTGCTCAGCGCCTCACGGGTGCCGGGCGCGTTGGCGAAGGTCTCGGCGACGGCCAGCGAACGGTTGCGGGCCTCCTGCGTGCTGTCGTGCCGTACCTGAAGCACCAGCGCCACCACCGCGGAGACGATCAGCAGCAGCACGATCAGCACTTGCAGTACGAACACCTGGCCGGCGACGCTGCGCCCGCCCAGCGCGGACTGCGGTCCCGACGCGGGTCTGCGCCGCGCGCGCGGACCGCCTGGGCGAGGGGTCGACCGAGCCCGGGATCGACCCAAGAGCCGGACCATGTGCCTATGTCTACACTGCCGGGCGCCCTGAGGCGAGGGGCAGCACGTGGTGTGACAGGGGCCGGTCCGGGCCCCGTGGCACGGGCCGCTCGGCGAGTGCTGCTGTCGGACTGATCTGGCCGCATCATGGAGGAGGGTCGCTTTGCCCGCATATGTAGCTCTGGCTTGTCTCGGGTACGGGAGGTCGTCATGCACACTCCGGACCGCTACCGGTTGATCTTCACCCATCAGGAATCAGGCGTCGGCGTCATCACCGACGAGGTGGTCGTCGAACGGACCGCCGCCCTTGGACCGGGCGGGAATCCGGTGTACTCCGACCCCACCGGCATCCTCCGCGCCGAGATCAGCACGGCGGGGGAGGTACGGATGCTGGCCAGCGGCGGCTACCAGTCGCCGATGGTGCCCACCGCCGAACCACTGTCCTGACCGTCCGACCTGGCCCGCGACCAGCCGGTCGCGGGCCAGGTCAGGACGGCCAGGGCGCCGAGCGTGAGTACTCCGCCGACCAGGAACGTCCCGCGCACCCCGGCGGTGTGGAGCAGGGCGCCGCCGGCCAGCGCGCCCGCCGCGACGCCCGCGTTGAAGGCGGCCGAGTTCGCCGCCAGGGCGAGTTCCGTGCGTCCGGGCGCGACGTGGAGCACCTGACTCTGCGTGGCCATGAAGACGGGGCCCACCGACGCGCCCAGGAGCATCAGCAGGGCGACGGTCGCCCCCTGGCTGCGCCCGCCGCCCAGGTACAGCCCGAGCAACGCCACCGCCTGGGTCGCCACCGGGACCGTCAGGGTCGCGCGCGGGAAGCGGTCGAGGAGCGGGCCGACCGCCGAGACGCCCACGAAGCCCGCCACCCCGAACGCCGACAGCACGGCGCTCACCGAATCCTTGGAGAAACCGCTCACCTCGTCGAGGAAGGCGACGACGTACGTGAATCCAGCGAAGGCGCCGGTCACCGACAGCGCGGTGGTCGCCAGCACCACGGCGAACCGGCGGACGTCGGGAGTCGCCCCGTACGCCGCGTGCCCCTCGTCCGGGCGCGAGGTCGGCAGCAGGACGGCGACGGCGACGAGCGCGCCGAGGCCGAGCGCGCCGAGCACCATGAAGGGCGCCCGCCAGCCGCTGTGCCCGCCCAGCCAGGTGCCCGCCGGAACCCCGAGCACCATGGCGAGCGAGCCCCCGACGGACAGCAGCCCGACCACCCGCCCGCGCCGCTCGGGCGGGAACAACCCCACGACGACCGGACCCATCACCGCCCAGAACAGCGCCTGGGCCAGCGCGGTGGCGATCCGTGCCGCGAGCAGGAAGCCGTACGAGACACCGCTCAGCGCCGAGATCCAGCTCGCCACCACGAGCAGTCCCAGCAGGCCCGACAGCAGCTGGCGGCGCGGGATCGACCGGGTCACGTGCGCGACGGGCAGCGAGACCACGGCCACGGTGAGGCCGTATCCGGTGACCAGCAGCCCGACGGAGGAGAGCGACACACGCAGGTCGTCCGCGATGAGCGGCAGCAGTCCGACGGGAAGGTTCTCCGTGGTGTTGAAGGTGAACGCGGCCAGCATGAGCGCGGCGACGACGGCGGCCCTGCGCCAGGCGGTGAGACGTACGCTCGCCATCCACGAGCCCTTCTGCGAGGGGGTGTTGAAGGGGGAAGGCGGCCGGAGGCAGCCACGGGCCAGCGTGCGGGGGGCTCGCGCGGCGCACTACTCTTTCGGCTGGAGACGAATCGCTCATTCCGACCCCGCGAGCTCGGCTGAAGACCCGTCGGAGACTGTTTTGCCGCTGACCCTGCACCTCGGTACCGACGATCTGACGCGCTGCCGGTTCGCGGTGTCCCCGCTCTGCCAGACGCACGAGGCGCTGCGCATGCTGCGGCGCCCGGACCGGCACGCCTTCCACCGGGACTGGCTGCGCCGCGTGCGCGACCTCGTGGCGGCCCTGGACCTGACGGAGCTGTGGCTGTTCATTCCCCGCAAGGGCGGTTACACCCCGGACTTCCTGGGACCGCCGCCGCGGACGCCGAACGCCTCCTTCGACGAGGAGCTGGCCCTGATGCGGGCCACCGACCCCGCCATGGCCCGTACGGAGCTGGCGCGTTCGCTCGCCTGCACACCCGGCGCCGCCGCATCGCCGTACGGGCGGGCGGCGTTGGAGGACCCGGCGGGCACCGTGCGACGCCTCGCCGACCTCACCGAGCGGGCCTGGCGCGCGCTGCTCGCGCCCGACTGGCCCCGCCACCAGGCTCTCCTGGAGGCCGATATCGCCTACCGCTCACGGCAGTTGGCGAACGGCGGCCTCGAAGCGCTCTTCGGCGACCTGCACCCGGAGATCGAGTGGGCGGACGACACCCTCACCCTGCGCAGGTACGCCGACCTGAAGGAGGCGCAGGGGCCCGACGGGCGGGGTGTGCTGCTGATGCCCAGTGTCTTCGTACGGCCGGACGTGGTGAGCGGCTTCGCCCGGCCCTGGCAGCCGACGGTGATCTATCCGGCCCGGGGCACCAGCGGCCCGCCGACCGGGGCCACCCCCGCCGAGGCACCCGCCGCGCTGGCCCGGCTGCTCGGACCCCATCGCGCCGCCGTTCTCGTCGGCCTCGACGGTCCCGCCTCGACCACGACCCTGGCGAACCGCCACGGTCTGGCTCCCTCGTCCGTCTCGTCCCACCTCTCGGTGCTGCGCGAGGCCGGACTGCTGGTGTCACACCGACAGGGGCAGTACGTCCTCTACGAGCGCACCGTGCTGGGGGACGCGCTGGCGGCCGGGGCCCGATGAGCTACGCGGCGTCCTTGGAGGTGACGGTGAAGTGCGCTCCGTCGGGGTCGGTGAGGATGGCCTCGGTCGAGCCGACGCCCTGCTGGTGGGCCGTGCCGCCGTGGGCGCGGGCGGCGCGGGCGGCGGCCTC
>NZ_JBIVXA010000029.1:0-130517 GCF_044768965.1 Streptomyces sp. NPDC090798
CCGCCTCGGCATCCCCGAGTCCATCCCCGCCTGGCACGAAGTCCTCAACACCGACGCCGCCCGCTACGGCGGCAGCGACGTCCACAACCCCCACCCCGTCAAACCCGAGTCCCACGCCGCCCACGCCCACCCCACCAGCCTTCGCCTGACCCTGCCTCCCCTGGCCACGATCTGGCTGCGCCCCGCCTGACGCGAGGGGCGGGGCGAGGACGGTGAGCGCCTCGCCCCGCCCGGTGGTCAGACCGTCGCCGCCCGCAGCGCCTCGGGCAGTTCACCCTCGTACACGATCCCGAGCGCCTGCGTCGCCCGCGTCAGCGCCACGTACAGGTCGCTCGTGCCGTACCGCGCCGGTTCGACCACGAGGACGGAGTCGAATTCCAGCCCCTTGGCCTGGCGGGGGTCGAGGAGCACGACCGTCCGGGTCAGGTCGGGCTCCTCCCCCGCCGTCACGTCCTCCAGCCGGGCCGCGAGCGAGGTGTGCAGGTCGCGGGGCGCGATCACCGCGAGCCGTCCCTCGGCGGGGGTCAGTTCGGCGACGGCCTTCGCGACGGTGCCGGGCAGGTCGTCCCCGGCGGCACGCGCCCACGGCCGTACGCCCGTCGAACGCACCGACCGCGGCGGCTCGAAGTCCGGGTGCCGCGCGCGCAGTACGCCCGCCGCCACGTCCATGATCTCGGACGGGGTGCGGTAGTTGACGGCCAGGCGCTTGTGCTCCCAGCGGTCCTCGACATAGGGGGCGAGGATCTCCGACCAGGATCCCACTCCGGCCGCCTCCGCGGTCTGCGCGGGGTCGCCGACCAGGGTCATCGAGCGGGTCGGGCTGCGCCGCATCAGCAGGCGCCAGGCCATCGGCGAGAGCTCCTGCGCCTCGTCGACGATGATGTGGCCGAACGCCCAGGTCCGGTCGGCCGCCGCGCGTTCGGCGGCGCTGCGGTGGTCCTCCTCCTCGTGCCGCTGGGCCATCCGCTCGGCGTCGATGATGTTGTGCGCGGACAGGATCTCGGAGTCCTCCTCGTCCTTGTCCTCGAACTCGTAGGTACGGGAGGCGTAGGACACGTCCAGCACGCCCTGCGCGTACGCCACCTGGGCGCGGCGCTCCTGGTCGGCGAGGGCGCGGGCCACGCGGTCGTCCTCGCCGAGCAGTTCGGCGGCCTCGTCGAGGAGGGGGACGTCGGCGGTGGTCCAGGCCCCGGTGACCGGGCGGCGGATCGCGGCCGCGTCCTCGTCCGGGACGTATCCCTCGGGGTCCGCGAGGAAGTCGGCGACCAGGCTCTGCGGGGTCAGCCGCGGCCACAGCTGGTCGATGGCCGACCAGACCTCGGGGTTCTCGGCGAGGTCGTCGCGGATCTGGGTGATGTCGCTCGGGTCGAGCAGGTTCGAACCGTCGAAGGGGTCGGTGCCGATGCGCTCGGCCAGCATGTCGGTGAGCGTGTTGAGGATGTGGCCCTCGAAGTACTCGCGGGCCACGTTGTGCGGCAGCTTCGCCTCGCGGGTGCGCTCGCGGGCGACCTGGACGAGCCCGGCGTCGAGCATCAGGATGTCCCGGTCGTGCTCGATCGCGATGACCGGGTCGGGCAGCGCCTGGCGGCCCTGGACCACGGCGGCGAGCACCTCGGCCATGTCGGCGCGGCCCTTCACCGCGGCGGCCCGCGGGTCGTCGGCGGCGGTCGCCCTGACGCCGGGGAACAGTTCGCCGACGGTCGCGAGCAGCACCCCCGTCTCGCCGAGCGAGGGCAGTACCTCACCGATGTAACCCAGGAAGGCGGGGTTCGGTCCGACGATCAGGACGGCGCGCTTCGCCAGCAGTTCCCGGTACTCGTACAACAGGTACGCGGCCCTGTGCAGCGCCACGGCCGTCTTTCCGGTGCCGGGGCCGCCCTCGACGACCAGCACGCCCTTGTGCGGGGCGCGGATGATCCGGTCCTGTTCGGCCTGGATGGTCTGCACGATGTCGCTCATGCGGCCGGTGCGCGCCGAGTTCAGCGCCGCCAGCAGTACGGCGTCGCCGGTCGGGTCCTCGTGGCCGGTGCGCTCGTGGTCGCCGAGGTCGAGGATCTCGTCGTGCAGGTCGGTCACCCGGCGGCCGTCGGTGGTGATGTGCCGGCGGCGGCGCAGGTCCATCGGCGTGTGGCCGGTGGCGAGGTAGAAGGGGCGGGCGACCGGGGCCCGCCAGTCGATGAGGATGGGTGTGTGCTCGGTGTCGTCGGCGCGGATGCCGATACGGCCGATGTGATGGGTGACGCCGGAGGTGAGGTCGATGCGGCCGAAGCAGAGCGAGCCGTCCACGGCGTTCAGCGCGGCGAGCAGGCCCGAGCGCTCGGCGACGAGCACGTCCCGTTCGAGCCTGGCCTGCATGGGTGTGTTGCCCTGCGCGAGCGCGTCGCCGACGGAGGCCTCGGTGTCGCCCCGCAGCGCGTCCACGCGTGCGTACAACCCGTCGATGAATTCCTGCTCGTGCTGCAATTCATCGTCGGGAAATCCTGTGGTGCCCTCTGCGTTTGCGCCCCTGTTTGACAATTCCGCTCCCGGCCGGATATACTGTGCCCAGTGAACTTCTTCGCGACCTAATTCTTCTGAAGTCGCGAATCATTCAATATACGCAAAGAAATCCCCCGAGCGCAATTGCTCGGGGGATTTCTTGTGGTTCTCCTGTATATCGGCGAGGTCAGCGCACGTCCGGCGGTCAGAGCACGTCGGACAGCTCCTCCAGCAGCCGGCGCTTCGGCCGGGCGCCCACCATCGACTTCACCGGCTCGCCCCCGCGGAACACCATGAACGTGGGCATCGACAGCACCCGGTAGGCGTTCGTCGTCAGCGGGTTGGTGTCCACGTCCAGCTGGACCACCTTGAGCCGCTCGCCCTCCTCGGCCGCCAGGGCGCTGAGCACCGGCCCCATCTGCCGGCACGGCGGGCACCAGTCGGCCGTGAACTCCACCAGTACCGGGAGCTCGGCGCCGATCACCTCCGTCTCGAAGTCCGCGTCCGTCACCGAAGCCACGCCTGCCACCTTGATCACCGTGTCCGCCCTTCCAGTTCGCATACGGGTTCCGGGCCGCCCGGAACCTCCGCCTCGGCCGCCAGCTCGTCACGCGCCCGCTCGGCCCGCGCCAGCTGCGCGCCGACCTCGGCCCGTACGACCCGCAGCTCGTCGATCAGCGCGTCCAGCTCGCCCAGCTTGCGCCGGTAGACCGCGAGCGAGGCCGGGCAGGAGTCGCCCTCCGGGTGTCCCGCCCGCAGACACTCCACGAAGGGCCGGGTCTCCTCCAGGTCGAACCCGAAGTCCTGCAGCGTCCTGATCTGCCGCAGCAGCCGCAGGTCGTGCTCGTCGTACGTCCGGTACCCGTTCTCGCCCCGCCGCGCGGGCAGCAGCCCCCGCGACTCGTAGTACCGAAGAGTCCGCGTGGTGGTCCCGGCCCGCGCCGCCAGCTCGCCGATTCGCATGCCCCGACGGTATTCCTTGACGCCGACGTCAACGCAAGGGCAGCAGTGGCTTTCGCGGCACCGGTGAGGACAGGACGATCGAGGTCGTCGTGCGCCCCAGCGCGGAGGTCTGTTCCAGGACGTCCTCCAGGTGGAGTGTGTCCGCCACGGCGACCTTGAGGATCCAGCAGTCCTCGCCGACGACGTGGTGGACCTCGGTGATCTCCGGGCGGGAGATCAGCTCCAGGGTCCTGGGGTGGCGCAGGGTGTACCCGCCGTGCGGGTTGACGCGGACGAAGGCCTGGATGCCGTAGCCGAGGAGGGGCGGTGAGACCTGGGCGCCGTAGCCGGTGACGGCTCCCGTGGACTCCAGCCGGCGCACGCGTTCGGCGACCGCCGCCGGGCTCAGCCGGACGCGCCGGCCCAGCTCGCTGAGCCTGATCCGGCCGTCGCTCTGCAGCAGTTCCAGGATCTGCCGGTCCACCTCGTCGAAGGCCACCGACGTTTCCCTGGCGGCGGCGCGCGGTTGCCGTGGTTCCTTCGGTGCGGCGGCCGGATCTCCCATGTCTCCCCCTTCAGACGTGGCGCGTACGCCGGGAGAATTATGACCACAGAAGCCCGGTGGGTGTGGGAAGTGCGAGGGGGAGGAACGCCGTGCGCGAGATAGGTGTCATTGGCGGAAACCGCTATTTCGGAAAGCGGCTGATCGCCCGGTTGCTGGACGCCGGAGACCATGTCACCGTCATCAATCGCGGTTCCTCCGCACCGCCCGCCGGGGCGGTCCATCTCGTCGCGGACCGCAATGACGGGAATTCCCTGGAGAAGGCGCTGGGTTCACGCACCTTCGATGCCGTGGTCGACCAGGTCTGCTACACACCGCGGCAGGCGGAGATCGCCCGACGGGTCTTCGCGGGACGCACCCGGCGGTACGTCATGACCTCCACCGTCGAGGTGTACGAGTACGAGGACTCGGCGGATCTCGTCAGGGAGGACGCCGTGGATCCCCGTACGGTCTCCATCGACCTCGAACTCCCCTGGGGCGAGTCGGAGTTCCTCGAGGGCCACTACGGGGAGGGCAAGCGCCAGGCCGAGGCGGTGTTCGCGGCCGACCCCGCGTTCCCGTACACGGCCGTCCGGGTGGCTCACGTCCTGGGCGGGGACGACGACTTCACCGGCCGCCTCCAGCACTACGCGGAGCGCATCCGCACGGGCGAGCCGATCGCCGTACCGCCCGTGAACCGCCCGGCGACGTACATCCACGTCGAGGAGATCGCCGACTTCCTGTTCTGGGCGGCGGGCGAGGACTTCGCGGGCCCGGTCAACGCGGCCTCCCACGGGCCGCTGACCACCGAGGAGCTGTGCGAGGCGATCGCCGCGCGCCTCCCGGACGGCAAGACCCTCCTGCGGCCCGTCGAGGTGGGCGAGGTCTCCCCCTTCTCCTTCAGCCGTTCCTACGGCATGGACAACTCCCGGGCCGGCCGGCTCGGGTTCGCCTTCGGCGACGCACGGGCGTGGCTGCCACGCGCGGTGTCCGAGACCCTGGGCTGCGACCGCCTGTAGGCGATCCTCGCCGGCGCCGTGTGGTGCGGGGGTGTCAGGCGTGCGCGGACACGCCCGCCGACTCCTCGACCTCCAGCAGCGACGCGCTGTGCCGCTCCTCCTCGAACGCCTTGCGCCCGCCGCGCAGCCCGAAGAGGCGTTTGGCGAGGGCGATGTAGAGGACGGCGAGGATGTTGAGGACCAGGGTGGCGATCTTCAAGTAGCTGACGTGTTCGGTGAGTTCGTAGATCTCCAGGGGCAGGAAGGCGGCGGTGGCGACCACCGTCAGATACTCCGCCCAGCGCTTGGCGTACCAGAGGCCGCCCGCCTCGACGAGTTCGATCAGCGCGTACGCCAGCAGCAGCGCGGCCACCAGGGCCAGCGTGGAGTGCTTGTAGCCGAAGGACTTCTGGATGGTGCCGACGACCGGCGAGTGGTCGAGGTCGTAGTGGAAGTGCCTGAAGACCGGCCGGAAGACGTCGAGGTTCTCGTCGAAGAGCCGGCGCACCGAGTCCTGGCTGTTGCTGAACTTCCACACCGCGGCCGCGACCAGCACGATGAACACCCCGCGCACGGCCCGTTCGATCGCCAGGAAGCGCAGGATGAACAGATCGCGCAGCACCTTGCCGCGCGGCACCAGGGGAGCTTCCTGCGCGGGGCCCGAGCCATGTGGTTCGGCCAGCACGAAGTCGCCGCAGCGCAGACAGCGCCAGGCCTCGCCGAGGCTCGTCTCGGCGCGCAGCCGCCGGCGCAGTTCCGGCTCGTCGGGCGCGTACGTCACATGGCCTTTGCGCGCGCACGTCCGCCGGTCCCAGTCGATCTTCATACTCCGTGTCCTCCGCAGAACATGCCGCGCCGTGCTGGTCAGTCCGGCACGGCACGGTAGTGCATGTTCTACGAGACGGCGGCCCGAGGGTCACGGTTCCGAGGCGGGTGAGGGTACGCTCAGCGCGTCGTCGCGCCGGTGAGCTCCGGTTGTCCCTCCGCCACCCGCTCCGGGGCCTCCCCCGGGTGCGCGCCGCCCCTCCGGGGCAGCAGGACGGCGACCAGCACGGTCCCCACTCCCAGGATCACCGCGCCGATCAGGCTGGTGTGCGCCACCGCGTCCGAGAAGGACGAACCGACGGCGTCCGCCATCCGCTGTGCCCCGTGGGCGAGTTGGTCGGCCTGCGTCTTCAGCTGCGCGGCCTTCTCGGTGTTCCCGGCGTGCCCCGCCCGCGCGGCCTGCTCACCGAGCTGCCGGGCCTTGTCACCGATGCCCTGGGCGACCGCGTAGCCCGCGCCGACCGAGTCCTGTGCCGTGGACAGGGTGCCCGCCGGGAGCTTGCTGCCCGCGGTGGCGTCCGAGAGGTGCGAGGAGTACGAACTCGCCAGCACGGAACCGAGGATCGCGATGCCGAGCGAGCCGCCGAGCTCCAGCGAGGTGTCGTTGACGGCGCCGCCGACACCGAGTTCGGCCTCGGGGAACGCGCCCATGATGGCGTCCGTGCAGGGCGAGAGCGCGAGCCCGATCGCGAGGCCCAGGATGGTGAGGGGCAGCACGAGATCGCCGTACGAGGATGCCGCGTCGACCCGGGTGAGCAGCGCGAGTGCCGCGGTGCCGCCGACCATGCCCGCGGTCACCGTGATCTTCATGCCGATGCGCGGGGTGAGGTAGCCGGTGAGCGCCGAGCCGACGAACACGGCCCCGGCGAGCGGCAGCATCCGCACCCCGGTGTCCAGCGCGTCGTAGCCGAGGACGAACTGGAGGTGCTGGGTGAGGTAGTAGAAGGCGCCGAAGACGGCCAGGAAGAAGAGGGCGACGGCGAGGTTGGAGCCGGCGAACCGGCGGTGGGCGAAGCGGCGTACGTCGACGACCGGGCGCGGGTGGCGCAGTTCCCACACCACGAAGGCCACGAGGCCGGCACCCGCGACGACCGCGGCGGTCACGGCCTTGACGCCCCATCCGAAGTGCGGCCCCTCGATGATCATGTAGACCAGCGAGCCGATCCAGACCACGGACAGCAGACCGCCGACGTGGTCGATGCGGTGGTGGTGCGCGGCCCTGGACGGCGGTACGAGGACGAGGGCGCCGACGATCGCGAGCGCGGCGACGGGCACGTTGATCAGGAACGTGGACGACCAGCCGTGGTGCTCCAGCAGGGCACCGGCGACCAGCGGCCCGGCCGCGATGGCGAGTCCGGCGGTGGCGGTCCACAGGGTGATCGCCTTCGCCCGCTCCTCGCGCGGGAAGGTCGCGGCGAGCAGGGAGAGCGTCGCGGGCATGATCAGGGCGGCGCCGACGCCCATCACGGCACGGGCCGCGATGACCCCGGTGGAGCTGTCGACGAGTGAGCCCGCGACCGCGCCCCCGCCGAAGACGACGAGCCCCAGGATGAGCGCGCCGCGCCGGCTGTACTTGTCGCCGATCGCGCCGAGCAGCAGCATCAGCGCGGCGTACGGGACGGTGTAGCCGTCGATGACCCACTGCAGGTCCGCGCTGGACAGGCCCAGGTCCTGGGTCATGTCGGGGGCGGCGACCGTGAGGGCGGTGTTCGCCATCACGATGATCAGCAGGCTCAGGCAGAGCACCAGCAGCGCCCACCAGCGCCGGGCGTAGGGCCGGTCCATCCCCTCGACCGGTTCGTTCATGACGAGACGCATGACTACGGTCGCCCTCTCTCTCGATCCTCTTGCACACTGATGCGCAATTGCTCAACCATGTGCAATGTACGTCGATGCACAGCGCTGTGCAAATAGGGGAGGTGGAGCCCTTGTGGAGGGCGCGAGTGATCACCTCGCGCGGATCCGGGGGCGTGCACAATGGCAGCCATGACCACGGGTAGTGCCAGCCGCGCGGATGCGAACCGCCGCCGCATCCTCGACGTCGCGCTCGCCGAGCTGCTGCGCGACCCCGACGCGTCCATGGACCAGATCGCACGGGCCGCGGGCGTCGTACGGCGCACGGTGTACGGGCACTTCCCGAGCCGCGAGGTGCTGATCAGCACGTTGACCGACGGCGCGGTGGAGGCGGTGGCCGCGGCGCACGCGGCGGGCCGGGAGAGCGGCCAGGATCCCGCGGAATCACTGATCCGCTCGACGCTCGCGATCTGGGAGGTCGCCGACCGCTACCGGCTGCTGGTCGCGCTCGCCCAGCGCAGCATCACGGTGCAGGGCATCCGCGAGCGGCTCACCCCGGTGCGCGAGGCCTGCGCGGAGCTCCTGCGGCGCGGCCTCGACCAGGGCGTGTTCGAGTCCGCGCTACCGGCGCCCGCACTGGCGTACGTACACGAGCAGATGCTGTTCGCCCTCATGGAGGCGGTGAACGACGGCCTGCTGGCACCGGAAGAGGCGGGCCGCTCCGCCGCGATCACCATGCTGACCACGGCGGGCGTACCCGCCTCCAGAGCCACCGAACTGGTGACCAAGCTGAGCGATTGAGCTGTCGGGGTTCTTCTTCGATCTTCTTCGGCAAAAGAACTTCTTCGCAGAACACCGAGCGGCCAGGTCTACGGGGGGAGAACCTGGCCGCCCGGCGGCTTGGGGGGGCTTATGAGCCCCGTAAGCGGGGCGCCCCGTCAGGGGCGCGAGGCGGTGTCATCTTGCGACTCCGCCGCGTGGGCGCGACAAGCCACGATCCACGCGCGGCCTGCGAACGACCCGCAGCCCCTCTTCCAGCGGAGCGTTCACGCCTTCGCCAGCTCCTTCTCGCCGCCCCGTTCGGGCACCTCCGCGGCGACGTCCGAGGCGTCGTCCTCGTCGTTGTCCAGCAGAGTCTTCTCGTCGAACGGCAGCTCCCCGGCGAGAACCCGGTTCACCCGCTCCTTGTCGACCTCACCGGTCCACGTACCGATGAGCAGCGTGGCGACGGCGTTCCCCGCGAAGTTGGTGACCGCACGCGCCTCGCTCATGAACCGGTCGATACCGATGATCAGACCGACACCGTCCACCAGCGCGGGCTTGTGCGACTGCAGACCACTGGCCAGGACGGCGATACCGGAGCCGGAGACACCCGCCGCGCCCTTCGAGGCGACCATCATGAAGAGCAGCAGGCCGATCTGCTGGCCGACGCTCATCGGCTGGTCCATCGCGTCGGCGATGAACAGCGAGGCCATGGTCAGGTAGATCATCGTGCCGTCGAGGTTGAAGGAGTAGCCGGTCGGCACGGTGATGCCGACAACCGGGCGGCTGACGCCCAGGTGCTCCATCTTGGCGATGAGCCGCGGCAGCGCGGACTCGGACGACGAGGTGGAGACGATCAGCAGGAACTCCCGGCCGAGGTACTTCAGCAGCTGGAAGAGGCTGACCTTGGCGACGAGCTTCGTCAGCGTGCCGAGCACGATGACGATGAAGAGCGCACAGGTGATGTAGAAGCCGAGCATGATCGTGCCCAGCGCCTTCAGCGCGTCCATGCCGGTCTCACCGATGACGGCCGCCATGGCGCCGAAGGCACCGACGGGCGCGGCCCACATGATCATCCCGAGGATGCGGAAGACCAGCTTCTGGATGTGCTCGACACCCTTGAGCACCGGCTGCCCGGCACGGCCCATGGCCTGCAGCGCGAAGCCCACGAGGAGGGCGATCAGCAGGGTCTGGAGCACCTGGCCCTCGGTGAAGGCCGAGACGAAGGTGGTCGGGATGATCCCGAGGATGAAGTCGACGGGGCCCTCGGCGGCGGCCTGGGCCTGCGTGTGCCCGACGCCCTTCACGGCCTCGGTCAGGTGCATCCCGCTGCCCGGGTGGATGATGTTGCCGACGACCAGGCCGATGGCCAGCGCCACGAAGGACATACAGATGAAGTAGCCGAGCGCGAGACCGCCGACCTTGCCGACCTTGGCGGCCTTGCGTACCGAGCCGACGCCGAGCACGATCGTGCAGAAGATGATCGGGGAGATCATCATCTTGATCAGGTTCACGAAGCCCGTGCCGATCGGCTTGAGCTCCTTGGCGAAGTCCGGTGCGGCGAACCCGACGGCGATGCCGAGCACAACCGCGATGATCACCGCGATGTACAGATAGTGGGTGCGGTCCCGCTTGGCGGCGGGTGCGGCAGGTGCCGTTTGGGTGCTGGCCACGGCTGCCCTCCTTGACGACGTCATCGGCATCATCCGGCGTGCGGCTCACGTCCGGCGGAACCCGGTGTGCGGCCCGCTCCGGGGGGTCCCGGGGTGCGGCTCACTCGGGGGGATCCCGGGGTGCGGCTCACTCCGGGGGATGCGGTGACTATCTCCCGCCCTGTGAGGGCGGTCACCCTTCCGTTCATTTAGTTCATATTTATAAGGAGAGGCAGACTGAACGACATGCGCTTCCCCCACGTCCCGCGACCCCGCAGCCTGGCCGGCCAGCTCTTCGCCATGCAGGCCGTGCTCATCGCGGTGCTCGTCGCCGGTTACGCGCTGTTCAGTTACGTCAGCGACCGCAGCCAGGCCGAGGACGCGGCGGGCCGCCAGGCCATGGCCGTGGCCCGTTCGATCGCCGACGCGCCCTCCGTCCGCGATGCCATCCGCACCACGAACCCCACCCGGGATCTCCAGCCGTACGCGCTTCAGGTACAGCGGGACACCGGCGTGGACTTCGTGACGATCATGAACCCGCGGGGCATCCGCTGGACCCACCCCGACGAGACGCTGATAGGCAAGCACTTCCTCGGGCACATCGGGCCCGCCCTGCACGGCAAGTCCTTCACGGAGACGTACACGGGCAGCCTCGGGGCGTCCGTCCGCGCCGTCACCCCGGTCCTGGACAACGGCCACATCGTCGGCCTGGTCAGCGCGGGCATCAAGGTCGAGGCGATCACCCAGCGCGTGCAGGACCAGGTGACCGCCCTCGTCGGCGCCGCGGGCAGCGCGCTCGCGCTCGGCGGCATCGGCACGTACGTCATCAACGCCCGGCTGCGCCTCTCCACGCACGGCATGAACGCGGCCGAGCTGAGCCGGATGCACGACTACCACCAGGCCGCGCTGCACGCCGTGCGCGAGGGGCTGCTGATGCTGGACGGGCAGTACAGGGTGGCGCTGATGAACGACGGCGGGCGGGAGCTGCTGGGGGTGACGGACGAGGTCGTCGGACACTCCGTGGCCGAGCTCGGGCTGCCCGCACCGCTCACCGGCGCCCTGCTGTCGGCGGAGCCGCGGGTGGACGAGGTGCATCTGACAGCGTCCCGCGTGCTGGTCGTGAACACCTCCCCGGTGTCCGGCGGCGAGCGGCGCGGCACGGTGGTCACCCTGCGCGATGTGACCGAACTCCAGTCCCTGATGGGCGAGTTGGACTCCGAGCGCGGCTTCACCCAGGCGCTGCGCTCACAGGCGCACGAGGCCGCGAACCGGCTGCACACGGTGGTCTCGCTGATCGAGCTGGGGCGCGCCGAGGAGGCCGTCGAGTTCGCCACCGCCGAGCTCGAACTCGCCCAGACGCTCACCGACGAGGTGATCTCGGCGGTCAGCGAGCCGGTCCTCGCCGCCCTGCTGCTGGGCAAGGCGGCCCAGGCGAACGAGCGGGGCGTGGAGCTGGTGGTGTCGGAGGAGAGCGGTATCGACGACGGGCTGCTCCAGACCGGCCTGCCGGCCCGTGACCTGGTCACCGTGCTGGGCAATCTGATCGACAACGCGATGGACGCGGCGCAGGGGACGGTGGGGGCACGGGTGACCGTCACGGCCTTCACGGACGACTCCGGCCTGGTCCTGCGGGTCGCCGACACGGGCGCGGGAGTCGACCCCGCCCACGCGGAGGCGGTCTTCCAGCGCGGCTGGTCCACCAAACCGGCGGGGCCCGGCGGCCGGGGCCTCGGGCTGGCCCTCGTACGCCAGGCCGTGAGCCGTCACGACGGCACGCTGACGGTGGCGCAGGCGCGCGGGGGCGGGGCGGAGTTCGAGGCGCGGCTGCCGTTGCCTACGGTTGCCCCGTGCGCCCCTGCCGGACCCGTGCCGGGAGCCGCCGAGGAACCGGCCCCGGCCACCGCCGAAGGGGCCACCACCGAAGGGGCCGCCGCCGAGCCCGAGTCCGCCCAGCACGCCCTGCCTGGAGGCGACGTATGACCGCCGACCCCATCCGCGTACTCGTCGTCGAGGACGACCCGGTCGCCGCCGACGCGCACGTCATGTACGTGGGCCGGGTGCCCGGCTTCACGGCGGTCGGCAAGGCGCACACGGGCGCGGAGGCGCGGCGTGCGCTGGACCGTACGCCGGTGGACCTGCTGCTGCTCGACCTGCACCTGCCGGACGTGCACGGACTGCAGCTCGCCCGCTCCCTGCGCGCCGCCGGCTATCACGCGGACGTGATCGCGGTGACGTCCGCGCGGGACCTCGCGGTCGTAAGGGAAGGGGTCTCTCTCGGGGTCGTCCAGTACGTCCTGAAGCCCTTCACCTTCGCCACCCTGCGCGACCGCCTCGTCCGGTACGCCGAGTTCCACGCGGCGGTGGGCGAGGCGAGCGGCCAGGACGAGGTGGACCGCGCCCTGGCCACCCTGCGCGCCCCGGGCCCGGCCGCACTCCCCAAGGGCCTCAGCGCGCCGACGCTGGAGCGGGTCACCCGGGTGCTGCGGGACAGCGCCGAGGGCCTGACGGCGGCCGGGGTCGCGGAGTCGGTCGGCATCTCCCGGATCACGGCCCGGCGCTATCTGGAGCACCTGGTGGACGCGGGACGGGCGGCGCGGGCTCCGCAGTACGGGCAGGTGGGGCGGCCGGAGTTGCAGTACCGGTGGGTCAAGGGCTGATCGCGCGGGGCGTCAGCCGTCCGGCAGGATCACGGCGCGGCCGTTCACCCGGGGTGCCGGGCGTCGTCGACGAACAGGGCCGATGCCCCGGTGGGACATGAGACCCGGTGAGACTTATGTCCCACCGGGACATCACACGCGGCCCCGTCTCCGTGAGCGGCCGCAAGGTCACGAGCCGCTGCAAGGTCATTGACGTGGACTAGTCCACGCTCTTACGTTCACCGGGCAGACAACTCGGCCACCAATGACGTCGGCCAGTAGGAGGTCGTGCCCGTGCGCCCCACCGCCGCTCCTCTTCTCCTCGCCACTCTGCTCACCGCGACCGCGCTCAGCGCGTGCGGATCGGGCTCCGGAAGCGACCCGGACACCGTGAAGGTCTCCTTCAAGCAGTCCACGGACAACTCGATCCGCGTCATGGACACCTACCTGGGAGAGATGAAGAAGGAGTTCGAGAAGGCCAACCCCGGCAAGAAGGTCGAACTCGTCCCGATCAAGGCCCCGGACTCCGAGTACTACACCAAGCTCCAGCAGATGCTGAGATCCCCCAAGACGGCCCC
Source organism: Streptomyces sp. NPDC090798 (assembly GCF_044768965.1). Classification (NCBI taxonomy): domain Bacteria; kingdom Bacillati; phylum Actinomycetota; class Actinomycetes; order Kitasatosporales; family Streptomycetaceae; genus Streptomyces; species Streptomyces sp. NPDC090798. The sequence continues at coordinate 13,207 of NZ_JBIVXA010000029.1, forward strand.
CGACCTGGTCTACGAGGACACCTTCCTCATCAACTCGGACATCACGAGCGGGTACTTGAAGCCCCTCGACCCCTACCTCGACAAGTGGCCGGACTGGAACCAGTTCATCGACACGGCGCAGTCGGCCGCGAAGGCGCAGGACGGGAAGACGTACGGCGTCCCGGACGGCACGGACACCCGGGGCCTCTGGTTCGACAAGGGCATCTTCAAGAAGGCGGGCCTGCCCGCCGACTGGCAGCCGAAGACGTGGGACGAGGTGCTGGCCGCCGCACGCACCATCAAGGCGAAGGTCCCCGGCGTCACCCCGCTCAACGTCTACACGGGCAAGCCGGCGGGCGAGGCGGCCACCATGCAGGGCTTCGAGATGCTGCTGTACGGGACGGGTGACGGAACGTCGGACCCCCTGTACGACACGGCGTCGAAGAAGTGGATCGCGGGCAGTCGGGCCTTCAAGGACGCGCTCAGCTTCGTGCACACGGTCTACAAGGAGAAGCTGGGCCCCGATGTCTCGGACGCCCTGGACCCGAACTTCCCCACGAACGTCCGCGGCGAACTCATGCCCAAGGGCAAGCTCGGCATCAACCTGGACGGCAGCTGGCTCCCGCAGGACTGGCTGAAGGGCGCGGGGCACGAGTGGCCCGAGTGGTCACGGAAACTCGGCCTCGCGTACATGCCGACGCAGACCGGCCAGGCCCCCGGCAAGGTGAGCATGTCCGGCGGCTGGACCTGGTCGATCCCCGCCAAGGCCTCCAACCCGGACCTCGCCTTCAAGTTCATCGAGACGATGCAGACCAAGGCGAACGCGCGGAAGTGGTACATCGCCAACTCCGGCATCGCGGTGCGCAAGGACGTGGCCTCCGACCCCGGATACGTGAAGGCGCAGCCCGGCATCAAGTTCTTCACGGACCTGGTCGCGAGCACGCACTACCGCCCCGCGTACCCGGCCTATCCCAAGGTCTCGACGGCCATCCAGGAGGCCATGGAGGGCGTGACGACGGGTGACAGCTCGGTCGACAAGGCGGCGAGCGGGTACGACGAGGAGCTGAAGACGGCCACCGACAACCAGGTGATCAGGAAGTGAGGCTGCGCCGTACCCTGACCCGCGCCCTGCCCGTCACCCCCGCCGTCGCCCTCCTGCTCCTCTTCCTGGCGGGCCCGATCGCGTACTGCGCGTACATCGCCTTCACCGACCTCCAGCTCACCGGCCAGGCGCACTCGTCCTTCGTCGGCTTCGACAACTTCCGGGCGGCGTTCAAGGACGACGCGTTCCTGAACGCGGTCTGGCTGACGCTGGTGTTCACGGTCCTGTCGTCACTGGTCGGCCAGAACACGCTGGGCCTGGCGCTGGCTTCGCTGATGCAGCGGGCGTCGAAGCCGGTGCGGACGGTCGTGGGCGGGATCGTGATCACGGCGTGGGTGCTGCCGGAGGTGGTGGCGGGGTTCCTGCTGTACGCGTTCTTCCGACGGGAAGGCACGCTGAACGCGATCCTGGACTGGCTCCACCTCCCCACCCAGAACTGGCTGTTCACGCTGCCGATCCTGGCGGTGTCGTTCGCGAACGTCTGGCGGGGGACGGCCTTCTCCATGCTGGTGTACTCGGCGGCCCTGAACGAGATACCGAAGGAGATCACCGAGGCGGCGGAGGTGGACGGGGCGGGTGGCTGGCGCCGTATGTGGCACATCACGCTGCCGATGATCCGCCGCTCGATCGGCACGAACCTGATGCTCAACACCCTTCAGACGCTGTCGGTGTTCGGGCTGATCTGGGTGATGACGAGGGGCGGCCCGGGGAACAGGAGCCAGACACTGCCGCTCTTCATGTACGAGCAGGCCTTCCAGAAGAGCATGATCGGATACGGCACCGCGGTGGCGCTGCTCCTGCTGGTGGTCGGCTCGCTGTTCTCGCTGCTGTACATGCGGCTGCTGCGGACGGAGGTGTGACATGCCGGTCCGTACGACACTGAGGTCCCGCCGCACCGGCCGCCGGCTGGCCGCCGACGCGGGCCTGCTGGTGGTGGCCGCCGCCTTCGTCCTCCCGCTCGCCTGGGTGGTCCTGTCCGCCCTCGACCCGCACGCGGGCCTCAGGGTGCGGGTCCCGGACGGTCTCACGCTGGACAACTTCGACGCGGTCCTGAAACCGGACATCACCTACACACCGCTGCTCAACAGCCTGATCCTGTGCGGGGGCGGGACGCTGCTCACGGTGGTGTGCGCGGCGCTGGCCGCGTATCCGCTGTCGCGGTTCCGCTCGCGCCTGAACCGCCCCTTCCTCCTGACGATCCTCTTCGCGACGTGCCTGCCGATCACGGCGATCATGGTCCCGGTGTACGCGTTGTTCGTACGGGTGAACCTCATCGACACCGTGCAGGGCACCATCTTCTTCTTCGCCGCGTCGCAACTCCCCTTCGCCATCTGGCTGATGAAGAACTTCATGGACGGCGTACCGAAGGAACTGGAGGAGGCGGCGTGGACGGACGGTGCGTCGTCGCTCCAGTCCCTGGTACGGATCGTGCTGCCGCTGATGGGGCCGGGGGTGGCGGTGGTGACGGTCTTCTCGTTCGTGATGATGTGGGGGAACTTCTTCGTCCCGTTCATGCTCCTGCTGACACCGGACCAGATGCCGGCGTCCGTGAGCATCAACGACTTCTTCGGGAATCGGGGGACGGTGGTCTACGGGCAGCTGGCCGCGTTCTCGGTCATCTACTCGACGCCGGTGATCCTGCTGTACGTACTGGTGGCAAGGCGGCTGGGCGGGGGGTTCGCGTTGGGCGGCGCGGTCAAGGGATAAGAGCCGTCACGCGGTCAGAGCCTGTCGGGCCATGCTTTCTCATCATCGGGGCATGGCCCCTGCCGTCCACTGCCGATGGCGACGTTCCCGTTGTCGTCCACCCATGGACCAAAAGTCCCGCCCCGGAGCCCTGGGAGGATCGGACGGGAAGAGGCGGCGGGGGCATAACCGTATGTTCGTACGATCCGTGATTGTGGCCGAACAGACCGTAGTCACCACCGCCCCGGCCCCATATTTTGTGCGCGTGCAGCGACCGCAGGCCCATCAGCCCACCCCGCCCTTCAACGCTCCGGCAGCCCGCAGACTGCGGGCTGCTCTCGGCATGGGCCCCGAGCACGTCGCGTACGGAATGCGAGCCTCGTACGGGCTGCCGTACGTCACCCCCGATCTCGTCGCGGCCTGGGAGAGAGGGACGACCACCCCCAGTGGGCCCGAACTCACCGCGCTCGCGGGCGTGTTGTGGTGCTCGCCGGGTGAACTCATCGGCGCGCCACGGACGTTGCGCGAGCACCGCGTGTCACGCGGACTGGCCCAGGAGGACATCGCCCGCACCGTCGGCCTCGAACTCCTCGCCTACCAGCGGATGGAGGAGGCCGACGAGTGGCGCGGCACCGACCGGCAGTCGGTCGCCCTCGCCGACACCCTCGAACTGTCGCTGCGGGACTTCATCACCGTCACGGGTCGCGACGGCAAGCTGGCCGAGCTGCTGCGCAGCGCGGTGACGACGCGATGGCAGGCGTACGTCCGTCCGGTCGGGAAGATGATCCCGCTGGACCGGCGCCTCCTGGAGGATGCCCTCCAGAAGATGCACACGGAGTACCAGGGGCAGATGGTCGTCACGCTCAGCTGGAACGGCGGAGCGGCCGCCGCCGACGCCGACGACTCCGGCCGCGACTTCCTCGACCGGATCGTCGATCACTTCTGGGCGATGGTCCAGAGAAATACGTACTGAGCCCGCTCGACGCGGGCTCGCAGGACCCAGGCCCGTACGACGCGAGCCCGTACGAGCGAGGCCGTACGACGCGAACCCGTACGACCTAGAACACCGACTCCGCCTCGTCCATCCGGTCCTTCGGCACCGTCTTCAGCTCCGTGACCGCCTCCGCCAGCGGCACCATCAGCACATCCGTCCCCCGCAGTGCCGTCATCCGCCCGAAGTCACCCCGGTGCGCCGCCTCCACCGCGTGCCACCCGAACCGCGTGGCGAGCACCCGGTCGTACGCGGTCGGGGTGCCGCCCCGCTGTACATGGCCGAGGATGACCGGCTTGGCCTCCTTGCCGAGGCGCCGCTCCAGCTCGTACGCCAGCGCCGTACCGATGCCCTGGAAGCGCTCGTGGCCGAACTGGTCGATGGCGCCGTGGCCGTAGTCCATGGTGCCCTCGACGGGGTGGGCGCCCTCGGCGACGCAGATGACCGCGAACTTCTTGCCGCGGGCGAAGCGCTCCTCGACCATCGCCATCACGTCGGACGGGTCGAAGGGGCGCTCGGGCAGGCAGATGCCGTGGGCGCCGGCCGCCATGCCGGACTCCAGGGCGATCCAGCCCGCGTGCCGGCCCATGACCTCGACGACCATCACGCGCTGGTGGGACTCGGCGGTGGTCTTGAGGCGGTCCATGGCCTCCGTGGCCACACCCACCGCGGTGTCGAATCCGAAGGTCCGGTCCGTCGACGAGATGTCGTTGTCGATCGTCTTCGGGACACCGACCACCGGAAGCCCCGCGTCCGACAGCATCCGGGCGGCCGTCAGCGTGCCCTCGCCGCCGATCGGGATCAGCACGTCGATGCCGAACTCGCGAGCCATGTCCTGCGCGTTCTCGCAGGCCTCGCGGAGCCGGTCGCGCTGAAGTCGCGAGGAGCCGAGAATCGTGCCGCCACGGGCCAGGATGCCGCTGACCGCGTTGAGGTCGAGGGTGCGGTAGCGGCCGTCGAGCAAGCCCGCGTAGCCGTCCTCGAAGCCGATGACCTCGTCCCCGAAATTGGTGACCGCTCGGTGCACGACCGACCGGATCACGGCGTTCAGGCCCGGGCAGTCGCCGCCTGCGGTGAGAACTCCGATACGCATCGTGCTGTGTCTCCTGCTCGCTGCTGGTACGTGTGAGCCGGTCCGATTGTTTCATGAGACGAAGGGCACCGACGATTCCGTCCTCCCCACCAGGACGTTTGTCCTGGCGGGCGCCTTAGCTACCCTCAGAGGTATTGTCAAGAGGGTTCCGCTCACCCCAGTGGGCCATTTTTCCGAGCCCCGAAACCACCCAGCGCCGTAACGGATGGAGAGCACGCGTGACCCGCAGCGTCTACGTGACCGGGATCGACCGCGGCGACGGCCGCCAGGTCGTCGAGCTGGGGGTCATGGAGCTCCTGACTCGCCAGGTCGACCGGGTGGGCGTCTTCCGTCCGCTCGTCCACGACGGCCCGGACCGGCTCTTCGAGCTGCTGCGCGCCCGCTACCGGCTGACCCAGGACCCGGCGAGCGTGTACGGCATGGACTACCACGAGGCGTCCACGCTCCAGGCCGAGCAGGGCGCGGACGAGCTGGTCTCCAGCCTCGTCGACCGGTTCCACCTCGTCGCCCGCGACTACGACGTCGTCCTCGTCCTGGGCACCGACTTCGCCGACACCCAGTTCCCGGACGAGCTGGCGCTGAACGCGCGGCTCGCGAACGAGTTCGGCGCCTCCGTGATCCCCGTGGTCGGCGGACGCGGGCAGACCGCCGAGTCCGTGCGCGCCGAGACGCGCAACGCCTACCGCGCGTACGACGGTCTGGGCTGCGACGTCCTCGCCATGGTCGTGAACCGGGTGGCGCCGGCCGACCGCGCCGAAATCAGCGAGCGGATCGACCACCGGCTGCCCATCCCCTGTTACGTGCTGCCCGACGAGCCCGCCCTCTCCGCGCCCACCGTCGCGCAGATCACCCACGCCCTCAACGGCAAGGTGCTCCTCGGCGACGACGCGGGCCTCGCCCGGGACGCGCTCGACTTCGTCTTCGGCGGCGCCATGCTGCCGAACTTCCTGAACGCCCTGACCCCGGGATGCCTCGTCGTCACCCCGGGCGACCGCGCCGACCTGGTCATCGGCTCGCTCGCCGCGCACAGCGCCGGCACCCCGCCCATAGCCGGCGTGCTCCTCACCCTGAACGAGCGGCCCAGCGACGAGGTCCTCACCCTCGCCGCCCGCCTCGCCCCCGGCACCCCGGTGATCTCGGTGGCCGGGAACTCCTTCCCCACCGCGGCCGAACTCTTCTCCCTGGAGGGGAAGTTGAACGCCGCCACCCCCCGCAAGGCCGAGACCGCCCTCGGCCTCTTCGAGCGGTACGTCGACACCAGCGACCTCCTCAGGCGCGTCTCCGCGCCGAGCAGTGACCGCCTCACCCCGATGATGTTCGAGCACAAGCTCCTCGAACAGGCCCGCTCCGACAAGCGCCGCGTCGTGCTCCCGGAGGGCACCGAGGCCCGGGTCCTGCACGCCGCGGAGGTGCTGCTGCGCCGGGGCGTGTGCGACCTGACGCTGCTCGGGCCGGTCGACCAGATCCGCAAGAAGGCCGCCGACCTCGGCATCGACCTGGGCGGCAGCCAGCTGATCGACCCGGTCACCTCCGAGCTGCGCGAGCGCTTCGCCGAGAAGTACGCCGCTCTGCGCGCCCACAAGGGCGTCAGTGTCGAGCTGGCCTACGACGTCGTCGCCGACGTGAACTACTTCGGGACGCTGATGGTGCAGGAGGGGCTCGCCGACGGCATGGTCTCCGGCTCCGTGCACTCCACCGCCGCGACCATCCGGCCCGCCTTCGAGATCATCAAGACCAAGCCGGACACCAAGATCGTCTCGTCCGTCTTCTTCATGTGCCTCGCCGACAAGGTCCTCGTCTACGGCGACTGCGCCGTGAACCCCGACCCGAACGCCGAGCAGCTCTGCGACATCGCCATCCAGTCCGCCGTCACGGCCGAACAGTTCGGCGTCGAGCCCCGGATCGCGATGCTGTCGTACTCGACGGGCACGTCCGGGTCGGGCGCCGACGTCGACAAGGTGCGCGAGGCCACCGACCTGGTGCGGCTGCGCCGCGACGACCTGAAGATCGAGGGGCCGATCCAGTACGACGCCGCGGTCGAGCCGACCGTCGCGGCGACCAAGCTGCCGGACTCGGAGGTCGCCGGGCAGGCGTCCGTGCTGATCTTCCCCGATCTGAACACCGGCAACAACACCTACAAGGCCGTACAGCGCTCGGCCGGCGCGATCGCCGTGGGCCCGGTCCTGCAGGGCCTGCGCAAGCCCGTCAACGACCTGTCCCGCGGGGCGCTGGTACAGGACATCGTCAACACGGTCGTGATCACGGCGATCCAGGCCCAGACTTCGAGCAGGGCATGACCACCACCATCCTCGACCCAGAAGGCACCCCCGCAGTGACCGCCACCCGCGTCCTCGTCCTCAACTCCGGCTCCTCCTCGGTGAAGTACCAGCTGCTCGACATGCGCGACAGCAGCCGTCTCGCCATGGGTCTCGCCGAGCGGATCGGCGAGGGCACCTCCCGGCTGAAGCACACGGCGCTCACCACGGGCGGGAGCCGCGAGACGACCGGCCCCATCGCCGACCACGCCGCCGCGCTCAAGGCCGTCGCCGAGGAGCTGGCCAAGGACGGCCTCGGCCTGGACTCCCCCGAGCTGGCCGCGATCGGCCACCGGGTGGTGCACGGCGGGAAGTACTTCACCGAGCCCACGGTCATAGACGAGGCCGTGCTCGCCGAGATCGAGCGGCTGATCCCGGTCGCCCCGCTGCACAACCCGGCGAACCTGAGCGGTATCCGTACGGCCCAGGCGTTGCGCCCCGACCTGCCCCAGGTCGCCGTCTTCGACACCGCCTTCCACACGACGATGCCGGAGTCGGCGGCGCGCTACGCGATCGACGTGAAGACCGCCGACGAGTACCGCATCCGGCGCTACGGCTTCCACGGCACCTCGCACGCGTATGTGTCCCGGGCGACGGCCGAGCTCCTGGGCAAGGCCCCCGAGGACGTGAACGTCATCGTGCTGCACCTCGGCAACGGCGCGTCCGCCTCCGCCGTACGGGGCGGCCGATGCGTGGACACCTCCATGGGGCTCACGCCGCTGGAGGGACTGGTCATGGGCACGCGGTCGGGCGACGTGGATCCCGCGGTCATCTTCCATTTGACGCGTGTTGGCGGGATGTCCACGGACGAGATCGACACTTTGCTGAACAAGAAGAGCGGCCTGATCGGTCTGTGTGGCGACAACGACATGCGGGAGATCCGTCGCCGTGTCGACGAGGGTGACGAGCAGGCACGGCTCGCCTTCGACATCTACATCCACCGCCTGAAGAAGTACATCGGCGCCTACTACGCGGTACTGGGCCGGGTGGACGCGATCGCCTTCACCGCCGGCGTGGGCGAGAACGCCGCTCCGGTGCGCGAGGCCGCGGTGGCCGGCCTGGAGGAACTCGGCCTGGCGGTCGACGCCGACCTGAACGCGGCTCGAGGGGACGGGCCCAGACTCGTCTCCCCCGAGGGCGCACGGGTCGCGGTCGCCGTGGTACCGACCGACGAGGAACTGGAGATCGCCACGCAGACCTACGCACTCGTGGGCGCGTCCCACGACCTCATCTGAGCGGCATCACGCCACCTCACCTGAGCGGCAGCGCGCCCCTTTGTATCTTCCGCCAGACGGAATATTCCGTAGCGAAACAAACCGATAGGATCGCCCTATGCGCCGTTCGAAAATCGTCTGTACTCTCGGCCCCGCGGTCGACTCCCACGAGCAGCTCGTCGCGCTGATCGAGGCCGGCATGAACGTGGCCCGCTTCAACTTCAGCCACGGCACGCAGGCCGAGCACCAGAGCCGCTACGACCGGGTCCGGGCCGCCGCGGCCGAGACCGGCAAGGCCATCGGTGTCCTCGCCGACCTGCAGGGCCCGAAGATCCGTCTGGAGACCTTCGCCGAGGGACCCGTCGAGCTGGTGCGCGGTGACGAGTTCACCATCACCACCGAGGACGTGCCCGGCGACAAGCACATCTGCGGCACGACCTACAAGGGCCTGCCCGGTGACGTCTCCAAGGGCGACCCGATCCTCATCAACGACGGCAACGTCGAGCTGAAGGTCGTCGAGGTCGACGGTACCCGGGTCAAGACGGTCGTCATCGAGGGCGGTGTGATCTCGGACCACAAGGGCATCAACCTGCCCGGCACGGCCGTGAACGTGCCGGCGCTGTCCGAGAAGGACGTCGAGGACCTGCGCTTCGCGCTGCGGATGGGCTGCGACATGGTCGCCCTGTCCTTCGTGCGTGACGCGGGCGACGTGAACGACGTGCACAAGGTGATGGACGAGGAGGGCCGCCGGGTCCCCGTCATCGCCAAGGTCGAGAAGCCGCAGGCGGTCGAGAACATGGAGGCCGTCGTCGCGGCGTTCGACGCCGTCATGGTGGCCCGTGGCGACCTGGCCGTCGAGTACCCGCTCGAGAAGGTCCCGATGGTGCAGAAGCGCCTCGTGGAACTGTGCCGCCGCAACGCCAAGCCGGTGATCGTCGCGACCCAGATGATGGAGTCGATGATCACCAACTCCCGCCCGACCCGCGCCGAGGCCTCCGACGTCGCCAACGCGATCCTCGACGGCGCCGACGCGGTCATGCTCTCGGCCGAGTCGAGCGTGGGCGCGTACCCGATCGAGACGGTCAAGACGATGTCGAAGATCGTCGTGGCGGCGGAGGAAGAGCTCCTCTCCAAGGGTCTGCAGCCTCTGGTCCCCGGCAAGAAGCCGCGCACGCAGGGTGGTTCGGTCGCCCGTGCCGCCTGCGAGATCGCCGACTTCCTCGGCGGCAAGGGCCTGGTCGCCTTCACCAAGTCCGGTGACACCGCCCGCCGGCTCTCCCGCTACCGCGCGGCCCAGCCGATCCTGGCCTTCACCACCGACGAGGGCACCCGCAACCAGCTCGCGCTGAGCTGGGGCGTCGAGTCGCACGTCGTGCCGTTCGTGAAGAGCACCGACGAGATGGTCGACCTCGTCGACCACGAGCTCCAGAAGCTCAAGCGGTTCAACGACGGCGACATCGTCGTGATGACCGCCGGCTCGCCCCCCGGCGTCCCCGGCACCACCAACATGGTCCGGGTGCACCACCTGGGCGAGAGCGGCCGTACCGCCTGACCCGCGGCCCCCGTGCCCCTACGCCACCGAGGGCGCCTCCTGCGACAGGGGGCGCCCTCGGTGTCTGACGATTCGGGCGGCGGCGGTCAGGGCAGCTCGCCGGCCATCTGCAGATACGCCTCGAACTCGCTCCACCGCGGGTGATCCGCAAGGAGCGCGGCCAGGGCGCGCGGGGGCGCGAGCAGCTGCCGGATCATCCGGAGCGACCGCATCTGCGAGCGCTCCAGCTCACGCCACCGCGGGGCGAGCGCGGCTGCCTCCTCCGGGCTCATCGGCATGGCGTCCAGGGCTCGTTCGAGCACGGGTCCGGGATCGAACAAGGGGATGTCCTCACGCGGCCCCACCTTCTCCAGCAGCCAGGACCTGAGCCACAGGTCGCGCAACAGCCATTCGTTGTGCTGTGTGCCGGTCGCGCGCTCGGCGGCCGCCGACAGGGCCGGCCAGGCCTCGGCGATCGCCCGCCACTGCTCGTCGGTCACCCCGGCCGGGTCCGCCTGGATGCGGGCGGCGAACTGCTGGGCCGCGGCCATCCACTGGCTCACGTCCCCCTGGGCGTCGTCCGTGCCCGCCGCCGACCAACGACGCACGTGCGCGTCCAGGTCGAGCCGGTCCAGGTCGTCGAAGAGGCCACTCATCAGAACATCTCCCCCGCCGCCGCGAACGCTTCCCCGCCGGGCTGTTCCGCTCCGCTCCGTTCAGAACTGTGGCCCGGCTCTCCGCGTGAGCGGAGGAACCGGGCCACAGTCCTGTGTGCGGCTCCCGGACGGGTCTTGGTCGTGACCGGCCGTCAGCCGGTCACGTACTGGTGCAGCCCGGGTATGGTCAGCGTGCCGCCGAACTGGCCGGCCTGTACGACCTTCACCTTGGTGAAGTAGATCAGCGGTATGTTCAGCGGCGGCGGGTTGTCCGGACTGAACGTGATCGGGATCAGGCCGAGCAGGTTGCCGGAGATGCTTTCGGTGTACATCACCGTCTTGCCGTCACGGATGGTGGACGTCGTACCGCTGCCCGCCTGCACGTGGTACGTCTTGCCGGACTGCTTGTCGTTCACCGTCTGGTGCAGGTCGCCGATGTCGGTGCCGTCGGAGATGACGTACTTCAGGACCTTCTTGACCGTGCCGTTGGCGGTCTTCACCTTCACGATGCCCTGGTAGTCCGCGCCCTTGAGGAGCAGCGAACTGGCGTTCAGGTACCAGGGGTCGTCGGGCAGGGTCACCGGGTTGTCGACGCCGCCCTCGGCGTCGGTGGCGACCGGGCAGTCCGCCGCGCTGGTGGTGGAGCTCGCGGACGGGCTGGGGGACGAGGTGACCGCGTCGGTCGCGTCCTTGAGCGCCTTGGTGGTGTCCTCGGCCGCCTTGGTCGCGGTGTCGGTCGTGTCCTTCACGGTGTTCTTGACCGTGTCGGCGACCTTGCCGGTGGTGTCCTTGACCGTGTCGGACGTGGTCTTGTCGCCGGTGTCCTTGGTCGCGCTCGCCGAGGCGGACGCGGAGGCCGACGGCGTGGGGCTCGCGGTGGCACTCGACTTGGAGTCGCTGCCGCCGGTGAGGATGCCGGTGACCGCGTCGCCGATGGTGCCCAGCAGGTCGCCCCCGCTGCTCGCGGACGCCGACGGGCTCGCCGTCGACGTGCTGCCGGCGCCGCTGCTCTGCGCCGACTTGCTCGCGGACGGCGCCGGCGTGGACCCGGCCTTGTCGTCGGAACCTGAATCCGACGAAGAGGTCTTGTCCGGCGACGAGGACGCGCTGGCCGAGGGGGTCGACTCCGGCTTGTCGGCGGACGCGGAGGCGCTCGCCGAGGAAGAGGAGGACGCCGAGGCGGAGGGGGTCGGGCCGGCCGACGTGTCCTTGCCGTCCACGGCCTCGACGCACTTCTGGTACTCGTCGGCCGTCAGGCTCTTGGCGGGCGAGTGGTCGTCGGCCTGCGCGAGTGTCGGCGTGAACCCCATCCCCATGAGGACCGCGGTCGGCATCGCCGCGATGGCGACGGCCTTGCCCGCGGGCACGTGGAACCTGGTGAACAGCGGCTTCCTCGGGGCCGCGTGGCGCGGCCCGGTTCTCACCCGGGACTCGTCCACCTCGGTCCCGCGGATCACCTCGTCAGCCGGCACTGTGCCTCCCGTTCGCCCCGTAGGCGGAGCTCATTCCTGACAGGTCCCTCGGCTCGCCCGACTCGTCGGCGACCGCGGGGCCCGCGCTGTCGGCACCGTGCTGGATGCCCGGGGCCTCCGGGCTCTGCGGCAGGTGCGGGGTGTTCGGGGTGGTGTCGGGGGCGTCCGGGGCGCCGCCCTCACTCTTGTGCGCCGGCACACCCTGTTCCTCGCCGGGCTCACCAGGAACCCAGGAGACCGCCATCGCGCCGCCGGTCATGGCGAAGAGGAAGCCGATGAGAAAGCCACCGAGGTTGGACACCGGGATGGAGACCAGCGCGAGCAGGATCGCCGCGACCCCGGCGAAGGTCCGTACGTGCTTCTGGAACCAGAGACTGATGCCCAGGACCCAGAGCAGCACGCCGATGATCAGGGAGCCGGCGCCGGCGGTGGTGGACATCGCCAGCGTCAGATGGCCGATCTGGAGGTTCGCGTACGGGAAGTAGGCGATGGGGAAGCCGCCGAGCAGGATGAACAAGCCGGCCCAGAACGGGCGATCGCCCCTCCAGGTACGGAAGTTCCGCCGGAAGACTTGGAGATAGTGCTCGCTCTGCCCGGGTGACTCGGCGCTCATGGAAACGGCTCCCTGGAACGGCTTTACTGTGAGACGTACGCGCTTGAGAAGTTCACGTACTGCGGGAAAGGGTGGGGCGGGCGGGGCAGCTGCCGGCTCCCCCGCCCGCCCCTGGAGTGCCTAGTAGCACTCCTTGACGCCCTTGGACAGCGACATCTTCAGGCCGCTGAGCTTGAACGTACCGGCGGTGGTCGCCCACGCCGTCTGCTTCACATCGGTCAAGTCGGCCGAGTCGGCCTGCTGGGCGAATCCGTACGGGTTCGTCTGGTCGCCCTTGCTGATGCCCGGACCCTTGCTGGCGTCCTTGGCCGCAACACCGATGTCGATGTTGTGGAACGTCGCGTCAGCCTGCAGGTCCTCGACGTCGATGTACAGGTTCTCGGCCTGGACCGGCGTGCCACCGCCGCCCGCCTTCAGGACCAGACTGACCGATCCGAGCAGCGGGATGTTCGGGGTGACCACGGACTGGCACATGTTGGTGATCGACGCGGACTTGAACGCCGAGACCGCGACGGGGTGAGCCGTCTTCTGACCGTCGAGGGTGTACCCCGAGTCGATGGCTCCGTACTGCGAGAAGCCTTCTCCGTGGAGCGCGTCCGCCGTCACCTTGAACGACTGACCCGACACACTGAACGACGCGGCGAGAGCGCCCTGCGCGAGGGCGACACCTATAGCTGCCGTGGCGGCCACGCTGGGCACCATCACGACCGCGAACCGCTTCCATCTGGTCCCGCCACGCACCTGGGACTCCATATTTCCTCCTTCTCGGACGTACATCTCCTGGCCCTGACTGCCCCATGTCGGCGGCTCAGCCGGGCAGGGATGGGAGAAGTGCTACGTCCTCGGGAAGGAGAGCGCCCGTACTCGTCGAACGTGCGCTCGACATCACCGGCGATCACCCCCGAGCGACAACCACTGGTCGCGCCTGACACACATCACGCACAACCTGCTGGACAGGCTCCGCCGAACGGCAGAGACCCCCCTGTCCAAGGGCCGGCGCCACTGCCGCCGCCCCTACTCGGTGGGGACCCAGAAAAACCCTTGACCCGATTGGTTGTCGGGGTAGGGGGAATGGACCGAGCGTCGCCGATCGTGGTGCATTCTCGCCGCCCGCACAAGGGGGTTCGTTACTGGCTAGTAACGGCCGGATAACCGAACAACGACCCGGCGGTATCGGTCGACAACTCTGGGTGGCGTCAAGGGGGACGTCAAAACAGTTGATCCATGGACAGAATCCGACAGATCAACGCCCCCGACTTACTCCCAGTAACAGCGGCCGCGTTTACCAAGTTTTGGTAAAGCGCGGCCACCTGCCGCTCTCTCGGCAAATCTTTCACCTGGGCATCACATGCCCCGGCGTTTAGGAACAGGTCAGCACACCGGGAGGAACCCGGTCCGGGAGCCGATCAGAACAGGGCCCTCGCCAGCGCACGGCGCGCCGCGATCACCCGCGGATCGTCGCCACCCACGACCTCGAAGAGCTCCAACAGCCTCAGCCGTACGGCATCCCGGTCGTCGCCCGCCGTGCGCCGCACCGTGTCGATGAGCCGCCCGAACGCGTCTTCCACGTGCCCGCCCACCAGGTCGAGGTCCGCGGCCGCGATCTGCGCCGGTACGTCCTTGGGCTTCTCGGCGGCGTCCTTGCGCACCTGGAGCGGGTCGGCGCCCTGCACGCGCTGCAGCAACTCGGCCTGCGCGAGGCCGAGCCTGGCCTCCGTGTTGCCCGGGTCGTCGCTCAGCACGTTCTTGTACGCCTGTACGGCACCGCCGAAGTCACCCGCGTCCAGGGCCTGCACGGCGGCCTCCAGGAGCGCGTCGTAGGGCCCCGCCGGCACCTCGTGCGCCACCGGGGCGCTGTCGGGCTCGGCGTCGGGGTCGACGGTCAGGCCGGTCAGGCCGAAGCGCTGCTCGGCGACCTCGACGAGCTGGTCGAGGGTCCCCCGGATCTGCGCCTCTGGGGCCGCACCCTGGAAGAGCGGCAGCGCCTGCCCCGCCACGACGGCGAACACGGCCGGGATCCCCTGGATCCCGAACTGCTGCATCAACATCTGGTTGGCGTCGACGTCGACCTTGGCAAGGACGAACCGCCCGTTGTACTCGACGGCCAGCCGTTCGAGCACCGGGCTCAGTTGCTTGCAGGGCTCGCACCACTCGGCCCAGAAGTCGATGACGACCGGGACCTCGGTGGACCGCTGAAGGACATCGCGCTCGAATCCCGCCTCGTCGACATCGATGACGAGGCCGGCGGGAGACACGGCCCCGCCTCCGCCGCCCTGCCTGGCCGCTTCGGCGCGCGCCTGCTCCGCCTTCGCCTTGGCCTCCTGGGCCGCCTTCACCGCGGCGAGGTCGACGACTCCGCTCATGGACATGTTCCGTGGCTGCATGAGTACATCCTCCCCCTTCCTCGCGCACGTGTGAAAAGCGTTGTGAAAGCCGGGCCGCTTTACGACGCGACCCGACTCGATCCGTGCTGTCGGGCACCGGGTCCCCACCCGGCGCCAGTGGTTGTCACCCGTCCACGAGTCACCGTGTACGAGCTTTCGCTACGGCTCGTAGCGTAACTGTCCCGCGGCTCCCCTGTCCGCCATACCCCGGTGATCTCCCTCACGACTTCACACAACCGCCTGATTTGACCGCCCGGGACGGCGGATATGGTCCTGACATGCAGAGTCGCACCACCACCTCCCGCACGGGACGCCCGCGCAGCGCTGCCGCGGACGCCGCGATCCTGACGGCTACGCGGGCGGCGCTGGTCGAACTGGGCTGGTCCAAGCTGACGTTGGGGGACGTGGCGACCCGGGCCGGGGTCGCCAAGACGACCCTCTATCGTCGCTGGGCGGGCAAGAACGAGCTCGTGGTCGACGCGGTGGCCGTCCTCTTCGACGAACTGGAACTCCCCGACCGCGGGAGCCTCGCCGCCGACATCGAGGGCGTGGTGCTTCAGTTCGCGGCGCTCCTGAACCGTCCCGAGACCGCGACGGCCCTGATGGCGGTCGTGGCCGAGTCGACCCGTGACGAGCCGCTGCGCGAACGTATCCGCACGTCCATCGTCGACCGCCAGAAGCGGCTGGTCGTGGAGGGGCGGGCCCGGGCCACCGCGCGCGGCGAGCTCCCTCCGGAGTCCGACCCCGAGGTCGCCGCGCGTACGGCGGACCTCATCTTCGACGTGGTCGCGGGGGCGGTGGTGCATCGCACTCTCGTCAGCGCGGAGCCGGCGGACGAGGAGTGGGTCCGCGCGTTCACCCAGGTCCTCCTCCTGGGCCTGACAGGCATGCCCCCCACGCCCTGACCCGCCCCGCAGCCAAAGGACTCCACCCAGACGGAAATCCGGGGCACAGCCCCGCCCCCTCAGGGACGCGGGGAACTGCGCGACCAGCCCCCACCAGCCCGCAGCCAAAGCACCACCGAACGGGGGATCCGGGGCGCAGCCCCGACCCAAGGGGCGCGGGGAACTGCGCGACCAGCCCCCGGCGACCCGCAGCCAAAGCACCACCGGACGGGGGATCCGGGGCGCAGCCCCGAGGGGTCAGAAGCCCGCCGGTTCCGTGTACACGCCCCACTCGTCCCGAAGCACGTCACAGATCTCGCCGAGCGTAGCCTCGGCCCGCACCGCATCCAGCATGGGCACGATCATGTTCGACCCGTCCCGCGCAGCGGCAAGCATCGCGTCCAGCGAGGCCCGTACGCGCGCGTCGTCGCGCCCGTCCCGCCGCACCCCCAACTCCCGTACCTGCTCCCGCTCCACCTCGTGACTGACACGCAGGATCTCCAGATCCCCGGTGACCGACCCATGGTGGACATTGACCCCCACCACCCGCTTGTCACCCTTCTCCAAGGCCCGCTGGTACTGGAACGCCGACTCGGCGATCTCCCCGGTGAACCAGCCGTCCTCGATACCCCGAAGGATGCCGGAGGTGATGGGACCGATCGGGTGCTGCCCGTCGGGATGCGCCCGCAGCCCCCGTTCCCTGATCTGCTCGAAGATCTTCTCCGCGTCGGCCTCGATCCGGTCGGTGAGCTGCTCGACGTACCAGGAACCGCCCAGCGGGTCGGCGACGTTGGCGACGCCGGTCTCCTCCATCAGCACCTGCTGCGTCCGCAGGGCGATCTCCGCGGCCTGCTCGGACGGCAGCGCGAGCGTCTCGTCCAGCGCGTTGGTGTGGAGGGAGTTCGTACCGCCGAGAACGGCCGCGAGCGCCTCCACAGCCGTACGGACGACGTTGTTGTACGGCTGCTGCGCCGTCAGCGAGACACCCGCGGTCTGCGTGTGGAAGCGCAGCCACTGCGCCTTGTCGGACTTCGCCCCGTACACGTCCCGCATCCACCGCGCCCAGATCCGCCGCGCCGCCCGGAACTTGGCGATCTCCTCGAAGAAGTCGAGGTGCGCGTCGAAGAAGAAGGAGAGACCGGGGGCGAAGACGTCCACGTCCAGGCCGCGCGAGAGCCCCAGCTCGACGTAGCCGAACCCGTCCGCCAGCGTGTACGCCAGCTCCTGCGCGGCCGTGGAGCCGGCCTCCCGGATGTGGTAGCCGGAGACGGACAGCGGCTTGTACGCGGGGATCTTCGCGGCGCAGTGCTCCATCAGGTCGCCGATGAGGCGCAGGTGCGGCTCGGGCTGGAAGAGCCACTCCTTCTGGGCGATGTACTCCTTGAAGATGTCGGTCTGGAGGGTGCCGTTCAGGACGGACGGGTCGATGCCCTGCCGTTCCGCCGCGACCAGGTACATGCAGAAAACGGGTACGGCCGGTCCGCTGATCGTCATCGACGTCGTGACGTCACCCAGCGGGATGTCCTTGAACAGGACCTCCATGTCGGCCGCCGAGTCGATCGCGACCCCGCAGTGCCCGACCTCGCCGAGGGAGCGCGGGTCGTCGGAGTCGCGCCCCATGAGCGTCGGCATGTCGAAGGCGACCGACAGTCCGCCGCCGCCCGCGGCGAGGATCATCTTGTAGCGCTCGTTCGTCTGCTCCGCGTTCCCGAACCCGGCGAACTGGCGGATCGTCCACGTACGCCCTCGGTAGCCGGTCGGGTAGAGCCCGCGGGTGAAGGGGTACTCGCCGGGCCAGCCGATCCGCTCGAAGCCGTCGTACCTGTCCCCCGGCCGTGGCCCGTACACCGGCTCCACGGGATCGCCGGAGAGCGTGGTGAAGTCGGCCTCACGCTTGCGCGAGGTGTCGTACCGGGCCTGCCAGCGTTGGCGGCCCTCTTCGATGGCGTCAGCGTCCATGCTTCGAATTTACTAGGACGTCCTAGTAAATGTCGATGGCAAACCGCCACGGACCACTCCCGTGGCGGTAAGAGTGTGACGGTAAGGGCTACGCCTTGACGACCGCGGGAGAGTCCTCCGCGACCTTCGACTCCAGCTCCTGGGTGATCTTCCGCTCCACGAAGAACGCGGCCGTCGGAATGGTCCCCGCGAGCAGCACCCACAGCTGCTTGCCGACCGGCCACTTCGCCTTGGAGCCCAGGTCGAAGGCGAAGACCAGGTAGACGACGTACAGCCAGCCGTGCGCGATGGCGACGACGCGGGTGAAGTCCACGGCACCGTTCATGTCGAGCACGTACTTGGCGATCACACCGAGGGTCAGCAGGACCAGCAGCACACCGGTGACGTAGGCCATCACGCGGTAGCGGGTCAGCACGCTCTTCTTCATGGGGATGAGCGTAACGACCCCATTTGCGCGATCTACGAGCACCCCCACCCCGGCGCGCCTCTGCTGCTCCCCCGTTCCCCTGCCCCTCCTCTACTCCTCGTCGAAGTCGCTCGCGGCGATGCGCAGGGGCCGCAGCATCGCGAAGATCTCCGCGCACTCCTCCGAGTCGTAGGCCCCGAGCCCGAAGTCCATCGCCATCAGGTCGCGGGTCGCCGCGTCGCAGACCTCACGGCCCTTCTCGGTGATGGAGGCGAGCGTGCCGCGCCCGTCGTTGGGGTTGGGCCGCTTGTCGACGAGCCCGGACTTCACCAGCCGGTCCACGGTGTTCGTGACGGAGGTCGGGTGCACCATGAGGCGCTCGCCGATCTTGGACATCGGGAGCTCGCCGGCCTTGGAGAAGGTGAGCAGGACCAGTGCCTCGTAGCGCGCGAAGGTGAGTCCGTACGGCTTGACGACCGCGTCGACCTCGGCGAGCAGGATCTGGTGCGCGCGCATGATCGAGGTGATCGCGGCCATGGACGGCACGGATCCCCAGCGCTGCTTCCAGAGTTCGTCGGCGCGGGCGATGGGATCGAAGGCAAGGCTGAGCGGCTTCGGCACGGCATAAGACCTTACCCGCCGGTCATATGCTGGTCAGCCCCGTCTCGCCTTTCGGTCCCGGCCCCCTCTGCGACGGGGGTCGCGGCCCCTTCCGTACGCCGCGCCTCCACCGCCAGCAGTACGCAGCAGACGGTGCCGAGCGCCCCCGCGCCCGCCCGACGCCCTCGTGCGACTCCTCGGACGGGGCAGGGCCACCGTCCTCACGGCCCTGGACGAACCCGCCACCACAACAGCCCTCGCCCACCGCCTCCGCCTCGCCCCGTCGTCCGTCTCCGCCCACCTCACGGTCCTGCGCGCCGGAGGCCTGCTCACCTCACGCCGGTACGGCCACCAGGTCCTGTACGAACGCACTCCCCTGGGGACGGCGCTGGCGTCGGGTGCGGAGACATAGGCCGCTCCGCGTCGCCCCGGTCAGCCGCGCGTGGTGCGGCGCAGGTGGTGGCGGATGGCTCGTTGGGCGACCGGGCCGAGGGTGTCGAGGGCGGTGACCAGGGCGGCCAGTTGTTCCAGGGCGTCGAGGGCGGCCCGGGAACCCTCCGGGTCGACCCCCTCGTACAGCTCGATGCCGACGAAGGACGCGGCGACGGCACGCGCCAGCCCGGCCGGATCGGCGAACTCGCCGAGCGGGGTCGGCGCGAGGACCCGGACCAGGACCCGCTCGATCTCGGTGATCCACAGTTCCAGCCCCGCCGAGGTCGCGGGGGCGAGACGCGCGTCCGTCTGCGCCCCGGCGAGGAGCTGCCCCAGGACGGCGACATGCCCTTCGGCCCGCTCCACCTCGTGCATCTCCCGCCCGAACGCGAGGAGTTCCGCCAGCGATCCGACCTCGGCCAGCCGTTCCCGGTAGTTCGCGACCCGCTGCTTCGCCCCGTACCGGACCGCGGCCGACAGCAACTCGTCCACGGATCCGAAGTGGTAGAAGACGAGGGCCTGGTTGACCCCGGCGGTCGCCGCGATCGTACGGGCCGAGGTCTTCGCGATCCCCTGCTCGGTGAGCGTCCGCAGGGCGCCCTCCAGCAGTTTCGCCCGGGTCGCCTCGCTCACGCGCGCGCCTCCTCGCGGACGGGCCGCAGCCCGGGCCGGACCCCGCGGGTACGGACGTCGGTGTACGTCGCCCGGAAGCTGCCCTCGTAACCGAAGAGCGGACCGAAGCGGCGGTTCACGACACGGACCCGGATGTGGAAGCGGCCCGTGGAGTCGTCGAAGGACTCGCGTACCTCGGCGTCGGCGCCGATGAGTTCGGGGACGCGGACGTCCACCGGGCCCTCCCGGAAGCGGTGTTCGCCGGAGCGGATCAGCAGGGAACCGTCGGGCTCGGCACGGAAGTGCAGGTCGCTGGCGAGGTGCTGATGCGTGCCGAGGTAGTCGAGGACGCGGTCGCCCTTGGGGCTCAGCACCATCTGGGCGTCGAAGCGGCGGGAACGGCCGGGCAGGTCGAAGGTGCGCACGAAACTCACCGTCTCACGGCCGAAGGTGTCGGCGTAGGGCACATTCTCGATCATGAAGGGGACGTTCCGGCCCGCACGCGGGACGAGGATGTTGCGGGTGCCGCCGAAGGCCAGGAACGGCTTCACGAAGCCCCTCCCGTGCCAGACGCGGTCCATGGCGCCGTGGCCGGTGCACGCCTCGCCGCCGGCCAGGCCCACGGAGAAGCGCCGCCGCAGCTCGGGGTGGAGGCGGTCGAAGTCGGCGCCCATCGCGGTGCGGAAGATGGAAGGTGTCACCGCTGCTCCAGGGTGGCGAGGACGCGCGGGGCGCTGACCCGCGCGATCGGGGTGCGCAGGCAGCGGCGGGCGGCCGGGGTGCCGGGCAGCGGGGGTGCGAAGAGGGCCAGGAGGGCGGCGACGACGGCCAGTACGGGGGTCGAGTAGAGGGCGAGCGGCGCCAGCGGGCCCGCCGCGTCCACGAGTGCGCCGTACACCGTGCCCGAGCAGGCGGCCAGCAGGACGAAGCCGCGCACGGCGCACTCGGCGAGCCAGTGGCGCAGTGCCCTCTCCGGCGCGATGCCCCGCTCCAGCCAGATCCGCAGCCGGTCGAAGGACCAGGCCGTGGCCCAGCCGATGAGGGGGCGGAAGAGGAGCCGGTCGGCCGCGGCCCCGAAGCGGCCCCAGCGCGGGCGGTAGTCGTACCCGGTGAGGAAGCGGACGCCGTCGGCGTCGGGGACGTAGCGCCAGTAGCCGCTGCCCTCGGCGAGGAGGGAGAGCGGGTGCGGGGAGGCGAAGCGCAGGGCGGAGGTGCGGGTGCCGTCGGGGCGCTCCTTCTCCCCGGCGCAGTTGCCCGTCCCGGCGACGGTCAGGAAGGGCAGCACCCGGGCGGCGTACCGGAAGCGCTGCGGCTCGCCCTCGACGCGCGGGAGGTAGTCGATGGAGGTGAACCTCAGGTCCCAGCGCTGGTGCTGCGCGGGGTCCTGCGTCCGTGCCCACAAGTCGTCGAGATCGCCTCGTACATGTGTCTCTACGTAGAGCCCCATTTACCGAACCCCCAGATCAGTGACCACTTTTGAGCGATCGCTCAATCGAACACGCCTGAGATTACCGGGGTTTGAGCGATCGCTCAAACAGTCGGGCGCGAAAAACCCCGGCCCACAGGACCGGGGTTTCGGGTCTTCTCGCCGAAGGCCTACGCGGACAGGTGCCGCTCCACGGTCTCCACCTTGGAGGTCAGGCCGTCCGTCACCCCAGGACGGATGTCCGCCTTCAGGACGACGGAGACGCGCGGCGCCCGTGCCTCGACGACGGCGACGGCGCGCTTGACCACGTCCATCACCTCGTCCCACTCCCCTTCGATGGAGGTGAACATGGCGTCGGTGCGGTTCGGCAGCCCCGATTCACGGACGACCCGGACGGCGTCGGCGACGTACTCCCCCACGTCCTCGCCGACACCCAGGGGCGTCACGGAGAAGGCGACGATCATGAGGACTTCACGACTCCCTCGCGGCGGGCACGGGAGGCGATGACCGCGTCCTCGGTCTCGCGCCGGAGCTTGCGCTCGGCGAAGAAGCCGCCGGTGGGCAGCACGGAGAGGACGAAGTAGAGGGCCGCCGTCTTCTTCCCCCACTTGGTGCGGCTCCAGGCGTCCGCCCAGAAGATCACGTACAGGACGAAGAGGACACCGTGGATGGAACCCATGACGGGCACCCCGTTGAAGTCCGTGGTCCGCTTCAGCACCGAGCAGAGAAGCAGCAGCAGGAAGGAGACGGCCTCGGGGGCCGAGACCAGGCGGAGGCGGCGGAGGGCGGTGGCGGTCTTTATGTCCACGGGTCACCTTCGGTGGGAGATTCGCTTTCGGCGGGGAGCCGCTTTGTGAACGTAAGCACAAGCGTCCACCATTGTGGCACCCGAGCCGGGGCACCACCGCCCCGGGGTGCGGGGCGGGGATGTCCGCTTGGCCCCTAAGGGTCCGCTCAGGGATGAGATCCACCCGTGGGCCCTGTCCGCGTTCCCCAACCTGCCGCTACCTTCACCACGTGGCGATGTTCCGACTTCAAGGCAGCAAGGTGCTGGCCGTCGACATGACCGGGGACGCCGTGAAGGCGAAGAACGGCTCGATGGTCGCGTACGACGGTCAGATGGCGTTCAAGAAGCTGAGCGGGGGTGGGGAGGGGATCCGCGGGATGGTGACCCGGCGCATCACCGGTGAGCAGATGACGGTGATGGAGGTGAAGGGGCAAGGGACCTGCTGGTTCGCGGACCGGGCCTCCGAGATCAACCTGGTGAACCTCCAGGGGGACAAGCTGTACGTCGAGTCGAGCAACCTGCTCGCGACCGACGCGGGCCTGCGGACGGGCACGTCCTTCACGGGCCTCAGAGGCGCCTCCCAGGGCAACGGGCTGTTCACGACCACCGTCGAGGGCCACGGCCAGGCGGCCATCACGTCCGACGGCCCGGCGGTGGTGCTGCGGGTCAGCTCCCAGTACCCGCTGACGGTCGACCCGGGGGCGTACATCGCGCACCAGGGCAATGTCCGGCAGTCCTTCCAGGCCGGCGTGACATTCCGCACGCTCATGGGCGAGGGCGGCGGTGAGGCCTTCCAGATCCGCTTCGAGGGCGACGGACTGGTCTACGTACAGCCCAGTGAGCGCAACACGATCGCGGGGGACCTGTGACATGCCGTTCCGCGAAGTGAACTCCAAGATGATCGAGGCGACGGTCCTGCCCGGCCAGCGCCTGTTCAGTCAGCGCGGCGCGATGCTCGCCTACAAGGGCGAGGTCTCCTTCACGCCCAACGTCCAGGGCGGCCAGGGCGGGATCATGTCGATGATCGGCCGCCGGGTCGCCAACGAGGCCACCCCGCTGATGACCGTCGAGGGCAGCGGCACGGTCTTCTTCGGGCACGGCGGCCATCACATCCAGGTGATCAACCTCTCGGGCGACACCCTGTACGTCGAGGCGGACCGGCTGCTGGCCTTCGACGGCACCCTCCAGCAGGGCACGATGTTCCTCGGCTCGCAGGGCGGGGTCATGGGCATGGTCCGCGGCCAGGTGACGGGCCAGGGACTCTTCACGACCACCCTCAAGGGGCACGGCGCGGTGGCCGTGATGGCCCACGGGGGCGTGATCGAGGTCCCCATCTCGCCCCCGCGCCCCGTCCATGTCGACCCCCAGGCGTACGTGGCGCACCACGGTGACGTACGCAACAAGCTGTCCACGGCGCTCGGCTGGCGCGACATGGTGGGCCGCGGCTCGGGCGAGGCGTTCCAGCTGGAGCTGAGCGGCAGTGGTGCGGTGTACGTCCAGGCCTCGGAGGAGAAGCTGTGAGCGCGTACGGAACTCCGGGCGGCCCGGTGATCTACGACCCGATGACCCTGCCGGTCGACGACAACGTGAACAAGTACACCTTCTGCGTGGAGCTCAAGGGGAGCCAGTGGTTCCTGCAGAAGGGCAAGATGATCGCCTACTACGGGTCGATGGATTTCAACGGCATCGGGCACGGCCGACTGGACCGTCTCGTGCGCACATCTTTCCATTCGCCTCTGCACGCAAGCGACTGGGTGGTGGCGGAGGGCTCGGGCAAGATGCTCCTCGCCGACCGGGCCTTCGACGTGAATTCGTATGACTTGGACGACGGCAACCTGACCATTCGCTCTGGCAACCTGCTCGCTTTTCAGCCAAGTCTCGCGCTCAAGCAATCGATCGTGCCGGGCTTTTTGACGTTGATCGGAACCGGCAAGTTCGTAGCGGCCTCTAACGGTCCGGTGGTGTTCATGGAGCCTCCCATCCGGGTGGATCCGCAAGCGCTTGTCGGCTGGGCCGACTGCCCGTCCCCGTGCCATCACTACGACCACGGGTACATGACAGGCCTGATGGGCGGTCTACGTGCACTGACAGGCCTCGGCGGGGCCTCCGGAGAGGAGCATCAGTTCGAGTTCGTAGGGGCCGGCACGGTCCTGCTGCAGTCCACGGAGGTCCTCATGGCCGAGCAGGCCACGGGGGCCGTTCCGCATGAGCCGGGCGTACCCGGCGGCGGCGGGGTACCCGGTCACCAGGGACAGCACGGTCAGCAAGCCGGCACACCGCGTCTTCCCGGACAGCTCGGAGACCTCCAGCGTCGCTTCGGTCTGTGAGCGGTAGTCTGCGGAGTGTGACGTCGAACGCGTGCGCGTAGTCACACCACCCTCACTAGTTCGCCTTTCAACATTTTAGGTAGACTTGATTCATGGAGACCGAGACGGCCACGCGCTGGCTGACCGATGCGGAGCAGTGCGCCTGGCGCACCCACCTGGAGGTCAACAGGCTGTTGACGTACCAGCTCGAAAGGGATCTGCAGCCATTCGGGCTGACGATGAACGACTACGAGATCCTGGTGAACCTCTCCGAGTCGGAGGGCTTCCGGCTGCGGATGAGCGACCTCGCGGCCGCCACCCTCCAGTCCAAGAGCCGGCTCTCGCACCAGATCACCCGCATGGAGAACGCGGACCTGGTACGGCGCGAGAACTGCGAGTCCGACCGCCGGGGACTGTTCGCCGTCCTCACCGAACACGGCATGGAGACGATGAAGAAGGTCGCCCCGCACCACGTGGCGTCCGTGCGCAAGCACTTCATGGATCTGCTGTCCCCGGAGGCCCTGGAGGAGTTGCACAAGTCGCTGCGGCCGATCGCGGAGCATTTGCGGGGGCAGCGGGGTAAGCCGTAGCGGCTCGGTGAGTGCGGGCCGGCCGTAGCCGCGGATTGCCTGTCACTGCGGGTAGTCCGTGGCTGGTCGCGCCGTTCCCCGCGCCCCTCTGGGGCGCGGGTCCGCCTGGCGCACGAAGAGAAGTCCCGCCGCCACCGCCACCGTCCCCGACAGGGCGAAGCACAGGCCCAGGGGCAGGTGGCCCACCAGGAGGCCCGCTCCCGCGGTGCCGGCCGCGCTTCCGGCGTTCACCGCGGTGTTGACCCAGGCTCCGGCCTGGGTACGGCGGCCCGGCGGGGCCGCCTCGTCGGCGATCAGGTACGACGTCGTGAGGGCCGGGGCGACGAAGAAACCGGCGCAGGCCACGGCGACGGTCAGGGTGCCGAGGCCGGGAGCGAGGCCGGCGGCCGCCAGGGCGAGGCCCAGGCCGCCCGCCAGCAGCGGCAGCCGCACCCGGGCGGGCGTACGCCAGTCGACGGCGCCGTTCAAGATGCCGCCCAGGGCGCTGCCCAGCGAGAGTGCGGCAAGCACCCAGGCCACCACGTCGTTCCCGTGCTGGTGCCGTGTGGCGTAGGCCATCACCAGAAGGTCGACGGCTCCCACGGACAGGCCGACACCCGCCGCGACGACGACGGGCTGCAGGAGCGCGCGCCCGTCGCGGAAACGGTGCCCTGAGCGTGCGGCGGGCTCTGTGACGGCCGGACGTACGCCCGCCACGGCCGGCGACAGGACGAGGGCGAGGGTTCCGGTCCACACCAGCAGGGCGCAGAGCGCGAGCGCGGCGGCCGGGGGTGCGAACTGGACGACCGCGCCGACCAGCAGCGGACCCGAGACGAAGAGGATCTCCTCGGCGATGCCGTCCAGGCTGTACGCCCGCTGCAGGACCCGTTTGTCCTCGATGACCTCGCCCCACAGGGCGCGCACCGTGGGGCCGAGGGGTGGCGTGCAGGCGCCCGCGGTGACGGCGAGGGCGCCGAGGGCGGGTGCGGGTGTTCCGGGCCGCCAGGCCGCTGTCGCGAGGGTCGCGAGCAGGGTGGCGTAGAGCGAGGCCATCGGGATGAGGGCGCGGCGGGGGCCGTGGCGGTCGATCAGGGCCGCCCTCGCGGGCGACAGGAGCACGCTCGTCGTGCCGAACAGTGCCATGGCCGTGCCGGCGGCGGCGTACGAGCCGGTGGCCTCGGTCACGCTGAGCATCATGGCCAGCGAGACCATGCCGTACGAGAGTCTGCCGATGAGGGCGGCGGTGAAGGTGTGGCGGGTGTGGGGGATGCGGAAGAACGCGGCGTACGAGGGCCGCGGCGCGGGCGCAGACATGTTGGGGTTCCTCGACTGGGAGGCGGGCAGGGGTCGCCTGAGTGCCGCGACGGTGCAGCCACCGGGGGCCGTCGCGGGCCTGGGCGGGCCCTATGCCAAGAGGAGGAACATGCGCCTTAACGTAACAGCAGGCGCCGGGAGTTGACAGGTACGCGTGTCCTCGCCCCCGCCGCCCCTACCCGTCCCATCCCCAGGGGCTCCGCCCCCGGACCCCCACATCGCCCAAGGGGCTCGTCCTCAAACGCCGGACAGGCTGAAGGGGCGCGGGGAACGGCCCGCAGCCAAACGAAAACGGGCAGGCGGGATTCGGGGCGAAGCCCCGTTCAAGGGGCGCGGGGAACTGCGCGACCAACCCCCACCGGCCCGCAGCAGAACAACTTCGGGTGGGCGAGGGATGCGGGGCGCAGCCCCACCCCTGGGGGCGCGAGGAACTGCGCGACCAGCCCCCACCGGCCCGCAGCCAAACGAAAACGGGCAGGCGGGATTCGGGGCGAAGCCCCACCCCTGGGGGCGCGAGGAACTGCGCGACCAGCCCCACCCGCCCGCAGCCAAACGAAAACGGGCAGGCGGGATTCGGGGCGAAGCCCCGTTCAAGGGGCGCGGGGAACTGCGCGAGCAGCTCCCGCCGGGCCGCAGGCGGGGAACCCGCCCGGGGGGCTGGGGGCGGAGCCTCCAGGGATGGGACGGGTAGGGGCGGAGGGGGCGAGCAACCCCCGGCTCAGGCCTCTGTCAGGCCCTCCACCAACGAGTCCGCCGCCCGGTAGGGATCCAGCTCCCCCGCCACGATCCGCTCCGCGAGCGCACTGAGACGCCGGTCACCATGAAGGTCACCGATGCGCTGGCGCAGCGCCGTGACGGCGATCGTCTCGACCTCCTGCGACGCCCGCGCGAGGCGCCGCTCGGCGAGGACACCGTGCTCCTCCATCCAGGCGTGGTGCTTCTCCAGGGCCTCGACGACCTCGTCGATGCCCTCGCCCCGCGCCGCGACCGTCTTGACGATCGGCGGCCGCCAGTCCCCGGCACTTCGGGACTCGCCAAGCCCGAGCATGTGGTTCAGCTCGCGCGCGGTCGCGTCGGCGCCGTCCCGGTCGGCCTTGTTCACGACGTACACGTCGCCGATCTCCAGGATTCCGGCCTTCGCCGCCTGGATGCCGTCGCCCATGCCGGGGGCGAGCAGGACCACCGAGGTGTCCGCCTGGGAGGCGATCTCCACCTCCGACTGACCCACACCGACCGTCTCCACCAGGATCACGTCACAGCCCGCCGCGTCCAGGACGCGGATGGCCTGGGGGGCCGCCCAGGCGAGACCACCCAGATGGCCTCGCGTGGCCATCGAGCGGATGTAGACGCCGGGGTCGGAGGCATGCTCGGACATGCGGACACGGTCGCCGAGCAGGGCGCCTCCGGAGAACGGCGAGGACGGGTCGACGGCCAGGACACCGACCCGCTTGCCCTGCCGCCGGTACGCCGTCACCAGCGCCGAGGTCGAGGTCGACTTGCCCACGCCCGGAGAGCCGGTGAGCCCGACGACGTACGCGTTGCCGGTCAGCGGGGCCAGCGCCGCCATGACCTCGCGCAACTGCGGGGACGCCCCCTCCACCAGGGAGATCAGCCGGGCCACGGCCCGCGGCCTGCCTTCCCTGGCCTGGGCCACCAGCGAGGAGACGTCCTGCATCACAGCTCCGTTCAGATCCGTTCAGAGTCGTACGCACCGAGGTCGTTCAGAGTCGTGCACACCAGGGTCGTACGGAAAGAGACAACGGCTTCAGGCCTTGGGTACCCGCACGATCAGCGCGTCACCCTGTCCACCGCCACCGCAGAGCGCCGCCGCGCCGACCCCGCCGCCGCGCCGCTTGAGCTCCAGGGCGAGGTGCAGCACGAGGCGGGCGCCGGACATCCCGATCGGGTGACCGAGGGCGATGGCACCACCGTTGACGTTCACCTTTTCCGTGGACACGCCGAGGTCCTTCATTGACTGCACCGCGACCGCGGCGAACGCCTCGTTGATCTCGATCAGGTCGAGGTCGGAGACGTCGAGGCCCTCCTTCTTCAGGGCGTGCAGGATCGCGTTCGAGGGCTGGGACTGGAGCGAGTTGTCCGGACCCGCGACGTTCCCGTGCGCCCCGATCTCGGCGATCCACTGGAGGCCGAGCTCCTGCGCCTTGGTCTTGCTCATCACGACCACGGCCGCGGCGCCGTCGGAGATCTGCGAGGAGGTGCCCGCCGTGATCGTGCCGTCCCGGGTGAAGGCGGGGCGCAGCTTGGCCAGCGACTCCACCGTGGTCTCGGCGCGGATGCCCTCGTCCTTGCTGAAGACGACGGGCTCGCCCTTGCGCTGCGGAATCTCCACGGGCGTGATCTCCGCCTCGAAGATGCCGTTCTTCTGGGCGGTGGCCGCGCGCTGGTGCGAGAGGGCCGCGATCTCGTCCTGCTCCGGGCGGGCGATGCCCAGGCGTGTGTTGTGCTTCTCCGTCGACTCGCCCATGGCGATGTTCTCGAAGGCGTCGGTGAGACCGTCGTACGCCATCGCGTCGAGCATCTCGATCGCGCCGTACTTGAAGCCCTCACGGGACTTGGGGAGCAGGTGGGGCGCGTTCGTCATGGACTCCTGGCCGCCCGCGACCACGATGTCGAATTCACCCGCGCGGATCAGCTGGTCCGCGAGCGCGATGGCGTCGAGACCGGACAGACACACCTTGTTGATCGTGAGCGCCGGGACGCTCATCGGGATGCCCGCCTTGACCGCGGCCTGGCGTGCCGGGATCTGCCCCGCCCCGGCCTGCAGCACCTGGCCCATGATCACGTACTGCACCTGGTCGCCGCCGATCCCCGCACGGTCGAGGGCGGCCTTGATCGCGAAGCCGCCGAGGTCGGCCCCGGAGAAGGACTTCAGCGAGCCCAGCAACCGTCCCATGGGCGTTCGGGCGCCCGCGACGATCACCGAGGTACTGCTGTTCGTTCCAGACATGAGGTGCGATCCCCTTACCGGCTGCACAGCCGAGGAGTGAACGAGGGTTTACTTGAATGTACTGAGCGGTAGGCCACCCGTCATCCGGCAGTCAGTGTGATCGCGCGCACGTTGCGTAACCGCCGTATGAGCGCTGCACTGACTCCATGCTGACGCGAATCGACCACATCGGTATCGCCTGCTTCGACCTCGACGCGACTGTCGAGTTCTACCGGGCGACGTACGGCTTCGAGGTCTTCCACTCCGAGGTCAACGAGGAGCAGGGCGTACGCGAAGCCATGCTCAAGATCAATGAGACGTCCGACGGCGGCGCCTCCTACCTCCAGCTCCTGGAGCCGACCCGCGAGGACTCGGCCGTCGGGAAGTGGTTGGCGAAGAACGGCGAAGGTGTCCATCACATCGCGTTCGGCACGGCGGACGTCGACGCCGATGCCGCCGATATCCGGGACAAAGGCGTACGAGTCCTCTACGAGGAGCCTCGACGCGGCTCCATGGGGTCACGAATCACGTTCCTTCACCCAAAGGATTGCCATGGTGTCCTGACAGAACTGGTCACTTCGGCGGCTGTTGAGTCACCTGAGCACTGACCTCCGTATATCTGGGCCGGTAGGGTTGGGGGCGGCCGCTGCCATTTCGGGGCGGCCCAGGGCCTGTCCGGCGACGGGCCCTGAGGTCATGCCGTTCTGAGGACGGCGTGGTCAAGGGCCGGGGTCCAGGTTTCGGGGGACGAGCGTCGGGGCGACAGCCCGTGCTCCGCTGTTGATCTGACACCATTCCCCGGGGGCCCCGTTCGGCGGATGGACGGGGTTCGTTTGGAGAGACTTGCGACCAGGGGACGGATGGGACCGCGCAGTGCGGGGCTACGAACGCCAGGAGCGAGAGCCGGCGGCTGACGTCGACCACCTCTCTCGGTTCGAGGCCGAGATGGAACGGCTGAAGACCGAGCGGGAGAAGGCCGTCCAGCACGCCGAGGACCTCGGCTATCAGGTCGAGGTGCTGCGCGCCAAGCTGCACGAGGCGCGCCGCAGTCTGGCGACCCGGCCTGCCTACGACAGCGGCGGCGACCTCGGCTATCAGGCCGAGCAGTTGCTCCGTAATGCCCAGATCCAGGCCGATCAGCTGCGCGCCGACGCCGAGCGCGAGATGAGCCAGGCCCGGGCTCAGACGCAGCGCATCCTCCAGGAGCACGCCGAGCAGGCCGCCCGGTTGCAGGCGGAGCTGCACCAGGAGGCGGTCGCGCGCCGCCAGCAGCTCGATCAGGAGCTGGCCGAGCGCCGTCAGACCGTCGAGTCGCACGTCAACGAGAACGTGGCGTGGGCCGAGCAGCTGCGCGCCCGCAGCGAGCAGCAGGCCCGCCGGCTCCTGGACGAGTCGCGCGCGGAGGCGGACCAAGCGCTGAGTGCCGCCCGCGCGGAGGCCGAGCGGATCGCCGCCGAGGCCCGCCAGCGGCTGACGAACGACGCCGAGTCGGCCCGCGCGGAGGCCGAGGCGCTGCTGCGCCGGGCCCGTACCGACGCCGAGCGGCTGCTGAACGCCGCGTCGACGCAGGCCCAGGAGGCCACCGACCACGCCGAGCAGCTGCGCAGCTCCACGGCGAACGAGTCGGACACCGCCCGTCGCCAGGCCACCGAGCTGAGCCGGGCCGCCGAGCAGCGCATGTCGGAGGCCGAGGCGGCGCTGCGCGAGGCGCGGACCGAGGCGGACAAGGTCGTCGCCGAGGCGAAGGAGGCCGCGGCCAAGGCCCTGGCGAGCGCCGAGTCGGCGAACGAGCAGCGCACGCGGACGGCGAAGGAACAGGTCGCCCGGCTGGTCAGCGAGGCCACCAAGGAGGCCGAGACCACCAAGTCCGACGCCGAGCAGGCGGTCGCGGATGCCAAGGCCAAGGCCGAGAAGATCGTCGCGGAGGCCGAGGAGACCGCGCGCAGCCTCACCGCCGAGGAGACCGCCTCCCAGCTCTCCAAGGCGGCCCGTACCGCCGAGGACGTCCTGAACAAGGCGTCCGAGGACGCCAAGGCGACCAGGAAGGCGGCGGCCGAGGAGGCCGAGCGGATCCGCACCGAGGCGGAGTCCGAGGCGGACCGGCTGCGTGCCGAGGCGCACGACATCGCCGAGCAGCTCAAGGGCACGGCGAAGGACGACACCAAGGAGTACCGCGCCAAGACGGTCGAGCTGCAGGAGGAGGCGCGCCGGCTGCGCGGCGAGGCCGAGCAGCTGCGCTCCGACGCCAACGCCGAGGGCGAGCGGATCCGCTCCGAGGCCCGGCGCGAGGCCGTCCAGCAGATCGAGGAGGCGGCCAAGACCGCCGAAGAGCTGCTCGCGAAGGCCAAGGCGGACGCGGACGAGCTGCGGAACACGGCCACCAGCGACAGCGAGCGGGTGCGCACCGAGGCCATCGAGCGCGCCACGACGCTGCGCCGCCAGGCCGAGGAGACCCTGGAGCGCACGCGCAAGGAGGCCGAGCGCAACCGCGAGGAGGCCGTCGAGCTCTCCGACACGATCAAGGCGGAGGCCGAGCGGGCCGCCGAGACGCTGCGCGAGGAGACCGAGCGCGCCATAGCGGCCCGTCGGACGGAGGCCGCCGAGGAGCTGACCCGGCTGCACACCGAGGCCGAGCAGCGCCTCGCCTCGGCCGAGCAGGCGCTGAGCGACGCACGGGCGGACGCCGAGCGGATCCGCCGCGAGGCCGCCGAGGAGAGCGACCGGCTGCGTTCGGAGGCCGCCGAGCGGATCCGTACGCTCCAGGCGCAGGCCGAGGCGGAGGCGGACCGGCTGCGCAACGAGGCCGCCGCGGACGCCTCCGCGTCGCGCGCCGAGGGCGAGAACATCGCCGTACGACTGCGGTCGGAGGCCGCGGCGGAAGCCGAGCGGCTGAAGTCGGAGGCCCAGGACAGCGCCGACCGGGTACGCACGGAGGCCCAGGCCGCGGCCGAGCGGCTGGCCACCGAGGGCGCGGAGACGCTGGCCGCCGCCCAGGAGGAGGCCGCCCGGCGCCGCCGCGAGGCCGAGGAGCTTCTCGGTTCCGCGCGCCAGGAGGCCGACCAGGAGCGTGAGCGGGCCCGCGAGCAGAGCGAGGAGCTCCTCGCCTCCGCGCGCAACCGTGTCGACGAGGCCCAGGCCGAGGCCGTACGGCTGGTCGAGGAGGCCGACCGGCGCGCGAGCGAGATGGTCTCCAGCGCCGAACAGACCGCGCAGCAGGTCCGCGATGCCGTGGCGGGGCTGCACGAGCAGGCCCAGGAGGAGATCACCGGCCTGCGCAGTGCCGCCGAGCACGCGGCGGACCGGACCAGGACCGAGGCGCAGGAGGAGGCGGACCGGGTCCGCGCCGACGCGTACGCGGAGCGGGAGCGGGCCTCCGAGGACGCGAGCCGAATCCGGCGCGAGGCGGCCGAGGAGACGGACGCCGCCAAGTCTCTGGCGGAGCGCACGGTTTCGGAGGCGATCGCCGAGTCCGAGCGGCTGCGGTCGGAAGCCGCCGAGCACGCCCAGCGGGTGCGCGCCGAGGCCTCCGACACCATCGCGAACGCCGAGCAGGACGCTTCGCGCAGCCGTGCCGAGGCCCGGGAGGACGCGAACCGGATCCGTTCGGACGCGGCCACGCAGGTCGACACACTCATCAACGAGGCACGCTCCGAGGCGGAGCGGCTGACGAACGAGACGAACGCCGAGGCCGAGCGCGTACGCGCGGAGTCCGTGGCCAAGGCCGAGCGGCTGGTCTCGGACGCGACCGGGGACGCGGAGCGGCTGCGCGCCGAGGCCGCCGAGACGGTCGGTTCCGCGCAGCAGCACGCCGAGCGGATCCGCAGCGAGTCCGAGCGGGTCATGGCCGAGGCGGCGGCCGAGGCCGAGCGGCTCACGTCCGGCGCCCGCGAGGAGGCCGACCGGACGCTGGACGCGGCGCGCCGGGAGGCCAACAAGCGGCGCTCCGAGGCGGCCGAGCAGGTCGACACCCTCATCTCGGAGACGGCGTCCGAGGCGGACAAGCTGCTCGCCGAGGCGCAGCAGAGCGCGCAGAAGACCACGGCGGACGCCGAGTCGCAGGCCGACACGATGGTGGGCGCGGCACGCAACGAGGCCGAGCGGCTGGTCTCCGAGGCGACCGTCGAGGGCAACACCCTGGTGGAGCGGTCCCGTGCGGACGCGGACGAGCTGCTGGTCGGCGCGCGCCGGGACGCGACCGCCATAAGGGAGCGGGCGGAGGAGCTGCGCGACCGCATCACCACCGAGATCGAGGAACTGCACGAGCGGGCCAGGCGCGAGTCGGCCGAGACGATGAAGACGGCCGGCGAGCGCTGCGACGCGCTGGTGCGAGCCGCCGAGGGCCAGCTCGCCGAGGCCGAGGCGAAGGCGAAGGACCTGGTGTCGGAGGCCAACTCCGAGGCGAGCAAGGTCCGTATCGCCGCGGTCAAGAAGGCCGAGGGGCTCCTCAAGGAGGCCGAGCAGAAGAAGAGCTCGCTCATCGCGGAGGCGACGGAGATCAAGGCCGAGGCCATCCGCGAGGCGCGGGCCGCGGTCGAGGAGGGCAAGCGCGAGCTGGAGGTGCTGGTCCGCCGGCGCGAGGACATCAACGCCGAGATCTCCCGTGTCCAGGATGTCCTGGAGGCGTTGGAGTCCTTTGAGGCCCCGTCCGCGGGCAAGGACGGTGGGGTCAAAGCGGGCGCTGCCGCCGGCGCGACTCGATCGAGTGGCAAGTCGTCAGAAGGCTAGCCATAACCACCCAATCCGTGCTTTGCGCGGACCTTTGTCACAGGTTCTGGCAAGCCGTCTGACAGTTAGCCACCCAAAAGGAGTCTCATTCTCCAGATCAAACACGCATCCGCTCGATGACACACCGCTTTGGCCCCTAGGATTCCCCCTATCACCTCACCGGTCTCATTCGACAGGAACCCCATGAGCGACACTTCCCCCTACGGCTTCGAGCTTGTGCGGCGTGGGTACGACCGCGCTCAGGTGGACGAACGCATTTCGAAGCTCGTCTCCGACCGTGACAGCGCTCTGGCCCGTATCACTGCTCTCGAAAAGCGCATCGAGGAGCTCCACCTCGAAACGCAGAACGCCCAGGCCCAGGTCACCGACGCCGAGCCGTCGTACGCGGGTCTCGGCGCGCGCGTCGAGAAGATCCTCCGCCTCGCCGAGGAGGAGGCGAAGGATCTGCGCGAGGAGGCCCGTCGCGCGTCCGAGCAGCACCGTGAGCTCGCCGAGTCGGCCGCCCAGCAGGTCCGCAACGACGCAGAATCGTTCGCTGCGGACCGCAAGAGCAAGGCCGAGGACGAGGGCGTCCGGATCGTCGAGAAGGCCAAGAGCGACGCCTCCCAGCTGCGCCAGGAGGCGCAGAAGGACGCGCAGTCCAAGCGCGAGGAGGCGGACGCCCTCTTCGAGGAGACCCGCGCCAAGGCCGCGCAGGCCGCCGCCGACTTCGAGACGAACCTCGCCAAGCGTCGCGAGCAGTCCGAGCGTGACCTGGCGTCGCGTCAGGCCAAGGCCGAGAAGCGCCTCGCGGAGATCGAGCACCGCGCGGAGCAGCTCCGCCTGGAGGCCGAGAAGCTGCGCACGGACGCCGAGCGCCGCGCCCGCCAGACGGTGGAGACGGCTCAGCGCCAGGCCGAGGACATCGTGGCCGACGCGAACGCCAAGGCCGACCGCATCCGCTCGGAATCCGAGCGCGAGCTGGCGGCGCTGACGAACCGTCGCGACTCGATCAACGCTCAGCTCACCAACGTCCGCGAGATGCTCGCGACGCTCACGGGCGCCGCGGTGGCCGCCGCGAGCACGCCGGCCGAGGACGAGCCGATCTCCCGCGGGGTTCCGGCCCAGCAGACCCGGTAGTTCCGGCCCAGTTCCTGGTATCGGCTACGGCCCGCACCCCTCCTCGGGATGCGGGCCGTAGCCGTGCCCCGAAAGGGGCGCGGGACTGTGGCATTCCGCGGCTCCGCCGCGTGGGCGCGACAAGCCACGAGGGCGCGGCGGTCGGAGACGGTGAACAGGCGGCGAACACACTCCCGCACAAGTGGCACAGCCCCGGACCGCGTCCTACCGTGTCCGCATGATCGAGCTAGAGGGGCTGACCAAGCGGTACGGCGAGAAGGTGGCGGTCAACCATCTGACCTTCACCGTCAGACCCGGTATCGTCACGGGGTTCCTCGGTCCGAACGGCGCGGGCAAGTCCACGACGATGCGGATGATGCTCGGCCTCGACCGCCCCACCGCGGGCGACGTACGCATCGACGGGAAGCACTACGACCACCTCAGGGACCCGCTGAAGTACATCGGCGCCCTGCTGGACGCCAAGGCCATGCACGGCGGCCGCAGCGCCTTCAACCACCTTCTCTGTCTCGCCCAGAGCAACGGCATCCCCAAGGCACGGGTGGACGAGGTCCTGGACACCGTGGGCCTCACCTCGGTGGCCAGGAAGAAGGCCAAGGGCTTCTCGCTCGGCATGGGCCAACGACTCGGCATCGCGGGCGCGCTGCTCGGCGACCCGCGGATCCTGATGTTCGACGAGCCGGTCAACGGCCTCGACCCCGAGGGCATCCACTGGATCCGCAACCTGATGAAGTCGCTGGCCGGCCAGGGCCGTACGGTCTTCGTGTCGAGTCACCTCATGAGCGAGATGGCGCTGACCGCGGAGCACCTCGTCGTCATCGGCCAGGGCCGCCTCCTCGCGGACACCTCCATGGCCGACTTCATCGCGCAGAACTCGCGGTCGTACGTGCGTATCCGCTCCCCCCAGCGCGAGCGGCTGCTCGACGTCCTGCACGGGGCGGGGATCACGGTCGTCGAGAGCGGCAGCGGGGCGCTGGAGGTGGACGGCGCGAAGTCCGAGCAGATCGGCGAACTGGCCACGCAGCACCAGATCGTGCTGCACGAGCTGAGCCCCCAGCGGGCCTCCCTGGAGGAGGCGTTCATGCAGCTGACCGCGGAGTCGGTGGAGTACCACGCGCACACCGACGCCCCGCCCCAGCAGTGGGGCGGCGGCTGGAACAAGGAGACCTGAGCATGGCGGCGACCCAGGTCCTCAAGTCCGAGTGGACCAAGATCCGGTCCGTCGCGTCCACGGTCTGGACGCTCAGTCTCGCCGCGGTGGTCACGATCGCGCTGGGCATCCTGATCTCGCTGCTGTCGAACAACGAGTTCGACAAGATGGGCGAGAAGGACCGGCTCTCCTTCGACCCGACGTTCATCAGCTTCGCGGGGATGACCCTCGGTCAGCTCGCGATGATCGTGTTCGGGGTGCTCGTGGTCGGCAACGAGTACAGCACCGGCATGATCCGCACCTCGCTGGCCGCGGTCCCGCAGCGCGGCACGTTCCTCTTCAGCAAGATCGCGGTGGCGACGGGGCTCGCCCTCGTCGTCGGCATGATCACCAGCTTCGTCGCCTTCTTCCTGGGACAGGCGGCGCTCGGCTCGCACAGCGCGTCGATCAGCGACTCCGGAGTGCTGCGCGCCGTGATCGGCGGCGGCCTCTACATGACGCTGATCGCGGTCTTCTCGATGGGCGTCGCGACGATGTTGCGCAGCCCGATGCTCTCGCTCGGCATCCTCATGCCGTTCTTCTTCCTGATCTCCAACATCCTCGGCGCGGTGTCCGCGACCAAGAAGATCGGCCGCTATCTGCCCGACCAGGCCGGCAGCAAGATCATGCGGGTGGTGACCCCCATCGGCGACGACACCCCGTACGGACCCTGGGGCGGCCTCGCGATCATGGCACTGTGGGTGGTCGCGGCGCTCCTCGGGGGCTATCTGCTGCTGAAGAGGCGGGACGCCTAGACACGACGCCCAGACACTCAGGGCCTGGGATCCGCGCCGTCCGGCCTGACCAGGCAGGACGGGTACCTGACAAAGGTAGGGTGCGGGTGAGGCTCCAGGTGAGACCTTTACCCCAACCGTCCCCTGCGTGACCTGCACATTTTTACTTTCTCTTGAGCGGAACCGTCAGCGCCCCGATATCCTCCTAACCCTTACGGGGGCGTGCGCCCCGACGTCCTGAACCTTTCGATGGGTGCGGAGCATGATCGAGGCAGTCGGCCTGACGAAGCGCTACGGCGCCAAGACGGCCGTGTACAACCTTTCCTTCCAGGTGCGGCCGGGTGCCGTCACCGGCTTCCTCGGGCCCAACGGCTCGGGCAAGTCGACGACGATGCGGATGATCCTCGGCCTCGACAACCCCACCTCGGGGCAGGTCACCATCGGCGGCTTCCCCTACCGCAAGCTGCCCAACGCGCCCCGCCAGGTCGGCGCGCTCCTCGACGCCAAGGCCGTGCACGGTGGCCGGCACGCCCGCAACCACCTGCTCTGCCTCGCCCAGCTGTCGGGCATCCCGGCCCGCCGGGTCGACGAGGTGCTCGGCGTGGTCGGACTGCAGGACGTGGCCAAGAAACGCTCCAAGGGCTTCTCGCTCGGCATGGGGCAGCGACTCGGCATCGCCGCCGCGCTCCTCGGCGACCCTCAGGTGCTGCTCTTCGACGAGCCGGTCAACGGCCTCGACCCCGAGGGCATCCTCTGGGTCCGCAACCTGATGAAGGCGCTCGCCGCGGAGGGCCGTACGGTCTTCGTCTCCTCGCACCTGATGAGCGAGATGGCACTGACCGCCGACCACCTCATCGTGATCGGCCGCGGTCAGCTGCTCGCCGACCAGAACATCAAGGACTTCATCTCGCACAACTCGGCCGACTTCGCCCGGGTCCGCACCCCGGAGACCGAGCCGCAGCAGCGCGAGAAGCTGACCGCCGCGCTCACCGAGGCGGGCGGCCAGGTGCTGCCCGAGCAGGACGGCGCGCTGCGCGTGATGGGCCTGCCGCTGCCCCGCATCAGCG
Source organism: Streptomyces sp. NPDC090798 (assembly GCF_044768965.1). NCBI lineage: Bacteria > Bacillati > Actinomycetota > Actinomycetes > Kitasatosporales > Streptomycetaceae > Streptomyces > Streptomyces sp. NPDC090798. Next base: position 51,316 of record NZ_JBIVXA010000029.1, read on the forward strand.
ACCTCGCGCACTCCGCCGACGTACGCCTGTGGGAGCTCTCTCCGCACCAGGCCTCGCTGGAGGAGGCGTACATGCGGATGACGCAGGGCGCCGTCGACTACCGCTCGACCATCGACCAGAAGGCCGGGCTCCAGCAGGAGCTGCCGCCGGGTGCCATGCCGCCGCCGCAGCTGCCGGTCGCGGGCCAGGGCCAGCCGGGCTGGTACGCGCCGCCGCCGCCCCAGCAGGGCGGGCAGCCGTTCGCGATGCCCCAGGGCGCCCCGCAGGCGGGGCCCTACGGTGCTCCGGGCACCCCGGGTGCGCCGGGTGCCGCGGACGTCAACCCGTACGCCCAGCCCGCTCCCCAGACCCCCGCGCAGCCGCCCGTCGCACCGCCGGCGCCCGCCGCGCCCACCGCCCCCGACCTGACCAAGCCCGAGGACGCCCGATGAGCACGCCCCCGCCCCCGATGCCGCAGCAGGCCGCCGCTGCCCCCACCTGGCAGGCGGCGCCCGGCACTTCGTACAGCTCGCCGATCCCGGTCACCCGCACCCACCTCGGCCACGCGCTCACCTCCGAGTGGACGAAGATCAAGTCGGTGCGCTCCACGCTCTGGACGCTCGGCATCTTCCTGCTCCTGGTGGTCGGCATCGGCTTCCTGGTCGCCGCGCAGACCCAGGACTCCGACTTCAGCGACGTGCCGTACACGATCCCGGCCTTCTTCGGGCTGATCCTGGGCCAGATCTGCCTGATCACGCTGGGCGTCCTGGTCGTCTCCTCCGAGTACGGCACGGGCATGATCCGCACGACCTTCACGGCCTCGCCGCAGCGCCACCGGGTGCTCACCGCCAAGCTGATCATCTTCTTCGCGGTGGCGTTCACCGTCTCGGTGTTCTCCATCGGCCTGGTCGGCCTCATGACCTCGGCCCTGCACAGCGGTTCCTCGCACGTCTCGTGGGGCGGCACGGTCATCAAGGGCGCGCTGTACGTCTCGCTGCTCGGCGTCCTGTCGCTCGCGGTGGGCTCGATGCTGCGGCACTCGGCGGGCGCGATCACCACGATGCTCGGCCTCGTGCTGGTGCCCGCGATCCTGCCCGCGTTCCTGATGATGTCGCAGAGCATGCGCACGATCGGCGAGAAGATGCAGGAGTACGCCGCTCCCAACGCCCTCGCCAGGGTCTTCGCGCTGGACAACGAGAGCGCGAGCGGCGGCGCGCAGCTCGCCCTGCTCGCCGGGGTGACGGCGGCGGCGATCGCCGGCGCGTTCGTGCTGCTGGAGCGCCGGGACGTGTGAGGCCGCTCCGATCTGAAGTCGCCTAGAACCTGGGCGCGTTACGGGACCGCTGCACCCTCGAGGTGCGGCGGTCCTTCGCGTTCCAGCAGGCCTTGTGCCAGTGGCGGCGCTCGTCGACGCCCGAGTGCTCCGGCCAGGCCACCACGTGCGGGACGCCGGAGGGGATCATCTGGTCGCAGCCCGGGCAGCGATAGGTCTTGCCCTCGGCGCTGGCGCCCGCCACATGACGCACGCTCCACTCCTCGCCCTGCCAGCTCTCCGTGGACTGCCAGCCGCCGTACCGCCCGGAGCGGTCGTCCTCCGCGCTCCGGCCGGAGGAGTCGGAACCCTTGGGACGGTTGCGACGCGGGGACACAGGACACCTCACGGAGCTATACAGGGAGCAGGGCCTTCTCCAGCCTACGCGGCGCGGACAGGGGTAGTCGTACTCCACCAACCCCCCCCAGATCGCCCTCACGTCGGCGCATTCTGCAGACAATCCGCAAATCTCTCCGACAGGCCGTGTCCTCGGCACGTGTCGGGCGGTTATGCCGGTGGGGGAGCTCCGCGTCGGAGCCGAGGAAGCAGGAACGCACCATGCACGTTGGAAGTTTTGTACTCGCGGCCCAGTTCCCGGGCCAGGGCCAGGGGGAGGCCCTGCACCGCGCGGTGCGCACGGCCGAGGTCGCCGAAGAGGCCGGGCTCGACGCGGTGTGGCTGGCCGAGCACCACTTCGTGCCGTACGGGACGTGCCCGTCGGCGGTCACCCTGGCCGCCCTGCTGCTGGGCCGCACCAGCCGCATCCGCGTCGGTACGGCGGTCAGCGTACTACCCACCGTCCACCCCGTCGCCCTCGGCGAGCAGGCCGCGCTGCTGCACGTGACGTCCGGCGGCCGTTTCACCCTGGGCGTGGGGCGGGGCGGGCCCTGGGTGGACCTGGAGGTCTTCGGCGCGGGCCTCGAGGCGTACGAGAAGGGGTTCCCGGAATCACTCGATCTGCTGGTGCGCTGGCTGCGCGAGCCGTCCGTGGAAGGGCGGGGCGAGCGGTTCAGGTTCCGCGAAGTGCCCGTCGTGCCCAGGCCGTCGGAGGCGCTGAGCGGCTCCCCCGGCCCCGAGGTCGTCGTCGCCTGCACCTCGCCGGCGAGCGTGCGGCTCGCCGCCGAGCGGGGGCTGCCGATGCTCCTCGGTATGCATGTCGGTGACGAGGAGAAGGCCGAAATGGTGTCCCTGTGGCGGCAGTTGGCGCGTGTGGCGGGCCGTTCGACGGACGAGATCCTCGGCGCGGCCCATGTGTCGGCCGGCGTCTGCCAGATCGCGGACCGTCGCACGGACGCCGTCGAGACACTCCTCAAGGCGATGCCGGGCTGGCTGAAGCAGGGGCTGGACGCGCATGTGACGGTCGACGGCCGCGCCCGCGCGATGCGGGACCCGCTGGCGTACACGGAACTCCTGTGCGGGCTGCACCCGGTGGGCACGCCGCGCCTGTGCGCCGACCGTCTCGCGGCCACCTCGGAGCGCACCGGCATCTCCCGCTTCGCCCTCCTTGTCGAGGGCTCCGGCGACCTGGCGGCGACCGAGGAGAACGTCCAACGGCTCGGCACCGAGGTACTCCCCCACCTCCGCTGAGACACGTCACCGCGGACGGCGTGGGCCCGGGAGAGGATGCGGGCGCCCTGGGCCCACCAAGGGTCTCCAGGGCCCCACAACCGGCTTGTCCCGCCCCGCGGCCCGGACAACCCGGTCTCCCTGACCCGACGCACACACCCACCCACCCACGATCCGCGTCCCGCCGTCGGCCCGGGGACCCGGGGGAGCCTGCCGCCCCGTACAGATGCACCTCCCGCGTACGGAGCGGCAAGCAATGCGGCATCAAGGCGTCACGTCAGCAGTCTCGGAACTCCGGCGACTGATTCAGCAGCTGACTGCGCACCGAGGTGAAGCGTGCCAGCGTGTCGTCCACTGAGGCGTCCAGTGGGAACACCGCCACCCGATGGCAGTTCTGGAAGGCCAGCCGCACACCGAAGTGCCGCTGCAGCGCGCCGCGTATCGCGTCACTCGCGAGCGCACGCAGCAGCTGGCCACGCGCCTGCTCGTCCGGCGGAGGCGTCTGGTTGTCGGCGAAGTTGCCGCCGTCCACCTTCAGCTGAGCCACCAGGGAGCTGATCATCTCCCATGCGTAGGGCAGGGAGGTCCGGACGCAGTCGACGAATTCTGCTTCGTCGACCTCGCCTCGCTCGGCCTTCTCGAGTAGGGCCGGTGAGACGTCGAGCGACATGGGTTCTCCTCTCGCACCCCCAGACCTCGGGGGTTGCCGGACAGGTATAGGGACATTCGCGATGTCGAACACTCTGAGTACACGCATCGCGACCTCCCGTTTATACGGTAAGCAACGTACGGTGACGGCACCAGGAGAATGCGCACATAGTGAACTCCCAGTAGGCCCACAATCAGCCACGACCGAACAGGCGTCTTCCAGGGCGAATCGCGTGGACCTCTGCCCGTCGAGTAGCGTTGCGGACCATGCGTCTCGTCATTGCCCGCTGCTCCGTTGACTACGCGGGCCGGCTCACCGCCCATCTCCCGTCGGCCCCCCGTCTCATCCTGGTGAAGGCGGACGGCAGCGTCTCGATCCACGCTGACGACCGGGCCTACAAGCCCCTCAACTGGATGTCGCCGCCCTGCACCCTGAAGGAGGGCTCCGGCGACGAGGAGGGCGTCTGGACCGTCATCAACAAGGCGGGCGAGAAGCTCATCATCACGATGGAGGAAGTCCTCCACGACTCCTCGCACGAACTCGGCGTGGACCCCGGCCTGATCAAGGACGGCGTGGAAGCGCACCTCCAGGAGCTCCTCGCCGACCGCATCGAAACGCTCGGCGAGGGCTACACGCTCATCCGCCGCGAGTACATGACGGCCATCGGCCCCGTCGACATCCTGTGCCGCGACGGCGAGGGCCGGACCGTCGCGATCGAGATCAAGCGCCGCGGCGAGATCGACGGCGTGGAGCAGCTCACCCGCTACCTGGAGCTGCTCAACCGCGACCCGCACCTCGCGCCGGTCCGGGGCGTCTTCGCCGCCCAGGAGATCAAGCCGCAGGCCCGCGTCCTCGCCACGGACCGCGGCATCGGCTGCACGGTCCTGGACTACGACGCGCTGCGGGGCATCGAGGACGACAAACTGCGGTTGTTCTGATTCGAACGACTTTGACTCAATCGGCCATGTAGTTCACCGGTCAGAAGTGAGGGCCGGGTCCGATGTCGGACCCGGCCCTCACTTCTGTCGTGGTGCTCAGATCACCGAGCCGTTCGGCGACCCGGCGGCGCTGCTGCTCGCGGGAACACTCGCCGCACTGCTCTGCGGCGCGCCGGCGGTGGTGCTCGCGGGGAGGCTGGAGGCGGGGCCGCTGGCGGAGTTCGAGGTGGTCGGGGTCGTCGAGGTGGTCGGCGACGGGTCCGGCGACGCCGGTGTCGTCGTAGGCGTCGTGGGATCCGTCGGCGACGCCGGGGTGCTCGGCTTCGAGGTCGGCGACGACGGTTTGGTCGTCGGCGGCTTGGAAGTCGACTTGGACGGCGACTTGGACGGACCGCTGGAGGTCCCCTTCGTCCCACTCGGACTGTCCGAAGGCCGCCGGCTCGTACTCGTGCTCGTCGGCGGCGTCGGGTCGTCCGAGGTCCCGTAGGTGCCGTCGGGGCCCGGATCCGTCGGCGTGGTCACCACGCCCGCGTCGTTGCCGCCCCCGCCGCCCTTCTTCGCCTTGTCGGCGCCGAGGCTGTCGTCCTGGCCGCCCTGGCTCACCGAGGGGTTGACGCCGACCTTCTCGGACGGGTTGTCGGTGTTGTTGTTCGAGGTCGCGCCGAGGGTCACCACGGTGCCGAGCACCGCGACGAGCAGCGCGCCCGCGCCCGCGGCCACCAGGTTGCGCCGGGTGCCGGCCACCAGACGGCTGCCCACGCCCACGCCCGCACGCTTCGACATCGGTCCCGGTTCGGCCCGGTTGGTGACCAGCGTCGAGGGCTCCCCGACCGGAGCGGAGAGCACGAACGCGGCCGGTACGCCGCCGGGCGGCGATGCCGACTCCTCGTGCCGCGCGTCGGGCACTTCCTCGCCCGCCGCCGTGCGCCCGCCGGGCAGTACGGTCCCGGAGCGGTCGGCGACCAGCGCGAGGGCCCGGCGGCCCGCGACGGTGCCACGCTTGTCGGCGAGGGCGCCGCGCAGTCCGATGGAGGACTCCAGCTCGGCGCGGGCCCGGTCCAGCTGACCGCCGCAGAGCGCGAGGATGCCCAACTCGTGGTGGAAGTAGGCCTGTTCGCCGACCTCGCCGGAGAGCCGGGAGGCCTCCGCGCCGGAGCGCAGCGCGCGCTCCCAGGCGTTCCAGTTCAGTCCCGCGGCGAAGGCGGGCGCGGCCGTGCGGGCCAGTTGCACGGCGGCGTTCTCGTCCTGCTCGTCGGCCGGGGGCGTGGTGAGCGGGACCAGGACGGTGAGGGCGGCGAGCACGGCGTCGGCCTCGGCGCAGACCCGTTCCGGGGTGACCGAGGGGTGTCCGGCCCACCAGGTGTAGTGCTGGGCCGCGGTGCGGGCCTGCTCCTCCAGCACGTCGGCGTATCCGGCGGCCTCCAGCTGGGCCTGCACACCGGCGGCGAGCCGGTAGCGGGAGCCGACCGGGGAGACCAGCGCGCAGCCCGCCAGTTCGGCGAGCGCGGCGTCGGCGTGGGTGTCGTCCACGAGGGCGGGCAGATGCGTCTGGTGCGGCACCTCACCGCCGAGCGCGATGGCGAAGCGCAGGGTGGCACGGGCCGACCCGCTCAGGCGGGAGGCGAGCAGCGCGGCGGGCGCGGCCCCCTCGGCGAGCGAGGGCAGCGGTACGTCGTGGCCGTCGGCGGCCTCGAAGGGCGCGTCGACCGGCAGGTCGACCGGGGCGTCCTGGAAGACGCCGAAGTCGTCGAAGGCGTCCTCCTTGGCCTGCAACTGGTCGCGCTGTCGCAGCAGGGCGCCGGCCTGCATGAAGCGCAGCGGCAGGCCCTCGGACTCGAACCAGAGGTCGCCCGCCCAGTTCGCCTCTTCCTCGGTCAGCACGCGTCCGACGGCCCGCTCCAGGAGCTCGAGGCCGCCGCTGCGGTCGAGTCCGCCGAGGAAGACCTCTTCGAGGAGGGAGTCGGTGGAGGGGGCGGGCACGTCGGGGGTCGCGGCGATGACGAAGGCGCACTCGGGAGTGGCGTCGAGGAGTTCGTCGAGCGCGGTGCCGCCGATCTCCACGTCGTCGAGGACGACGACCGCGCCGATCCCGTGGACGAGTTCGAGCAGTTCGTCCCGTTCGGGACGGTACAGGGGCGCGTTGTAGACGGCGGCGAACAGGTCGTAGAGCAGGTCGGTCGCCGCGCGCCGGTATCCGGAGAGGCGGACGACGCCGTCGGGGGCGAGGTCCGCGCAGTCGTCGGCGACGGCGTCGAGCAGGCTGGTGCGGCCGGAGCCGGCGGGGCCGGTGAGGCGTACGGAACGCCCGCGCGCCAGCAGGCGGACGAGCCGCTCGCGCTCCTCCTGGCGTTCCAGGAGCGGCAGTCGCGGCTGGGCGGGGCCCGGCGGTACGGGCGGCAGGGCGGCGCGGGCCAGATCGGCACGCTCGGCGGCGCTGAACTTCGTGGGCCGCTGCGGTCGCTCTCCCGGCGGGCAGGCCTCTATCTCGCTGCCGTCGACGGGGTTGACCGTGAGCAGGAAGTCACCCGAGACGAGTTGGACGGTACGGGCGAGTGCGGGTGTGTGCTGACCCAGGTCGGCGGTGAGCGCATCACGCGGCGGGCGCGAGCGAGGCGCCTGGCCGTCGTCGTCATGGCCGTACTCTTCGGGTCCCCGGTTGATCGGGTCCATGTTCCAAGCCCCCCAAAAGCGTCGTGTGCGGATCTTGTCGCCAGGAGTCCGGTGACAAGGACCCAGGCCCCTCCCGGCCTTGCTGCACACCGCGCTGTCGCTTCTGGTCCGGTGCCCGCTCGTAGGGTTTCGGGTGGCGGGCAGCCGAACCCTAAACCTTCGCACAGTATCTCCGACAGGCCGGGGTACCGCGCCGTCCGAGACGTCACAGTCTCGTGAGGATTGTGCGCGAGGTGCGTTTCGTACGCCGCTCAGGAGGCGTACGCCGGGTCACACCCGGGGCAGTGACTCGACGCCGATGCCGCCCTCGATCGCGAGGATCCGGTGCAGCCGGGTGGCCACCAGCAGGCGCTGCATCTGTGGTGGTACGCGGCGCAGCACGAGCCGCCGGCCGCACCGCCCGGCCCTTCGGTGGGCCCCCATGATGACACCGAGGCCGGTGGCATCCCAGGAGTCCAGCTCGGACAGGTCCAGCACCAGGTCGCCGACTCCGTCGTCGACGGCCGAGTGCAGGACCGTACGGGCGTCCGCCGCGCTGCGTACGTCGAGGCGGCCCCCGACGACCAGCTCGGCGTGGTCGCCCCTGATGTACATATGCGCTCCCCGAGAGTGCGTCTCGTACTCTGCGTCAGTCTCTCTGCGTCAGTTTCGGTCTGCGTTTTGCGTGTGCACCGTCTGACTGGCTTGAGGCCGCAGAGGTTGCCGTCTGTAAGCGAACCGATACCGAATTCACCTCATGGGGTGACACCCCAGAGGCACGTGCGGTTTCCGTGACGGGTGATGCTGGATGACTCGCCTGATTCAGTGCTTGTAGAAGCCCTGCCCGCTCTTGCGCCCGATGTCACCGGCGTCAACCATCCGGCGCATCAGCTCCGGCGGGGCGAACTTCTCGTCCTGGGTCTCGGTGTAGATGTTGCCGGTGGCGTGCAGAAGGATGTCGACACCCGTGAGGTCGGCCGTGGCGAGCGGGCCCATGGCATGACCGAAGCCCAGTTTGCAGGCGAGGTCGATGTCCTCGGCGGTGGCCACGCCGGACTCGTACAGCTTGGTGGCCTCGACGACGAGCGCCGAGATGAGACGGGTCGTCACGAAGCCGGCCACGTCACGGTTGACGACGATGCAGGTCTTGCCGACGGACTCGGCGAACTCCCGTGCGGTGGCGAGGGTTTCGTCGCTCGTCTTGTAGCCGCGCACCAGTTCGCACAGCTGCATCATCGGTACGGGTGAGAAGAAGTGGACGCCGACGACCCGCTCCGGGCGCTCGGTGGCCGCGGCGATCTTGGTGATCGGGATGGCGGAGGTGTTCGAGGCGAGCACGGTGTCGTCCCGCACGATCTTGTCGAGCGCACGGAAGATGTCGTGCTTGACCTCGAGCTTCTCGAAGACGGCCTCGACGACGATGTCCGCGTCCGCGGCGGCGTCGAGATCGGTGGTCGCGGTGATCCGGCCGAGCGCGGCATCGGCGTCGTGCGCCTCCAGCCTGCCCTTGCTCACGAACTTGTCGTACGAGGCCTTGATGCCGTCGAGGCCTCGTGCGAGCGCCTCGTCGGTGACGTCACGCAGAACGACGTCCCAGCCCGCCTGCGCGGACACCTGGGCGATACCGGACCCCATGAGCCCGGCTCCGATGACGGCGAGCTTCCCTGCCACTGTGCGACTCCCCTGACGCGCTGCCTATATCTGCTTCTCGGGCGGACACTAGCGCTCGTGAGGGCCTGTGTGACCGGTAAGTAATGCGCGTCACGTCTCATCTGACGGACATCACACCGGATGGCTCACCCCTCGTCGCGGACCGCGTAGTTGAGCACCTTCTCGCTCAACAACTCCTCCATGTCGTCGAGGAGAAGAAGTACCTCACGTGATACTTCGTCCGGATTGCGGCCGGCCATCATCTCCCGCCCGATGACGGCCATGACCGTCTGGTGGACCCAGTTGACCTGTCCCGCGATCAGACCGGGCAGCGGGTCGCCGGCGGACGCGCCGGTCTCCTCGCGCAGCGCCTCCTCCAGGTTGTCGAGCACCTCCTGACCGATCGCCCACAGCCGTGAGCGGAGCGCGGGAGCCTCGTGGATGACCCGCATGAAGCGCGCGTATCCGACCATCAGGCCGACCCGGGGCGAGACCGCCGCGACTTCGTCTCGCAGTTCACGCAGCACGGCGACGGCGGCCGACTCCCCCTTCTCCCGGCCGCGCACCCAGCGGGCGAGCCGGTCGACGACGCCCCGGGAGCGGTCGAGGAAGAGGTCCTCCTTGGTCGGGAAGTAGTTGTAGACGGTGTTGACGGAGACGTCCGCCGCGTCCGCGACCTCCGCGACCGTCACCGCGTCGAAGCCGCGCTCCAGGAACAGACCGGTGGCGACATCCGAGATGTACTGCCGGGTCTGCCGCTTCTTCCGCTCCCTGAGCCCTTCAGCCATGTCCGCATCGTAGCTTCGCTGGAGCCGATGAAACCTTGGTGACATGGAAAACTGGGGGACAGTGAGATTTTGGAGACAGAGAATTCTTGGGGTCATTGCACATTTGCATGGACTCTGTTTCTCTGGGCGCATGGCAATCATCAGTACGGCCGGTCTGGCGCGTACCTTCCGGACGAAGCGCGGCCCCGTGGAGGCCGTCCGCTCCATCGACCTCACCGTGCGGCCCGGCGAGATCCTCGGCTTCCTCGGCCCGAACGGCGCGGGCAAGACGACCACGCTGCGCATGCTCACCACCCTGCTGAAGCCCACCGGCGGCGCGGCCACCGTCGCGGGCTGCGATCTGGCCACCGACCCGGCCGGGGTGCGCCGTGCCAGCGGCTATGTGGCGCAGTCGGGAGGCGTCGACCCACAGGTGAGCGTGCGGGAGGAGCTGGTCACCCAGGGTCGGCTGTACCGCCTGCCGAGGGCTCAGGCCCAGGAACGGGCCGAGGAGCTGGCGCACGACCTCGGCCTGACCGGGCTGCTCGACCGCAGGACGGCCGCGCTCTCCGGCGGGCAGCGCCGCCGCCTGGACATCGCGATGGCGCTCACGCACCGCCCGCGGGTGCTGTTCCTGGACGAGCCGACGACCGGCCTGGATCCGGCCAGCCGGGCGGACCTGTGGGACCTGGTCCGCCGACTGCGCGACGAGCACGGCACCACGGTCTTCCTCACCACGCACTATCTCGACGAGGCGGACGCCCTCTCCGACCGGCTCGTGGTCGTCGACCGGGGAGTGGTCGTGGCCGACGGCACACCGAGCGCGCTGAAGCTGGCGCACGGCGGGGCGTCCGACGCGTCGCTCCAGGACACGTTCCTCGCGATCACCGGGCGCGGCCCGGCATCCACCGACTCCGCCCCCGTGGCCGTATAGGACGTAGAGGACCCAGGAACCGATGCTTCTCCACGACACCGCGCTGATCTTCGGGCGCTACGCCCGCCAGACCCTCCGCTCCCGCTTCGCGATGCTCTTCGGCGTCCTGATGCCGCTGCTGTACCTGCTCTTCTTCGGCCCGCTCCTGACCGGCCTGCCGCTCGGCTCGCGGGGCAGCTCCTGGCAGGTCCTGGTCCCCGGCCTGCTGCTCCAACTCGGGCTGTTCGGAGCCGCGTTCGCTGGTTTCACCATCATCATCGAGAAAAGCCACGGGATCGTGGAACGGATGCGGGTCACCCCCGTGAGCCGGCTCGCGCTGCTGCTCGGCAGGGTCCTGCGCGACGCCGCCGTCTTCGTCTTCCAGGCCGTGCTGCTGGTCCTGGCGGCACTGGCGATGGGGCTGCGCGCGCCACTCGCCGGCATCCTGATCGGCTTCGCGTTCGTCGCCCTGCTCACCCTCTCCCTCGCCTCCCTCTCCTACGCCCTGGCCATGAACGTCCGCACCCCGCAGGAGTTCGGCCCCGCCATCAACGCCCTGACGATGCCGGCCATGCTGCTGTCCGGCCTGATGCTTCCGATGACACTGGCTCCCGGCTGGCTGGACGTGCTCTCGCACTTCATGCCGTTCCGCTATCTGGTGGACGCGGTGCGGGACGCGTACGTGGGCTCGTACGCCACGGCCCACATGCTGTACGGCGTCCTGGTCGCCCTCGGCTTCGCGACGCTCTCCGTGACGGTGGGCACACGTGTCTTCCGGAAGGCCGGAGCATAACTACGCTGGCCCCATGGTCAATCTGACGCGCATCTACACCAGGACCGGCGACCAGGGCACCACCGCTCTCGGGGACATGAGCCGGGTCGCCAAGACCGATCCCCGGATCTCGGCCTACGCGGACGCCAACGAGGCGAACGCGGTGATCGGGACGGCGATCGCGCTGGGCCGCCTGGACGAGGAGGTCGTCGCGGTCCTCACCCGGGTGCAGAACGACCTCTTCGACGTCGGCGCGGACCTGTCGACCCCGGTGGTCGAGGACCCGAAGTTCCCGCCCCTGCGTGTCGAGCAGTTCTACATCGACAAGCTGGAGGCGGACTGCGACCGCTTCAACGACGAGCTGGAGAAGCTGCGCTCCTTCATCCTGCCCGGCGGCACTCCGGGCGCGGCGCTGCTGCACCAGGCGTGCACGGTCGTGCGCCGCGCCGAGCGTTCGACATGGGCGGCCCTGGAGGCGCACGCGGACGTGATGAACCCGCTCACCGCGACCTACCTCAACCGCCTCTCCGACCTGCTGTTCATCCTGGCCCGCACCGCCAACAAGGAGACCGGGGACGTGCTGTGGGTACCGGGGGGCGAACGCTAGCCGCCGGACCGGCCCTGGGTGACCGGGGCCCGTTTGGGCCGGAGCAGATACGTCAGGGCGATCAGGCCGTGGAGCCCCACCGCCCGTAGCGCCACCCACTGGAAGGCACGCAGCGACGAGGTGTCGCCGGCTCCGACGAACCAGATCGCGCCCTGGAGGAGGGCGCACGCGACGGTCGCCGCGAGCAGGGTGCGGAGCCAGAGACGGCCCTCGTGGGCGGCCCGGGGCAGGCCGAAACGCGGGGGCTTCGGCGGGGGCGGCCCACCGGCCAGGCGGTGGGCGGCGTGGCCGTCCAACCAGCGGATGGTGTAGTGGCCGTACGCGACGGTGAAGCCGATGTAGAGCGCGGCCAGGCCGTGTTCCCAGCTCGGCTCGGCGCCGTTCCTGAGGTCGGTCGCCGTCACCACGAAGAGCGCCACCTCCAGCAGGGGTTCGCACAGCAGCAGGGCCACGCTCGTGCGGCGCAGCCTCAGCAGATAGCGGACGGCGAGGCCGGCGGCCAGCAGCACCCAGAAGCCGGCCTCGCACGCGACGATCAACCCGACGATCACGGTTCACTCCTCTCGGTCACCCCTCCAGGCTCGCGTCCGGGGCGGCTCGGATCGTCGTCGGCGGTGACGAAGTCCCAGTACATCGAAAGATGCAGTTCCGGACCCTTCCCGGGCATCGGGCGGTGAGCCGGTGCGCCGTGTTGGATGGAGCCATGGATGGAGTCATGGCCAGGCGACTGCCCCGCCCCCACCGCGACGACGTGGGCATCGCGATCGGCGGACTGCTCGGCGGGCTCTTCCTGTGGAGCGTCGGTCTCTACAGCCGTACGCCGGACGATCCGATGTCCCGCGCGGACCAGGGCTGGGCCGTCCTGGTGCCGCTGGCCCTGATCGCCTGCTGCGAGCTGCCGCGCCGGACACTCCCGCGCACCGCCCTGCTCGTCGGCACACTCGCGCTCGTCGCCGACCTGCTGACCCGCGGCAGCCTGGCCACGGTCGTGATGTTCACGGACCTGGTCTACGCGGCCGTCCTGTACGGCTCCCCCGGCGCGGCCCGCCGCATCCCCTGGATCACCGGGCTGATCACGGTGATCGCGACCGTGTGGCCGGTCGCGGCCTGGCACAAGCCGGAGGGGCTGCTGATCGGGGCGTTCACCGGCCTGGTGACGTTCACCCCCGCCGCCACCGGCTGGATCGTCCGCAACCACCGCGACACCGCCGTCGCCGAACGGCTGCGCGCCGAGCAGACGGCCCTGCTCGCCGAGATGGACCGCGCCCAGGCCGTCACCGCCGAACGGGCCAGGATGGCAAGGGAGTTGCACGACATGGTGGCCAACCATCTCTCCGCGATCGCGATCCACTCCACGGCCGCGCTCTCCATCGACGACCCGAAGACGTCCAAGGACGCACTCACCGTCATCCGTGAGAACAGCGTCGAGGGGCTCGCCGAGATGCGCCGGCTGATCGGGATCCTGCGCGACGGCAGCGGCGACCGCGAACCGGCGGCGGCCCCCACCCTCGACGGACTCGGCGCCCTGGTGGCCGGCGCCCGCACCAACGGACTCGACGTCACGCTCACCACCGAGCACGGCAAGGTGCCCGCCCCGGTCGAACTCGCCGCGTACCGCATCGTCCAGGAGTCGCTGACCAACGCCCTCAAGCACGCGCCCGAGGGCCACGTCACGGTGACGCTCACCCAGCGGGACGGCTCGCTCGCCATCGCGGTGACCAGTGCGTACGGCGATCCGAGCGGCCCCCGCGCCCCCGGTTCCGGCGCCGGTCTCGTGGGTATGCGGGAGCGGGCCGACCTGCTGGGCGGCAGCTTCGAGGCGGGGCCCGAGCCCTCCCCCGACAGCAGGAACGGCAGGAACAGCAAGGGCGGCAGGGACGGCAGGGACGGCAAGATCTGGGCCGTACGCGCCACCCTGCCTCTCGTCCAAGGAGAACCCGAATGATCCGTGTGCTCGTCGCCGAGGACCAGTCCGCCGTACGGGCCGGGCTCGTCCTCATTCTGCGCAGCGCGCCCGACATCGAGGTGGTCGGCGAGGCCGCGGACGGCGAGCAGGCGGTCGCGCTCGCCCGCGAACTCCGCCCGGACCTGGTCCTGATGGATGTACAGATGCCCCGGCTCGACGGGGTGTCCGCCACCCGTCAGGTCGTCGCCGAGCGGCTCGCCGACGTGCTCGTGCTCACCACCTTCGACCTCGACGAGTACGTCTTCGGGGCGCTGCGCGCGGGCGCTTCCGGCTTTCTGCTGAAGAACACGGAGGCGAGGGATCTGCTGGTGGCGGTGCGGACGGTGGCGAGCGGCGAGGGGCTGATCGCCCCGGCCGTGACACGTCGGCTGATCGCCGAGTTCGCCGCGAAGCCGGTACGGGAGCCGAGCGCCGACCCGGCCGTGCTCGACGCGCTGACGCGCCGGGAGCGGGAGGTGCTGTCCTGCCTGGGTGAGGGGCTCTCCAACGCCGAGATCGCGGGCCGGCTGGACATGGCGGAGGCGACCGTGAAGACCCACGTCAGCCGTCTGCTGGGGAAGCTGGAGCTGCGGAGCAGAGTTCAAGCGGCCGTGCTGGCGCAGGAGTTGGGGGTCTGACTCACCCCGGGGGTGCACTGGTCCAGACCTATTGACCTATGGTCCAGACCTTTCTATTCTCGCCGCACTGCGCTTAGCCATGCCCACGACACCCCCGAGGAGAGGCATCATGCGCTTCAGAACCAGAGTCCGACAGCGAACCGTGGCAGGGCTCACCACTCTGCTGCTTCCGCTCGCCGCCCTCGTCGGGCTCGCGAGCCCCGCCTCGGCAGCCACCTCCGCCACCGCCACGTACACCAAGACCCAGGACTGGGGTACCGGCTTCGAAGGCAAGTGGACGGTCACCAACACCGGTACCACCAGCATCAGTTCCTGGACCATCGACTGGGACTTCCCCTCCGGTACGTCCGTCACCTCGGCCTGGGACGCGGACGTCACCTCCTCCGGCACCCACTGGACCGCCAAGAACAAGTCCTACAACGGCACCCTCGCCGCAGGCGCCTCCGTCTCCTTCGGCTTCAACGGCGCCGGCACGGGTTCTCCGACCAACTGCACACTCAACGGCGGCAGTTGCGATGGCGGCACCACCGTTCCCGGCGACAACCCGCCGAGCGCGCCCGGCACCCCCACCGCCTCCGCGATCACCGACACCTCGGTGAAGCTCTCCTGGAGCGCGGCCACCGACGACAAGGGCGTCAAGAACTACGACGTCCTGCGCGGCGGCACCAAGGTCGCCACCGTGACCACGACCTCGTACACGGACACCGGTCTGAGCGCCGGCACCGACTACTCGTACACCGTCCAGGCCCGTGACACCGCCGACCAGACCGGTCCGGTGAGCGGCGCGGTCGCCGTGCACACCACGGGCGGCGGTACGACCCCGCCCCCGACCGGCAACGCCGTCAAGCTCGGCTACTTCACCGAGTGGGGCATCTACGGCCGCAACTACAACGTCAAGAACCTGGTGACCTCGGGCTCGGCGGCGAAGATCACGCACATCAACTACGCCTTCGGCAACGTCACCAACGGCCAGTGCGCGATCGGCGACTCCTACGCGGACTACGACAAGGCCTTCACCGCCGACCAGTCGGTCAGCGGCGTCGCCGACACCTGGGACCAGCCGCTGCGCGGCAACTTCAACCAGCTGCGCGAGCTGAAGGCCAAGTACCCGAACATCAAGATCCTCTGGTCCTTCGGCGGCTGGACCTGGTCCGGAGGCTTCGCCCAGGCCGCCGCCAACCCGGCCGCCTTCGCGCAGTCCTGCTACAACCTGGTCGAGGACCCGCGCTGGGCCGACGTCTTCGACGGCATCGACATCGACTGGGAGTACCCGAACGCCTGCGGTCTGTCCTGCGACACCAGCGGCGCCGCGGCCTACAAGAACCTGATGCAGGCCCTGCGCGCCAAGTTCGGCACGGGCAACCTGGTCACCGCGGCCACCACCGCCGACGGCACCTCCGGCGGCAAGATCGACGCCGCCGACTACGCGGGCGCCTCGCAGTACGTCGACTGGTACAACGTGATGTCGTACGACTTCTTCGGAGCGTTCAACGCGCAGGGCCCGACCGCCCCGCACTCCCCGCTCACCTCCTACAGCGGCATCCCGACGCCCGGCTTCACCACGGCCGACGCGATCGCGAAGTTCAAGGCGAAGGGTGTGCCCGCGAGCAAGCTGCTGATCGGCATCGGCTTCTACGGCCGCGGCTGGACGGGCGTCACCCAGGACGCACCGGGCGGCACGGCCACGGGTCCGGCGGCGGGAACGTACGAGCAGGGCATCGAGGACTACAAGGTGCTGAAGACGTCCTGCCCGGCCACCGGCACGATCGCCGGAACGGCGTACGCGCACTGCGGCAGCAACTGGTGGTCCTACGACACCCCGGCGACCATCGGTACGAAGATGGCCTGGGCCAAGAGCCAGGGCCTGGGCGGTGCGTTCTTCTGGGAGTTCAGCGGAGACACCAGCAACGGCGAACTGGTGAGCGCCCTCACCAGCGGGCTCGGATAGCCGCCGGGCCACATTGACGCCCCCCGGACTTCGTCCGGGGGGACCCCCACGCAGCGAGTGAATGCGGCCTTTCAGGCCACGTTCACTCGCTGTCCGGGCGGGGCCGCCTCCAGCCACGCGAGGAAACCGGTCAGCGCGTCCTCGCTCATCGCCAGTTCCAGGCGGGTGCCCCGGTGCACGCAGGCCAGGATGATCGCGTCGGAGAGCAGGGCGAGTTCCTCCTCGCCGTCCGGGGTGCGGCGGCCCGCGACCTCGATCGCCGAGCGTTCCAGGACGCGGCGCGGGCGGGGGGAGTACGAGAAGACGCGATACCACTCGATGCGGTCGCCGTTGTAGCGGGCGACGCCGTAGCCCCAGCCTTTTCCGTTGGGGTCGCCCTTCTCCGGGACGTCCCAGCGCAGGCTGCAGTCAAAGGTGCCCCCGGAGCGCTGGATCAGCCGGCGGCGGAGGCCGAAGACGAACAGCCCCACCACCACGAGCGCCACTACCAATCCGCACACAGTCAGAGCGAGGACCATCGACACCGACCTCCTCGTCTCCTAGGTAACGGAAAAGAAAAAACCTCCGCATTTGCCTCAGCCGCGGCGGGGGCCGGAGTGATCCGGTCCCCGCCGCGGCTGAGGCAAAGCATCACACAGCGCGGCGACTCAGCGCGCCGACACCGCCCGCAGACGGACGTCCGCGCGGCGCTCGGCGGAGGCATCGCCCTCCGCCTTCGCGCGCTCGAGCTCCCGCTCCACGCGCTGGACGTCGATCTCGTCCGACAGCTCGGCGATCTCGGCCAGCAGGGACAGCTTGTTGTCGGCGAACGAGATGAAACCGCCGTGCACCGCGGCGACGACCGTTCCACCATCACTCGTACGGATGGTCACCGGGCCCGACTCCAGCACACCGAGAAGCGGCTGGTGACCGGGCATGACGCCGATGTCGCCGGACGTGGTACGCGCGACGACCAGGGTGGCCTCGCCGGACCAGACACTGCGGTCCGCGGCGACGAGCTCGACGTGCAGCTCAGCAGCCAAGGTGGGCTCCTCGGGTCACCACCCGGCATGGCCGCCGGGTGTTGGGTCAAAGTCTAATGGGCGTACGGAGGGGGACGGGACGCGCCCCGCGAGGTGCGGTCCCGTCCCCCTCCCTTACGAACACGAGTTCCTCAGGAACCGGAGTCCCTCAGGTACGCGAGGTTCAGGAGACGCCGAGCTCCTTGGCGTTGGCCTTGAGGTCCTCAATGCCACCGCACAGGAAGAACGCCTGCTCCGGGAAGTGGTCGTACTCGCCGTCGATGATCGCGTTGAAGGCCGCGATCGACTCGTCCAGCGGGACGTCCGACCCGTCGACGCCGGTGAACTGCTTGGCGACGTGGGTGTTCTGGGACAGGAAGCGCTCCACGCGACGGGCGCGGTGGACAGTGAGCTTGTCCTCCTCGCCGAGCTCGTCGATACCGAGGATCGCGATGATGTCCTGGAGGTCCTTGTACTTCTGCAGGACCGACTTGACCCGCATCGCGGCGGCGTAGTGATCCGCCGCGATGTAGCGCGGGTCCAGGATGCGGGACGTGGAGTCCAGCGGGTCCACGGCCGGGTAGATGCCCTTCTCGGAGATCGGACGGGAGAGAACCGTCGTCGCGTCGAGGTGGGCGAACGTGGTGGCCGGGGCCGGGTCGGTCAGGTCGTCCGCGGGGACGTAGATCGCCTGCATCGAGGTGATCGAGTGACCACGGGTCGAGGTGATGCGCTCCTGGAGGAGACCCATCTCGTCGGCCAGGTTCGGCTGGTAGCCCACCGCGGAGGGCATACGGCCGAGCAGGGTCGAGACCTCGGAACCGGCCTGCGTGAAGCGGAAGATGTTGTCGATGAAGAACAGCACGTCCTGGTTCTGGACGTCACGGAAGTACTCCGCCATCGTCAGACCCGCGAGGGCCACGCGCAGACGGGTGCCCGGGGGCTCGTCCATCTGACCGAAGACAAGCGCGGTCTTGTCGATGACGCCCGAGTCCGACATCTCCTCGATGAGGTCGTTGCCCTCACGGGTGCGCTCACCGACACCGGCGAACACGGAGACACCGTCGTGGTTGTTGGCGACGCGGTAGATCATCTCCTGGATGAGCACCGTCTTGCCGACACCGGCACCGCCGAACAGACCGATCTTTCCACCCTTGACGTACGGGGTGAGAAGGTCGATGACCTTGACGCCGGTCTCGAACATCTCGGTCTTCGACTCGAGCTCGTCGAAGCGCGGGGCCTTGCGGTGGATGGACCAGCGCTCGCCCTCGTACTTCTCGTCGGAGTTCAGCACCTCACCGAGGGTGTTGAACACCTTGCCCTTGGTGAAGTCGCCGACCGGAACGGTGATACCCGTGCCCGTGTCGGTGACCGCGGCCTGGCGGACCAGACCGTCGGTGGGCTGCATGGAGATCGTGCGGACCAGGCCGTCACCCAGGTGCTGGGCGACTTCCAGGGTCAGCGTCTTCTTCTCGCCGGCGTTGGCCGGGTCGGCCACCTCGACGTGAAGGGCGTTGTAGATGTCCGGCATCGCGTCGACGGGGAACTCCACGTCGACGACCGGGCCGATGACCCGGGCGACGCGGCCCGTGGCAACGGCCGTCTCAGAAGTCGTCGTCATTACTTGTCACTCCCCGCGGTCGCGTCGGCAAGGGCTGCGGAGCCACCGACGATCTCGCTGATTTCCTGGGTGATTTCGGCCTGGCGGGCCGCATTGGCAAGACGGGAGAGCGTGGTGATCAGGTCTCCCGCGTTGTCGGTCGCCGACTTCATCGCGCGGCGCGTGGCGGCGTGCTTGGAGGCAGCCGACTGGAGCAGCGCGTTGTAGATACGGCTCTCGACGTACCGGGGCAGCAGGGCGTCAAGGACGTCCTCCGCCGACGGCTCGAACTCGTACAGCGGAAGAATCTCGCCCTTGGGCGCCTCCTCCGCGACCTCTTCGAGGCGCAGCGGCAGCAGGCGGCCGTCGACCGCCGTCTGCGTCATCATCGAGACGAACTCGGTGTAGACGATGTGGAGTTCATCCACGCCGCCGTCCGCCGTCGCCGTCTCGATGGCCTCGATCAGCGGCGCCGCGACCTTCTTGGCGTCCGCGTAGGTGGGCTCGTCGGTGAAGCCCGACCACGACTGCACGACCGCGCGCTCGCGGAAGTTGTAGTGGGCCAGACCGCGGCGGCCGACGATGTACGTGTCGACCTCCTTGCCCTCCGCCTCGAGGCGCGCCGTCAGCTGCTCGGCGGCCTTGATGGCGTTGGAGTTGAAGGCGCCGGCCAGTCCGCGGTCGCTCGTGAGGAGCAGCACCGCGGAACGGGTCGCCGTCTCCGCCTCCGTGGTCAGCGGGTGCTTGGTGTTCGAGCCGGTGCCGACCGCCGTGACCGCGCGGGTGAGCTCGGTCGCGTACGGCGCGGAGGCCGCCACCTTGCGCTGCGCCTTGACGACACGCGAGGCGGCGATCATCTCCATCGCCTTGGTGATCTTCTTGGTCGCGGTGACGGATCGGATGCGACGCTTGTAGACCCGGAGCTGGGCTCCCATGAGTCAGGTCCCTTCCTTACGTCACTTGGCCGCGGCCGGAACGTCTTCGCCGAGAAGCTTGCCGTCCGAGGTCTCGAACTGCTTCTTGAAGTCCGCGATGGCGTCCGCGATGGCGGTGAGGGTGTCGTCCGACATCTTCGCGCCCTCCTTGATGGAGGTCATGAGGCCCTGCTCCTTGCGGTGCAGGTACTCCAGGAGCTCCGTCTCGAAGCGGCGGATGTCGGCGACCGGTACGTCGTCCATCTTGCCGGTGGTACCGGCCCACACGGAGACGACCTGGTCCTCGGTGGCCATCGGCTGGTACTGAGGCTGCTTGAGCAGCTCGACCAGCCGCTGACCGCGCTCCAGCTGCGACTTCGACGCGGCGTCCAGGTCCGAACCGAAGGCGGCGAACGCCTCCAGCTCACGGTACTGGGCGAGGTCGAGGCGGAGCCGGCCGGAGACCTGGCGCATGGCCTTGTGCTGGGCGGAGCCACCGACGCGGGAGACCGAGATACCGACGTTCAGGGCCGGACGCTGGCCGGCGTTGAACAGGTCGGACTCCAGGAAGCACTGGCCGTCGGTGATGGAGATGACGTTGGTCGGGATGAACGCCGACACGTCGTTCGCCTTGGTCTCGACGATCGGCAGACCCGTCATCGAACCGGCGCCCATCTCGTCGGAGAGCTTCGCGCAGCGCTCCAGCAGACGGGAGTGCAGGTAGAAGACGTCACCGGGGTAGGCCTCGCGCCCCGGCGGACGGCGCAGCAGCAGGGACACGGCGCGGTAGGCGTCGGCCTGCTTCGAGAGGTCGTCGAAGATGATGAGGACGTGCTTGCCCTCGTACATCCAGTGCTGACCGATGGCCGAACCGGTGTACGGCGCAAGGTACTTGAAGCCGGCCGGGTCGGACGCCGGGGCGGCGACGATGGTCGTGTACTCCAGCGCGCCGGCCTCTTCGAGGGCGCCACGCACGGAGGCGATGGTCGAACCCTTCTGGCCGATGGCGACGTAGATGCAGCGGACCTGCTTCTTGGTGTCGCCCGAGCGCCAGTTGTCGCGCTGGTTGATGATCGTGTCGACAGCCAGCGCGGTCTTGCCGGTCTGACGGTCGCCGATGACCAGCTGACGCTGGCCACGGCCGATCGGGGTCATCGCGTCGACGGCCTTGTAGCCGGTCTCCATCGGCTCGTGCACCGACTTGCGGACCATGACGCCCGGGGCCTGCAGCTCGAGGGCGCGGCGGCCGGTGGTCTCGATCTCGCCGAGGCCGTCGATCGGGTTGCCGAGCGGGTCGACGACGCGGCCGAGGTAGCCCTCGCCCACGGCGACGGACAGCACCTCACCGGTGCGCTGCACCGGCTGGCCCTCCTCGATACCGCTGAACTCGCCGAGGACGACCGCACCGATCTCGCGCTCTTCCAGGTTCAGCGCGAGACCGAGGGTTCCGTCCTCGAACTTCAGCAGCTCGTTCGCCATCGCCGAGGGAAGACCCTCGATCTTGGCGATACCGTCGCCGGCGACGGTGACCGTACCGACCTCCTCGCGCGAGGCCGCGTCCGGCTTGTACGACTGGACAAAGTTCTCCAGCGCGTCCCGGATCTCCTCCGGCCGGATCGTGAGCTCCGCCATCTGGGTTCCCTGCTCTCCTTGTTGGGCCCGAAGTTTTCTTGGGGGGTCTGGGGTCAGCCCCCAGGAATCCTCTGCACGGCCCAACCAGGGCCGTAAGTACTAAGTGGTAACGCGTATTGAGTTGCTACTGGCCGACGATGCGGCGGCGCGCGTCCTCGAGCCGGTCCGCGACGGCGCCGTCGATGACCTCGTCGCCGACCTGCACCCGGATCCCGCCGAGGACCTCGGGGTCCACGTCGAGGTTGAGGTGCATCGGGCGGCCGTAGAGCTTCGCCAGGGCGGCGCCGAGGCGCTGCTTCTGTGCGTCGCTCAGCGGGACCGCCGAGGTGACGACGGCGACCATGCGGTTACGGCGCTCGGCGGCGAGCTTGGACAGGGACTCGAGTCCCGCTTCCAGGCTACGTCCCCGGGGCGCGGTCACAAGGCGCGTCACCAGGCGTTCGGTGGTCGGGTTGGCCCGGCCGCCGAGCAGGCTGTGCAGCAGCTCGCTCTTGGCCGCCTTCGAGGCGGTGCGGTCGGTCAGCGCGGCGCGCAGCTCGGTGTTCGAGGAGACGATCCGGCCGAAGCGGAACAGCTCGTCCTCGACGTCGTCGAGCGCGTTCGCCCGCTGGGCGGCCGTGAGGTCGGCGATGCTCGCCAGCTCCTCCAGCGCGTCCACCAGGTCACGCGACTGCGACCAGCGCGAGCGCACCAGGCCGGCCACCAGGTCCGCGGTCGGCCCGCCGACCTGACCGCCGAGCAGGCGCTGGACCAGCTCGGCCTTGGCCTCGCCGGGCTGCGCCGGGTCGGTCAGGACCCGACGCAGCGACACCTCGCGGCTGAGCAGCGTGGTGACGGAGGCCAGCTCGTCGGCGAGCTGGACCGCGTCCACGGACGTCGAGTCCGTCAGCGCGTCGAGACGCTCACGGGCTGCAGCGAGGGCCTCGCGGCTTGCTCCGTGTGCGGTCATCGAGTCGCCTCGGCCTTCTCCTCGAGATCGTCGAGGAAGCGGTCGATGACACGGCTCTGCCGGGCGTGGTCCTCGAGGGACTCACCGACGAGCTTGCCGGCCAGGTCGGTGGCGAGCTTGCCCACGTCCTGACGCAGCGCCTGCGCGGCGGCCTTGCGGTCGGCCTCGAGCTGCGAGTGACCGGCGGCGATGATCTCCTCGCGCTGCCGCTGGCCTTCCGCGCGCATCTCGGCGATGAGCGTGGCGCCCTGCTCCTGCGCCTCCTGGCGCAGACGCGCGGCCTCGTGCCGTGCCTCGGCGAGCTGGGCCTTGTACTGCTCCAGCACGCTCTGGGCCTCGGTCTGAGCGGCCTCGGCCTTCTCGATACCGCCCTCGATGGCCTCGCGACGCTCTTCCAGAACCTTGTTGATGGTCGGGAGGAGCTTCTTGGCGAGGAAGCCGAAGACGATGACGAAGGCGAGCAGACCGATGACGAGCTCGGGGATCGGCGGAACCAGAGGGTTCTCCGTCTCCGCCGCGAGCTGAACCAGGGGGTTCACATCAGTGCCTTTCGTCTAAATGGGCTGGTCGAGCCTGAGATCAGGAGCCGTAAACGAACGGCATGACCAGACCGATGAGAGCAAGCGCCTCACAGAACGCGAAGCCCAGGATCTGGTTGGCGCGGATCAGACCGGCAGCCTCGGGCTGACGGGCCAGAGCCTGAGTGCCGTTACCGAAGATGATGCCGACGCCGACGCCGGGGCCGATCGCGGCGAGGCCGTAACCGATGGAGCCGAGAGCCTTCAGGTCACCGGTGACAGCGGCAAGGGTGGTCATGCCAGTTCTTCCTTCTCTTTCAAGGACCGGTGGGGGTTGGCCACCGGACGTGTGCGGGGTGGGAGCGGGCGACCACTCAGTGGTGCTCGGCGAGCGCGCCCTGGATGAAGGTGCAGGTCAGAAGCACGAACACGTACGCCTGCAGAGCCTGAATGAACAGCTCGAAGGCCGTCATGACGATGACCATGATGAACGAGACGCCCGCGTAGGCGATCCCGATGCCGTTCAGCAGGTACCAGCTGGCGATGGTGAAGAGCAGCAGCAGAGTGTGCCCCGCGAACATGTTCGCGAAGAGTCGGACCGCGTGCGTGAACGGACGGACGATCAGGTTCGAGAAGAACTCGATCGTCATGGCCAGCGGCAGCACCGGGCCGAGCGACTTGTCGTAGCCCGTGAAGTTCTTGAAGGCTCCGACGAAGCCGTGCCGCTTGAACGTGAGCGAGACCCACAGGATGTAGACGATCGCCGCGAGCACCAAGGGGTACGAGATGATCGAGGTGACCGGGAACTGGGCGAGCGGAACGATCGACCAGAGGTTCATCATCCAGACGAAGAAGAACAGCGAGACGATGAGCGGAACGTACTTCTCGCCCTCCTTCTTGCCGATCGTCTCGTAGACGATGCCGCGCCGGACGAAGTCGTATCCGGTCTCGGCGACCATCTGGAGCTTGCCCGGGACCACCTTCGGCTTGCGGAAGGCGGCCCAGAAGAAGCCGACGACAATGATCGAGCCGAGCAGCGCCAACAGCATCGTCTTGTTGAAGTACAAGTTGCTGTTCGCGTCACCCCAGATGGGTTCGAACAGGAACGAGTGCAGGCCGGGAGCCGGGAAGCCACAGCCGTCGAAGATGTGGCAGTCGGTCTCGAAGGCGAGCACCTGCGTCGGGTCAGCACTCACCGCGGGCTCCTTCAGCGTGGCGCATAGGTACGGCAACCTCGTTGTGTCGGCGCGGCGCGCAGCCGCGGTTCGGCACTGGACTGGTGTAACGGATGTGGGGGCGGCTGTGGGGCATCAAGCCTCGCGATTGAGCAGGCGTCAGCTCAGATGCCCGCGCCCGCGATGCCGCAGTTGGCATCGGACGATAGCAGGCTCTCTCACCCGCATTTATCCCGGCCCTACCCCTCATGACGAGTGCCCCGTCTTTTCGGGCTTGTCGCCCTTCGACGAGTCGGGTTCGACATAAAGGATCTTGGCCTTCATGTAGGCGCGCGTCTGTGCACCGATCCACGCGAGGGTGGTGGCGAGCAGGGTGATCGCAAAGGCCTTGGGATTGAACAGCGTCGTGTGCTTGAACGCGGCCATGAAGATGAACAGCAGGAGAATCTGTGCCGCGTACAGCATCAGGCCCATCGCCTGGAACAGATGCGGAAGCGATTTGGCAGTGCGCTGCAGTACATAGAGGCCGATGCCCATGAACAGGATCACGACCAGCGTCGCGACGACCGCCCCGATCGCTCCCTTGCCACCGGCGACCACGCCGCTGACAGCGGCGGCAATCGCGCCGACGGCAACTGTGGGCACAGTGGCCTGAAGGAGGATCCGGGCGTCATTGGACGGCATGGCGGCAGCTCCGCTTGCTAAGGGGGCAGGGTGTCGTCATGGACGAGCGTAGTCCCGGGCTGAGAGAGAACCTCACGCCAAGGGCCCGTCTCACGACGGTCCTTCGGCTCTATCCCGGGTTCTCGTGAACCGTATCACAAACTATTTGATGCGGTCTTTACCTAGAAGGTGTGCTTGCTGTCACACATGAGAATGAACCTGCGCGTTTGTGCAATATCGAGGGTAACTTGTCTGGTATTGACGCGGTTTGCCGGTGATCCTTCTTGCGCGATTCTTACTTTGCGTCAGCGTGAAGATTCGGCTTTGCGCCCTTCCAGGAAGCGCGCGCGGGCACCAATTGCCGTCGCTCCGTTGACTCCTGAGACACCCGTGGTGACCGGGGAACGGTGTTCACGCACGCCCTCTTCCCGCTCCTGGGCCGCCTTCTCGTGGGACGCCGGCTCCTCGTACGCGACGCAGGCCACGGCCGCCTCCGCCTCGGCCGCCAGGGCGACCCTGCGACGGCGGCGGTAGCGCGGCGGCAGCAGGTGCTCGGCCCAGCGCGGGGCACGCGGCGTGAAGCGCGGCAGCAGGAGCAGTACGAGGCCCACCGCGCTGAGCGCCGCGATGCCGAGCACGATCCACATGGACGCCGAGTTCACCGAGAAGGCGAGCGCTCCGAAGGCGATCAGCGCCGACCAGAAGTACATGATCAGGACGGCCCGGCTGTGCGAGTGGCCGACCTCCAGGAGGCGGTGGTGCAGGTGGCCGCGGTCGGCGGCGAAGGGCGACTGGCCGCGCCAGGTGCGCCGCACGATGGCGAGCACCAGGTCGGCGGCCGGGACCGCGATGATCGTCAGCGGCAGCAGCAGCGGGATGTAGACCGGCACCGTCTGGTGCACGGTGTTGCGCTCCGAACCGGAGAACAGGTTCATCGCGTCCGGGTCGATCTGCCCGGTGATGGAGATCGCGCCGGCGGCCAGCACCAGGCCGATCAGCATCGAGCCGGAGTCGCCCATGAAGATCCGGGCGGGGTGCATGTTGTGCGGCAGGAAGCCCAGACACATGCCCATGAGGATCGACGCGAAGAGGGTCGCCGGGGCGGCGGCCTCGATGCCGTAGCTGTACC
This sequence comes from Streptomyces sp. NPDC090798, assembly GCF_044768965.1. Taxonomy (NCBI): domain Bacteria; kingdom Bacillati; phylum Actinomycetota; class Actinomycetes; order Kitasatosporales; family Streptomycetaceae; genus Streptomyces; species Streptomyces sp. NPDC090798. The sequence goes on from NZ_JBIVXA010000029.1 coordinate 77,230, forward strand.
AGATGCGGTACGCGTACAGGAAGAACGCGGCGGAGGCGATGCACACCATGCCGGCGGCGAGACCGTCGAGGCCGTCGACGAAGTTCACCGCGTTGATCGTGATGACGACCAGTGCCACGGTGAGCAGGGTGCCCTGCCACTGGGTCAGCGCGACCAGGCCGACGCCGGGGATGGGCAGCCACAGGATCGTCAGACCCTGCATGACCATCACACCCGCGGCGATCATCTGGCCGCCCAGCTTGATCAGGGCGTCGATCTCGAACTTGTCGTCCAGGACACCGATCAGCCAGATCAGCGCGGCGCCGGAGAGCAGCGCGCGGGGCTCGTTGGAGTCCGAGAAGACCGCGTTGAGGTTGCGCAGATGGTCGGCGACCAGCAGACCGGCACACAGACCGAAGAACATCGCGATGCCGCCGAGCCGCGGTGTGGGTTCCCGGTGCACGTCCCGTGCCCGGATCTGCGGCATGGCTCCGGCCACGATCGCGAACTTCCGTACCGGCCCTGTCAGCAGATACGTCACCGCGGCCGTGATGCAGAGCGTCAGCAGATATTCACGCACGGGCTTCCCCACAGGTCTCGCTGGCCATCTCAGCCCCACACCCTAGCGATGCGCGCATATGGTTGGGGACTTCCGGGTAGCGACGATGGTTGCACGAGTGGCTGTGCACACGTGTGCGTGTACCCTTCACTCGTCCGGATAGGGCGGAAATCTCCCGGCCAGATCCCGTACTTCTTCACGCACCCGCTTGCTGTCGGCCTCGTCGCGCAGCACCGCCGCGAACAACTTCGCGACCTGCGCCATCTCCGCCTCGCCCATCCCCTGTGTGGTCAGCGCGGCCGTGCCCAGGCGCAGGCCGCGGGCGTCGCCGTGGGGCAGCGCGCAGGTGTCGAGGACCATTCCGGCGGCGGCGAGACGGCCGCGTGCGCTGCGTCCCTCGAGACCGAGCGGAGCGGTGTCCGCGGTGAGCATGTGGGTGTCGGTCCCCCCGGTGGTGAGGGCGAGCCCCTCCGCGGCCAGTCCCTCGGCCAGCACCTTCGCGTTGGCGACCACCTGATGCGCGTACGCCATGAAGGCGGGCGTCGCGGCCTCGCCGAACGCGACGGCCTTGGCGGCGATGGTGTGCATCTGGGCGCCCCCCTGGGTGAACGGGAAGACGGCCCGGTCGACCCGCTCGGCCAGCTCGCCTCCGCAGAGGATCATGCCGCCGCGGGGGCCGCGCAGGACCTTGTGCGTGGTGGCGCACACGACATCGGCGTACGGCACCGGACTGGGCGCCGCTCCCCCGGCGACCAGGCCGATGGGGTGGGCGGCGTCGGCGATGAGATAGGCGCCGACCTCGTCGGCGATCGCCCGGAACAGCGCGTAGTCGATGTGCCGGGGGTAGGAGATCGACCCGCAGACGATGGCCTTCGGCCGGTGCGTACGGGCCAGTGCCCGCACCTGCTCGTAGTCGATGAGCCCGCTCTCCGCCTCCACCCTGTACCCGACGAAGTCGAACCAGCGGCCGGAGAAGTTCGCGGGCGACCCGTGCGTGAGGTGGCCGCCGAACGGCAGCCCCATGGCCAGGACGGTGTCCCCCGGCCGCAGCAGGGCGGCGTACGCGGCGAGGACGGCCGAAGATCCGGAGTGGGACTGCACGTTGGCGTGCTCGGCGCCGAAAAGGGCCTTGGCGCGCTCCACGGCGAGGCGCTCGGCGACGTCGACGATCTCGCAGCCGCCGTGGTGGCGGGCGCCGGGATAGCCCTCGGCGTACTTGTTCGCCAGCGGCGACCCGAGGGCGGTCAGCACCGCCTTCGAGGTGAAGTTCTCGGCCGCGATCAGCTGGAGCGTCGTCGACTGCCGCGCCAGCTCCCCTATCAGGATCTCGGCAAGCTCCGGGTCCTGCAGACGCAGAACATCCGCTTCCAGCGTTTGTGTGACCGGCATGGTGGACTCCGGGCCTCGGCGGGGTGCGCTACGTCCAATGTAGAACCGGGACCGGTGGGACGCCCGGTATTACGGCCTATCGGGCGTCCCGCGAGAAAACGCCCACACCGGCCTAGGCGCGCGCCCGCACCCCGGTGAGCGCCGTCACCACCGGGTCCAGTGCCTCGTTGATCTCGTCGCCGATCGAACGGAAGAACGGCAGGGGCGCGCCGTACGGGTCGAAGACCTCGTCCGCCTCCGCCGTGGGGGCCAGGAGCCACCCGCGTAGAGCGGCGGCGGCCCGCACCAGGGCGCGGGCGCGTTCGACCACTCCGTCCTCCAAGGGAGGGAGGGTCGCCGGGTCTATGGCGCGGACCAGCCTGGTGAACTCCTTCAGGGTGAAAGTGCGCAGGCCCGCGGAGTGGCCCATGGAGATGACCTGGGCGCGGTGGTCGCGGGTCGCGGTGAGGACCAGGTCGGCCCTGATGACGTGGTCGTCGAGGAGCTCGCGGCCGACGAAGCCGGAGGGGTCCGCGCCGAAGTCCGCGAGGACCGTCTCGGCGTTGGCCTCCATGGGGGCGCCCTCGTGCCCCCAGGTGCCGGCGCTCTCGACGATCAGGCCGCCCCACAGGGGGTCGCCCAGCCGGTCCGCGAGGGCATGGCGGGTCAGCCGCTCGGTGATCGGCGAGCGGCACACGTTGCCGGTGCTGACGTGGAGGATGCGGAAGGACCCCCTGGGGGACCCATTGGTCCCCGTGATCCCCGTGCCTATGCCACGCCCCGCGTCAGGGGCTGTCAATTCGCCACCTCGAGGTCGGGTACGACCTTCCGGAGCTCCTCCGCCGACAGGGCACCCGCGCGCAGCAGGACCGGCACCTTGCCGGTGACGTCGACGATCGAGGAGGGAACGTTGCCGGGGGTCGGACCGCCGTCCAGGTACACGGAGACGGAGTCACCGAGCATCTCCTGCGCGGCGTCACAGTCCTCCGGCGCCGGGTGGCCCGTCAGGTTCGCGGAGGAGACGGCCATCGGGCCGACCTCCGTCAGCAGCTCGATGGCGACCGGGTGCAGCGGCATCCGGATGGCCACCGTGCCCCGGGTGTCGCCCAAGTCCCACTGGAGGGACGGCTGGTGCTTGGCGACGAGGGTGAGCGCACCCGGCCAGAACGCGTCGACGAGCTCCCAGGCCATCTCGGAGAAGTCCGTGACGAGGCCGTGCAGGGTGTTCGGGGAACCGATGAGGACAGGGGTGGGCATGTTGCGGCCCCGGCCCTTGGCCTCGAGCAGGTCGGCGACGGCCTCCGAGGTGAACGCGTCGGCGCCGATGCCGTACACCGTGTCCGTCGGGAGGACCACCAGCTCGCCACGGCGGACGGCGGACGCTGCCTCACGCAGACCGGTGATGCGGTCGGTCGCGTCGTTGGTGTCGTATCGCCGTGCCATTTAGCGGGCCTCCTCGTACACGTACTGCTGGCTGGGGATCACGATGCGCGTGCTCACGGCATCGCCTTGCGGGCGGTCGCGAACCGCGGCCGGTTGTTGAGGTCCGGGTGGTCGGCCGCGTCGGCCCAGCCCCGCTCCTCGGTGAAGATCCACGGCACCTGGCCGCCCTGGGTGTCGGCGTGCTCGATGACGACGACGCCGCCCGGGCGCAGCAGCCGGTGCGCGGTGCGCTCGATACCACGGATGAGGTCGAGTCCGTCCTCGCCGGAGAACAGGGCGAGTTCGGGATCGTAGTCCCGGGCCTCCGGCGCCACGTACTCCCATTCCGTGAGCGGGATGTACGGCGGGTTGGAGATCACCAGGTCCACCTGGCCGTCGAGGTCCCTGAAGGCCTCCAGGGCGTCTCCCTGACGCAGGTCGACCCTGGAGCCCTCGACGTTCTTGCGCGTCCATTGGAGGGCGTCCTCGGACAGCTCCACGGCGTGTACGCGGGAGCGCGGGACCTCCTGCGCGAGCGCGAGCGCGATGGCGCCCGAACCGGTGCACAGGTCGACGATCAGCGGCTCGACGACATCCATCGCGCGGACGGCGTCTATGGCCCAGCCGACGACGGACTCCGTCTCCGGACGCGGGACGAAGACCCCGGGGCCCACCTGGAGTTCCAGATAGCGGAAGTAGGCGTGTCCGGTGATGTGCTGGAGCGGCTCGCGGGCCTCGCGGCGCGCGGTCACCTCCCAGTAGCGGGCGTCGAAGTCCACGTCCTTGACGGTGTGCAGCTCGCCCCGCTTCACGCCGTGCACGAAGGCGGCGAGCTCCTCCGCGTCGTTGCGCGGCGAGGGCACGCCGGCGTCGGCCAGCCGCTGGGTGGCCTGGGCCACTTCCGCGAGCAGCAGGTTCACGCTGGTCCTCCGGGGCTGAGCTGTTGTCGTACGGCTTGACGAGCAGGGCTTACAACTACGGCCTCACAAAGCTGCGTTCGGCCGTACGGCCGTTCCGCCGTTCGGCCGTCCGCCGTTCCGCCTCACGCGGCCGCGAGCTTCGCGGCCGAGTCGGCGTCGACGCACGCCTGGATCATCGCGTCGAGGTCCCCGTCGAGCACCTGGTCCAAGTTGTACGCCTTGAATCCGACGCGGTGGTCCGAGATGCGGTTCTCCGGGAAGTTGTACGTGCGGATCTTCTCGGAGCGGTCGACGGTGCGGACCTGGCTGCGGCGGGCGTCAGCGGCCTCACGCTCCGCTTCCTCCTGCGCCGCGGCGAGGAGCCTGGAGCGCAGGATACGCATCGCCTGCTCCTTGTTCTGCAGCTGGCTCTTCTCGTTCTGGCAGGAAGCGACGACTCCGGTCGGAATGTGCGTGATGCGCACCGCGGAGTCGGTCGTGTTGACGGACTGGCCGCCGGGGCCCGACGAGCGGTAGACGTCGATGCGCAGGTCGTTCGCGTGGATCTCGACGTCGACCTCCTCGGCCTCGGGCGTGACCAGCACACCGGCCGCGGAGGTGTGGATACGGCCCTGCGACTCGGTCGAGGGCACCCGCTGCACGCGGTGCACCCCGCCCTCGTACTTCAGACGCGCCCAGACACCCTGACCGGGCTCGGTGGCACCCTGGCCGCCCTTGGTCTTCACGGCGACCTGGACGTCCTTGTAGCCGCCCAGCTCGGACTCGGTGGAGTCGATGATCTCGGTCTTCCAGCCGACGCGCTCGGCGTAGCGCAGGTACATGCGCAGCAGGTCGCCGGCGAACAGGGCCGACTCGTCGCCGCCCGCGCCCGCCTTGATCTCGAGGATGACGTCCTTGTCGTCGCTGGGGTCGCGCGGGACCAGCAGCAGGCGGAGCTTCTCGGTGAGCTCCTCGCGCTGCTTCTCCAGCTCCTTGACCTCGGCCGCGAAGTCGGGGTCGTCGGCGGCGAGCTCCTTCGCCGTGCCGATGTCGTCCCCGGTCTGCTTCCAGGAGCGGTACGTCGCGACGATCGGGGTCAGCTCGGCGTAGCGCTTGTTCAGCTTGCGCGCGTTGGCCTGGTCGGCGTGGACCGACGGGTCAGCGAGCTTCTTCTCCAGATCGGCGTGCTCGCCGATGAGTTCCTCGACCGCCTCGAACATCTCCGGCTCCAATGGACTGTCCCCAGCTCCATCATGGGCTTGAGGACGTAGGTAAGACGAATGGGGGCTGCACCGCAAAGCGCCGGTCCCGGCGCCCCCGTGCCGGGGACGCCGAAGACCGGCGCTGTGGGCTCGCTACTTGTTCGCAGCGGCAGCCTTGCCGAAGCGGGCCTCGAAGCGGGCCACGCGGCCACCGGTGTCGAGGATCTTCTGCTTGCCCGTGTAGAACGGGTGGCACTCGGAGCAGACCTCGGCGCGGATGGAGCCGCTGGAGATCGTGCTACGGGTGGTGAACGACGCGCCACAGGTGCAGCTGACCTGCGTCTCGACGTACTCGGGGTGGATGTCGCGCTTCAAGGTGTCTCCTAGTTTCGGGAGGGCGCCGGGTCGCCGCCGCGGGATGCGGGTGCGTGAACCGGAGCCGACGTACCAGTCTGCCAGGACTGGCGCCATCCCCCAAAACCGGGGGCATGGATGATCTATTCCCGAGCCTGCGTACGGAGGCCCGTACGGGCCTCATAGGGTCCCCGTACGGGCCTCGGCGTGGCCTGCGTACCGGCTCAGCCCGAGCTGACGACGCCCTTGGCGGCGCCCGTGGCAGTGCCCTTCGTGGCCGCCTTCGGGATCGTCCGGTCGTTCTTCAGGGCGGTCCACACCAGCCGCGCCTTGGCCTTGTCGACGAGGACGCGGTTGGCGTCCGCGCTGTCGTACTGGACCGGCATCGTCACCATGTTCATGTTCGACGAACTGATGCCCTTGAGGCCGTTGGCGAAGGACGCGAGGTTCTTGACCGTGCCGAGGTCGGAGTCGGTGGTGACGGTCTTGGTCGCGGTGTCGGCGAGGTCGTACAGCTTCGTGGGGCTGGACAGCACGCCGATGTGCTTGACCTGGTTGACCAGGGCCTTGATGAACGCCTGCTGGAGCTGGATGCGGCCGAGGTCGGAGCCGTCGCCGACGCCGTGCCGGGTGCGGACGAGGCCGAGCGCCTGCTGTCCGTCGAGGGTGTGCGTGCCGGCGGTCAGGTTCAGATGACTGTCGGGGTCCTTGATGTTCTTGGTGGTGGTCACCCGGACACCGCCGAGGTCGTCGATGAGCTTCTGGAAGCCGCTGAAGTCGACCTCGATGTAGTGGTCCATGCGGATACCGGACATGGACTCGACGGTCTTCACCGCGCAGGCGGCCCCGCCGGTGGAGTACGCGGAGTTGAACATCACGCCGGTCGCGGCGGCGTGGGTGACGCCCTTGGCATCGGTGCAGGAGGGGCGCGGGACGAGGGTGTCGCGGGGTATGGAGACCACGCTGGCCTTCTTGTGGCCCTCGTATATGTGCACGATCATCGCCGTGTCCGAGCGGGCGCTGCCGTCGTCGGTGCCGCCGCCGAGTTCCTTGTTGCTGCCGGAGCGGGTGTCGGAGCCCAGGACGAGGATGTTCTCGGAGCCGTTGTCGGCCTTCAACGGCCGGTTGGTACCGAGGGCCTGGTTGATGTCGACGGTCTTGATGTTGCCGTTGAGCTTGAAGTACAGGTACCCGGCGCCGGTGCCCCCCAGCACCACGATGCCCGCCGCGGTCCAGGCCGTGATGAGCAGGGCCTTGCTGCGCGTGCTGCGCGTGCTGCGCGGCTTGCGGCGGCTGCCCCCCGCGCGGCGACGCGGGGCGCTCGTTCCGGGCTCGCCCGGTGTACCGGGTTCCGGCATGCTCTCGGCAGGCATGTGCTCCTCTTGTCCTCGTTGCGGTCGGTTACCCCCTGCTTTCAGGGCCAAGCCCGGTCCGGTGCGCCATGTACTGCCTCATGGTCACTCCGTACGGTCAGACGGGGAAACTCGGGAAAGGGTTGCACAACGCACTGTGCCCACCGCGTGGCGCGATGGGCACAGTGCGTGACGGGCGAGTTCGGGGAAACCCCGCTCACCTGCGACTTCAGCCGAAGATGTCGTACTGCTTGAAATCAGTGCCGATCTTGATGGCTGTGGCGAAGATCTCGCTGGTCGCCTTGCCGGTACCTGGGTACAGGTAGAGCGTGCCGGCGGGCGTACGGGCCAGGAAGTCGGCCTTGCCGTCGCCGGTCACGTCGCCCACCGCGTCGAAGGCGTTGTAGCCGGCCCAGGTGCGTACCTTGATCCGGCTGGAGAACGCGCCGGAGCCCGCCTTGCCGGTGCCCTTGAAGAGATAGACGTACGAGCCGGTCTTGCTGCGCGCGATCAGGTCGGCCTTGCCGTCGCCAGTGAAGTCGCCGTGGGCACGCAGGGAGTTGTACTGGTTCCAGCCGGAGCTCACCTTGACGCGGGCCGAGAAGGTGCCGTTGCCCTTGCCCGGGTAGATCCACAGGACGCCGCCGGAGTCGACCGAGAGCAGGTCGGGCAGGGCGTCACCGGTGACGTCGCCCGGGGCGACGACGCGGGTGCGGGTCTTCCAGTTGCTGAAGAGCTTGGTGTCGGCCCACTTGCCCGTGGACGGCAGGTAGTGCCACCAGTGGATGTCGCCGTTGGACGTGTGGCGCTCGACGACGTCCTGGTAGCCGTCCCGGTCGAGGTCGGCCTGCAGGACGACGTTCGACGCGCTCCAGCCGCCCCACGACTGCCGGGCGCCGAACGAGGTGCCCTTGGAGTCCTTCTCGTACAGCGTCTTGGTGGAGGAGTTGCGGACGAACAGGTCGGCTTTGTGGTCACCGCTCAGGTTCGTGTCGTCGATGCGCGGATAGGCGGCACCGACGTACGCGCTGACCTTGGTGAAGACGCTGTACGCGCCCTTCGCGACGCAGTCCCTCACGCCCCAGGAGACGACGCCCACGATGCGGCCGCCCACGATCAGCGGGCCGCCGGAGTCGCCGTTGCAGGCGGAGGTGGTGCCGGCGTCGCTGCCGGTCGCGGGGTTGCCCGCGCAGACCATGTGGCCCTTGATGAACTCGCCGCCGTAGTACCCGCCGCACGTGGCGTCGGACTTGATGGGCAGCGTGGCCGTCTTCAGGGTCTCGGAGATGTCCTGGGTGGTGGAGGTGGTGCGGCCCCAGCCGTAGAGCGTCGCCTTGGTGCCGGAGGCGTACGAGGCGGTGTCGCCCGACGTCGTCATCCGGATCGGCTTGGCCTTGACGGGCCCGTCCAGCGTGAGAACCGCTATGTCGTTGTCGATGGTCGACGCGCTGTACGAGGGGTGGTTCCACTGCCGCAGGACGGCGGTGGCGGTGCCGCCGTGCAGATCGGCGCCGCCTGCCGAGGGAAGCTGGGAGGTACCGGTCACGACGGCGCCGTGGGCTGCCCAGTCGTAGCTCTTGCCGTGCTCGTCCTTGACGCAGTGCGAGGCGGTCAGGATCTTCGTCGGCGAGACGACGGAGCCGCCGCAGAAGAAGCCGAAGTCGTCACTGGTGGCGCTGGTGCCCTTGTCGTCGAGGTACCAGAGCTGGGCCATCCACGGGGCGGTGGTGATGGTGGTCGTGGTGCCGCCGATGATCTTCGGGTCGACGGAGGCGCCGCTCGTGTTCGCGCTCGTGCCCGTGCTCGTACCGGTGGTCGCGGTCCTGCCCGTACCCGTACCCGTACCTGTACCCGTGCTCGCGCCGGCGCTCGTGCTCGGGGAGGCCGTCGTCGGCTGTCCGGCCGTGCCGTCACTCGCCATGGCCCCGGCGATCCGCTTCTGCAGCGTGGCCAGGCTGGGCGAGGTGCCGGTCGTCTTGGCGACCGGAGCCGGCTGCGCGGTGGCGGCGTTCGCCGACGACATCAGGAGCGCACCCCCGACGGCCGCCGCCAGGGCCGCCGCCACGACGGGCACCGCAATGCGTATCCGGCGTCTGTGACGACCGCGCCCGGACATGGACGTATCCACTCAAGTCCCCCCTGAGACTCACATGTTGAAAGAGAGCGCGATCGTACATGTGTCCCAGGCAGCACAAAGGGCCGCCCCCATCACGGGGAGCGGCCCTCAGCTGTGCGGATGCCGTCAGTCGTTGCCCGGCATCGGCGTCGTCTTCTGAATCTGCAGCAGGAACTCGGCGTTCGACTTCGTCTGCTTCATCTTGTCGAGCAGCAGCTCGATCGCCTGCTGCTGGTCGAGCGCGTGCAGCACGCGGCGCAGCTTCCAGGTGATGGCGAGCTCGTCGCTGCCGAGCAGGATCTCTTCCTTACGGGTACCGGACGCGTCGACGTCCACCGCCGGGAAGATGCGCTTGTCGGCGAGCTTCCGGTCGAGCTTGAGCTCCGCGTTGCCGGTGCCCTTGAACTCCTCGAAGATCACCTCGTCCATGCGGGACCCGGTGTCGACGAGCGCGGTCGCGAGGATGGTCAGCGAGCCGCCGTCCTCGATGTTGCGCGCGGCACCGAAGAAGCGCTTCGGCGGGTAGAGGGCCGTCGAGTCGACACCACCGGACAGGATGCGGCCGGAGGCCGGGGCGGCGAGGTTGTACGCACGGCCCAGACGCGTGATCGAGTCGAGCAGGACGACGACGTCGTGGCCCAGCTCCACGAGACGCTTGGCACGCTCGATGGCGAGCTCGGCGACCGTGGTGTGGTCCTCGGCCGGGCGGTCGAAGGTCGAGGAGATGACCTCGCCCTTCACCGACCGCTGCATGTCGGTGACCTCTTCCGGACGCTCGTCGACCAGGACGACCATCAGGTGGCACTCGGGGTTGTTGTGCGTGATCGCGTTGGCGATCGCCTGCATGATCATGGTCTTGCCGGTCTTCGGCGGGGCCACGATCAGACCACGCTGGCCCTTGCCGATCGGCGCGACGAGGTCGATGATGCGGGTCGTCAGCACGCCCGGGTCCGTCTCCAGACGGAGGCGGTCCTGCGGGTAAAGGGGCGTCAGCTTGTTGAACTCCGGTCGCCCGCGCCCGGAGTCGGGGGCCATGCCGTTGGTCGAGTCCAGGCGCACGAGCGCGTTGAACTTCTCGCGGCGCTCGCCGTCCTTGGGCTGACGGACCGCACCCGTGACGTGGTCACCCTTGCGCAGGCCGTTCTTGCGGACCTGGGCGAGGGAGACGTACACGTCGTTCGGGCCCGGCAGGTAGCCGGACGTACGGATGAACGCGTAGTTGTCGAGGATGTCCAGGATGCCCGCGACCGGGATCAGGACGTCGTCGTCGGCGAGCTGCGGCTCGTTGGTGGCGAACTCGTCGCGGCCACGACGGCCCCGACGGTCGCGGTAGCGCCCGCGACGGCCGCGGCGCCCGCCCTCGAAGTCGTCGTCGTCCTGCGGGCCGTTGTCACGCTGCTGGCGGTCCTGGCGGTCCTGACGGCCGCCGCCCTGCTGCTGACGGTCCTGGCGGTCCTGGCGGTCCTGGCGCTGCTGGCCGGCGCCGCCCTGGCCCTGGCCCTGCTGCTGCTCGTCGCCCTTGCCACCGCGGCGGTCACGGTCACGGCCGCCACGCTCGCGGTCGCCACGCTCGCCACGCTCGCCGCGGTCACGGCGGTCCCGACGGCCCTGCCGACCGTCGACGCCGTCACCGGCGTCGCTCCTGGTCTCGGCGGGGGCCTCGACGGCGGCGGCCTTCGGCTCGCTCTTCGCCTCGGCGGTGACCGTCTCGGGGCTGCCGGCCTCGGCCACGGCACGGCGACGGCGACGCTCGCCCGCGGGGGCGTCGTCGCTGGCCGGCTGGCCGGGGATCTCGATCTGCTGCTGGGCCACGGCCTTCTCGGCTGCGGGCTTCTCGGCGGCCTTCTTCTCGGCGGCCGGAGCGGCGTCGTCGCCGGTACGGGCCTTAGAGGTGGCCCGGCGCTTCGGCTTGGTCTCGGTGGCGGCCTCGGCCTTGGCCGGGGCACCCCCGCCCGCCTGCGCCTCCTTGATGACCTCGATCAGCTGGCTCTTGCGCATCCGCGCGGTGCCCCTGATACCGAGGCCGGACGCGACCTGCTGCAGCTCGGCCAGCACCATGCCCTCGAGGCCGGTACCGCGGCGCCGCCGGGAGCCGGCACCGGAGGCAGGCGCGGCAGAGGCGTCCGTGGCGGGCGCGGCAGCGGTCTCCTCGACACGTGCGCCCATCAGATCGGTGGTGTCGCTCACGAAGGGTCCTTCCCTGGAGCGGACGTCGGCCTGTCTGGCTCGGCGACCGGTTGTGCTGTCCGGCATTGGTCCTTGCTGTGTGGACCGTGCCGGGGCGGTGGTCCGCCAAAGAGGCGGAAGACATATCTGGTGATGACGATTCCGGATCCGTGGCACTGAATTGCGGTGTCATCGGCACGGTCACGCCGGTTCCGGAGCGTGCTCAGCACTGCTCAGCGCATAGCACCCAATGCATGGCACAAAGCAGTTTGGGAGGCTCCCGGAAGAAAGGTTGTCCCGGACGGGGACACGAAGCACCTCGCCATGGTGGGGTCGGGTGCAGACTTGAGGTTAACACTACCGGATCCAACAAACATTCCCCCTCTCCAAATCCGGCAACCGCGCGCTTTTAATGGACGCCCGCCGGAGCGAGCGGCAGGACGCACGCCCCCGCCTCGTCGAGGTCCAGCCGATTGGCGGCCCATCCCTGACCTGCGAGATGAGCGACCTTGTCGGCGGATTCCTTGTCGGCCAGCGCGAGGACGGTGGGGCCCGCGCCGGAGATCACCGCGGGAATGCCGTCGGCCCGCAGCCGCTCCACCAGCGCCGCGCTCTCCGGCATGGCCGGGGCGCGGTACTCCTGGTGCAGACGGTCCTCGGTGGCGGGCAGCAGCAGCTCGGGGCGCCGGCTGAGGGCCTCGACGAGCAGTGCGGCCCGGCCCGCGTTGGCGGCGGCGTCGACGTGCGGAACGGTGCGCGGCAGCAGACCGCGCGCGGTCTCGGTGAGGACCGGCTTTCCGGGAACGAAAACCACCGGAACGATGGAATCGGCAGGGTCCATCCTGATCGCCCGCGCGGCTCCGGCCTCCATCCAGGAGAGCGTGAAACCGCCGAGCAGGCAGGCCGCGACATTGTCGGGATGGCCCTCGATCTCGGTGGCGAGCTCAAGAAGCGCGGTGTCGTCGAGTTTGCTGTCGCCGCCTATGGTCACGGCGCGCGCGGCGACGATTCCGGCGCAGATGGCGGCCGAGGAAGAGCCGAGGCCCCGCCCGTGCGGAATGCGATTGGCACAGACGATCTCGAGGCCGCGCGGTTGTCCGCCCAGCAGGTCGAAGGCGGTGCGCAGGGAGCGTACGAGGAGGTGATTCTCGTCGCGGGGCAGCGTCTCGCTGCCCTCACCTGCGATGTCGATGTGCAGCCCGGAGTCGGCCACCCGGACGACCACGTCGTCGTACAGCCCCAGTGACAGGCCGAAGGCGTCGAAGCCCGGCCCGAGGTTGGCGCTGGTGGCGGGGACGCGCACCCGGACGGCGGCGGCGCGGAACGCTGGACCGGCCATCGCTCGATGACTCTCCTTGAGCTGCGTGATGTACGAGATTTTCGATGTGCTTCGAGAGGAACTGCGTGCTTCGGATGAACTCGGATGAACTGCGAGAGGGACTGCGATACGTACGGAAGACCCGGAGACCGCAGTGACTGCCCTGACTGCACTGACGGCGCGGCACCGCGGCATATGCGGCGGGCGGGTTCGGTACAGCCTATCGAAGGAAGGTTCTGTGGCGACATAGGGCGCACAGGAGGCGCACGATGCGTGTCGTAAGCCCCCCGTGCACCCCCTGTCGGGTTGCGGTAGGGATGACCTTGGCGGCGACCGGATTTCGCCAACTTCTGGCGAATTCCGCCTGCCACGGATGGCCCCTGACAGGCCCCGACGGCTTCTGGCGGATGTACGCCAGGCGGCTTTACGCCACTCCCGCACACCCCGCCGTTCGCCGGTCCGAGCCCTTTTGTCCTACGCCAGTCCGAGCCGCTCCGCCGCCGTGGCCGCGTCCACAGGAACGGTAACCGGCTGCGGGGCGCCCGCAACGGCCCAGTCCGGATCCTTGAGCCCGTTTCCAGTGACCGTGCAGACGATCCGCTGGCCGGGGTCGACCTTGCCCTGCTCGGCCGCCTTCAGCAGACCGGCGACCGACGCGGCGGAGGCGGGCTCGACGAAGACGCCCTCCTGCGCGGCCAACAGCCGGTAGGCGCGCAGAATCTCACGGTCCGTCACCTCGTCGATGAAACCGCCGGACTCGTCCCGCGCGGCCAGCGCGAACTTCCACGAGGCCGGGTTGCCGATGCGGATCGCGGTGGCGATCGTCGACGGGTCCTTGACGACCTCGCCGCGCACGATGGGCGCGGAACCGGAGGCCTGGAATCCCCACATGCGCGGGGTGTGCCCGGCGATGCCGTCGGCGGCGTACTCCGTGTAGCCCTTCCAGTACGCGGTGATGTTGCCCGCGTTGCCCACCGGCAGGACGTGGATGTCGGGCGCGTCGCCCAGCATGTCCACGATCTCGAAGGCGGCGGTCTTCTGGCCCTCGATGCGCACCGGGTTGACCGAATTGACCAGCGCCACCGGGTAGTTGTCGGACAGCGAGCGCGCGAGCGTCAGGCAGTCGTCGAAGTTGCCGTCGACCTGGAGGATCTTCGCGCCGTGCACGAGGGCCTGGCCCATCTTGCCGATGGCGATCTTGCCCTGCGGGACGAGCACGGCGCACACCATGCCCGCACGCACGGCGTACGCCGCCGCGGAGGCGGACGTGTTGCCGGTGGAGGCGCAGATGACCGCCTTCGCGCCCTCCTCCTTGGCCCGGGTGATGGCCATGGTCATACCGCGGTCCTTGAAGGACCCGGTCGGGTTGGCGCCCTCCACCTTCAGGTGGACCTCGCAGCCCGTGCGCTCGGAGAGCACCTGCGCGGGCACGAGCGGCGTACCGCCCTCACGGAGCGTCACGACCGGCGTACTGTCGGACACCGGAAGCCGGTCCCGGTACTCCTCGATGATTCCGCGCCACTGGTGGGTCATTGCTGGTTACTCTCCTTCAACCCGCATGATGCTGGCGACACCCCGCACGGTGTCGAGGCTGCGCAGCGCCTCCACGGTCCCGTTCAGGGACGCGTCGGACGCTCGGTGGGTGACGACGACGAGAGAGGCCTCGCCGTCCTTCCCCTGCTGGCGCACCGTATCGATCGATACGCCGTGCTCGGCGAAAACGGTGGCCACCTGGGCGAGAACACCAGGTTTGTCCGCCACGTCAAGACTGATGTGGTAGCGCGTCACGACCTCGCCCATGGGCGAGACGGGCAGCTGGGTGTACGCGGAGTCGCCGGGGCCGGTCGCGCCGCTGAGCTTGTTGCGGCAGACGGCGACGAGGTCGCCGAGCACGGCGGACGCGGTCGGGGCGCCGCCGGCGCCCGGCCCGTAGAACATGAGCTGCCCGGCGGCATCCGACTCGACGAACACCGCGTTGTACGCGCCGCGCACGGAGGCGAGGGGGTGGCTCAGCGGAATCATCGCCGGATGCACGCGCGCCGTCACCGATCCCCCGTCCGCCGCCCGCTCACAGATGGCGAGCAGCTTGATGGTGCAGCCCATCTCCTTCGCCGAGGCGAAGTCGGCGGCGGTGACCTCGGTCATGCCCTCGCGGTACACGTCGTCGAGGCGCACACGCGTGTGGAAGGCGATTCCGGCGAGGATGGCGGCCTTGGCGGCCGCGTCGAACGCCTCGACGTCCGCGGTCGGGTCGGCTTCGGCGTACCCGAGCGCGGTGGCCTCGTCGAGGGCTTCCTGATAGCCGGCCCCGGTGGAGTCCATCTTGTCGAGGATGAAGTTCGTCGTCCCGTTGACGATCCCCATCACGCGGTTGATCTTGTCACCGGCGAGGGACTCGCGCAGCGGCCGGATCAGCGGGATGGCGCCGGCGACGGCGGCCTCGTAGTAGAGGTCCCTGTTGTTCGCCTCCGCCGCCGCGTGCAGGGCTGCCCCGTCCTGAGCGAGGAGCGCCTTGTTGGCCGAGACCACGGAGGCGCCGTGCTCGAAGGCGGTGGTGATGAGGGAGCGGGCGGGCTCGATACCGCCGATGACCTCGACGACGACGTCGATGTCCCCGCGTTTGACGAGGGCGGTGGCATCGGCGGTGACGAGCTCGGGGTCGATGCCCTCGCGCACCCTGGAGGGCCGGCGGACGGCCACGCCGGCCAGCTCGACGGGGGCCCCGATCCTGGCCGCGAGGTCGTCGGCGTGCGTCGTCATGATGCGCGCCACCTCTGAGCCGACAACCCCACAGCCCAGCAGCGCCACCTTCAGCGGACGCGTACGCATCATCCGACCTCGTTTCCTCATACCGTCTACGGTTGGACCAGTCTCACTCACCGGACGGGAGTTTCTATCCCTGGTCCGGATCGTGAGACATCTATTTCATTTTTCTGACAGGCGGCGGCAGGAGATCTTCCACCTGGGCCGACCGTCCATTCCGACCTGGATCAGCCGGTCGTTCCGGCCGCGATCAGCCGGTCGTACCGGCCTCGATCGGCCGGTCGTTCCAAGGACGACCAGCCGGCCATTCCGACCCGATCGGGCGGTCACCCGACGTCGACCCGATCGGGCGGTCACCCGACGTCGAGACGCAGGAGGTCCTCCTCCGTCTCCCGGCGGACGATCACCCGGGCCCCGCCGTCGTGCACGGCGACGACCGGCGGGCGCAGGGCGTGGTTGTAGTTGCTGGCCATGGAGCGGCAGTAGGCACCCGTGGCGGGTACGGCGATGAGGTCGCCGGGGGCCAGGTCGGAGGGCAGGAAGGCGTCCTTGACCACGATGTCGCCACTCTCACAGTGCTTGCCGACGACGCGGACGAGCATGGGCTCGGCGTCGGAGGTGCGTGAGACGAGGGCGACGCTGTACTCGGCGTCGTACAGCGCGGTCCTGATGTTGTCGGACATGCCCCCGTCGACGGAGACGTACGTCCGCAGCCCTTCGAGCGGCTTGATGGTGCCGACCTCGTAGAGCGTGAAGGCGGTGGGCCCGACGATGGCCCGCCCCGGCTCGACCGAGATCCGAGGCGTCCGCAGCCTCGCGGCCTCGCACTCCCGTGTGACGATCTCGCCCAGCGCCTTCGCGATCTCGTGCGGCTCACGGGGATCGTCGTCACTCGTGTACGCGATGCCGAGACCACCACCGAGGTCGATCTCGGGCAGCTCGACCCCGTGCTCGTCACGAACGGCGGCCAGCAGCGACACCACCCGCCGGGCGGCGACCTCGAACCCGGCCATGTCGAAGATCTGCGAACCGATGTGCGAGTGGATCCCCACGAGCTCGAGCCCGTCGAGCGAGAGCGCCCGCCGCACCGCCTCCGCGGCCTGCCCGTCGGCCAGCGCGATCCCGAACTTCTGGTCCTCGTGGGCGGTGGCGATGAACTCGTGGGTGTGCGCCTCGACCCCCACGGTCACGCGGATCTGCACCCGCTGCCGCTTGCCGAGGGAGTGCGCGATGTGGGCGACGCGGACGATCTCCTGAAAGGAGTCGAGAACGATCCGACCGACCCCGGCCTCGACGGCGGTGGCGATCTCTTCCTCGGACTTGTTGTTGCCGTGGAAGGCGATGCGGTCGGCGGGCATCCCGGCGGAGAGGGCGGTGGCGAGCTCACCGCCGGAGCACACGTCGAGGTTGAGCCCCTCCTCGTGCAGCCACCGCACTACGGCGCGCGAGAGGAAGGCCTTCCCGGCATAGAAGACGTCGGCGTCGTGCCCGAAGGCGGTCCGCCAGGCGCGGGCGCGCTCGCGGAAGTCGGCCTCGTCGATGAAGTAGGCGGGGGTGCCGAACTCCTCGGCGAGCCTGGTGACTTCGATCCCACCGACGCTGACGACGCCTTCGTCCGTACGGCTGACGGTGTGCGCCCAGACCTTGGGGTCGAGGGCGTTGAGGTCGGCGGGCGGGGCGCTGTAGTGGCCCTCGGGGAGGACATCGGCGTGACGGGGCCCGGCGGGGTGTGCGGAACGGCTCATTTTTCTCTCACAGACAGTCACAGATAGTCAGGGGCGCTGATACCGAGCAGGGACAGGCCGCCGGCCAGCACCGTCCCGGCGGCTTCGGCGAGCGCGAGCCGGGCGCGGTGGGCGGCCGAGGGTTTCTCGTCGCCGAGCGGCAGCACGGTGTGCTGGAAGGCGAGGAGGGCGTCGGCGGTGGTGACGAGGTGCCGGGCGAGCCGGTCGGGCGCGCGGTGCAGGGCCGCCTGCGTCAGCACGGCCGGATACCCGGCGAGGGCCCCGACGAGCTCGTCGCCGCCGGGTACGCCATCGGGTACGTCACCGGGATCGCCGGTGCAGCCGAGCGCGGCGGCGTTACGGGTGAGGGCCCTGGTGCGGGCGTGGGCGTACCGCACCCGGAAGAGCGGGTTGCTCTCCCGCTGAAGCAGATGATCGGCACTGACCCGCGGCCGGTCGTGGGACGCGGGAAGCAGCAGAGCCCAGCGTGCGGCGTCGGGGCCGAGGGGGGTGGGGTCTTCGGGGGCGGGGGTGGGGCGGAGGGTTGTGCACCGGGGGCGCGTGGGGTGGGCGTGCGGCGCCTTGGTGCGTGAGGGGTCGGCGTGCGAGGGCTCAGCACCTGCGGGGTCGGCGTGCGAGAGGTCGGTGCGGGCCGGCTCGGCGTGCGAGAGCTCAGTACCTGCGGGCTCGGCGTGCGAGGGATGGATGTGGTGAACCTCTGCCCGGCCGCCCTGGGTGGCCACGATCCGTACGAGCGCGTCGGCGACGACCTCGGCCCGGATGTCGTACGGGATCCGGAGCGGGACGGTCTGCCCGGCGAGGACGTCGCCGTGCCCATAGGCGTCACGCCGGAGCCGGATCTCCCGTACGAGAGAGGCGCCCGCTCCACCCCCCAGACGAATGTTGAGGAATCCCGGCCCGGTGATCGCGACATCGGCGACACCGTCGCTGCGGGTGAGGTGGGGCCGCAGGATCTCGGCGACCTGCCGTGCCGGCCGCCCGGCGGGCCGCGCCAACTGCAACGCGATGTTCGTGGCGTAGTCCCCACACCCACCCGGCCCCGGCGGGGTCACCACCGCGCGTACCGGCACGGCCACGTTCAGCTCTCCCTCGTCCACGGCACGACGCACCGCGCGCAGGACGGTGCGGGAGAGCTCGACGGGGGTCACGGGACAAGCGTAGGGGAGGAGGGGGGTGGGTAAGCGACTCGGTTTGGCGAGGGTCCGGGATGTGGACGGGGCGGGGAGGGCGAGGGTGTTCTCACTGACGGACGGCGCGTGACCGCCGCCACGGCCGACGCCTCGACGACGAGGACGGAGTACGGGGGCGACGCGGTCGGAGTACGGGGTAACGACGTGGACGGAGTACGGAGCAAGGCAACTCGATCGGAGTGTGGGGATGTCGGCGAGCCGCCGCCGGAACCGCCGCCGGAAGCGGAACCGCACGACGGCCGCATCCCGGGCGACGGCATTCCCATCACTCTCAGCAGCGCCGATCACCCCGATCACCGACACGGACCGGGCAGCTGACCGAGGGCCGACCACCACCGACTCCTCGTCACCACTCAGCGGCGCGGCACCCGCTCAATGACCGGCGCGCTGGGCCTCCTCGGCCCCGACCTCCTCGGCGCCAAGCTCCTCCGGACCGAACGCATCCCCGCCAAAGGCACCGCCCCCACTCCCCCGCCGCTCCATCAACTCCCTTACGAGCCTCACGAGTTCGGAAGGTTCAAAGGGCTTGGCAAGAAAGGCGTCAACGCCGACGTCGAGTCCACTGTCGACCTCGTACTGCGTACAGGCACTGACGATGGCGAGGGGAAGATTGCGGGTCCGTGGGTCGGCACGCAGCCGGGCGGCGGTACGCAACCCGTCGAGCCGAGGCATGACCACATCCAGGGTCACCACATCGGGCCGCACGTGATGCACGACGTCCAGGCATTCGGCACCGTCGGCCGCGGTCACGACCTCGATGCCCTCCAGCTCGAGGTTGACCCTGATCAGCTGCCGGATGACCTTGTTGTCGTCCACAACAAGCACCCGGCCGGACGCACCTGGCACAACTCGAGAGTAGGTCCGCGCCCACCGCGCCGTCCGGGTTTTCCCCACTTCCACCCCCGTGCGGGGGTCCCAACCACCCCAAGGACGCCCCCCGCGGACGCCTCCGCTCCCCCTCCCCCGAACACCGCCCCGCCCCCGCATAAACCCATGCCAGTCCCCCACGAAAGAGCTGGTAGGGTTCTACCCGTCGCCGCGAACACCGCGCCCGACACGCCCCCGTAGCTCAGGGGATAGAGCAACGGCCTCCGGAGCCGTGTGCGCAGGTTCGAATCCTGCCGGGGGCACTCGCCCACTCAGGTAGTAAATTTACTAGCTGACCAGGGCGGATGCCTACATGAGAGAGCGGGAGTCAGTCTCACTGACTCCCGCTCTTTCTCGTTGTCTCTCACTGTTCGCGACACACCTCCGACACACCTCCGGCTGCGTTGATCATCCTCCGGGGGCTCATCCGGGCGGGGAACCGCTCTTTCACCACCTCGCGCTTCCTGCACTTCCCAGATCACCACGAAAGACCCATCGCATCACCAACGCCCACTTGGCGTAGCGGTAGACAGCCCTTAGCGTCGATTGTCAGAGGTGCCTGCTTCACTTTGCCTCTGCCCACCACGAGGGAGCACCCCAATGACGACCATGATCCGCACGACGGCCGCGGAACTCGTAGCTCAACGGGAAAGCCTGCTCGCAGAGGTACACATGACCTTCGAGGAGCTCCGCGACCGCGCTGAGAACTACAGTCTGAGCAGCGACGAACTCGACGTCTGGCACACCATCGAGGGCATCGACTACCTTCTCAACGGTGAGTGCTGAGGAAGCTACGCTGGACGAAAAGGCGGCTGAGTTCGCCGACACGCTGACGGACCTTACGCGGGGAGTCCTTGGCCAGGACTCCCCGCGTTTTTCTGCCCTTAACGTCGGCAACCGCATCAGGGTTGCGCCGCTAGCTGCCGACGGTCGCAGTTTGCGCATCCCCGTCAAGATCGACGGCGAAAGGTGCCTCAGCCTCCATGTTCAGCACTTCTGTTGCTGGGATGGACCGAACATGTACCTTGCGGCCGATCGGGCCGACGTACACGTCTTCTTCGAAGGCGTACAAGATCCACTACTTCGCTATGAGTACCTGCGCCACTCCGAGAATCCTCCTGGCGCCCACCTGCAGGTGCACGCTCATAGGGACGAGATGGCCTATCTTCTCCGCCTTGCCGAGAAGAAAAAGGGACGGCCGGCAGCGATGATGCGGAGAGGGAAGCTACCCCGCCTATCCGAGATGCACCTGCCAGTAGGTGGCCACCGGTTGCGGCCGGCACTTGAAGACGTGCTATTGCTCCTGGTCCGCGAGTTCGCCATAGACGTTGCGGACGGATGGGAGGCTGTCCTCGATCGGCACCTCAGGAAGTGGCGGGTGTTGCAACTCAAGTCTGCGGTTCGCGACGCTCATGAGTCCGCAGCCGAGACGCTCCGGGAGATGGGCTACACCGTTGAGCCGCCGAAGGACATGGAGCCTCAGCGAGAGAACTCTCGCCTTTACTGGCCGTGACCTCCGCTCCCGGCACTGGCTCAAATCGCTACACGTTGTCTCCCTCTTCTTCGAGGGCCTTTGCAATCTTGGCATTGGCGGCTTCCTCGTGGCCGTCGATGCAGCCGTGATAGCGACGGTGGATCACCTCCGGGGAGTTGCCGACTCTCCGGGCCACCTCAGCGATAGGCACCCCCGCGTTCAGCCACCGCGTGATGCACGCGTGTCGCAGGTCGTACGGGCGCCCGGCAAGGGGCGATTCGACGCGGTCCGGCGGGAGAGCGTATGCCCGCGCTTCCTCCCACACGCGCCAGTACGTGGACGAGCCGACGACCGCCCCGCGCTCGTTCCCGAACACCCGCCCCTCCTTGGCGGTCCCGAACTCGTCCAGGTGTGCCCGGAGGGTGGCGACAAGGACCGGCGGTATGGGGACCGGGCGATCCGCGGCCTCTTCGCGCGCTTTCAGGCCCCGACGGTCGTGCCTCTCCCCCGAGTCCGTCCACTGCTTGCCGGAGACCGGACGCGTCTCCCGCAGCGTCAGCGTGCCCCATCCCGCTCCCGGCAGGTGGCAGTCCGAGAGACGGAGTCCGACCGCTTCAGCGGGCCGGAGACCCGCGTAATACAGCACCGCATAGAACGCGACCAAGCGCCGACCACGGTTGCGGCCCCATGACCCGACATACGAGACAGCGGTGAGCAACTGGCGCCCCTGTACGGCGTTCACGAGGACGCGCCTGTCCACCACGTCGTCAGATCCCACACGCTTCCTGTTAGCCCGCTGAAGCGGATTCTCCGGGAGCTCCCCGCGGTCCACCGCGTGTTCGAGCGCGGTGTTGAGGGCGCGGCGGCGCCGCTTGTACGTCTCGCCTGCCGCACGTACGCCATCGAGCCGGTAGCTGAGGCGGTACTGCACGTCCTCGAAGACTTCCGCGTCGGTCAGGTCCAGGACCGGCCGGTCCGATGTCGTCAGCCACTCGTACGCGGCCTTCAACTCCGCCGGCGGGTCCTCCCCCGCGCTCGCGGGCACAATGCCCCACCGGAAAGCGAGCCGAAGGTCCGTGTCTTCCGGAACGCCCTCGCCTCGCTGAACCATGGCAAGGGCCACAGCAGCAAGCCCGTCCGCCATGCTCTCGCGTGTCTTCGCAGCGCTGGTACGCCAGCGTCCGGCAACGTACTTCCGGCAGAACTCGAACCACCGCAACGGGGGCTTGGCATCTGCGGCTTCGGCTGCCGCACGGACTTCGGACTCCGGCAGACCCGATTCAACGTCGAATGCTTCGCCGCGCCGCATGGCCTGCCACAGCTCCGACCTCCGGCTGTCGGCGAGCGCGGACGTGGCGAAGGTGTCGCCGTGTACCTGTCCGGCGACCACCCAACGCAGGCGGTAGGGGCGGGACTTCCGGCCCGTCTTCGTGACCTTCCACAGCCGGATGTCGAGGGAGTAGCCCGGCCGGGCCGACCCACGAGGACGCCCGGCCGGAGTGTCGTTCGTCGTGCTCACGCAGCGTCCTCCCGCTCCGCAAGCCAGCGCTCGTATTCGGAACGACGGATGCGAACGTCACCGTTCGGCAGCTTGATCGCGCGGGGGGCCTTCCCGAGTTGGCGCCACCGGTAGAAGGTCGACGGGGCGACCTTGAGATCAGCGATGACCTGCGGAATGGTCATCTTCTCGTCCACGGTGCGGACGCTCATCGCTCCGTCCTTTCGCCATCGATCGGGCCGGACAGTCCGGACAGCTCCGTTTTTGACTGTCCGGGTCGTCCGTGCAGGTCAGGTGGGGTAACCGGACAGCCGGACAGCTCGGACACCTCCGGGGCGCCCTCTGTCCGGGTCTCGGTGTCCTGGTAGTACCGGCCGCCGGCGTCCTTGGTGAGCTGGCCAGCCTCGGCCATACGGGCGCAGGTACGGCGGATGGTGTCGATGTCGACGTGAGACAGCTCGCCTGCCATGTCCTTGGGCTTTGCGCCGGGGTGGGCTCGGACGTACCGAAGGATCGCGGCGCGGGTGTCGCCCACGATGTGGTCGGTCACGGGGCCGTCCAGCAAGTGCCAGGCTCCGGAGGCGGGTTGGAAACTGAGGGCGTACTCGGCCTCATCCACGTCCCGGCCGGTGACGTGCAAGATGCCGTCCGCCTGCCCGCGTGCCCGCTTCAGTACGAGCGTGGCGTCGGCGGCGCCCGCGATGCCGTTGGTCCCGGAGACCTCGGTCAGGAAGTCGTCCGAGCCTGCCTTGCGGACGTGGTGGACCAGGACGACGGCGATGCCGTAGTGATCCGCGAGCCGCTTCGCGTAGCCCACGGAGACGTAGTCCGCGTCGTACGCAGACACCCCCTGTGGCGCTTGGCCGCGCATCTTGGCGAAGACGTCGATGACGACCATGCGGGCGTCGGGGTTGCGGTCCAGCCACTGTGCGATGGCTTCGGTGCCGCCCTGGGGGAAGGGCGGGCACTCGGTCACGAGGGTCAGCCCGGCGGGCGCTGGCTGGCCTCCCAGGAGCTTGCCCATGCGGGTCTGGAGACGGCGCGGGGTGTCCTCCAATGCGAGGTAGAGCACCGGGCCGCCCTCGACGGGCACGGAATCGAAGGCCTGCCCGCCGGCCGCGACCGCGAGGGCGAGTCCGAGGGACAGCCAGGACTTGCCGACCTTGGGCGGTCCGGCGAGCAGGCTGACGCCTTCGGCGAGGATGCCCGGCACGGCCCATTTCGGCTCGGGGAAGTCCGCGGCCATGAGCTGATCCGCCGTCCACGCGGTCCGCGGGCGCTCGCGCTTCGGCGGCGGTGCCGGGGCCGCCGCCGGGTCGCTGGGGACGGAGTACAGGTGCAGGGGCGGGATCGGGTTGGCGGTCATGCTGCGACCGTCCGGGGGCGCCGGGCTCCGGCCCGCAGCCCGGAGGCGATGGTGCGGCAGGCCTCGCGCTCGCCCTGGCCGACCTGGAGTGCGGCGGTCAGGAGCCAGCCGGTCACGTCGACTTCGGCCAGCTCTCCTCCGGCAACGAGCTGGCCGAGGGCGACGGAGGCGATGTAGAGCGCGTTGTTGTGCTGGTCCTCGCCGGAACCGGTGACCCGCTGCACTTCCCCGTTGACCGCAGCTTGCAGGAAGGCTGTGCGCCGTCCGCGACCGGCGAGGGCGACGCGGATGGGCTTCTGTGGGGGCAGCGGGACGGGGCGCAGGAGTTCGGCGAGCCAGCCCGGCAGGGGCGCCGCGGGGGCGTCGTGGGTGACCTCGTAGGGGCGTCCGTTGAAGGTGCTGCCCGCGCCGACCACGAGTCCGCCGGCGGCGCGGGTGTCGACCTTCCAGCCGAGCCCGCGGGCGCTGTCCCCGGCGGTGTTGCGCAGGGGTTCGCCCTCGGGGGCGGCGAAGTAGAGGTGGGTGCCTCCGCTCCACGTGCGCACGGTGTACGTGTCGGCGGGGAAGGGCTGGCGGTGGCGTTCGCAGAGCAGGGCGAGGACGTCGGCGCCGTCGGTGACTCCGTGTTCGGCCCAGGGTGCCGGCGAGGTGTCGTCGGGGTGCTTGGGCCGGTCCAGGTCGATGACGACCAGGCGGGAGGGGCCGGTGGCGATGCCGAGGTTGAAGGCGCCAGCGGACCATGCGGCGGTGATGCGGTCCGGGTCGGTGGTGGCGCGGGGTTCCCAGTCGGTGAGGGCGGGGCGCTTGTCGCCGGGGATCAGGGTGAAGACGTGCCAGCCTCGTGACGCTGCGTCGAGCGCTGAGCTGAGCTGGGCAGAGCCGTCCGTGTGCGGCATGCTGGGGGTTCCTGTTCTGTCTTCGGATGGGCAGGGAGAACCGCGGCGGCGGGCGACCTTGCTGGGGAGTCCCGCCGCCGCGGCGTTGCTACTGGTTGTTGGCCCAACGGGCGTATTCCTGGCGGACGTAGCCGCGCGGATGGGTGAGCATGGCCGGGTGCTCCGGCCAGTACGGGTCGCCGCCGTAGTCGATCTCGATGAGCTGCCGGGCGGCTTCGGTCGCGATGTCGGCCGTGTGGTGGTGGACGCCATCGGCCTCGTAGTCCAATGCGATGCGGTCCAGCACGGCGGCTTTCCGGAGCCAGTAATCACGGTCCGCGTCATCGTCAGACGGCTTGTCCATGAGCGTCCGGGCGATCGCAGCCGTCCAGGCGATCTCGCAGGTGATGTCGGGGGCGGTGGCGTAGGCGTCTGCCTGCGTCGGCCACGGCTCGCTCTCGTGCAGGCGTCGTGCCGCGGCGTTCAGTTTGGTGTCCAGTGCGGCGGGCGGGGTGGTGGTGAAGGCGTGCAGGGCGACGGTGGCGGCGATGATGACGTCGCACAGTTCGTCGGCCACGTCGTCACGGGTGTGGGTGGTGCCCTTGCGGGGGTTCTGGCCGGTCATGCCGATGTACGCGGCGGTAGCCTCGCCCGCTTCCTCCATCACCTTCATCAGGCGCATCGCGGTCTCGTGTTCACCGGTGCCGTTGGCGGTGTTCAGGGCGGTGACGATGCGGGCCGTGATCGGCCACAGGGCGGCGCTCATGCGGTCTTCCTCTCGGGGTTGGGGAGTTGCAGGGTCTGGGCTTCGGGTGCGGGCCGCTGGGACAGGTGCCGCACGGTGGTCGGCTTGCTCGGGGTGGGGGTGTCGTCGTGGAAGCGGCGGGTGCCGAGATCGCGGGCTCCGGCCCGGTACCGGGCCGCGGCGGGGTGGGTGTGGTTCCACTGCTCCGCGCACACCTTGTGGACGGGTTCATCCGCGTGCGAGCGCATCGGAGTGCACTTGCCACACAGCACGCAGGGCAGGTCTTCGAAGCGGTCGAAATGCAGTGCCTCGCGCCAGACCAGCAGGCGCACCGCGCCCGCGTTCACGCACCGCGGTGGTGCGTCGGCAGCTCGGGCAGGCCCACCGCTTCCAGGGCCCTCGGGTCGAAGCCGGGCAGCGCGGCGCGGGTGACGAGTGCCTGCGCGAGCTGTTCGGCGTAGGCGGCGCCGGTGCGGGCCACCTCGATCTGTGTCGTGCCGCGGATCGTCTCCACACGCTCGGTGTGGGCGCGTTCCTCACGCCGGTCACTCACGTGCCGCTCATACGCGACGCGCTCGCGGCGGTCGGTGCGCCAGTACCGTGCGGCGAGCCCGTAGGCGACCGCGGTGGCGAGCGCCCACAGCAGAAGGGGCAGCGAGGTGCCGTCGGCGTATCCGGCGACGCCTGCGAGGGCGAGCCCGCCGGAGGCGGCGAACGCGGTCCCGGCGATGACGGGGTCTCCGGCGCGGCCGATGCTCGCGCACACGCCGGCCGCGGCGGCGGCGAGGGAGAGCGCGGTTATCAGCACGGCGTTGCCGAGGGAGTGTTGGGCGCCGTTGGCGTTCCAGATGCGGGCCAGGATCAGCACGGTGGACGTCGCTACGGCGGGCGCGGCCTTGGGGGCGATGATGGCGAGCCAGTGGCGGGCCACGATCTGTTCGTTCACGGGGGTCTCCTAGATCTTGCCGAGGGCGTCGACAACGGCGGCAGTCAGCTCGGTCACGGGGCCGGAGGCGCCGGTGGAGGCGAGGTAGAAGCCGAACATCACGGCGATGAACGCGGAGCCGTAGCCGAGGGTCTTGGAGCGGAGCAGGAAGAACAGGACCAGGCCGAACAGGGCGACCAGGGAGACGGTGACGGCCATCGGTTATCCCTTCGGGGCGGGCCGCTTGGCAGCGGTGGGGGCGAGGGTGTCGGTGCCGTCGCGGGCGACGCGCAGCCAGAGGTTGTAGAGGTGGCGGCCGACGCGTATGCGCTTGCCGTGGCCCTTGCAGCGGCGGCAGTCCTTGCCGCGTTTCGTGCGGCCCTTGCGGTCGGTCTTCGTCGCGAAGCCGAAGCCGTGGCACTTGCGGCAGTCGCCGTACGGGCTCGCCGCACACAGACTTGCGTAACCAAGAGTGACGATGAGCAGGCAGGCGCAAGCAAGGAGAAGGGGGGTCATGGGGTGCCTTCCAGGCGGGTTTTCCGGCGTTCTCGCAGGTCGGGCACTAGGTGCGAGGTTGCTGATCAGAGCCGGTATGGGGTGCTAGCGGGGGTGCTAGGTCTAGCAGCGGAGGCTGCTAGACCTAGCAGGCGTGCGCGGTCAGTCTCCGGACCGCTTTCCGTCACGCTGGGTGATGGCGGTGGTGATGTCGGCGCGGGCGATGCCGCGGCGGGTGGTGCCCTTGCCCTTGTCGGTGGTGCCCCAGACGTCCTGCGCGGCGATGCCGTGCGGGCGCAGGTTGGTGGTCACCGTCTCGGCCTTCCATCCGCCGTAGATCTCCGGCCGGAGTGTGGCGAGGCGGGTGGCGACCTTCTCGTTCCATACCTTGTCCTCGTCGGCCGCGACGACTTTGAGGATGTCGGCGAGCAGGTCGAAGGCGGGCTCGCCGCTTTCGGGGGTCTCGCCGATGGCGTGGCCGGTGATGTTGCCGTAGGCCTCGCGCATCTTGCGGGCGCGGACGACGACCTGCTCGGCGCCGAGGGCGTCGACGAACGCGCTCGCGACAATGCGGGGGTCGTCGCCCTCACCGGCCATCCAGCAGATGCCACGGTCGGTGCGGGAGAACATCGTGGCCCGGTATCCGGCCTTGTACATCGAGGTGCCGAGGACCATGTCGTTGGCGGGCTGGCCCATCACCTTCAGGCAGAACCGCAGTACGGCGTTCGCTGAGATGCCGGTGGGCAGCGACTTTGCGTCGGGGCGCTGGGTGCCGAACAGGGCCACGATCCCGAGCGCGGGACCGCGTTTGCCCAGGTCGGTGCTGATCTCTTCGATTTCCGCGCCGTACTTCTCGTGCTCGAAAGGGACTTGGCACTCGTCGAATCCGGCGACGATCGGGTGCAGGCCGAGGGACTTGTCGTTGGCCAGTTCCGGGGTGACCTTGGACTCCGGGCAGCGTGAGCGCGGCAGGGACTTGATGACCTTCGCCCGCCGGCGCAGCTCCGCCCGCAGCTCCCGCAGTGATTCGAGGACGTAGAGGATGTCTTCGTCCTCGTCTCCAGCCCGGTAGCGGTGGCAGACCGGCTCCAGGGCGCCGAAGTCGCCGGTGCCCTTGAAGTCGAACGCGTACAGCTCCGCACGCGGGTCCAGTGCGGCGATCAGCAGGAACAGCCGCATCAGGAACGTCTTGCCCATGCGCGGGATGGAGCCGACCACCACGCTCGCGAACATGAGCGTGACGGCCACGTCGCCCATGCGCTGGTCGTTGCCGAACACGACCGGCTTGAACAGGTCCACGCTGCCCGACTTCAGCAGCGGCCACGCGGGCTTGGTGGTCTCGTTCATGGGCTTGTCGCCCACCCACAGGATCAGCCGCCCCTCGTGCTCCGTCGGGTCGGCAGACGGCCACACGCAGCCGACCTTGCGGCGCAGCCCCGACGCGAGCGGCTTACGGGCCTCCATGATGTCCTCCGGGGTCACGCCCCAGGGAAGATCCAAGTCGGCGCGGTAGCCGGGACCGTCCCGGGTGATCTCGGAGGTGAAGCGCATCCCGTTCATGTCGCCGCCCTTCTTGATGGCGGCCGACAGCTTCGCGTTGCCGATGTTGTCCAGCGCGCGCAGCACGATCGGGCCGGTGAGCTTCTGGATCTCGGTCTTGAGGACCGCGGGCCCGATCACGGGATGGTCCTGCGGGGAGCCCCAGAACCCGCACGCCAGAACCGCGGCCGACGCCAGCACGCCCAGCCAGGCCGGGGCCATCACATACATGGTCAGCGCGAACGCGGCGCCGAAGACCAGCGCCACAGCCGACACCAGGACCCGCAGCCGCACCCGTCCGTCCCGCTGCCGGGACAGCTTCAGGTACTCGGCCGTGTTCTCCCGCCGTACCTCGTATGCGCGCAGCGGGGCGCCCTCCGCATCCCACACCCACCGGTTGGTGTCCCGTACGAAACGGGCCGCACCGCGCGGCGCGTTCAGGGTGAGCTGCAGCGTGTACCAAGGGGTGCGGATGCCGTGGAAGGCGGTGGCATAGAAGGCGTTGCCGGTCGCCCGCTGCGCGGTCGATACGAACCCCGGCTTGGAGGTGAGCCACGTCGGCAGGATCGGCCGACGCTTGTAGGTGGTGATCCCCGGCGCGGGAAGGTCGGGCCGGTCGACCGGTCGGGCGACCGAGTCGCCCGACTCCTCATCATCCAAGTCGGCCGACTCGGTCGGGCGCGAGTCGGGCGGCGGGTCGGCAGCCGGGACGGCCGACCCGTCACGCGCGGAACGGGCCTTGTCGAGGTCGACCACCTCAGCGCCGGAGTCGGCGGTCATCTCGGCTTCGAGCCGGTGGAACAGTTCGTTGTCGTCGGGCTGGTTCACTGAGGGTCCTTCCACTTCTGGTGTGAGGGAGGGCGGGTCCGGCCGACGCTGTGAGAGGTGGGCGGCCGGACCCGTCGCGGCTGCTACGCGGCGTGCTGTTCGGCGGGGTAGGCGCAGAGGATGCACACCCCGAGCGAGGTCGGAATGCAGTAGCTGTAGGTGATTTGGCAATTCGGGCAGGTGCGGCGAGCGAGCATCGCCAGAGCGAGCGCACCCCACTTGCGGGAGGTCATCGGCCGCACCGGTCGGGCACGGTCGACGCGGTAGAGGTAGGCGACCTGCACCCCGGACTTCCGGCCCCGGTGGCGTCGCATCACCTGCGCGGCGATGGGCTGTCCGCCGGGTCGCAGCCCGCGGTCCCGGAGCTGACGGCGGGTGGCGTAGCCGTCGGGGGCGAAGCGCCAGGGGAAGGTGGGGACCCCGAACAGGGTGCCGCTGGGGTCGTAGCACTTGCTGAACGCCGTGGACATCAGGCCGCCACCCCCACGACCGGCGCACTCGTGCGGGCCCCGGTACGGCCGGCGCGGCGTCCGGTGACGGTGGCGAACAGCCAGCCCAGCCCAGCGCGGCGCATTCCGGCGCGGGCCTGCTTGGCCGCGTACATCGCTTCATCCGCTCGCCGCAGCAGCCCGGACAGGTCGTCGTCGGGGAAGTCCGCGGCGCGTACCCAGCCGAGCGAGACAGTGGTCCGTACAGCCGGGTCCTGGCCCTCGACGGGCCGGGCGAGCACGCCGTGGAGCACGGCGAGCAGATCGCCCGCGGTGCCGTGGTCGTCGATGACGACGGCGGCGAACTCATCGCCCCCGAGCCGCCCGGCCACGCCGGAGCGGCCGACGTGGTGGGCGAGGCGGTCCGCGGTCGCCTTCAACAGCGCGTCCCCGGCGGCATGCCCGTGGGTGTCGTTGATCTGCTTGAAGCGGTCCACGTCGGCCAGGACCACCACCGCGCGCGGGTCCTTGAGCAGGACGGTGGCGCGGCGGGTGAACCCGTCGCGGGTCACCAGGCCGGTCAGCGGGTCGCGCCGTGCCGTGTTGAGGCGGGCGCGCATCCGCCACGCGTGGACAACCCAGCCCGCGGCCGGAGCCAGCGCGGAGAGTAGGACGGTGGCCGGGGTACTCATGCTGCCGCCCCCTCGCCGCTCTCGCCGGTGTCGGTAATGGGGTGCAGGCGTCGGCCGTCCGCGCGCTCGCTGAGCAGTAGGTCCCGCAGCACGCGGGAGTTCGCGGCCGAGCAGTGCAGCGTGGTGCGGATCGCCTCCGCGTTGATCGCGTCGTCCGTCCACTCCGCCGTGGCCGTGCGCGCCTCCGCGAGCAGCTCCGCGGGAGTCCGCGGCACCTTGGTGGCCTTGGCCTTGGTGGTGCGCTTGCGCGGCGGCTTCGGCGCGTCCTGCTTCGGCGGCTTCGAATCCTGCGGCGGCGCGGGCGGGATGTCCTCGCCGGCCGGGGCCAGTTCCCCGAGCTTCAACAGCACCCGCTCGGGGCGGGGTGTCTTAGAGCGCCACCGGCGGCCGTGCTGCTGCCGCAGTTGCGCGCGGGCCAGCTGCCGCTCCCGCTCGCGTCCCAGGGCGTCCGTGTAGGAGGTGACCTCCCACAGGGTCATGCGGCGCCACAAGGCGAACGTGGACAGCGGGGCGAGCAGCCAGCGCGAGCGGCGGATCTTCTCCATCCGGCGCCCGGTGACGGCGCCGATCCGGGAGGCGTAAACGTGCGCGGCTACCTCGGACAGGACCACCCACAGCAGCGGCATCGTGCCGTGCGCGAGCTTCGCGGACAGCGAGTGCCCGGCCGCGATGTTCAGCCAGCACGTCACCCCGGTCAGCGCCCACGGTACGAACCGCACCCAGCCCAGCGGCATGTCCGTACGGATCAGCAGCAGGAACGCCGCGGTGAACACCGGGATCGCGGTGTCGATGCCCACCGGCAGCATCCACGGGGAGGCGAACCCCCAGCGGGCCCCGGCCGCGGAAACGGCCTCGAAGGAAGAGGCCAGGCCCAGCCCGCCGACTCCGGCCGCGAGGACGGCGACCGCACCTAACAGCCACAGTTCCGGCGTTGTCAGCGGCGGCACCGTCGGCCGCTCGGTCGTCTGCGTCGTCGTCATGCCGCACCCCCCGCCGCGAGCAGGGCCGCGAGGATGAGCAGGGCGCCGCCCACGCACGTCAGGTCGACCGCGCGCCGCAGGCAGGTGAACTTGGCGACGGCGATACGGGACAGGCCCGCGATGTCCGCCGCCTGGTCCTGGGCCAGGGTGGCGCTGATCTCCTCGGCCGTGAGCGTCGCCCACAGCGGGAACCCGCGGCCACCCCCCAGGTTCGGGCGGACCGACCGCAGCAGCAGACCGGCCGCGGTGACCAGCAGCCCCATCCCGGCACCGCCCGCGACGCACGTGGGCGTGGTCAGGGGGACGTCCTTGGCGACGGTCCACGCGCCGGCCAGCAGCGCGCCGACGAACGCCAGCAGCAGCGAAGCCTTGCTGTCCGTGCGGGCAATCTCCGCCTTCACCTCCGCGTGAGCCGCGGAAAGGCCAGTCTCCAGCGCGCTCATGCGTCCTCACCGCCCTGCGACGCCCGGAGCTGAGCGTCCATCAGCTCGGCTTCCACGTCGGTCACCTGGCCCTCGACGATGCGCTGATAGACAGCCTGGCTTTCGAGGTACATGCGGTCCTGGAAGTTCAGGTCCTCGCTCATGCCGCCGCCCCCTTGCGCACCGAGCGGCGGCCGGCGGGACGGGCCAGCGGGACGACGTTGAACAGCTCCGGCGCGTACGCCTCGATCGCCTCAGCGGCGATCCGGCTCACGTCGTCTGGCAGGTCCGGGTTGTCGGCGAGGATGTCGCGGGCCGCGTCCATCCGGGCCTCGCGCTCCATCTCGCTCTCGCCCTCCACCCCGAGCCACAGCTCAACCGGGGTGCCGAGGGCCAGTTCCACGAAGTCGTTCGTGTTCAGGGCCTCATGGCCCGCCACAAACGTGCGCAACCTCGAACTACTCACGGATCTCTCCTGAAGGTCGATGGAAGGGAGAAGTCCGGCAGCGGGCGACCTTGCTGGGGAGTCCCGCCGCCGGGCAGTGGTCGTGCAGGCCAGGACAGCCGTGGCTGCCCCGTCAAACATGCGATACATGCTTGAACATGTCTCTCACAGTGGCGTGCCCGATTACGGCTGTCAAGTCCTTCGCTGGTTTCGGGTCGCCCTGCGACGTGGCATCAGGTTGCCGCTCCGGGGCGGGACGAAGTGACCACGTCACTGGACGACTTGGGACGTCCTCGCTAGCGTTCAGCGGGTCATGCACGTCCCCAGACGTCCCCGGGAGTTGGGATGGCGAACGAACGCTTACGATCGGCGATGTTGACGCACGGCATCACGGTCGACGCCATGGCAACCCACCTCGGGGTGGACCCGAAAACCGTCGAGCGCTGGATCACACAGGGACGTGCGCCCTACCGGCGCCACCGCCTTACCGTCGCCGCATTCCTGCACGAAGACGAGACATATCTCTGGCCGAACGGCCTTCCCGACGGTCAGCGGCTGGACGCAGCCGACGCCGAGGTTCTAAAGGTGTACCCGCACCGCTCTTACGTTCCCCCGGAACTCTGGTTGCAGCTCTTCGGCCGCGCTGAACGGGAGATCGGCGTACTCGTCCACGCAGGCGTGTTCCTTGCGGAGAACCCACGGTGGCACCAGCTACTAAGGCTGAAGGCGTCGTCAGGCGTACGGGCCCGGATCCTCGTAGGCGACCCCAACAGTCCAGAGATTCAGCGGCGCGGGGAAGAGGAGGAAATCGGTGAGGGCGTCGCGTACAAGGTGCGCGAGGTCATGAAGCTCTACCGTCCGCTGTACTCGGTCCCGGGCATCGAGTTTCGGATGCACAGGTCAACCCTCCACAACTCCCTCTACCGCTCCGACGACGAGTGGCTGATCAACACGCAGGTCTACGGCGTGAGCGCCCCCATGGCCCCGGTGCTCCACCTCCGCCGTGTCGCCGGCGCCGAGCTGGTCTCGACGTACCAGCAGAGCTTCGAGAAGGTGTGGTCTGAAGCCGTTCCCATCGAAAGGCCCTCATGAGTCGCCGCACCGACTACTTCAACGATCCCGCCGCACCGAAGGCCAACAGCATCGTGCCCGCGGTAACCGCGTTCGTCGTGAATGACGCGGGCGACGTCCTCCTGGAGCAACGTTCAGACAATGGCCGCTGGGGCATGCCGGGGGGCGTTCAGGAGGTCGGGGAGAACATCGCCGGTACGGTCACCCGGGAGGTTCTGGAGGAGACAGGGATTCACGTCGAAGTGGTCGGCCTTGTCGGAATCTTCACCGACCCCGGACACGTCATCGCCTTCGCCGACGGAGAGGTGCGTCAGGAGTTCTCGCTCTGCTTCCGGGCCCGGCCCCTCGGTGGCGAGATCAAGGTGAGTTCGGAGTCCTTCGCAGTGCGGTGGGTCCCCAGAGCGGAGCTGGACTCTCTTGACGTCTCGCCGACCACCCGTCGACGCCTCGAAGAGGGGTTCCGTAACGACGAGGTGCCGTTGATCAGTTGAGCTTCGCCTCCACCACCTCGGCACGCCGCCGCTTTACCCGGGCCACCCTTGCCATGAGTTCGGGCCGGGCCGCGGATACCGCCCGGAAGACGACATGCTCGGGACCGTACCGTTCTAGGACCTCGGCGAGCCGCTCGGCAGGGTCCGCTAGATCTCCGGCCGGAGTACTGGTCAGGTCGCAATAGGTGATCGCGTCTACCAACTCAGGCTCGGCGGGCCCAAACTCGGTGAGCGCTTCGTCCAGCCCAAGTTCAGATGCTTCCCACGGAGAGGACGTGTGGAAGGCCACGATGCTGCACAGCCGCGGGTCAGCCCCCATTTCGTCGCGCAAGTACCGGGCCCCGTCGATCATGTGCTGTCCAGTATCGACGGCGGCCCGGGCATACCCGACGTCGTGCACGATGGCGGCGGCCGCCAACAACTCGGCGTCCTCACCCAGCGCCGGTGCCAGGGTCAATGCCTGGGAGTAGACCCTCTGAGAGTGGGCCCACCGCCGCGGCAGGCTGTCGGCCAACAGCGACTCAGCAAGGTCGTGGGCCCACTTGACCAGTTGCATTTTCCATTGCCTCCGAGACAATCGGGAGTTCAAGAAGGAGAGCTGACGAACCGACCAACACCGTGCCGCGCCTCGACGTGGCCGGCGGTCTCCAGTTCACGCACGGCGCGGCGAACCGTGCCGCGAGACACCCCGTACTTCTCAACGAGGTCCGCTTCGCTCGGAAGGCGCGTACCCGCAGGCAGGTCGCCCTTCCGGATCTGCTCCAACAAGTCCGCCATGATCTGTTCGTACGGTGCGGTCCCAGCGCTCCCGGCGACACTGCGTCCAACGCCAGCAACGGTCTTGATGTCCCCCGATTCTTCGAGGGCATGCAGAGCACGCCGCACCGTCGTACGGGCCACCCCGAACTCGCGCCCGATCTCGGCCTCGGACGGCAACCCGTCGGGGTAGGCCCCAGCGGCAATCCGCTCGCGCAACGCCTGAGAGATCACCTGATACGTCCCGCGTGGGCTGGGGCTCGGCACGCATTCCTCCTTCGGACACCGTCGCTTCCAGCTTCCCACGAGCACCCGTGCTGGCGGCGTGTCCCAGCTGTCCGGCTGTCCGGTTAGGCCTCTCAACTGCACAAACGGGCCGGACAGGTCAAAGGACCGCTGTCCGGGCTGTCCGGTCACAGATGGCTGTAACACCCCGGGGTGTTACAGCTCCGTCGGCGAAGCCGACCTCTCAGCGGGCGTAGGAGCCGGAGGCGACTTCCGATCTGATCTGCCTCACGAGTAGGCGAACAGGAGGGCGTGGAAATTTCTCTACCTGATGAAGGCCCGCGCACGGCGCGGGCTGCCCCCTGTCTGCGCCCCGGCTGGCCGCGCCCGGCAGCCGCGCTGGCGAGCTGCGGTCATGAAGTGGGAGACACCCTCTGTGGCTGGGGCGGTCGGCGTCAGATCGTGCGCGGCTTAACCAACTCCAGAACGACCTCAGTTCGCATTCTGCTATCCATGGATGCTCCATTAGCTGAGGGCGGGGGAAGGTATCGCCTACCCGCTGGAAGCTCTCTTTCGCTGATTGCCTCAACACTGAGTCCATGCAAGACGCCGGCTCGACGAGTCACCCCAGCATTGTCGACGAAGGTCCCCTTTATCGTCGAGTTCCCTACCACCATCACAGCCCGAGCACCCGGCTTCAGCACACGGGAGATCTCAGCCATCACCCTGGACATATCCTCGACATAGCGCCAGAAAATTCCAGCCATCCTTCCGGATAGTTGAGAAATATCCGAGTCAGCAGCCAAACCGATTATCCGCTCATCGTTGACCTTTGACATTCTCTCAGCCCCGACGCTAGCGCCCCGGATCTCACGCAGCTCACCAAGCTTATAGCCTAGCCACACGAGAGCCATCCTGTGCCCGCGAAGGTAATCAATAGCGTTGAGATAAGGCGGAGAAGTAACCACGAGGTCAATAGAGCAATCGGACAGAGACTGAAGATTCCTAGCGTCTCCACGTTCGACATTAGCGGATCCACCAAAGGAGGGACTCATCCTCTTTTCGATTTCCGCCGCGGCCTTAATGAACCCCGACATTACATCGAATTCGTTCTCGGTCCCCACTCTATGAGGTCGACTATGCGATACATCCCACGCGAGAGAAGCCCCACGCTTCTTCGTAACGATGATTCGACTGAGCGCAAGACGTAGGCCATCAGCGAACCTGCCTGATTGGTCGTGAAGTAGATAGGAGAGAACTCTTAAGTCTTCCTTCTGTTCTTTCGCAAACCAAAAGTCTACGAAATCTGACGTCTCAGAGTCACTATCCATCCAAGGCAGGTCAACACCGGCGGACATCATGCCCCGAGCCTCCAGGACCAGAGCCTCTGCGGCCCCCCGCAGCCCCGCCGCGGACGAGGAGTGAGTCCAGACCGAGGACATAAGAACGGCAAGTGGATCCATGTCGAAGCCCCGAGCACGATGCCCGGCCTCTACCGCCGCTCGCAAAACCGTTCCAGATCCGCACATAGGATCAAGAACTACTTTCTCGCCTCGCTCTACCTCGAGCGCCTTCAGCGCCAACTCTGGAGCCATACGTGCAGGAAAAGGGTGAGGTGCGGCAAGCGAACGCATGATCACGACTCCGGATCGTCAGGCACTGCAGGCAAGCCCAAGTCATCCTGCAAGCGGCGGTCAACTTCAGTGATGATACTGTCTGCCGTGTGTGACATGCGGACATCACCGCTGGCGGGATTTACCTCTAGCCAACGAGATCCAACTATGGTCTGCACTGCCTGCAATGCAGCAATAAGCTTCGCCGGCTCATAGCCTCTTAGGCGAGGATCTGTGGCGCGAACTGCGTACACATTTGGCTGACTTTTAATGTCGCCCTTTTCACGCTCAATCCCCCTCAAGAGTTTCTTCAGAGGGACAGGCTGCTGCGTCTCACGGAAACTAGACTCGAGAGCGTCGAGCCATTTCTCGACCTCCTTCACAGTCAAAGCACTCGTGAATAGTTCTCGAATCTGATTAAGTGTCACCCCAAATTGATAGTGAAGCTCAACCAAGCGTCGCAACTGGGCAGTGAGCATCACGGTCATGGGGCGATCAACACGACCAAGGGCCGTCCTCCTATTTACTGAGGAATCATCTTTGTCTTGGCCGTCAAATTTTTTCCCGATGAAGAATCCAAAGTCGGCAGACTCTTCATGAATGAAATCCCAAAGTGCATCAAAATGCACTTTATCTACTGGAATGCTGCTTCCCGCTGTAGTCTTGGCATCATAGACGATTCGGAAATCTTCCAGCTTATTTTCTCCACGCCCAAGACGGGCATCCAGGATTCCGTCCGCTCCCCCACGGTTTCCGCCGCGTCGCTCGTACTGGAATCCCAAAACAAGGAAGGCCTGACCCACAGCCTTCTCCAGTGCGTCTTTGTTCTGGTCTGCAATGGATAGATGCCTCAAGACCTCCGCGGCATCCGGACCGTAGTCCCCCGCAATTTGGCGAAGAGCCCGGTCCCGAAGCGCAAATACTTCGGCAGTAATTTCGGGAGAAATTCCACCTTCCCGAAGAAAAGCATCCGTCAGCACCTCTGAAGTAGCAAACAAGGTGGCAGGTGTCTGATTCTTCGAATGTGCCATTATTTTGGCAACGAAGGGGTGCTCCTGATTGATGTACAGAATTCTAGTCTTCGCATCATATTCAGCTAGCCGATCGTACGCCCCCATATCCCTGATCTGAACATCAAGGAAGGGTTGCTCCATCACATCGCGAGAGAACTCTTCAATCCACTCTGCACGCTCATCCTCATCAAGGTGGCTCGGAGCAGTGATGTAATGTGACGGTTGCTGAGCCTGCACGACAGCATTCTGAATCGCTGCCACCAGCGGGTCAGCGAGGATACTCGGCGACCCTTCCTTCAGAAGAAGCTTGAGGTCGAACCCAACAAGCTTCTCTTTGTTCTCGGCCGTGTACACCACACGGGCCTCATTAAATTTGGCCCGCAAGTAATCTCGAAATTGCTCAAGAGCGTCAGAGGCCCGCACACCCTCACGTGATGAGAGCAAGTGCGTGCGAAGACCGTCCGCATGTACTTCCATCTTAAATCGATGCCAGACGGCTAGGTTAAGCGTCTCAAGTCCAAAAAGCTCTTGTTCGAGATTGATCACCCGGCCTCGCACCCGAATGAAAAACCCGTTACTGCGGCCGTACTGAAGAGACTTTCCAGTAATCAGAGGCTTCTCATACAGCGTCGCATTTCCTGTAATCTCGCCCTCGATACCTGGGATCAAGATTCCAGTTGCTGTTGTCTCGATCCCTAACTTTTGGGCTGCCTTATCTGAAGGGCCGCCGATTTTAAAGTCTTTGAGGACAACTGCATCTTCCTTAGCCGACCTTAGTTCCTCACCATTAAGGAAGATCTTAAAGTCGCTGGCGAGAGGGAGACCGGTTCTCATCACCCAGCTCAGCACACCCGGGCGGAATTTTTCGAAGAGCGTCTTAAAATCGCTAAGTGCAGCTGCAGTCCAAGTTGGCGCTGCTTTAGCACCGAACATCATGTCCCAGGCTTTTGGATCCTTGGCTTGGACTTCCTCCAGTAGATCCCGCGCCTCGTCTTCTTCTACAATGTGAAGCTCAAGCGATACAGGCCCGGCATTGGGGTCGTTCTGACGTTTACCCTCCACCTTCTTGAAGTCCATAGAAGCGTAGTAATAATACTCCCCCACCTTACTGATATGAGTAAGTCGCCAGGCAAGGACGTAGGCGGCTAATTTGCCGATCCCGAACTGTCCGATAGGGCGTCTTCCTTGAACGGTGGAGTCGGCTGATTTCGTAGACTCCGCAACACGCCAGAGGCGAGCAAACCCCTCCTCGTCCATTCCGGAACCATTATCGATTACCCACAATGAATCAGCGCCGAGCGGGTCTTCCGACTTTGATCGCGGCGTAATGATGCGAGCACTCTTTGCGCCTGCATCGAAACTGTTAGAAACGAGCTCTTCGATCGCCTTATGCGGGCTCTGGTAAAGCCCTTCAGAAAAAAGCCGTATGATCTCAAAGCTAATTTCGACCGGGATTTGCTGACTTGCAGGATCAGCTGAAATCTTCCCCAGAAGTCCAGAGTCTGAGTTCGAAGTGCTGTCAGCCACAATACCCCCGCGTAATGGTTCCGCCCCAGAGCGTGATCGTACCCACTGGTTCGGCATATGTCAGTAGTACGTGTCGAGGAAGGCCAGTTGGGCGGGACTCTGGGAACTTGCCGCAAGCTAGCGTCTAGCTCTTCAGCTCCTCGCGACCCCTCCATGGACTAGTGACCACTGTCCGATCGCCGCCTATGCGGCTGCGTGCAACATGCCCAATATCGTCGCGGGTTGTGCCCTTTTAGGTGAATCTTCTTTCGAACAACACTTGAGTGGCCGTCAAGCAGACCCGGACACGTCAGGTCGAGCCAGCCACGTCCTACGCGTGGGCGCGATCCTCGATACGAACATCAAACACACTTTCTGCAAGGGGCGCGCTGCCCGGGACCGTGGACCACCCATGGACGAATAGCCATGGTCCGACCGTTCATAGCCTGCTGAACAGGCAGAATGCAACGAGCCGAAGTACCTTCCGGAGCCGCTGCACTACAGCAGCGAAGTACGGCAGCCACCCCAACGGCACGCGAGCTTCAGTTGCTTGGCGTCAGCACCCGAGCGGCCGATATGACGCACCGCTGAGCGTGACAGGGTCGGAGTGGGGGTCGCTCATGTGCATCCGGCGTCGTTTTTCGGCCGCAGGCCCGGCTCGCGGACCATCGCGGTGATCTCGGCGGCGGCACGCTCAGCACGGCCTGGGCGGCGCAGCCGTCGCTCCAGCGGCGGGAAGCCGACACTGCCGACGGGGGTGTCGTCGACATTGGTGCGGCAACGGACGATCAGCTCACCTTCGGGGGTGTAGACAGCGCCGATGACATCCGCCCACGGGAGGTGGGCAGTACGCCACAGGCCGCGAACGTGCAGTCCCTTGGAGTCGGCGGTGATCCGCCAGATCATCATCCGGAGGCAGACGCTCACCCAGTACAAACCACCCACCGACCAGAAGGGCAGCTGCCACCACGTAGGGGAACCCGTGAAGAGCGTCCCCAGCAGCATGATGGTCACGACGATCAACGCCGCTCCGACGGAGCGCGCCACCGGACCTGCCTGCCACCGGACCGGTCCGGTAGCAGGGGTCATCGCGGCGAGGGCGTCTTGGACGCGGGCCTCAGCGGCCCGGCGGTGTGCGGCCGTGCGTGCTGTGCCGGGACGGTATACCCCGGGCTTGCCCATTCCGTCGGGAGAACCGTGCCGTATCGGGGACGCGGTCCCCTCGACGAGCCACTGCCCGGACT
Organism: Streptomyces sp. NPDC090798; assembly: GCF_044768965.1. Taxonomy (NCBI): domain Bacteria; kingdom Bacillati; phylum Actinomycetota; class Actinomycetes; order Kitasatosporales; family Streptomycetaceae; genus Streptomyces; species Streptomyces sp. NPDC090798. The sequence continues at coordinate 117,161 of NZ_JBIVXA010000029.1, forward strand.
CCGTTGCGCTCGCCAGAATCAACTCACCGCCCTCGCGAGGTGCACCGTAGAGCAGGGCTTGGCGCAGTGCCGTGCGGGTACCGGTGTGGGGCTCGTAGCTCAGCACCGGACGCAGGGTGGCGGTGTCGTCGGCGGCGAAAATCTCCGTACGCCCCTGATCGTGACGGGTCAGGACGCGCAGTACCGGGACCGGGGCGCGGTGCAGCGCCACCGCCCGGCGGCGGGAGAGCAGGCCCGAGCCGAGCACGGTGACACCGAGCCCGGCGAGGATGAGTGCCAGCGCCTGGCGGCCGGTGCGGTCGCCGTAGGGCTCAGTGGTGAGCCGCATCCAATCGCCGTGCATCAGCACCGGCACGCTACTGCCGACCCGATAGCTGCCCTGCGCGTCGAACCTGTGTCGTGTGTTGTCTGAGAGGCGGACGGTGACGGTGTAGTCGTCTGTGTTGTAGGCCACGACTCGGGCGTTCTCCGACGTGGCCGTACGGGCCAGGCGGTCGTCTGCCCGGTCGTCCACGACGACGGTCGTAATCAGGGCACCGGCCACCGCGCACAGGATCGCCCCCACAGTGCCGCGGACCAGGCCCCGGCGCCAAGGGCGGACGTCGTCCGTCGCCGGGGCAGGCACCGTGATGCCGCCGGCCGCGTCGAGCACGAGCGAGCGTTGGCGGCCGCGCGCCCGCAGCCGCGCCACGACGGCCGCCCAGCCCCAGCACAGCCCCGCCACAACGACGGCGTCCGCGATCTTCTCGGCCGGCCCACCCAGCCAAATATCGGGATTGCTCATCCAGATCAGCAGCAACGGAGCGGACACGAGCGCGAGTTCCGGTAGCACAAACAACCACACCAAGTGCGGCAGGAAGAGCATCGATCCGGCCGCATCGAGCCAGTCCGCCCCACAGGGCGCTGCCACCGTGCACATCGAGTCGGGCGAGAACATCACCGCCGCCATGACCACCGCCACCAGCAGCACCACAGCCGGCCCCACCGGCCGCGCCCACGCGGGCACCCGGACGTCCGCCCACCGCCTGGCATCCGCGGACACCCAGGGGCGAGCGGGAACATCCGCATACGGCACTGAACTCGTCGTCACCCGCGCATTATTCGTCACGGTTGTATGCCCCCAGCGCCTGGGGCCACCCCGAGTAGTACGCCCGGTGGCGAGCGCCGATCGATACTGCCGTTGGTCTCAGTTCCGGTCTCATTCACTGACGGTCGCGAGTGTTCGCGACCATTCCCCGCTCCCCCGCGCTCCTCACGCGCGGACGGGCGGCACGTCGGGGGGCTGTCGCCCCAGGACAGCCCCACTGGACGAGTCCCGCCCAAGTTGCTTGGGGACAAGGCAGTCTCTGGCCCACGGCGCCCAGAGTCTTTGTCCGCACGTGGGAATGGGCCAGCACAGCGTCCAGTCGTGGGCTCGCTGCGACACAGCTCCGACACAGTGTGTGTATCCGTACCACAAGGGACTGGCTCCCGCGCAGGTCAGGCGGGGTGCGAGGCTCGATCGGCGCAATCACTCCGGAGCCGTGTGCGCAGGTTCGAATCCTGCCGGGGGCACCCTGTATGAGGTGCCCAAAGACCCCGTCACCAGCGGAAACGCTGAGGCCGGGGTCTTCGCGTATGTGCAGGCAGATGCCGCCCGAAGCCGCTGTATGTCGGGGTCTGTGGACGAGGCGTGGACGGGATCTTGGCCCGTCGCCGCAGGTCACTGCCGGATTTCAGAGACGTCTGGCTCACACGCCCTCGCGGCGGCCGCGGCATCGTGCAGTGCCCGACTGCTTAGATCATCGGCATGACGGACTGGTCCCGGCTCCACCACGCCTACGGCACGGCAGAAGACGTCCCCAGACTGCTTGCCTCAGTGGGCCCTGACGCCGAGGACCCGGGCTGGACCAAACTCTGGTCCCGACTGTGCCATCAGGGCACGGTCTACTCGGCGAGCTACGCGGCCTTGCCCGCTCTGACCGCAATGGCGCGTCAGTGGTCAGCGGTGGACCGGAGGATGACCCTCTGCCTGGCCGGCTCCATTGTGGCCAGCACGGATCAGCCGTACGGCGATGAGGATCCCCACGTCACCTACGCCTCCCAGATTTCCGAGTTGGCGCAACTGACCGATGAAGCCCTCCAGGATCCCGGGCTCGCCGACGACCCCACGAACTACGTCTACTTGCTGGCCGCGCTGCTCAGCTTCCAGGACGTCGAGGTCTGGGGCGAGCAGTTCGACACGCTGAACGACGAGGAGTACGAGGTGCCCTGCCTCACATGTGGCACGGAGAACTTCATAGCCTTCGGCGAGTACGGCTACTTTTCGACCACGGACAGCATGTACATGGAGTCCTCCACCTCGGCGAGGCAGGTGCCGCTACGACCTCGGGCCCCCGAAGCCTTGGAGGGACTGGCCCAAAGACTCCACTCCCGCGCACTCGCAGACGGCCAGCCGGACATCGCCCGGAAATTGACCTACGTCTTCGGTGACGCGCAGTGCGCCGAGTGCGGTGCGGTCTTCAGCGTCGAGGAAGCCATCGTCACTCAGTGGGGCTGACGAGACCGCAGCTACCCACCAGCAGGGGCCACATCGATCGGCGTCGTCCCGAGAGCACCAGCCCAAAGCGTGGCGCAACTAGATGTTCAGATCCCTCGTGTCGCCGTCGGCGGCACCTCTCCAAGCCAGGCGATGGCGTGCGACGCCGTACACCTGCTCGACCTGCTCGGCCGTCAGCACTCCTGAGAGGGGCGCCAGTGCCGCCACCTCACGCTCCCGGTACACGCGCACGCTGAGCTGCGTGACGACCACCTTGAGATCAGTCACGCCGACGAAGACGAGCACCGGCTCCACCGGTACAGGGAAGCCGCAATAGCGCTCAAGCACTCGGCCTACTCGCTTGGCCTCCGCCCGGCTCTTGCGCGCGTAGGGCGCCGGCTTTCCGTGATCGACCTTCACGGAGTCTTCTCCGACCCACACAGCCCTTTTGTCGTGGTGCTTTGTATTGATGCTGAACACGCCACCGGGCCCGATCAGCAAGTGATCGACATCCACTTTGTCGGCCAGGGGGATGGAGTGCAGGACGTGCCAGCCATGGCGCGACAAGCGGTTCAGCTCAGCTCCCACGCGCCGCTCCCCCGCCAATCCCTTTTGCCAGGAGTCCCACTCTGTCGGTCGCCGCAGAAGGCGTGCGACAACTCGCTCCACGAGACCCGGGCCCGACTTGTCGAGCAGTTCACGCAGGGACCTCCCAGGAGGGTTGACAGCCAGGTCCTCGGCCGGCGTCAGCGGCGGCAACACCGGACGCGCCTTAGCCTCAGGCGCCCTGTCGGGTGGATCTGGCTCGGTGAAGCTCTGTAAGTGCTGGGTCAACACGGCAATGACGTCGTCGCGATAGTCGGTCCGTAAGACCACGATGTCCCCGGTCTTGGCGTCCGCCCAGCCAACTGCGGTGCCATCAGACAGGTTGGCGTACAGACGATCATGCCCATAGCGCTTCCAGCGAGTTACGTGCAGTTCCACAAGGCCCCCTGCGCTCTCGAACTGACGTTGCCGACATGGCAGCAGCTAGAGACATGAGGCCACAAGACCTTGAATTCGCCTACGTCACCGAGCCAGCAAACGGGCGCGGCCCTGGATGCTTTAGCAATCCAGGGCCGCTGCGCGTCCGTATGTCAGAACCGGGTCAGTACCCCGTCCACGTACCCAAGAGCTACGACATCGGTGTGTGGATCCAGGCCATCAGGGTCGTCGTGCCGGTAGTGGTACCGGCCCCGCTCGTCGACGAACAGCCCCAAGGGCTCGCTTCCACATTGACGGCACTTCCAGAACTGGAACTCAGCCATCTCAGCCGAGGGGTTCACATCACTCGGACGTATGACCTGTTTCGACACAGATTTCCTCCCACCTCTGCGGTGTTGAGATCCTTCCACTTTCAGGGGCCATTGAGGAGAGAAGCGCCCTTAGCTCGGGCGCTCCTCTCCGGTTTGTCTCACTCGTACTCGCGGAGCAGATCCTCGATACGTCGGTTGGCGACGTCCTGCCGTCCGTCGAGGCACTTCGCGTAGCGGGTCAGCAAGACCTCGACGCTGTTACCGGCGCGCTCAGCCACCTCGGTGGGGTCGACACCGGCATTGAGCCAGGTCGACAGCGCCGAGTGACGGAGGTCGTACGGCCGACTCGCGAGCGGCGAGGACGCCACAGCCGGCGGGAGCGCGAGGAGGCGGGCCTCCTGCCATACGCGGTAGTAGGTCGAGGACGGGACGACCGAGCCCTTCTCGCTGAAGAAGAGCCGCCCGTCGTCCGCCGTCCCGAAAGTGGCCAGGTGCTCGCGGAGTGCGGAGACAAGGTGGGGCGGGATCGGCACCCGCCTGACGTCCTCAACCGGCCGGTTCTTCAAACCGCGGTCGTCGTGGGTCTCCCCCGAGTCGGTCCACTGCTTGCCGACCGACGGGCGGGTCCGGTGGAGCAGCGCCGATCCCCAGCCCTGTTCGGGGAGGTTCAGGTCCGTCTCGGCAAGGCCGATCGCTTCAGCCGGCCGGAGGCCGCCGAAGTACATCGCAGCAAAGAGACCCACCAGCCGCCGACCGCGGGCCCGCCGGTAGCCGCCCACGTAGGAGACGGCTGCCAAGAGGTTGCGAGCCTGCTCGGGGTTCGCGACAACGCGAGGGTCGACCTGGTTGGAGACCTTCGGTTTCTGCCAGCGGACGGCCGTGATCGGGTTCTCGCGCAGCTCTCCCAGGTCGACCGCGTAGTTGGCAGCGTTGACGAGGGTCCGCCGCTTGCGCCGCACGGTTTCGGCTGCCGCGGCCGTGCCGTCGAGCTTGAGCTTCAGTGAGTCCAGCACCGCACGGGCCGTAGCCGGTTCAGCGAGATCGGCGAGCGGTCGCGATGCCTTCGACACCCAGTGAAGGACGTTCCGTACGTCGTCCGGGACATCTCGGTCGTCGGGCCCCGGCAGGACGAAAGCCCAGTTGCGGAGCGCCTGGCGGATGGCCTGATCGGACGGCCGTCCGGCCCGCTCGTCGAGCAGTTCCACGGTCACGCTGGTGAGCGATTCGTTGATGCCGTTGCGCGTATTGGGAGCGGCGTGCGGCCACTTCATGGCGAGGTACCGAAGAGCGAAGTCGTACCAGGACACAGCCGACTTCTTCGGTTCCATCGAGTCCGGAAGCCCGGACGCCTGGTCGAACTCCTCGCCGTCGCGCATCGCGCGCATCAGCTTCGAGCGGTAGTGATCGGCGAGTGCCTTCGTGCGGAACGAGTCGGAGAAGACGTTGCCCGCCACAGACCACCGAACGCCGTACGAGGGCGTCTTCGTATCGCGCTTCCGTACGGCCCAGACCTTCACGTCGAGAGACTTCACGCCGCGGCCTCCAGCTCTCGCAGCCACGTGGAGAAGTCACTCCGCCACACCCGGAGCTCCCCGTTGGGCAGCTTGAACGCGGCCGGCCCGTGCCCCAACTCGCGCCAGCGGTAGAACGTCCGGCGAGAGACCCCGCCCAGCTCGTCCAAGACCTGGCGCACGGTCATCAGCTCGTCGCGTTGCGGGTTCACGTCGGTTCTCCTTCCGTACCGAGAGCGGGTTCGAGGGACGCGGCGAGCCAGGCTTCGGCGGCGGACAGGCCGATTCCGGCAAAGACCCAGTGCGAGAGAACGAGAGTCGTGTCCGGCTCGTCCTCGGTGATCACTGCGGCTTGGGCGCGGCGCCATTCGGCGCGGGCGGTGCGGAGGGCGCCGAGGGTGGTGGAGTAGCGGCGTGACTTGGTGGAGAAGTGGCCGCGGAAGCCGAGCATGTGAGCCCAGGCCCGGAGCCGGAGATCTTCTAATTCCTTGCGGGCCCCGAGCGTCCAGGCGGTGCGGATCAGCCGGCGGGCGTGGTCGCTGATGTCAAGCTGGGCGAGTTCGGCGAGGAACTTGAGCGGGCGGTCGAGAGCTCCCGTGGCGGTCTCGGCCCCCTTGGTGGCGTACTTGGCGATGTACGAGGCAACGGCCCGTTCGGTGAGTTCTTGGCCGCCCTCGAAGTCGGCGGATCGGATGGTGCGGACGTCGAGTTGGCGGCCGAAGGTGAAGGTGTGGGCGCGTCCGTCGATGACCAGGCCATCCACGCGGACGTGGGCAGCGGCGGCGCGTATGGCATCGGTGAGCAGCTCGGCGGTGGCCCAGGCCGGGGGCGGGGTGTCGCCGCCCTCGGGGCCGTCGATGCGGATGACGGCGTGGAAGTGGACGGCGCCGCGCTTCTGGTACTCGGCGACCTTGGCGAAGGACACCCGGGCGTACTGGCGGAACGCGCGCTGTGAGAGTCCGGCCCGCTTGGCGACCTCCCGGCGGAGGTACGTGGAGAAGCGGCGCCAGAGCGGACCGGCGTGGGCGTTCCAGAGGACGGCGGCTTCGTAGTCGTAGGTGTCCGGGTTGAGCGGGGTGCCGAGCTCGGCGTCGTCCTGGTCGTGGAGGACGCCGCAGCGGCAGCGGCGGACTGAACCGGCCGGACCGGTGGGGCGGTTGTGGACGGGTCCGAAGCTGGGTGCGGTGAGGGTGGCGAAGACGCGGGGGTGGGCGGCGACGCGTTCCGGGACGCCCTTGCCGCCGCGCAGGCCGGAGGTGATCAGGTGGAAGGTGTCGCGGCGGTAGACCTCGGCGCAGGCCGGGCAACGGGTCGTGCGGCGGTTGTTGCAGCGGACCAGGAGGTGACCGGCCGGGAGGGTGGCGGAGTCGAGGCGGTGGAGGACGTTGCCGATCTCGCCGGTGCGGGTGTTGACGTCGTATTCGGTGCGGTGGCCGTCGAGGCGGATCGGGGTCGTGCAGCCGCCGAGTCCGGAGAGCTGCCGGAGGATACCGGGCAGGGTGCCGTGCTGGGCCAGCTTGGCGAGTTCGGGCAGTGGGGGCGGGGTGGGGCGGGTGAAGATGGCGTTCTCCTTCTGGCTGGCTTGCTGGCTGGTCAGGAGGGATGAGCCCCGGGGCGGTGGATGCTTGGCCGTGTCGAACCGCCCCGGGGCACCAGGTGCCGTTCAGCGCCGGTGGTGGTCGCGGAGCATCGAGCGCAGGACCACGGCTGCGATGGCGACTGAGATGGCCGTGACGGCGACGGCGGCCAGGAGCGCGGTCAGGACGACTCCGCCGACGAGGACGGCCGCGACCGCTCCGGGGCTGATGGAGATCTGCGGGAGCGTGCGTCGTACGGACACTGGATCGGCCGGGGCGTGGGTGTGCGCGGGCGGCGGGGTCGGATTGTTGGGGTACTTGGGCAGGAACACAGCGAACCTCTCCTTATCTACTCGTCTAGTCATGTGAGCCGTTGACAATGCCCACGCCGGAACGCGTGCCGGAGTCGATGGCGGGGGCCATGAAGGTGTGCGAGAGCAGGAAGCCGAACAGGGCGATCACGACGACGATCCAGGTGCGGACGCCGAGGAACTTGACCGCTCCCCAGGCGATGAAGCCGAGGACGAGGACGAGCGGGAGGCTGACGGTCACGGGGGCGAGGTCCTTTCAGCGGACGGGGCAGCGGTGGGTGCGGGCGGCGAGTTCGGCGGCGGCTCGGCTGTCGTAGTCGGCGGAGAAGCCGCAGCGCGGGGCGGTGCAGGCGGCGGTGTGCTTCTCACGGCCCCGGTTGTCGTAAGACGTACCGACCCGGACGGGGCCGATGCGGGTGATGTCACGGAAGCGCCGGTCAGGGGACATGTGGGACTCCTTTCAGAGGTGGGCGGCGATGGCTTCGGCCATGGGTGCGGGGACGCCGAGCCGGGCGCGGAGGGTCGGGGTGTCGATGGCCGTTCCGGTACGGGTGTGGTGTTCGGCGGCGACCTTGCGGGCGTGTTCGATCAGGGCAGCCGGGACGGCTACGGCAGGCAGAGCAGGGGGCGGCTCGGGAGCCGGTTGCGTGGGGAGCTCCGGGGCGGGATCGGGCGCGTCCTCCTGGTCCTGCTCGTCCTCGGTGTCCTCGTGCGGGGCCGGACTCGGGGCCGAGTGAGCGAGGAGTGTTCCGCCGAGGAAGGCGACCGCGGGCCAGCCCGCAACGAGGATGCGCAGCCATGCCGGCACCTGGTCCAAGTCGAGGAGTCCGGCGGTGGCGACGTTCGCCCCGAGAGACGCAGTGAGCGCGATGACGAACCAGCACCACCCAGCCGCTTTCGCCTCGCCGGTTCGCAGTCGGCGCCAAGCGGCGACGAGCAGCAGGTCGACGGAGACGGGATACGCCCAGGCCTTCCATCCGTCCTGACCGGCCGCCGAGGCGACGTCGTGCAGGTGGGCGAAGGACAGCGCTGCGGCGATGAGTGCCTGGACGAGTACCGCGTCGACACGGGCCAGTTGGGCGCGCATGCTGCGACTCCTTCCGGATTCAGGCATGGGAGGGGTAGGGAGTTGGCGCGAGGCGGTCACGCCGACCGGGGTGGGGAGGGGGTGAGCGTCAGTCGGTGACGGGGCGTGGCTGGAGTACCGGGGCCGTCGCTGTCTCGACGGGCCGTACGGGTACGTCGGGCCGGAAGGGCTTGAGCGCGGGCAGGTCGGGCACCAGGTGGGCCGACTCGCGGCAGATCTCGGCGGCGTCGCCGAGGGAGAGGTACGGGGTGCGGATGCGGGACCAGCCGCCGGAGGTGTCACCGGCGACGGCCAGGCCGGGCCGTTCGGGCGCGATGGCGCAGGCGGCGGAGACGGCTTCCGGGGCGATGTCGCCGAGTGCCATTTTGGCGGAGGCTTCGTCGTTGACGCGGTGGCAGACACGGCCGGTCAGCTGAGCCCGGAGCATGGTCGCGCCCTTGCCCAGTTCGGCACCGAAGCGCTGCCCGCAGACCTCCAGATAGATGCCGGCGGCGCGGCCGAGCTGGGCGAGGCGGATGAGCTGGGTGACCATCTCGTCGCGCCGGTCCTCGTCCTTGCGGGTGGCGACGAGGAAGAGTTCGGCCACCTCGTCGACGAACAGAACGATGGGTACTGGCCGTTCGTGCTCAGGCAGGCCCCAGATGTCCGAGGTGATCTCCTCGTCGGGGGCGTCCGGCGCGATCCCTTGCCGGGCCTTGATCAGGTCGTATCGGTCCTCCATTTCCTTGACGAGCACCGGCAGCAGCTCGGCGGCTTGCTCGGGATCGGTGGCCAGTGCCGAGAGCCGGGCGGCGAACGGCGCGAGCTCCACACCGCGCTTGCAGTCGATGCCGACCAGGGCGACGAGTTGCGGGGCGAGTCCGGCGACGAGATGCCGCAGGTACATGGACTTGCCGGACAGCGTTGCGCCGAGGGTCAGTTGGTGAGGCACGGTCCGGTAGTCCCGTACGAAGGGAGTCGCGTCCTCCCGCAGCGCCACAGGCACCTTGAGGAACCCGCCATCGACCTTGCGCGGCATCCGTACCCGCCGCAGCACGTCGAAGCCGACGAGCCGCAGTTCGACCACACCGGGCTTGACGGTCGTGACGTACACGGCGTGGACGCCCCAGGCGTGCCGCAGCCGTTCGGCCGAGGCGGCGACGTCGGCGGGTTCCTGCCCGGGAGCGAGCCGCAGACGAAGCCGTAACCCGGTCGAAGTGGGCCGGATGATGCCCCGACGCGGCGGTACGGGGCTGATCTCACGTCGAGTGGTGGCCTTGACCGCCAGGACCCGCAGCCGGGAGGGAGCCACGGTCAGGCCGCAGGCTTCCATGACGGAGCTGTAGGAGCTGAGCAGCCGGGCCGTGGATATCGGCAGGCCGACCGTGGACCAGTAGACGCCGGGGTGCTTGGCCCGGGCGTAGGCAGCCCCGCCGCCGAGCGCGGCGACAGGACCACCCACCTCCAGAAGCGTTGCCAGATCCGTCATCAGGCCGTGGCTCCCAGGGCCGCCGGGAACGCGGCCGGAGTGACGGCGGCGGAGCGGTAGGCGATGCCGTGCCGCTGCTGCCCGTTGAACACGCTCTCCCAGGGCCGGGCCACGAGCCCCGGCAGCGAGACCGGAGCGCCGAGCGCGAGCCCCTCGGACACCCCGCTCTCCGGAACGGTGACCTTGATGAGGGAGGACTCCCCTTCCTCGATGTAGACGACGCCGATCGTCATCAGTGCCTCGCCGGTGTTGATGTCCTTGGCGATCTCGCCGGTCTGCCGGTCGCGGACCTTGGGCTCGGGCGCCTCGGTCAGCAGGATCGTTGCGGCCGAGGTCTCCACACGGATGGTGCGCAAGAGTTCTTCCTATCTACTCGTCTATACAAGATGCAGCCTTCGAACCCGATCTCCGGGAACGACGACCACCCTGCCACACAACTTGCCCACTCGTCTATACGAGTATGCCTGTTGGCGCGTACGAGTTCGGAGAATCGGCACCACGAGCGATCGGCCGGTGAAGGCAGCTCGCCCCGCCCATCTGCCGGGAGGAGCAGCTGTCAGAGCCATCCGGCAGGATCTGCTCATGCTGATTGCGACGAACACCCGGGGCTGCGCGGTCAAGCGTCCCTCGAAGCCGGCCATTGGCACCATGCTCGCCAACCTGCAACGCGGCATGCACATGGTTCTTGAACGGCAAGACGAGGATCTCCAGGGCGACTGGTACATCCAGGTCCTGATGCGCGACAACAACACCTACCAGCTGGAATACCGCGATGGTGTCGCCGCCGAGCACTACCAGACGCAGACCGTCTCGCAGGAGAAGGTGCTGAATGCGCTCCTCGGCTGGGCGGCCGCCAAACCGGACTGGCGGGAAGGCTTCATGTGGAACAGCATCAGCTCCATGTTCGAGCCGCCCACCTCTGAGGCCACAGAACGACCCACCGCATAGCGTCGCCGCAGGTCCGCCCGCACAGCACTGACCCTGAAGAACACTGCCGCTCATGCGATCACGTCGCCGGGAGCTGGTACGACAGGACGTACGCGTCCGCCGCCATCACCGTGTCGCAGACCTCCACGGCCCGCCCCTCGGTGTCGTACGCGGTGCGGATCAGGTGGATCACGGGCACGCCGGAAGCCAGCCGGAGCGTCTTGACCTCGGACGGCGCGGGCATCCGGGCCCGGATCTCCTCCTCGAAGTGGTCGAGGCGGTGACCCAGCTCCTCAAGACGGGCGTAGATGCCACCGGGACCGGGGTTGGGCTCGGCGATCGGGGTGTCTCGGGCGATATCCAGCGGGAGATACGAGGTGGCGAACTCGACCGGCCGCCCGTCGAGCAGATACCGGCGCCGGCGAGCAAGCACGCGCCGCACAGAGCCGAGCCTCGTGGAGATGTCCTGACTGGCCTTCTCCTCCTTCACCTCCAGGCTGTCCACCTGCGGATGACTGCCAGCAGCATCAGCCTCGACGATGAACGCGGACTTCCCCTGTTCGCGATGGCGCCGGGCGAACCGGTCGGAGGCGAGCCGCCGCACGGGCGGGCGTGGCCGTACGAAGACGCCTTTCCCGTGCTCGGCATGGACGAGCCCCTCGCCCTGGAGGATGGAGAAGGAGTTCCGGACGGTCATCCGGGACACGCCGTAGTGCTCGACGAGCTCAGCTTCCGAGGGGAGCTTTTCGCCCTCCTTGAATCGCCCACGGTCGATGGCCTCGCGCAGCTGGTCGGCGATCTGCCGGAACACCGCACGATCGCTCGTGGGGTCCAGATCGCCGAGCAGACTGGTCGGGAGTGAGGTCACGAGTACTCCTTTAGGTATCTAGACGAGTGGGCGAGTGTTGTTGCTACGGTGGAGAGCCTAGCCATCCGAGAAGGCCGAGGAACGTGACCACTGACCGCCCGCACTCCGTGAGCGTTGCCGGAGTCATTGTCGACGACCAGGGCCGAGCCCTGCTGATCAAGCGTCGCGACAACGGTCACTGGGAACCCCCGGGCGGCGTCCTCGAGCGCGAGGAAACCATCCCCGAGGCCCTCCAGCGCGAAGTCCTCGAAGAAACCGGAATCAAGATCGCGCTTCCCGCGACCCTCACCGGCGTCTACAAGAACATGACGGGCCTGATCGTCTCTCTGGTCTTCCGCTGCGAAGCCGCCGACGGCACACCCACCACCGGGGACGAGACCTACGCACTGCGCTGGGCCACCCGCGAAGAAGTCACCGAACTCGCCGACGAGGCGTACGCGATCCGCGTCCTGGACGCACTCGACGCGGCGTCCCCGCCGGCCATCCGCGCCCACGACGGCGTGAAACTCGTCTAGCCCGAACCCGCTGCGCATGGCGGCCTACCAGCACGAAGGAACTTGTATGCACGAGTATACGAGCACCGCCCGGGTCTGGGGACTCACTTGCCCTGGTTTCCCCGAAGAGGTCAGCAGGGCCCGACGCTGGACGCGGGACATCCTCGCGGGTTCGCCCTTAGCCGAGGACGCCGAACTGATTGTGAGCGAGCTGAGCGCGAACGCGATCCTGCACACCGCCAGCGGACAGCAGTCGGGCAGCTTCCATCTGGCCCTCGCGGTCTCCTCCCAGGTCGTCGCCCTGTCAGTCACGGACGACGGCGGCACCAAGACGGCGCCGAAGGCCGAGCATGCCCACCAGGACGCCACACACGGGCGAGGCCTCGGCATGGTCAGCGCGATCGCACACCGGGTCGTGATCCACGACAGCCAAGCCGGCCACACAGTCACCGCAGAACTCTTCACGAGCGCCCGCCCGGGGGGACACCCGTGCTGACGTCGACCACTCCCGAGGACTTAGCCGCGGAAGGACAGGGCGGCGCGTACCGCTGCTGGGCCACGGCCTACCCGCTGCACGAAACCAGCTCCATCCCCCTGGGATCACACGAAGCGACAAGCCCCCGCCTCGCGGTGCGATGGCTTCGAGAGCGCACGAGGAACGTCACGGACCAACTCGACATGGCATACGCCCAGCCGGGCCGCTACTGGCTGCGGGACGAGCGCGAGCACGAACGAGCCCTCGCCTACCTGACCACAGGCACGGCCTACCACCTCACCCTGCACGACGAGAACACGCGCTACGTCCTCGTGGCCTACCCACCGGGAGCGACCCCGTGAACGGATACACCCGCGGCTTCTGGTGCGAATGCTGGACCGAAGACCTCACCAAGGCAGAGCAGCCGACCTTTCACAGCTCCTTCGACGCCCACTCGGCCGGACAGGCAGACCGCTGGATAGCGATCGCGCTCCGCACCATCACGCCAGCACTGGACTCCAGAGCCTCCGACGAAGCCTGGGAATGGCTGTACGAGGGCCGCATCGAGACGAGGAGAGCTCTCCTGTGCTCGGAATCCTGCACAGTCTCAATCAACCAGGGCGACACACGCATCACTTGGACGGCTCGACCAGCGCTCTTCCTACCCCTGGCACACCGACGAGGCCTTGAACTTCCATCCTGCGCATACAACTTCAAGCCCCACGCCCCGCTGTCGGATCCCAGCTGATGTCTGACGTTCTGGTCCCACGTGATGCTTGACGGTGGGCCTAGACAACATAGGGAGCCCCGTGGGGCTTGTTCGCTT